>KL568624.1:44922-46662 GCA_000715605.1 Streptomyces speibonae | reverse complement strand
GGTGCCTCCGAGGCACTGGCCGAGCACCTCGTCCGCCACCCGAGCGACTGGCAGGCGCTGGTCACCTACGAGCCGCGCGACCTGCACCCCGGCATCGAGGAGTTCGAACGCGGCCTCGCCGCCGCCGACGACCCGGTGTCCCTGCGCGTCGCCTACCGGCGCTGCCTGCTGTCCATCGCCGCCCGGGACGTCTGCGGCACCATCGAGGTCGCCGAGACCGCCGCCGAACTCGCCGACCTCGCCACCGCCACCCTGCGCGCCGCCCTCGCCCTCGCCGAGGCGGCCGCGCCCGAGGACGCCGGGCTGTGCCGGCTCGCGGTGATCGCGATGGGCAAGTGCGGGGGACACGAGCTGAACTACGTCTCGGACGTCGACGTCATCTTCGTCGGCGAGGCCGTGAACGGCGCCGACGAGGACAAGGCGCTGCGCGCGGCGACCCGGCTCGCCTCGCACATGATGCGGATCTGCTCCGAGACCACCGTCGAGGGCTCCATCTGGCCCGTCGACGCCAACCTGCGCCCGGAGGGCCGCAACGGGCCGCTGGTGCGCACCCTCGCCTCCCACCTCGCCTACTACCAGCGCTGGGCCAAGACCTGGGAGTTCCAGGCGCTGCTCAAGGCCCGCCCGGTCGCCGGCGACCTCGCCCTCGGCGAGGAGTACGTGCGCGCGCTCCAGCCGCTGGTCTGGCAGGCCGCCGAGCGGGAGAACTTCGTCGCCGACGTGCAGAAGATGCGGCGCCGCGTGGTGGAGAACATCCCCGCCGCCGAGGTCGACCGCCAGCTCAAACTCGGCCCCGGCGGGCTGCGCGACGTGGAGTTCGCCGTGCAGCTGCTCCAGCTGGTGCACGGCCGCGCCGACGCCTCGCTGCGCAGCCGCACCACCCTCGACGCGCTGAAGGCCCTCGCCGCCGGCGGGTACGTGGGCCGCGCGGACGCCGCCCAGCTCGACGACGCCTACCGCTTCCTGCGCTCCATGGAGCACCGCATCCAGCTCCACCGGCTGCGCCGCACCCACCTCGTCCCCGAGGACGAGGCCGACCTGCGGCGCCTGGCCCGCTCCCTCGACCTGCGCACCGACCCGGTCGCCACCCTGATCCGCGAGTGGAAGCGGCACTCCTCCGTCGTACGGCGGCTGCACGAGAAGCTGTTCTACCGGCCGCTGCTGGACGCCGTCGCGGCACTCGCCCCCGGCGAGGCCCGGCTCAGCCCGGAGGCGGCACGCGAGCGCATGGTGGCCCTCGGCTACGCCGACCCGGCCGCCGCGCTGCGCCACCTGGAGGCGCTGGCCTCCGGCGTCACCCGCAAGGCCGCCATCCAGCGCACCCTGCTGCCCGTGCTGCTCGGCTGGTTCGCCGACTCCGCCGACCCGGACGCCGGCCTGCTCAACTTCCGCAAGGTCTCCGACGCGCTCGGCAAGACCCCCTGGTACCTGCGGCGGCTGCGCGACGAGGGCGCGGCCGCCGAGAACCTGGCCCGCATGCTGTCCGCCGGGCGGCTCGCCCCCGACCTGCTGATGCGAGCCCCCGAGGCGGTGGCGCTGCTCGGCGACGGCGACGGCGGGGGACTGACCCCCCGCTCCCGCGCCCATCTCGAGCAGGAGATCCTCGCCGCCGTCCGCCGCGCCGACAACGCCGTCCAGGGCGTCACGGCCGCCCGTGGGGTGCGCCGCCGGGAACTGTTCCGTACGGCCGCCGCCGACATCGTCGGCTCCTACGGCACCGAGTCTGTCTCTTATACACAT
>KL568624.1:39825-44703 GCA_000715605.1 Streptomyces speibonae | reverse complement strand
CTCCTACGGCACCGAGTCCCAGCCCGCCGAGGCCGACCAGGGCGCCCTGGTGGACCTGGTGGGGGGCGCGGTGTCCGACCTGACGGCCGCCACCCTCGCCGGCACGCTGCGCGCGGTGGTCCGCGAGGGCTGGGGGGAGACCCTTCCCACCCGCTTCGCGATCATCGGCATGGGCCGCTTCGGCGGGCACGAACTGGGCTACGGCTCCGACGCGGACGTGCTGTTCGTGCACGAGCCGCGCGACGGCGTGGACGAACGGGAGGCGGCCGGGGCGGCGGGCAAGGTCGTCGCCGAGATGCGCCGGCTGCTCCAGATCCCCAGCTCCGACCCGCCGCTGCTGATCGACGCCGACCTGCGCCCGGAGGGCAAGTCGGGGCCGCTGGTGCGCACCCTCGCGTCGTACGAGGCGTACTACCGGCGCTGGTCGCTGGTGTGGGAGCGGCACGCGCTGCTGCGCGCCGAGCACGTCGCCGGGGACGAGGACCTCGGCCGCCGCTTCATCGAGCTGATCGACCCGCTGCGCTACCCGGCCGACGGGCTCGACGAGGAGGCCGTCCGCGAGATCCGGCGGCTCAAGGCCCGGATGGAGTCCGAACGGCTGCCGCGCGGCGCCGACCCCAAGCTGCACGCCAAGCTCGGCCCGGGCGGGCTGTCCGACGTCGAGTGGACGGTGCAACTGCTCCAGCTGCGGCACGGCGCGCGGCAGCCGGCGCTGCGCACGACCCGTACGCGCGAGGCGCTGGCCGCCGCCCGTACGACCGGACTGATCTCCGAGGACGACGCCTCCACCCTCGACGAGGCGTGGGTTCTGGCCACCCGCGTGCGCAACGCGGTGATGCTGGTCAAGGGCCGCGCGGGGGACACCTTCCCCACCCAGCCCCGCGAACTGGGCGCCGTCGGCCGCTACCTGGGCTACGGCCCCGGCCACGCCGGCGACATGCTCGACGCGTACCGGCGCACGGCACGACGGGCCCGGGGTGTGGTGGAGGAGCTGTTCTACGGCGGGGCGTGAGGGGCGGCGCCCCGCGTGACGGCGGGGCTCGGGTCGTCCCCGCCGCGCTCACCCCTGCTTCGGGACCGGAGCCCGCTCCGGCTCCCGTTCCCCCCGTTCCGTGCGTTTCTCCGGTTCGGGCACCCGTCGCGGCAGGGCGTACGGCTGCCGGCCGTACCAGAGGCGTGCGATGCCGTAGCCGACGGCCAGGCAGACCAGGCCGCCCACGGCGTCGAGCCAGAAGTGGTTGGCGGTGGCGACGATGACCACCAGGGTGAGCGCCGGGTAGAGCAGCCCCAGCACGCGCACCCACGGGACGGACGCCAGCGCGAAGATCGTCAGACCGCACCACACCGACCAGCCGATGTGCATCGACGGCATGGCGGCGTACTGGTTGGACATGTTCTTCAGATCGCCGGAGGCCATCGACCCCCAGGTCTGGTGGACCAGCACGGTGTCGATGAAGTCCTGGCCGTTCATCAGCCGCGGCGGGGCGAGCGGATACAGGTAGTAGCCGACCAGGGCCATGGCGGTCGTGGTGAACAGGACGAGGCGGGTCGCCGCGTACCGGCCTGGGTGACTACGGAAGAGCCACACCAGAACACCCAGCGTGACCACGAAGTGCAGGGTGGCGTAGTAGTAGTTCATGCCGACGACGAGCCAAGTCACCGAGTTCACGGCATGGTTGACCGACTCCTCGAACGCCGCGCCGAGCTGCTGCTCCAGGCGCCAGATCCAGTCGGCGTTGCGCAGCGCCTCGGCGCGCTGTTCGGGAACGGCGTTGCGGATGAGTGAGTACGTCCAGTAACTCACCGCGATCAGCAGGATCTCGAACCACAGCCGGGGGCGCCGGGGGGTGCGCCGGTGACGCAGGAAGCCCGGCCCCGTCGGCTCTTCCGCGACGGGGTGCGCTGCGGCCTTTTCCCGGCCGCTCAGCGTTGTCACGGTCGTGTCACCCATGGGCACAAAGTCTGCCAGAAAAGACGTCCTACCCGGATCATCCCTCGGACGGGTCCGGCCCGCATGTTCTCCCTCCGGGGACAGGTGCCGGCCGTCCTCCCGTGGCAGTGCGCGAAGGGGCGTACCTCCGCCCTAAGGACGATGCCGCTCCCCGGGGGCGGAAGCGGTCGAACCGCGGACCACCAGCTCCGGCATGAACACGAACTCGCTGTGCGGCGCGGGCGTTCCGCCGATCTCCTCGAGCAGGGTGCGCACCGCCGCCTGGCCCATCGCGGGGACCGGCTTGCGGACGGTGGTCAGCGGCGGGTCGGTGAAGGCGATCAGCGGCGAGTCGTCGAAACCGACCACCGAGACGTCCTTCGGCACGTCCAGGCCGCGCTGGCGGGCCGCGCGTATCGCGCCCAGCGCCATCATGTCGCTCGCGCACACGACGGCCGTGCAGGCGCGGTCCATCAGCGCGGTGGCGGCGGCCTGGCCGCCCTCCAGCGTGTACAGCGAGTGCTGGATCAGCTCGGTCTCGACCGTCTCGGCGCTCAAGCCCAGTTGCTCCTGCACGGTGCGGACGAAGCCCTCTATCTTGCGCTGCACCGGCACGAACCGCTTCGGCCCGAGCGCCAGCCCGATCCGGGTGTGCCCGAGGGAGGCGAGGTGCGTCACGGCGAGCGCCATGGCGGCCCGGTCGTCGGGGGAGATGAACGGCGCCTGCACCTTCGGCGAGAAGCCGTCGACGAGCACGAACGGCACGCCCTGCGCCCGCAGTCGCTCGTAGCGCTGCATGTCGGCGGTGGTGTCGGCGTGCAGCCCGGAGACGTAGATGATGCCGGCCACCCCGCGGTCCACGAGCATCTCCGTCAGCTCGTCCTCCGTCGACCCGCCCGGGGTCTGGGTGGCGAGTACCGGGGTGTAGCCCTGTCGGGTCAGTGCCTGCCCGATGACCTGGGCCAGTGCCGGGAAGATCGGGTTCTCCAGCTCGGGGGTGATCAGCCCGACCAGGCCCTCGCTGCGCTGCCGCAGCCGTACCGGGCGCTCGTAGCCCAGGACGTCGAGGGCGGCGAGTACGGACTGGCGGGTGGTGGCGGCGACGCCCGGTTTCCCGTTCAGGACCCGGCTGACGGTCGCCTCGCTCACCCCCGCCTGAGCAGCGATGTCAGCAAGCCGTGTGGTCACAGGACCGGACTGTATCTGCCGTTTCTCCCCTTGCACACCAATGGGACGCCTGGTGCGCGCCGTCGAACGGCCCGCTGCGGGCTGCTGGGTCATCGCGATCCCTCACGTCGTGGTCGGCGTCCGCTTCGCAAGGGATGATTCCTCCGGCGGCAACGGATGGCAAGTGCTTGCAGAGTCTTGCACAACAGTCCGAACCCCTGTCGTACGGGCGGAAACCCGGGTCGCGCAACGGTCGAGGGGAGGTCACGGCGGCATAACTCTCGACGTCTCTTGCAAAACTTTTCTGCAAGGTCTTTCGGAACGGTTCCATCGCTGTTACGTTCACGTCGCCCGGCGGCGGCAACGGCGCGGTCGGCAAGTCAGCGGGACGGCAGACGGGGCCGGCCCGCGGGTCCTGATCAGGGCCCACCTCACGGGCTTAACCCTCAAGGAGAACCTCATGCGGCGTGGCATAGCGGCCACCGCGCTGGTGGCGTCCCTCGCCCTCGCGGCGACGGCCTGCGGCGGAGACAGCGACAGCGGCGACTCGGCCGGCGGCCCGGTCACCATCACCTGGTGGGACACCTCCAACGCGACCAACGAGGCGCCGACCTACCAGGCCCTGGTCAAGGAGTTCGAGGCCGCCAACAAGGACATCAAGGTCGAGTACGTCAACGTCCCCTTCGACCAGGCGCAGAACAAGTTCGACACCGCCGCCGGTTCCAAGGGCGCCCCCGACGTGCTGCGCTCCGAGGTCGGCTGGACCCCCGCCTTCGCCAAGAAGGGCTTCTTCCTGCCGCTGGACGGCACCGAGGCCCTCGCCGAGCAGGACAAGTTCAAGCCCAACCTGATCGAGCAGGCCAAGTACGAGGGCAAGACCTACGGCGTCCCCTTCACCACCGACACCCTCGCCTTCGTCTACAACAAGGAACTGTTCGAGAAGGCCGGCGTCGAGGCCCCCAAGACCTGGGAGGACCTGAAGAAGGCCGCCGCCACCATCAAGGACAAGACCGGCGTCGACGGCTACTGGGGCTCCACCGCGGGCTACTACGCCCAGCCGTTCCTGTACGGCGAGGGCACCGACATGGTCGACGCCGACGCCAAGAAGATCACCGTGAAGTCGCCGGAGGCCGAGAAGGGCTACGGCACCTGGCTGGACCTCTTCGACGGCAAGGGCCTGCACAAGGCCGACGTCACCGCCGACGCCTACGCCCACATCCAGGACGCGTTCGTCAACGGCAAGGTCGCCTCGATCATCCAGGGCCCGTGGGAGATCACCAACTTCTACAAGGGCTCCGCCTTCAAGGACAAGAACAACCTCGGCATCGCCACCGTCCCGGCCGGCTCCACCGGCAAGGCCGGCGCCCCCACCGGCGGCCACAACCTCTCCGTCTACGCCGGCTCCAGCAAGGACAAGCAGGAGGCCGCGCTGAAGTTCGTGAACTTCATGACCTCGGCGAAGGCGCAGGAGACCATCGCGCTGAAGAACTCCACGCTGCCCACGCGCGACGACGCCTACACCGACGAGGTCAAGGCCGACCCGGGCATCGCCGGCTACCAGACGGTCCTCTCCGCCGCCCAGCCGCGCCCGGCGCTGCCCGAGTACAGCTCGCTGTGGACCCCGCTGGACGACGAGCTCCCGCAGATCGCGAGCGGCAAGGAGTCCCTGGACAAGGGCCTCGGTGACGCGGAGACCGCGATCGCCAAGCTGGTGCCGGACTTCAGCAAGTAACGCCCGCGTGGCCGCCGGACCCGCTTCCAGGAGGGGAGGGTCCGGCGGG
>KL568624.1:37622-39631 GCA_000715605.1 Streptomyces speibonae | reverse complement strand
GGCGGCCGCCGGCCTGTGGGCCGTACTCCTTGATCGTGATCATCCAGAAGGTGCCGAACCATGACAGTCGCCATCGACCGCGCGACCGGCAAGCGCCGCGGTGACCGCGCGCCCCGCCGCGGGCCGGTCAGCCGCCTGAAGCACGCGTACCAGAAGCACTGGTACGCCTACGCCATGATCGCGCCGGTCGCCCTGGTGCTCGGCGTCATCGTGCTGTACCCCCTGGGCTACGGCTTCTACCTCACGCTCACCGACGCGGACAGCCTCAACTCGGCCCGCACCATCGGCGTCAACGAGATCGAGGCCACCTACAAGTTCGTCGGCATCGACAACTACGCCGACATCCTGTGGGGCGAGACGGCCTACGACCGCTTCTGGTCGCACTTCATCTGGACGATCGTGTGGACGGCCGCCTGTGTCGCCCTGCACTACGGCATCGGCCTCGGCCTCGCCCTGCTGCTCAACCAGAAGCTGCGCGGCCGCACCCTCTACCGGCTGCTCCTGATCCTGCCGTGGGCCGTGCCGACCTTCGTCACCGTCTTCGGCTGGCGCTTCATGCTCGCCGACGCCGGCATCATCAACTCCGGCCTGGACTTCCTCGGCCTGCCCACTCCGGCATGGCTGGAGGACACCTTCTGGCAGCGAGTCTCCGCCATCATGGTCAACACCTGGTGCGGCGTGCCCTTCATGATGATCTCCCTGCTCGGCGGGCTGCAGTCCATCGACGCCAGCCTGTACGAGGCGGCCGAGATGGACGGCGCGAGCGCCTGGCAGCGGTTCCGCCACGTCACCCTGCCCGGCCTGCGCTCGGTCAGCTCCACCGTGGTCCTGCTCGGTGTCATCTGGACCTTCAACCAGTTCGCGATCATCTTCCTGCTCTTCGGCAACACCGCGCCGGACGCGCAGATCCTGGTCACCTGGGCCTATCAGCTCGGCTTCGGACAGCAGCCGCGCGAGTTCGCCGAGTCCGCGGCCTACGGCATGCTGCTGCTGGCCGTCCTGATCGTCTTCACCTCCTTCTACCGCCGCTGGCTGAACCGCAATGAGCAGCAGCTCGCGATCTGAGGCAGGAGTCCCCATGAGCACCCCGACCGTCACCACCGCTGCTCCCGCGGACCGGCCCGCCGACTCCCCGCGCCCGCCCCGTACGGTGCGCCGGCGCGGCGAGAGCAGCCCCGCGGCCCGCCTCACCTCGCACGGCGTCCTGATCGTCGCCAGCCTGATCGCGCTGTTCCCGGTCGCCTGGCTGGTGTTCCTGTCCCTCGGCCCCGACAAGGACGACTATCTGCGTCCCGGCGGTATCTGGGGCAGGATGACGCTCGACAACTACACGTTCGTGCTGCAGAACACGAACTTCTTCGACTGGCTCAAGAGCTCGCTGATCGTCTCGCTCGGCACCACGGTCATCGGCGTCCTGGTCGCCGCGACCACCGGTTACGCGGCCTCCCGCATGCGCTTCCCGGGCTACAAGAAGTTCATGTGGGTGCTGCTGGTGACCCAGATGTTCCCGGTGGCCGTCCTGATGGTGCCGATGTACCAGATTCTCTCGGACCTGCAGCTCATCGACACGTACCTTGGACTGGTACTCGTCTACTGCTCGACGGCCGTGCCGTACTGCGCCTGGCTGATGAAGGGCTATTTCGACACCATCCCGTTCGAGATCGACGAGGCGGGACGCGTCGACGGGCTGACCCCCTTCGGCACGTTCGCGCGGCTGATCCTGCCGCTCGCCAAGCCCGGGCTGGCGGTCGCCGCGTTCTACAGCTTCATCACCGCCTTCGGCGAGGTCGCCTTCGCCACGACGTTCATGCTCGACGACGAGAAGTACACCCTCGCGGTCGGTCTGCAGAGCTTCGTCAGCGAGCACGACGCGCAGCGCAACCTCATGGCCGCCACCGCGGTCCTGATCGCGATACCGGTCTCCGCGTTCTTCTACCTCGTGCAGAAGAACCTGGTCACCGGACTCACGGCCGGCGGCACGAAGGGATGAGGCCCGAGGACTGTCTCTT
>KL568624.1:36153-37409 GCA_000715605.1 Streptomyces speibonae | reverse complement strand
AGCCATCCGACCCCGCTGCCACCGCGGCCGCCTCGTCCCCCCGCCGCCGGTCCACTCGCCACCCGACGACACCCGTATCAAGGACGACATGAGTCAGCAGCACTCCGCCGCCCCGGCCCCGACCCCCACCACCGACGCGGCCGTCGCCACCGTCGCCCGGCGCCACGACTGGTGGCGGGACGCGGTGATCTACCAGGTGTACCCGCGCAGCTTCGCCGACAGCAACGGCGACGGCATGGGCGACCTGGAAGGCATCCGCTCCCGCCTGCCGTACCTGCGCGACCTCGGCGTGGACGCCGTGTGGCTCAGCCCCTTCTACGCCTCCCCGCAGGCCGACGCCGGCTACGACGTCGCCGACTACCGCGCCGTCGACCCGATGTTCGGCACCCTGCTCGACGCCGACGCGCTGATCCGCGACGCCCACGCGCTGGGCCTGCGGATCATCGTCGACCTCGTGCCCAACCACTCCTCCGACCAGCACGAGTGGTTCAAGCGCGCCCTCGCCGAGGGCCCCGGCTCGCCGCTGCGGGAGCGCTACCACTTCCGGCCCGGCAAGGGCGAGAACGGCGAGCTGCCGCCCAACGACTGGGAGTCGATCTTCGGCGGCCCCGCCTGGACCCGGGTCACCGAGCCCGACGGCACGCCCGGTGAGTGGTACCTGCACCTCTTCGCGCCCGAGCAGCCCGACTTCAACTGGGAGCACCCGGCGGTCGGCGACGAGTTCCGCTCCATCCTGCGGTTCTGGCTGGACATGGGCGTGGACGGTTTCCGTATCGATGTCGCACACGGCATGGTGAAGGCTGAAGGGCTTCCCGACCTTGGATCCCATGAGCAGCTCAAGCTGCTGGGCAACGATGTCATGCCGTTCTTCGACCAGGACGGTGTGCACGACATCTACCGGCAGTGGCGGCACGTCCTCGACGAGTACGCCGGCGAGAGGATCTTCGTCGCCGAGGCCTGGACGCCCACCGTCGAGCGCACCGCCAACTACGTGCGCCCCGACGAACTGCACCAGGCGTTCAACTTCCAGTACCTCGGGACGTACTGGGACGCGGAGGAACTGCGCGCGGTCGTCGACCGCACCCTGGACTCGATGCGCCCGGTCGGCGCCCCCGCCACCTGGGTGCTGTCCAACCACGACGTCACCCGGCACGCCACCCGCTTCGCCAACCCGCCCGGCCTCGGCACCCAGATCCGCCTGGCCGGCGACCGCGAGCTGGGCCTGCGCCGGGCGCGTGCGGCGACGCTGCTGATGC
>KL568624.1:35751-35917 GCA_000715605.1 Streptomyces speibonae | reverse complement strand
CTCGGCGTACGTCTACCAGGGCGAGGAACTCGGCCTGCCGGACGTCGTGGACCTGCCGGACGAGGTGCGCCAGGACCCTGCGTACTTCCGGGGCGCGGGCCAGGACGGCTTCCGCGACGGCTGCCGGGTGCCGATCCCGTGGACCCGCGAGGGCTCCTCCTACGGC
>KL568624.1:30350-35479 GCA_000715605.1 Streptomyces speibonae | reverse complement strand
GCCTGCCGCAGCCGGAGGGCTGGGGCGAACTGAGCATCGAGGCGCAGACCGGCGACCCGGGCTCGACCCTGGAGCTGTACCGCTCCGCGCTCGCCGTCCGCCGGGACCACCCCGACCTGGGCGCGGGCGACGCGGTGGAGTGGCTGCGGGCGCCCGAGGGCGTGCTCGCCCTGCGGCGCGGGGAGTTCGTGTGCGTCGCCAACACCACGGGGGAGGCGGTGACCGTCCCGGCGTACGGGAGGGTGCTGCTCGCCAGCGGTGAGGTGACGGAGACGGCCGGCGGCACGGAGGTCCCGGCGGACACCACCGTGTGGTGGACCACGGCCTGAGGCTCGGTATGGCCTGAGAGGTTCGGCACGGCCTGAGAGGTTCGGTCCGCAACTTTTTTCATACAAGTGGGCACGGCCCGCTGCCCTTTCGGGCGGCGGGCCTCTACCATCTGCGTTGCCGCAAGGTTGTTGAAGCTTTCTGCAAGAAGCTTCACTCCGTTTACCTGGCGGTATCCCCACACCCTTCGATGAAGAAGGCACCCACATGGCACGCAGAACCCTCTCCGGGGCCGTCGCCCTCGCGGCCGCCTCCATTGTCATGGCCCCGACTGGAGCGGAGGCCTCCCCGCCGGGCGCCAAGGACGTCACCGCCGTCCTGTTCGAGTGGAACTTCGCCTCCGTCGCCCGCGAGTGCACCACCACCCTCGGTCCCGCGGGCTACGGATACGTCCAGGTCTCCCCGCCCGCCGAGCACATACAGGGCGGGCAGTGGTGGACCTCGTACCAGCCGGTGAGCTACCGGATCGCCGGCCGGCTCGGCGACCGCGCCGCGTTCAAGAACATGGTCGACACCTGCCACGCGGCCGGCGTCAAGGTCGTCGCCGACGCGGTGATCAACCACATGTCCGCGGGCAGCGGCACCGGCACCGGCGGCTCGTCGTACTCCAAGTACGACTACCCCGGCCTGTACTCCTCCTTCGACTTCGACAACTGCACCGCGCAGATCACCGACTACCGGGACCGCTGGAACGTCCAGAACTGCGAACTGGTCGGCCTCGCCGACCTCGACACAGGCGAGGACTACGTCCGCGGAGCCATCGCCGGGTATCTGAACGACCTGCTCTCGCTCGGTGTGGACGGCTTCCGCGTCGACGCGGCCAAGCACATGCCGGCGGCCGACCTGGCCCAGATCAAGTCCCGGCTGACCAACCCCGGCGTGTACTGGAAGCAGGAGGTCATCCACGGCGCCGGAGAAGCCGTCCAGCCGACCGAGTACACCGGCAACGGCGACGTCCAGGAGTTCCGCTACGCCTACGACCTCAAGCGGGTCTTCAACAACGAGAACCTCGCCTACCTGAAGAACTACGGCGAGGGCTGGGGCTACATGAACAGCTCCGTCGCCGGGGTCTTCGTCGACAACCACGACACCGAGCGCAACGGCAGCACGCTGTCCTACAAGGACAACGCCAACTACACCCTGGCCAACGTCTTCATGCTGGCCTGGCCCTACGGCGCCCCGGACGTCAACTCCGGCTACGAGTGGTCGGACCACGACGCCGGGCCGCCCAACGGGGGCCGGGTCGACGCCTGCTGGCAGAGCGGCTGGAAGTGCCAGCACGCCTGGCCGGAGATCAAGTCCATGGTCGCCTTCCGCAACGCGACCCGGGGGCAGGCGGTCACCGACTGGTGGGACAACGGCGGCGACGCCATCGCCTTCGGACGCGGCAGCAAGGGTTTCGTGGCCATCAACCACGAGTCCGGATCGCTGACCCGCACCTACCAGACCTCCCTCCCGGCGGGCACGTACTGCGACGTCCAGAACAACACCCCGGTGACGGTGGACGGCTCGGGCCGGCTGACCGCCACCCTGGGCTCCAACACCGCCCTCGCGGTGTACGCGGGCAAGTCCGGCTGCTGAACGCGCGCGCCCCGCGCCGCCGTTCACGGGCGGCGGCGCGGGGCGCCGCTCACTGCAAGTCCTTACCGTTGCTTTCGTAACCCTTGCTGTAAAGCTTTCAACGGCGATACGGTCACGCCGACGCTCCGGTGAGGTGGCCGAAACAGGCCACCACTGTGGCGTGGGGTCGGACCCAATGAGCCGTAAGCGCAAGGAGTTCACTGCCTTGATACCCAGATGGCCCGCGCCCCCGGGGCGCCGCACCGCGCGGGGGCGACGCGTCGCCGCGGTCACCGTGGCCGCACTCGCCGCCGCCCTGGTACAGCCGCTCGCCGCCACCGCCGGCACACCCCCCGCGCCCCCCTCGGACGCGAAGCTCGCCAAGTCCCCCGCGCGGCACGACCTGACCCGCGAGCAGTTCTACTTCGTCCTGCCGGACCGTTTCGCCAACGGCGACACCCGCAACGACCGCGGCGGACTGACCGGTTCCCGCCTCACCACCGGGTACGACCCCACCGACAAGGGCTTCTACCAGGGCGGCGACCTCAAGGGCCTGACGAAGCGGCTCGACTACATCAAGGGACTCGGCACCACCGCCATCTGGATGGCGCCGATCTTCAAGAACCAGCCCGTGCAGGGCACCGGCAAGGACGCCTCCGCCGGCTACCACGGGTACTGGATCACCGACTTCACCCAGGTCGACCCGCACTTCGGCACCAACAAGGACCTCGAGAACCTCATCGACAAGGCCCACGCCAAGGGCATGAAGGTCTTCTTCGACGTCATCACCAACCACACCGCCGACGTCGTCGACTACAAGGAGAAGTCCTATGACTACCTCTCCAAGGGCGCCTTCCCGTACCTGACGAAGGACGGCGTGCCCTTCGACGACGCCGACTACGCCGACGGCCGCCGCGGGTTCCCGCGCGTGGACGCCGGTTCGTTCCCGCGCACCCCGGTCGTACCGGCAGCCAAGAAGCGGATCAAGGTCCCCTCCTGGCTCAACGACCCGGAGATGTACCACAACCGGGGTGACTCCACCTTCGCCGGCGAGTCCGCCGAGTACGGCGACTTCTCCGGGCTCGACGACCTGTGGACCGAGCGTCCCGAGGTCGTCAGCGGCATGGAGAAGATCTACCAGCGGTGGGTGAAGGACTTCGACATCGACGGCTTCCGGATCGACACCGTGAAGCACGTCAACATGGAGTTCTGGACCCAGTGGGCCACCGCCCTGGACGCCTACGCGGCCAAGAAGGGCCGGGACGACTTCTTCATGTTCGGCGAGGTGTACTCCGCCGACACGGACGTCACCGCCCCCTACGTCACCGAGGGCCGCCTCGACGCCACGCTCGACTTCCCCTTCCAGGAAGCGGCCCGCCAGTACGCCTCCCAGGGCGGCAGCGCGAAGAAGCTGGCCTCGGTCTTCGCCGACGACTACAAGTACACGACCGACAAGGCCAACGCCTACGAGCAGGTCACCTTCCTCGGCAACCACGACATGGGCCGCATCGGGACGTTCCTGAAGCAGGACAACCCCGACGCCTCCGACGCCGAACTGCTGAAGAAGGACATGCTCGCCAACGAGCTGATGTTCCTCAGCCGCGGCAACCCGGTCGTCTACTACGGCGACGAGCAGGGCTTCACCGGCGCCGGCGGCGACAAGGACGCCCGCCAGACCCTGTTCGCCTCGCGCACCGCCGACTACCTCGACGACGACCTCATCGGCACCGACCGCACGCACGCCGAGGACACCTACGACACCCAGGCGCCGCTCTACCGGCAGATCAGCGCCCTGGCCGGGCTCCGCAAGGCGCACCCGGCCCTCACCGACGGCATCCAGCAGGAGCGGTACGCCGCCGACGGCGCGGGCGTCTACGCCTTCTCCCGCACCGGCACCGGCAAGGACACCACCGAGTACGTGGTCGCCTTCAACAACGCCGACGAGGCCCGTGAGGCCACCTTCGCGACCGGCTCCGCCCGGATGACGTTCACGGGCATCCACGGCACCGACGCGACCGTGCGCAGCGACGCGGACAAGAAGATCACCGTCTCCGTCCCGGCCGGCCGCGCCATCGTCCTCAAGGCCGCGGGACCGCTCGCCGAGCCCGCCACGAAGCCCGCGATCACCCTGAAGGCACCCGAGGCGGGCGCCACCGGCACCGTCGAGGTCACCGCCGACGTCCAGGGCGGCCGGCTCAACCGGGTGGTCTTCGCCGCCCAGACCGGCAACGGGAAGTGGCAGACGCTCGGCTCCGCCGACCACGCCCCCTACAAGGTCACCCACACCATCGGCGAGGACGTCCCCGCCGGCACCGCCCTGCGCTACAAGGCCGTCGTGACCGACTCGGCCGGCCGCACCGCGAGCGCCCTGGCCGCCTCCGCCACCGGCACCCCGCCCGCGCCGCAGCCGCCCACCGCGGCCTCCCGCGACTACGCGATCGTCCACTACCAGCGCACGGACGGTGACTACGACGACTGGGGCCTGTACGCCTGGGGCGACCTCGCGGACGGCGAGGCCACCGAATGGCCGGACAGCCACCCCTTCACCGGCCGGGACGCCTACGGCGCCTTCGCCTACGTCAAGCTCAAGCCGGGCGCGTCCGACCTCGGCTTCCTCGTCATCGACAAGGAGGGCACCAAGGACGTCGCCGCCGACCGCACGATCGACCTCACCACCACCGGTGAGATCTGGATCGAGCAGGGCGAGGAGACCGTCACCACCGAACGGCCCGAGTACCCGGCCCCGGACCCGGCCAAGGCGGTGCTCCACTACCACCGCGCCGACGGGAACTACGACGGCTGGGGCCTGCACACCTGGACCGGCGCCGCGGACCCCACCGACTGGTCGAAGCCCCTTCAGCCGGTGGAGACTGATGCCTATGGCGCTGTCTTCGAGGTGCCGCTCGCCGAGGGTGCCACCAGCCTCAGCTACATCATCCACAAGGGCGACGAGAAGGACCTCCCGTCCGACCAGTCGCTGGACCTCAAGGCCAACGGCCACGAGGTGTGGCTGTTGAACGGCCAGGAGAAGTACCTGCTGCCGCAGCCCGCGGGCTCCGCGGCCGCCCTCGACCTCGCCACCTCCAAGGCGGTCTGGATCGACCGCGACACCGTGGTCTGGGACGGCTCCGAGGCCGCCGCCTCCACCCAGCTCCTCGCCTCCCGCACCGGTTCCATCAAGGTGCAGGACGGCGCGCTGACCAGCGAGGACGCGCGCTGGATCCGGCTGACGAGCGCGAAGC
>KL568624.1:28180-30189 GCA_000715605.1 Streptomyces speibonae | reverse complement strand
TGCAGGACGGCGCGCTGACCAGCGAGGACGCGCGCTGGATCCGGCTGACGAGCGCGAAGCTCACCGACGCCCAGAAGGCGAAGTTCCCGCATCTGAAGGACGGCACCGCATGGTCCGTCGACCCGCGCGACCGGGACCGGGTGCGCGAGGCCCTGCGCGGCCAGGTCGTCGCGACCCAGCGGGCCGCCACCGGCGCCGTGCTCGCGGCGACCGGTGTGCAGATCGCGGGCGTCCTCGACGACCTGTACGCCGCCGGCGCCACCAAGGCGCAGCTCGGCCCGGTGTTCCGCCACGGCCGGCCCACCCTCTCGGTGTGGGCGCCGACGGCGCGGCAGGTCTCCCTGGAGATCGGCGACCGCACCGTCCGGATGCGCCGCGACGACGGCACCGGCGTCTGGTCCGTCACCGGACCGCGCTCCTGGAAGGGCAAGGAGTACCGGTACAAGGTCGAGGTCTGGGCACCGAGCACGCAGAAGGTCACCACCAACACGGTCACCGACCCCTACTCGGTCGCCCTCACCACCGACTCCGAGCGCAGCCTCGTCGTCGACCTCGGCGACCGGTCCCTGAAGCCGCGCGGCTGGTCGGCGTACGACAAGCCGAAGGCGGTGCCGCTGAAGGACGCGCAGATCCAGGAGCTGCACATCCGGGACTTCTCCGTGGCGGACCGCACGGCCGGCCACCGGGGCACCTACCTGGCCTTCACCGACCCCGACAGCGACGGCCGCAAGCACCTGCGCGAGCTCGCCGAGGCCGGCACCTCCTACGTGCACCTGCTGCCGGCCTTCGACATCGCCACCATCCCCGAGAAGAAGTCCGACCGGCAGAACCCCGACTGCGACCTCGCCTCCTACCCGGCCGACTCCGACAAGCAGCAGGAGTGCGTGGCGAGGACGGCCGCCAAGGACGCCTACAACTGGGGCTACGACCCGTACCACTACACCGTCCCGGAGGGCTCCTACGCCACCGACCCGGACGGCACCGCCCGCACCGTCGAGTTCCGCGAGATGGTCAAGGCGCTCAACGAGGACGGCCTGCGGGTCGTGATGGACGTGGTCTACAACCACACCGCCGCGAGCGGCCAGGCGAAGACCTCCGTCCTGGACCGGATCGTCCCCGGCTACTACCAGCGGCTCCTCGCCGACGGCTCGGTCGCCACCAGCACCTGCTGCGCCAACACGGCCCCCGAGAACGCCATGATGGGCAAGCTGGTCGTCGACTCCGTCGTCACCTGGGCCAAGGAGTACAAGGTCGACGGCTTCCGCTTCGACCTCATGGGCCACCACCCGAAGGCGAACATGCTCGCCGTCCGCAAGGCCCTCGACGCCTTGACCCTCGAGAAGGACGGCGTCGACGGCAAGAAGATCATCCTGTACGGCGAGGGCTGGAACTTCGGCGAGATCGCCGACGACGCCCGCTTCGTCCAGGCCACCCAGAAGAACATGGCCGGCACCGGCATCGCCACCTTCTCCGACCGGGCCCGTGACGCCGTGCGCGGCGGCGGCCCCTTCGACGAGGACCCCGGCGTGCAGGGCTTCGCCTCCGGTCTGTACACCGACCCCAACTCCTCCGAGAGCAACGGCACCGAGGCCGAGCAGAAGGCCCGCCTGCTGCACTACCAGGACCTCATCAAGGTGGGCCTGAGCGGCAACCTCGCCGACTTCACCTTCACCGACACCAGCGGCAAGGAGGTCAAGGGCTCCCAGGTCGACTACAACGGCTCGCCCGCCGGATACGCGGACGCGCCCGGCGACGCCCTCGCCTACGCGGACGCGCACGACAACGAGTCGCTGTTCGACGCGCTCGTCTTCAAGCTGCCGAAGGACACCCCGGCCGCGGACCGGGCGCGCATGCAGGTCCTCGCCATGGCGACGGCCACCCTCTCGCAGGGCCCGGCCCTTTCCCAGGCGGGCACCGACCTGCTGCGCTCCAAGTCCCTGGACCGCAACTCCTACGACAGCGGCGACTGGTTCAACGCCATCCACTGGAACCTGTCTCTTATACACATC
>KL568624.1:27443-27907 GCA_000715605.1 Streptomyces speibonae | reverse complement strand
GACAAGTGGCCCTACGCCAAGCCACTGCTCGGCGCGGTACAGGTCGGCTGCCCGCAGATCGAGGGCGCCTCGGCCGCGTACCGGGACCTGCTGAGGATCCGCTCGACGGAGAAGGTCTTCTCCCTCGACACCGCGGGAGAGGTCCGCTCCCGGCTGTCCTTCCCGCTCTCCGGAAAGAACGAGACGCCCGGCGTGATCACGATGCGGCTCGGCCATCTGGTCGTCGTCCTCAACGCCACGCCGCAGCAGCAGGAGCAGCGCGTCGCCGCGCTCGCCGGGACGGCCTACGGCCTGCACCCGGTGCAGGCGGCGGGCGGGGACGCGGTCGTGAAGACCTCGTCCTACGCGAAGGACACCGGCACGTTCACCGTTCCGGCCCGCACGGTCGCCGTGTTCACCACGGCCGGCTGACACCCCGGTGCACGGCTGCGGCTAGGGTGAGCCCTCCTGACCCGGAACAGGAG
>KL568624.1:26786-27254 GCA_000715605.1 Streptomyces speibonae | reverse complement strand
CTCCTGACCCGGAACAGGAGGGCTCATGCCGCAGATCACCGTCGACTACTCCGAGCACCTGGCGGACGGCTTCGACCGGCCCGCGTTCGCACGGGACCTGCACACCGCCGTCGTGGAGATCGCGGCCGCCAAGCCGCAGGCGTGCAAGACCCGGTTCCGGCGGACCGAGGACGTCGTGGTCGGCGCCGACGCCGGCGGACACGCCCTCGTGCACGTCGGCATCGGCCTGCTGGCCGGCCGCACCGACGCGACCAAGGCCCGGCTCACCGAGGCCGTCCTGGAGTTGCTGCGGCAGTACCTCGAACCGGGCGGGGGCCATGTGCTGCACGCCTACGCCGAGGTACGCGACCTGGACGCGTCGTACCGGAAGTTCGAGGGCGAGTAGGTCTCAGGACAGGTCGCGGCGGCCCAGCCACGACGGCAGCACCGGCACCCCGTCCGCGTCCAGCTCGGCCAGTTGCTCCGCCG
>KL568624.1:23287-26553 GCA_000715605.1 Streptomyces speibonae | reverse complement strand
TGTGTATAAGAGACAGGACGACGGGTTCCGGCACGGCGGGCGCCGCGGAGTCCTCCAGCAGTTCCGCCACGGTGAACCGGGTGGCGAACGTCTGCCACGCCCCTTCGACCACGAGCAGGAAGCCGTCACCTGTGCGCAGCAGCCGGCGGCGCCGCGGGCTCGACGGGTGCTCCGGTACGTAGCTGCGGGCCTGCCGTTCCAGCTCCGCGAGCGCCTCCTCGCGGGACCCTCCGACATGCGCCAGCACCCGGGCCACCATGTGCTTGCGCTGTCCGATGCCCTGGGTCGTCTCGACGACCAGAGCCCACGTCGGGCGGGTGGTCACCGGCCCGCCAGCGCGATGAGCCGGACCGCCAGGTCCGTGAACGGCCCGTCGCCCGGCTCGTTCTTCAGCGACTCGCGCAGCAGCGCCGCCAGTTCCTCGTCGCGCGCCGCGGCCACGGCGGCGAGCGCGGCGAAGTCCTGCACCAGCTGCGCCTCCAGCTCGGCCCTCGGCACCCGGCGCCCGTCCAGCCAGATCAGCGCCGTCGACTCGACGAGCGAGATCCAGGAGCGCACCACCAGTTCCAGCCGCGCCGGCGCCGCGCCCACCACGCCCATGTGCGACAGCATCTGGTCATAGGCGGCCTGCCGTACGGAGTCGATCAGCGCGTTGGTGGCCGAGGAGCCCACCGCGGGACCGCCCCGCATCAGCGCGGCGAAACCGGGCCCGTGCTCCTCCACGAAGTCGAAGAACCGGGCCATCACCCGCCGCAGCCGCGACCCCAGCGGGCCCTCGTGCGGCTCGACGAACCGGGACGCCAGATCCTCCGAGGCACGCCTCAACGCCGCCTCGTACAGGCTGATTTTGCCGGGAAAGTAGTGATAGACCAGCGGACGGGAGATGCCCGCCCGCGACGCTATCTCGTCGATCGAGACCTCGTCGGGGGAGCGCCGGCTGAACAGTTCGAGGGCCACGCCGATCAACTGCTGCCGTCGCTCCTCGACTCCCATCCTGCGCCGCACCCCGGTAGTCATACGAACACCTTACCGATCGATTCCGGCCTCTCTCGGCCCGGACCAGCCGGCGGTGCTCATCCGGTCATCGCAGCCCGCTGATCGACCGCCCGCTCTCCAGTCTGCCCTCCAGGTCCGCCCGGGCACCCTTCTTCGCGCGAAGGGTCAGCAGACGCCCGCGGGCCGATCCCTCGACCCCGCCCGTCGCTTCGACCTTCACCGTGTCGGGGCCGCCGGCGGCCAGCAGGTACCAGGTCCCGCCCTCGGACTTCCACAGCACCCCGGCGAGCACCCGCGGCGCCCGCTTCCCGCACTCCGGCACGTCCTCGGCCTTCGCCGCCACCGCGCCGAACCGGGCACCGGGCGGGTGGAACTGCGCCAGCACCCGCGCCCCGCCGCCCCGCCAGGTCTCCGCGCGGGTGCACACCCACTCCGCCCGCCGGTGCGTGCCGGGCAGCGGCTGCTCGGCGAACGCCCAGGCGTTCACGCTCCGCACGCCCGCCGAACGCATCGCGGCCAGCGTGCAGGCGTACGGCGCCCAGGTGCGCAACGCCTTCGCGGTGGACGCCTCGGTGACCGCGCCGGGCCGCCCGGCGGTCAGCCGGGCCGGGACCAGTTCACCGAGGTCGGCCAGGAGCCGGGTGCCGGTGGCGTCGGTCAGTTCCAGCACGTTCCACGAGGTGCAGGAGCCGTTCTGCGACGCGGAACCGGCCAGGGGAGCGGTCACTCCGTCGGTGAGGGCGAGGGCCATCGTGCCGGAGCCCGGCTCGCGCAGGTCGCGCTCGCCCGCCTCCCGCACCCAGGGGGCCGTCAGATAGCGGATGTTGCCGTCGGTCCGGCTCAGCACCACCGCGCTCGACCCGCCCCGCCCGGCACCGTCGACCCGGGCGAGGTCGAGCGCGGCACCGGCGGTGCCGTCGGCCGGCTCGGCGTAGCGCACGACGCGCAGGCCGTCGTGGAGGATCACCACCCGCGCCGTTCCCACCGTCCCCGCGTACAGCAGCTGGGGCGGTCCCGCCGGGCCGCCGGTGGGGGTGCCCGGGGTCGCCGACACCCGGACGGTGCGCCCCGGGCGGGCCCAGACGGCGAGGGCGCGGCGCAGCAGGGCCCGGTCGTCGGTGAGCCGGCCGCGCGCGGGCCACACGGAGAAGTCGGTGCGCGTGGAGGTCTTCCAGGCGCCGGGGGAGACCCGGGTCAGCTTCCCCGGGTCCAGCGCGGCCTGCGCGGCCGGGTTCCGCGCGTACGGGGGAGCGGCGGCGCCGTCGGGACCCCAGCCGTCGCCCGGCAGGCCGATCAGCGTCCCGCACACCACCAGCGCCGCCCCGCCGACCAGCGCGGCCTTCAGATGACGGCGGCGGCGCAGCAGGTCCGTGGGCCGGGCCTGGAGCGAACAGGGGTCGAACTCGCAGGAGCCGAGCAGCCGGTAGGCGTCGCCGGCCCGGTCCGCCTCGGCCAGCGCGGCGTCCACGTCGGTGACGCCCGCGGCGGTGAGCACCGCGCGCACGTCCCCGTCCGGGAGCTGTTCGAGGCCGCGCAGCGCGTGGGCGGCGCGGGCCGGCCCGGACAGGGCGGACAGCCGCTGGTCCAGCGCCAGTTCGTCGGCGCCGCCCGGGCGCGGGAACAGCTTCAGCCCCCACACCTGGGGGAGCAGCGGCGGCAGCTGCGCCCGCCTGGGCCAGGCGGCACGCCGCAGCGGCAGGCCGGCCTGCAGCGCGGTGCGCACCACCTGCAACCGGACCAGCGCGTAGCCGGGGTCCCCGGGGCGGCCGGCCGACTGGGCGGGGATCACCGGCGCTGCCGTACGGCCGCGGGGCAGCGCCCGCTGGACCAGGGCGTGGGCGGTCAGCACCCGCCTGCTCCGGCCGATACGGGCGGGAAGCACCAGGTAGGCGAGCCGGACGAGCCGCGGATAGTGCTCGACGAGAGCGGCCTCGGCCTGCTCGACGTCCACCCCCGGACCGGCCGGGGAGGAGGAGGGCACCGAGGGCGGGACGACATCCTGTGACTGCACGTCCAGCAGAACGAGCGAGCCGGTCTGTGGTCACTTGCGTCGGGCCGCATTGAGCACGGCGGGCCTTCGGGACGTATCGAAGGCGGAGGGCCCCGTGCCGGGGCTCCGTGCGGCGTGCCGCCGTCACGATGCCGCCGTCCATGGACCGGAGGAACACATGAGGCTGACCCGACCGATGCTCGCGCTGACCGGCGCGGTGGCGGCTCTCGCGCTGACGGGCTGCGGATCCGGTGGCGACGGCGGGGACGAGGTGCCGCCC
>KL568624.1:21606-23040 GCA_000715605.1 Streptomyces speibonae | reverse complement strand
GACCGACGCCGACACCATCCGCCAGGCGCTGTGCAAGAAGGGCGGCGAGAAGTACGTCCTCGCCACCTTCGCCACCGACCGCGGCCAGCGCGAGTGGCTCAACACGGCCAAGGACTACGGCGGCTACTACCTCGTCGGCCGCAAGTGGGTCGCCGTCGGCCACGAGGACGTGGTCTCCGACCTGCGCACCCGCCTCGGCGGCACGGTGGAGCAGGGCACGGACCACAGCGGCATGAACCACGGCGGCGGTTCGGACGACGGCGGCTCCGGTGACGGCGGCGGGCACGCCGGCCACCACGGCTGACCCCCGCCGGGCCACGCACAGGCACGACACGAGGGAGGGCCGGTGGCGGGAATCCCCGCCACCGGCCCTCCCTCATCGGCGTCCGGCGGAACCTACTTGCAGTCCTCGCCGCTGTTGATGCACTCGACCACCTGGTTCATCAGGTTCTCGTCCATGACGTTGATGAAGTCGTTGTGATCGGTGATCGGCTTGTGCAGCTGCTCCGGGAAGCTGTCCACCGCGTACGGCTCCCGCACCTGGCCGTTCTCGATGACCGGGGTCGGGATGTCGTACACCAGGCGGACCTGGAGCTGCGGGATGGCCTGGAAGCCGTTCGGGCAGCTGCCGTCGGCCTGGACGAACGCCGTGTGGTCCCGGTGGTTGGCGCTGTCGATGTTCTGGCCGTCCCAGCAGCTCTGGAAGTTGGTCGTCCGCACGACCTGGCTGCCGTCGGGGCACAGCGGGTACTTGTCCGTCACCTGCCGGTCCTCGAAGCCGGTGCAGCTCCACGAGGTGTTGGCGTTGGCGTTGCCGTTGACGAACGACTTGGCGTCACCGGTGATGATGCGCAGGAACTTCGGCATCGCCACGACGTCGCCCTGCTTGTTGCCGACGAACCTCAGCTCGGCCTGCTGGGGCTTGAGGATCCGGCCCACGTTGCCCTCGGCGCCGCCGCCCTGGTCGTTGGCGTCGAACTCCTCGGTGCCGTCCTGGAGCCGCAGCACCGGCCAGTAGTACGTGGACTTGTCGCCCTGGTTCTGGCACGTGGTGTCGGCGTTGGCGAGGTCCTCGTCGCTGGAGAAGGCGTCGTTGTCCTGGTTGCCGACGTAGTCGTGCACGTGGTGCGCGCCGTTGTCGACACCCGGGGCCGCGATCAGGTTGTCGCTGTTGAACTTGTTGTTCTCGTTGGTACCGCACTCCGTGGTGAAGGTACCCGTGGAACCGGTGTCCCCGTTGGCCGGCAGCCCGTTCTGCAGATCGCGGGAGTTGGGCTGGACGTCGTTGATGTCGATGAAGTCCTCGGCCACCGGGCCCGCTGCCCCGTTGCCGTTGTCGTCCTGGTTCTGGCCGCCGTCACCCTGGTCCTGGCCGCCGTCCTGGCCGTCTCCGTTCTGGCCGCCGCCCTGCTGCTGGTCTGTCTCTAATACACA
>KL568624.1:18007-21409 GCA_000715605.1 Streptomyces speibonae | reverse complement strand
GGCCGGTGCAGCCGGCCAGCCGGTCCAGGTTGTTGTCGGCCTGCCCGCCCGCGCGGTTGATCTGCAGCTTGATGCGGTCGATCAGCACCTTCCGCCGGTCCTTGAGCGGACCCAGAATGGAGTTCTGGACGAACTGCGGATCCCCGGCCTGGGCCCGGCGCGTGGTGACCAGCCGCTGGTAGGCGTCGGTGATCTGCTGGTCCATCGAGGCCAGCTCACCGTCCACCTCACCGCGGGCCCGGTCGGGCACGTTCGAGAGCTGCTGGCCGACGTCCGGGCAGTCGATCGTGGCGACCTGGGCGCCACGCGACTTCGTCCGGTTATGGCCTCCGTTCTCCTCGTGTGCCGAGGCGTAGAAGTTGGCCCAGATCAGCCCGCCCCCACCGAGCGCTAGGGCCGCCGTTGCGGCAATGGCCTTGGTGGCCAGCGGCGTGCGGCGTTTTCTTGTGTTGCGTCCCATGGAACTCCTCTGACTTCCTTGCGGGGCATCCCAGTGCGGGGCTTCGAGGCGCCCGTTAGGAGTGAAGCGGCTCCCTTGAGTACGGCAGCCGCCCCACGGGTGTTCACCCGGCTCGGAAATCGGTGAGAATTCATTACGGCCCCAGGGGTTTCAACAGCCCCTGGAACACTGGGAGTTGCGGATCACCCACCCGGGGTGAAGCGGCCCGTCCGGTTTCACCGGCCGTGGTCGGGATGCGCGAGAACCGCCGGCACGCGCCGGTTGTCGTCGTCCGAGACCTCCGGGCCCAGTTGGACGAAGATGTACCACCAGCCCGGCGGCGGCCGCCACGTCGGGCTCGTGCCCGGCGAGCGCCCAGGCCGGCTCGGGCCGGACCCCACGGCGGCCGCGATCTCGAAGCCGTGCGCCTCGAGCGGCCGGGTGAGTCCGTCGCGCAGCGGCAACAGGTCTTCGGCCGGCCACCGCTCCGGCCCCGGTCGGCGCGTCGCCCCCGGCCGCCGGCGCCCGCCGGGAGCCGCGCCCGCCTCACACCGTGCCCAGCACCTGCGCCTCCACCTGCGGGTCGAGCCCCTTGACGGTCCGGTCCGGGCGCCGGGGCGCGGAGCCGCCCAGGTCCGTCAGCCAGCGCCAGGTGTCGGCCACCGTCTCGGCGACCGGACGGCAGCGCAGCCCCGCCGCGACCGCCCGGGAGACGTCCGCCGAGTGCAGCGCGTCGTGCAGGTCGGTGCCCGGCGGCACCCACACGGGCAGCTGCGTCCAGGGCTCGATGCCCGCCTCGAGGATCACCTCCGGCGCGGTCCACCGCAGCTCCGCCGCACCACCGGTCACCCGGACGCACGCCTCGAGCAGCTCGACCATGGTGGTGTGGCCCTGCGGGGACATCAGGTTGTACGGCCCGCTCAGCTCCCGCCCGGCCGCCCCGAGGACCCACTCGGCGAGGTCACGGACGTCGACGTACTGCAACGGCAGCTCGCGCGGGCCGGGGGCGAGGACGGGGCCGCCGCGCGCCATCCGGTTCAGCCACCAGGGCAGCCGGCCCACGTTCTCGTACGGCCCGATGATCAGCCCGGCCCGCACCAGCACCGACCGGTCCGCGCCGAAGGCGTCCACGGCGGCCAGCTCGCCGCCCCGCTTGTCGCGCGCGTAGTCCGTCACGTCCGCGTCGGCACGGGCGCCCCGTACCACGGGAGCGTCCTCGGCGTACCCGGCCGGCGGCGCCCAGTCGTACACCGAGCAGCTCGACACGTACACGTACCGCCCGGCGCGGCCCCGCAGCAGCCGCGCCGCGTCGCGCACCGCGCGCGGGGCGGCCGACCAGGTGTCGACGACGACGTCCCACTCGCCGGGGGCCTCGTCGAGCGCGGCCAGACCGTCGAGCGCGGTGCGGTCGCCCAGCAGGGTCCGTACACCCGGCGGTGACGGATGCCGCCCCCGGTGGAAGACGGTCACCTCCCAGCCCCGGCCGAGGGCCGCCTCGGCCACGGCCCGCCCCGCGAACTCCGTACCACCCAGCAACAGAAGTCTCATACCGGGACTCTGCCCGCCCGGGCCGCCCCGGGGAACGGGTATCTGCTGTCGGCAGACCCGGCGGCCCGCCGCGCGGGCGGACATGCCGCGAGGGGCGTCCACCGGTCACGGCGGACGCCCCTCGGGTACGGCTGCGGTACGGATCAGACCTGGCCGGCCTTCTCCAGCGCGGTGCAGCAGGTGTCGACCAGCAGACGGGTCACCACGTACGGGTCGACGTTGGCGTTCGGACGGCGGTCCTCGATGTAGCCCTTGCCGTCCTGCTCGACCTGCCACGGGATGCGCACCGAGGCGCCGCGGTCGGAGACGCCGTAGGAGAACTTGTCCCACGGGGCGGTCTCGTGCAGGCCGGTGAGGCGGTCGTCGATGCCGGCGCCGTAGTTCTTGACGTGGTCCAGCGGCTTGGAGCCCTCGCCGAGCGACTCGCACGCGGTGATGATCGCGTCGTAGGACTCGCGCATCGCCTTGGTGGAGAAGTTGGTGTGCGCGCCGGCGCCGTTCCAGTCGCCCTTGACCGGCTTGGGGTCGAGGGTGGCGGCGATGTCGAAGTCCTCGGCGGTGCGGTAGAGCAGCCAGCGGGCCACCCACAGCTGGTCGGCGACGTCCAGCGGGGCCAGCGGACCGACCTGGAACTCCCACTGGCCGGGCATGACCTCGGCGTTGATGCCGGAGATGCCCAGACCCGCCTTCAGGCAGTTCTCCAGGTGCGCCTCGACGACGTCACGGCCGAAGATCTCGTCGGAGCCGACGCCGCAGTAGTAGCCGCCCTGCGGGGCCGGGAAGCCGCCCTTGGGGAAGCCGAGCGGGTAGGAGTCCTTGAAGAAGGTGTACTCCTGCTCGATGCCGAAGACCGGCTCCTGCGCGGCGAACTTCTCGGCGACCTCGGCCAGCGCGGCACGGGTGTTGGACTCGTGCGGCGTCATGTCCGTGTTGAGGACCTCGCACAGCACCAGGACGTCGTCACCGCCGCGGATCGGGTCCGGGCAGACGAAGACCGGCTTGAGCACGCAGTCCGAGGCGTGCCCCTTGGCCTGGTTGGTGGAGGACCCGTCGAAACCCCAGATCGGCAGGTCCGCGCCCTTGGCGTCGTCGCCCAGGATCTTCGTCTTGGAACGCAGCTTGGCGGTCGGCGCGGTGCCGTCGATCCAGATGTACTCGGCCTTGAAGCTCACGGTCCACATCCTTCGGGGTGGGTCTGGGCGCTGTGCGGGTGCTGCGGCGCTGCGGCACTGGGGCGCCGCTGTCGATGCCACGCAGCCTGTCAACAGGCGATTTCCCGGCCATTGCCCGCATGTGAACCCCGTGTTACCGGGCGCCGCTGTGCCCGGCGTCACTCCGTGAGGGCGTACGGAGGCCGGGGGAGTGCGTGCGAAGGCGCATGCGAAGGGGCCGCCGCTCCCGACCCCGGAGCGGCG
>KL568624.1:16717-17785 GCA_000715605.1 Streptomyces speibonae | reverse complement strand
GGCGGCCCCCGTCATGGCATCCGATCCCTCACCCCACCTTCTCGATCACCGCGCGGCGGATGAGGAACTTGCCCTCCTCGCGAACCTGCTCGAAGGCCGCGTTGTTGAGCAGCACACAGCTGCCGGACACCGAGGTGACCTCCACCGTCGTGGACTTGTTGTTGTCCAGGTTGGTGACCTTCAGCTGGGTACCGACGGGGAACTGGTTGCTGGACGCCGCCGGGGCGCCGTCCTCACCGGAGAGCGTGACGGTGGAGCCGTTGCACACCTGCTCGCCCACGGCGGCGCCGGCGTCACCACCGGCCTGCTCGCCCTGGCCCTGCTCGGGCTGGCCCTGCTCGGGCTGGCCCTGCTCGGGCTGGGAGGGAGCGGGCTGCTCCGGCTGTCCGGCCTGGGAGCCCTGAGCCGACTCCCCCACCGTGCACCCGGACGCCTCCTGCTGCACCTTGATCTGGGCGATGACCGCCTCGCGGTTGGCGATCCGCGCCTCGGACTGCGCATCGGGGTTGGCCCGCTGGCCCTCGATGAACCGCTCGTTGTTGCCGAGCGCCGTGGCGAGCCCCTGGCAGACGGTCGAGTCCGCCGCCGACTTGGTGGTGGGCCCCGGCGGGGTGGCGTTCGACGTGGTCGCCATGACGAAGGCGCCGCCTCCCGCCACCGTGGCGGCGCTCAGCAACAGTGCGAGCTTCTTCTTCGTACCGAGCGTTCTCCTGCGCGACATGCGCGCCTCCTCGAAGAGGTAGGGGGCGTACGCCGCTATGTACGAGATACCGAACGGAGTTACTCAGCAGTCGGGCCAACTCGTCCAAGTGGCCTGCGTCACATGGATGTTCCGCGGGAGAGGGCGTCCCGGACCGCCTCCTCCGTCCGGCCGACGACCGCCGTGCCGTCGTCCGCCGTGATGATCGGCCGCTGGATCAGCCCGGGATGCGCGGCGAGGGCCGCGATCCACCGCTCCCGCGTCGCGGCGTCCCGCGCCCATTCCTCCAGCCCCAGCTCCCTCGCGACGGCTTCCTGGGTCCGGGTGATGTCCCACGGCTGTCTCTTATACACATCTCTGATGGCGCG
>KL568624.1:14522-16521 GCA_000715605.1 Streptomyces speibonae | reverse complement strand
GTGTATAAGAGACAGCTCCAGCACCTCCCGGATCTCCTCCTCACCGGGCACGTCCTCCAGATACCGCCGCACGGTGTAGTCCGCCCCCTCGGCGTCGAGCAGGCTGAGCGCGGAACGGCACTTGGAACAGGCGGGATTGATCCAGATCTCCATACCGCACACGGTACGCCGGCCCTCCTTTGTTCGATTTTTGAGCCGCCTCGCGGGTGACGTGCGGGAGTGCCGTGACGCAGTGACAAAACCCTTCTCCACCTGCACATTTATTGGCCGGAGTGGGTCTGCTGAATGTCAGTGGCGGGCAGTAGACTGGAAGCAGTGTTCGAGGGAATCGCCGGGGTCGTCGTGGACTCCGGCGGGCCACCCGACCGCGACAGGAGGATGCCCGTGCCCGCTGCCGCACTGAAGCCGAAGCCCACCCAGTCCACCGCGAAGCGTCCCGTGCTGCTCGAAACGCCCTGTGCCCCCGTCGCGAAGCGTCCGCTGCCGCCCGGCCGCCCGCGTCACTGGTACGTCACCCACAACCGCCGGCTCAAGGCGATGCGCCTCGCCATCGCCCTGCTCGACTCCGGCGTCTACCTGCCCGACCAGGCGCGCGACGAGACGATACGGAGCACCGCGGCGCTGATCGGCGTGCACCCGCCGTCGGACACCACGTGCCACATGGTGCGCGCGTTCATGCGCTACAACCGCTGAGACCCCGGCCGATGCCGGGCACCCCCGCGCCGGGGTGCCCGGCATCACCGTGCCGCACACCGGCCGTCCGCTGAGGCAGTATGGGGCGGGGCGGGGGTACCGTCCCGGCCCGAAGTCGCCCCGGTCCGACGTCACTTGCGCCGTCGTCCGCGCGGGCGCACCCCTGCCGGAGGAGAGAGGTACGACGGTTGGCTGAGCAGAGGACGGTCCCGGTTCCGTCGTCCTGGCTGGCGCCCTCCGGCCGCTACGGACGCCTCCTCGCCCGGGCCTGCGACATCGCCATGGCCCTGGTGGTCCTGATGGCCGCCGGGTACTACAGCGGCGACTACGACACGCTGGTGGGCGCCGCGATGGCCCTGAGCATGCTGGCCCGCAGACGGCACCCCGGCACGGTGATGGCGGCCGTCCTGGCGCTGTGCGCCGTCCAGTTCGCCCTGTACGACCTGCCCGAGGAACCGCTGGCGTCGGCGCCCGCCTCGTACGACGTGGCCGTGCTGTTCGCCATGATGTCGGTCGTCCACCACTCCCGCACCACCTGGATGCCGTATGCCGCGGGCGGCACGGTGCTGCTGGCGACGGGCGCCGGGGCGGTGGGCCTTCCTCCCCTCGGCATCGAGCCGTTCGCCGACCCCGAGACACTGATGGTCTTCTGGGGGCTGACGCTGACGGTCTGGCTGACCGCCTTCGCCCTGCACACCCGGCGCCTCTACGCCGAGAGCCAGGCCGCCCGCGCCTGGCACGCCGAGCGGGAACAGGAGCAGCGCGTCCGGCTGGCCGCCACCCGGGAACGCGCCGAGATCGCCCGTGAACTGCACGACGTGGTCGCGCACAGCCTGGCCGTGATGATCCTTCAGGCCGACGGCGCCGGGACGGTGCTGCGGAAGTCGCCGGAGATGGCCGAGAACGCGCTGAAGACCATCGCCGCCACGGGCCGCGACGCCATCGACGACATGCACCGCATCGTCCGGGTGCTGCGCGAGGGCGGCAACCCGGACTCCGGCGACCTGGCATCCGCCGACGGTGGCCCGCCACGCCGGCTGGTCACCCTCGACGAGATCAAGGTCGTCGCCGAGCGCGCCCGGGCCGCCGGGCTGACCGTGGACGTGTCGCTCGAGGTCGGCGCGGGACGGCTGTCGCCCGCGGAGGAGATGACGGCCTTCCGCATCGTCCAGGAGTGCCTCACCAACGTGCTCCGTCACGCCGGGGCCGGGGCGGGGGTCGACATCCGGCTCCGCGAGGAGCGGGGCACACTGCAGATCGACGTGATCGACGACGGAGCGGGCACCCTCGCGGGCCGCCCCGTCGG
>KL568624.1:12529-14340 GCA_000715605.1 Streptomyces speibonae | reverse complement strand
ATCGACGTGATCGACGACGGAGCGGGCACCCTCGCGGGCCGCCCCGTCGGCCAAGCCGGGGGCAACGGACTCGTGGGCATGCGGGAGCGGGTGGAACTCGCCGGCGGCAGCTTCGAGGCCGGCCCCCGGCTCGGCAGCGGATGGCACGTACGTGCCTCGATACCGGCAAGGACACAGGAATGACACAGGCGGACAGGCCGATCCGGGTGGTCGTCGTGGACGACCAGCCGCTCATCAGGGCCGGCTTCTCGATGGTGCTGGCCGGCCAGGACGACATCGAGGTCGTCGGCGAGGCGGACAACGGGTCGGACGCCCTCGACCTGCTGGGCAAGGTCGAGGCGGACGTCGTCATCATGGACATCCGGATGCCCGTCATGGACGGCATACAGGCCACCGAACAGCTGATGCGGTGGGAGAACCCGCCCGGCGTCCTGGTGCTGACCACCTTCGACGACGACGAGGACGCGTTCGCGGCCCTGCGCGCCGGAGCCGGAGGCTTCCTGCTGAAGAACGCCCCCGCCACGGAGGTCGTCAACGCCATCCGGGTGCTGGCCGCGGGGGAGTCGGTGGTGGCGCCGCGCATCACCCGGCTGCTCCTCGACCGCGTCTCGGACCGGCTGGCACCGGCGAACGGACAGTCCGAGCGGCTCGGCCTCCTCACCGCACGCGAACGCGACGTGCTCGCCCTCGTCGCCCGGGGACGCTCCAACGCCGAGATCGCGGCGGACCTCTACGTGGCGGAGGCCACCGTGAAGACCCACCTGGGCAACCTCATGGCCAAGCTGCACCTGCGGGACCGCGCCCAGGCCGTCGCGTTCGCCTATGAGTCCGGGCTGGTCCGTCCCTCCCCCTGAGGGTGCAGAAACGGCTCCGTCCCCTCCCCCCACGGGGGCAGGGACCACCCCGCCCGGCGGGGCGGAACGGCCGTATCCGATTTCCCCCTGGCACCCGATCCCCGGCGGGCCCCGGATCTCCAGACTTCTCACTACCGCCGCAACACCACCCGGACGCGGCCGAGAAGACCCCGGAGGATCCGATGAGCACCATGCGCACCACCGCCGACCGCAAGCGCAACCGTCTCGTCATCGGCGCGGCCGCGGCCGTCGTCGTCGCCCTGGCCGCCGGAGCGGGCTACTGGTACCTGGACCGCGACGAGCTCAGCCAGGCGTCCGCCGACGACTGCCGGATGGCACAGCGCATCATCACCGAGGCCGAGGAGATCTCCACCGCCCCCGAGGCGGACGCGGAGAAGTGGTGGCGCAAGACCGGCGACGAGCGTCGCGCCCAGATGAAGGACGGCTACCTCGGAGCGAAGATCTCCCAGTACGAGGGATGGGCGCTCGCGACCGCCCAGAAGTCCCCCGAGACACCCTCGGCGAAGGACGTCAAGGACCTGGAGAAGAAGGCACAGGGGCACTGCACCGACTCCGGTGTCACCCTCACCATGCCGCCGCTCGGCTCCTGACCCGGATTGCGAGAACCGCCCCCATGTCTGCGCTCCCCGCCGCCGGCGGCCCCGCACCGGACGACGTCATCACCGCCACCGGCCTGGTCAAGACCTACCGTCAGGGCACCACCGAGATACGGGCCCTGGACGACGTGTCCGTCGCGGTCCGGCGCGCCCGGTTCACCGCCGTCGTCGGCCCCTCCGGGTCGGGCAAGTCCACCCTCATGCACTGCGTCGCCGGCCTCGACACCGTCACCTCCGGCAGCATCGTCCTGGACGGAACGGAGATCACCGGGCTGTCCGACCGCCGGCTGACCCGGGTGCGCCGGGAGCGGATCGGGTTCGTCTTCCAGTCGTTCAACCT
>KL568624.1:10892-12304 GCA_000715605.1 Streptomyces speibonae | reverse complement strand
GAGCGGATCGGGTTCGTCTTCCAGTCGTTCAACCTGCTGCCGCAGCTGACGGCCCTGGAGAACATCGTGCTGCCCGTCACCATGTCCGGGGGACGCCCGGACCGCGCCCTGGTGGACCACCTCTGCGACGTCCTCGGTCTCACCGGCCGGCTCTCCCACCGCCCCGCCGAGCTGTCCGGCGGCCAGCAGCAGCGCGTCGCCGTGGCCCGGGCCCTGGTGTCCCGGCCGGCCGTGCTCTTCGCCGACGAACCCACCGGCAACCTCGACTCCCGCAGCGGCGCCGAAGTCCTCCAGCTGCTGCGCCGGTCCGTCGACGACCTCGGCCAGACGGTCGTCATGGTCACCCACGACCCCGCGGCCGCACGGCACGCGGACCGGGTGCTGACCCTCGCGGACGGACGCGTCGTCAAGGACGAGCACCACGCCGGCTCCGGACGGCCCGCCGCCCGCACCGCCGGCACCGCGGGGAGGCGATGATGAGAACCCCGTGGCGCGCGACCGTCCTGGGCTCCCAGGTGGCCGAACTCCTGCGCAGGCCCGGACGCTCGGCGGCGACCGGAGTGTCGCTGCTGATCGCGGCGTTCGTCGTCTTCGGAGCCGTCACCGCCCAGCAGATCATCGGCGCGACCGTCGTCGACACCTTCCGCGGCACACCCGAAGCGGTGTCGGTGGTGGTCACACCCGGCGACGAGGAGGAGCTCGGCGAGGACCGTCTCCGCGTGATCCGCGGGACGCCCGGGGTCACCGAGGCCGTGGGCCGGATCGAGGGCGGCGCCCCGCTGGGCGGCAGCGCCGTCGAACGCTACCTCGCCCTGTCCGCGGACCCCGGCAGCGGAGCCCTGGCGGAGGTCCGGCTGGTCGAGGGCACCTACCCCTCCGGGCCGGACCGGCTCGCCGTCAACACCGAGGCCGCGCGCGACTTCGGCCTCGCCCCCGGCTCGTCGCTCGTCCTGCTGCAGCCCGACACCGACGGCGAGTCCACCCGACGGGTGGAGGTCGAGGTCAGCGGCATCGTCCGCAGCACCGCCACGGACGACGCGGAACCCACGGGATACGCCCCCGGACCCGCGCTGCGCGAACTGCTCGGCGTCTCCGGCTACTCCCGCATCGACATCGGCGCCGGCACCGCGTCCGCCGCGTCCGCCGCGTCCGGTGACGGAGCCCCGCTCGCGGAGCGGATCCGGCAGGCGGTGCCCGGGGCGCAGGTGCGCTCCGGGGACGCGGTGCGCGACGAGGAGGCCCGCGCGGCGGTCGCCGAGGCGAGGGACGCCCTGGAGCTGGTCTCCGTCTTCCTCGCCGTCGCCGTCGGCGCGGCCGTGCTCGTCGCCACCTCCACCTTCCGCATCGTCTTCACCCGGCGCGTACGCCAACTGGCGCTGCTGCGCACCATCGGGGCCACCCCGCGACGGCTC
>KL568624.1:8041-10694 GCA_000715605.1 Streptomyces speibonae | reverse complement strand
GCGACGGCTCGCCGCCGCGCTGGTCGCCGAAGGAGCGGCGGTCGGCCTGCTGGCCGGCACCATCGGCGTGCTGGCGGCCTGGGCCTGCGGACAACTCGTCCCCCCGGTCGCCGACCGACTCGGTCACGACCTGACCGCCCCCGCCCAGCTCCCGCCGGCGGAGGCCGTCCTCACCGTCCTGGGCACCGGCCTCCTCGCCGTCCTGGCGGTCCTGGCCCCCTCCCTGTCCGCCGCACGGGTCTCCCCGCTGGAGGCCCTGCGCAGCGCGGCGTCCGACGAGGACGGCAGGGCGACCGGCATCGGCCGGACCCTGCTCGGCCTGCTGTGCGCGGCGGGTGCCGCGCTCCTCGCCCGGCAGCAGTACGGCGGACTCCCCGAGCCGGGCGACGGGGACTACGACCGGTTCGCCGCGCTGACCGCCGTGGTGCTCTCGGGCGGGCTGGCCTTCCTGGCCCTGATCGCCCTCGGCCCCCTGCTGGTGCGGCCGGTGCTGTCGGCCCTCGCCGTGCCGCTGCGCCGCGCCGGCGCGGCCGGCCGTCTCGCGGTCGCGGGCATCGGGGGCGCGCCGCGCAGGGCCGCCTCGGTCTCGGTCGTCGTCGCCCTCGGCGTCTGCCTGGTCGGCTCGACCCTGACCTGCCTCGCCTCCCTGGAGGCCTACGCACGGTACCGGCAGGCCGTGGAGACCCCCGCCGACTTCCAGCTGTACCCCAGGGACAGCGACACCCTGGACCGGGACCTGGCCGCCGACCTGGCCCGGCGCCCCGAACTCGCCGGTGTGACCGCGTTCCGCAGGGCCGAGGTCGTCGAGGGCACCCGCACCGCGACGATCTCCGACCTCGACCTCGGCACCGTCCGCTCCGGTACGGGCCTGACCGCCCGCACCGGCTCCCTCGACCGCCTCGGACCCGGCCGTGTCGTCGTGGACGCCGAGGCCGCCCACGACCTCGACGTCCGGGCCGGCGACCGGGTGACGCTCACCTTCGAGGGCCGCCCCGTCCAGCTCACCGTGGCGGCGACGCTGCCCGGGGCCGGACCCTACGGAGGCGAGTTCTTCGTCACCGCCGCCGACCTCACCCGCATGGGAGCGGACCCGGCGCCCACCACGGTCACCGCCGACGCCGCCGAGGACGGCGCCCAGGGGCGGATCCGGGCCCAGCGGGCCATCACCGGCACGCTGACCGGCCCGGAGCGCGGCGAGGGCCGCGTCATCGCCGAGGACACCGCCGCCGAGGACACCGCCTCGGACGACCTGCGCACGACGGCCACCATGGCGGTCCTGGTCCTGGGCCTGACGGTCCTGGTGGCGGTCGCCGGCGTCGCGACCACGGCCAGTCTCACCGTCGTCGAACGCAAGCGGGAGTTCGGTCTGCTGCGGGCCCTGGGGCTCGGCGGGGCGGCCGTGCACCGCATGGTCACGGTGGAGTGCGCGCTCCACGGCGCACTGGGGGGACTGCTCGGTCTGGCCCTCGGGGTGCCGTACTCCTGGCTGGTGGTCCGGGTCGCCGAGGCGAGCGCCCCGTTCACCGTCCCGGTGGGGCAGCTCTCGGCGGTCTTCACCGCCCTGGTCCTGGTGACCGCCGCGGCGGGCACGGTGCCCGCCCTGCGCGCCTCGCGCACCTCCCCGACGGTGGCGGTCGCCCGGAGCGACTAGGGGATCAGTACGGGCGGAAGTTGATGTAGCCGAGCAGCACGATCACCGCGACGACACAGCCGAGCACCACGGCCGTCGACACCCAGGAGGAGCGGCCCGCCGCCGGTCCCCGCAGCCGCCCCCGTCCCCGTCCCCGGTGCTCCGGCTCGCCGCGGAACGGCACCGGTCCCGGCGGGTTGTCCTTCCAGCGGGCCGCGAGCATACGGGCCCGCGCCGACGGCTCCTTGTGCTCGGCGCCGTCCGCCCACTTGAGGTCGAACTCCCGCTCTTCCTCGTCCCTTTCGGACATCCCCGTGACCTTCTTTCGAACAGCGGTGTCCCATCAAGGATCCCTCCCCCGCCGTGGAGAAGGAAGCTTTCAGAACAGACAACGAAGCCCCCGCCCCCAGAGGTTCCGGGGACGGGGGCTTCGCGGGCCGGTCACACGTCGAAGTACATCTCGAACTCGTGCGGGTGCGGGCGGAGCTGGAGCGGGGCGATCTCGTTCTCGCGCTTGAAGTCGATCCACGTCTCGATCAGGTCCGGCGTGAAGACGTCGCCCTGGAGGAGGAACTCGTGGTCGGACTCGAGGCGGTCGAGCACGGCGCCGAGGGAGGTCGGGACCTGGGCCACGTTCGCGTGCTCCTCGGGAGCCAGCTCGTAGAGGTCCTTGTCGATCGGCTCGGCCGGCTCGATCTTGTTCTTGATGCCGTCCAGGCCCGCGAGGAGCAGCGCCGAGAAGGCCAGGTACGGGTTGCCGGAGGCGTCCGGGGCGCGGAACTCCACGCGCTTGGCCTTCGGGTTGGACCCGGTGATCGGGATACGCATCGCGGCGGAGCGGTTGCGCTGCGAGTACACCAGGTTCACCGGGGCCTCGAAGCCCGGCACCAAGCGGTGGTAGGAGTTCACCGTCGGGTTGGTGAAGGCCAGCAGCGACGGGGCGTGCTTGAGGATGCCGCCGATGTAGTAGCGGGCGGTGTCCGACAGGCCGGCGTAGCCCTGCTCGTCGTAGAAGAGCGGCTC
>KL568624.1:6767-7845 GCA_000715605.1 Streptomyces speibonae | reverse complement strand
GTGCATGCCCGAACCGTTGTCACCGAAGATCGGCTTCGGCATGAAGGTCGCGGTCTTGCCGTTGCGCCAGGCGACGTTCTTCACGATGTACTTGAAGAGCTGCAGGTCGTCGGCGGCGGCCAGCAGGGTGTTGAACTTGTAGTTGATCTCGGCCTGGCCCGCGGTGCCCACCTCGTGGTGCTGGCGCTCGACCTGGATGCCGGCCCGGCCCAGCTCCAGGGAGATCTCGGCGCGCAGGTCGGCGAAGTGGTCGACCGGCGGGACCGGGAAGTAGCCGCCCTTGTAGCGGACCTTGTAGCCGCGGTTGTCCTCCAGCGCGCCGGTGTTCCAGGCGCCCGCCTCGGAGTCGATGTGGTAGAAGGACTCGTTCTCGGAGGTCTTGAAGCGCACGCTGTCGAAGACGTAGAACTCGGCCTCGGGACCGAAGTACGCGGTGTCCGCGATACCGGTCGAGGCGAGGTAGGCCTCGGCCTTCTTGGCCACGTTGCGCGGGTCACGGGAGTACTGCTCGCCCGTGATGGGGTCGTGGATGAAGAAGTTGATGTTCAGCGTCTTGTCGCGGCGGAACGGGTCGACCCGGGCCGTGGAGAGGTCGGCGCGCAGCGCCATGTCGGACTCGTGGATGGCCTGGAAACCACGGATCGAGGATCCGTCGAAGGCCAGCTCGTCGTCCGGGTTGAACGCCTCCACGGGCACCGTGACGTGCTGCATCACACCCGGCAGGTCGCAGAAGCGGACGTCGATGAACTTGACGTCCTCGTCCGCGATGAACTTCTTGGCCTCGTCGGCGTTCTGGAACATCCAGCTCCTCCTACTCCCGACCGTCCCGCCGGGGTGGTAGATCGTTCGTGCGGCCAGTGCGGGTGGCACACGCTGCACTCGACCCTAGGGACGGGTCATTTCTCATGCGTGACCCATTTGTTTCGCACAAGTTAACCGGGCCCGCTCCCACGGTAGCCCCGACGCACCCCGCCGTCCTGCGGTCATCACCGGGCGCAGTACCGTGGACGGGTGGACAACAGGCAAGCAATCGGATCATGGCTGTCCGGCCCGCGTGCGGCGCTGGAGGAAGCCGGTG
>KL568624.1:5170-6537 GCA_000715605.1 Streptomyces speibonae | reverse complement strand
GGGGCGAACAGCTGGGGCTGCCGGAGCACGGGCCGGGCTCGATCGCCCGCCCCGGCCGCAGGCTCGGCGCCCTCGCCGTGGACTGGGGTCTGTGCATGCTGATCGCATACGGTCTGATCACCGACGGCTACGACGGGCAGACGACCGGTAACTGGGCGCTGCTGGTGTTCCTGGTGCTGAGCGTCCTCACCGTCGGCACGGTCGGCTTCACCCCGGGCAAGCGTCTGTTCGGGCTGCGGGTGGTCTCCGTGGAGAGCGGCCGGGTGGAGCCGCTGCGCGGGCTGGTGCGCTCGGCGCTGCTGTGCCTCGCCGTGCCGGCCCTGATCTGGGACCGCGACGGGCGCGGTCTGCACGACCGGCTGGCCCGTACGGTGGAGGTCCGGGTCTGACCCGGCCGGGCGTTCGGGTCCGAGGTTCCGACATGACGAGGGGCGCCGGGAATGTCTTCCGGCGCCCCTCGTCATGTCGGGAAGAGCTCAGCGGCCGCGCGGGCCGCCGCCCTTCGGCAGCTTCATGCCCTTGGGCATCGGGCCCTTCGGCAGCGGCATGTTGCTCATCAGGTCGCCCAGTGCGCGCAGCCGGTCGTTGGTCGCGGTGACCTGTGGGCCGGTCAGCACCCGCGGGAGCTTGAGCATGGTCGTGCGCAGTTTCTTCAGCTCGACCTGGCCCTCGCCCGTGCCCACGATCAGATCGTGCACCGGGACGTCCGCGACGATGCGGTTCATCTTCTTCTTCTCGGCGGCCAGCAGGCTCTTCACCCGGTTCGGGTTGCCCTCGGCGACCAGGACGATGCCGGCCTTGCCGACCGCCCGGTGCACCACGTCCTGGCTGCGGTTCATCGCCACCGCCGGTGTCGTCGTCCAGCCCCGGCCGATGTTGTCGAGCACGGCCGCGGCGGCGCCCGGCTGTCCCTCCATCTGCCCGAAAGCCGCTCGCTCGGCCCGGCGCCCGAACACGATCGCCGTCGCGAGGAAGGCGAGCAGAAGGCCCAGGATGCCGAGATAGATGGGGTGCCCGATCAAGAAGCCGATCGCGAGGAAGACACCGAAGGTGACGATTCCGACAGCCGCGAGTACAAGACCGATCTTCTTGTCGGCCCTGCGGGTCATCTTGTAGGTCAGGGCGATCTGCTTCAGTCGCCCGGGGTTCGCAGCGTCCGCTGCGGTTTCCTTCCTCGCCATGCCATGAAGTCTACGTGTCCCCCGGAGCGGCCTCGACGGCAGTGCCGGGGTGGATCCGCGGCGTGCGGGTCAGGGGCGGGCGGCCGGGGTCCGGTCGAGGACGCGCTGGGCCTCGATCCGGTCCTTGGCGCGACGGCGGTCCTCGAGGACGGAGGTCCAGGCGTTGCGGCGGGCGGTGCGCTGGCC
>KL568624.1:1799-4939 GCA_000715605.1 Streptomyces speibonae | reverse complement strand
AAGAGACAGTGAGCAGCGACTCGACGGCGCGCAACGCGGTGGTGAAGGACGGGATGGCGGTGGCGCGGACAGGCGCGGCCTGCATGGTGGAGGTCTCCCTCGGTGCCGACGGGTAGGGGTGTGCGTGCGGTGATTCCAGGCTCACCGACTGGTGTTACCAGGGCGTGACCGGCCGGTCAAACAGGCATGAAGCCTCCACGCGGGGCCCCGGAACGGCGACGCGGTCCCGACCTGTGCCCTCATCTGCGAGGACGGTCGGGACCGCGTGCTCTCGGCCATTACTGGCCGGTAGAGCCTTGTGCGTGAATTCACACGTCGTCGGAGGTGTGCCTCCGGGGCCCTGTCAGACCGCCTGGGAGGCGGCATACGCGCCGCCCCGCTCCGGAGCGGTCGATTCACGCTGCTCGATGGCCATCCGGTACAGCCGGCCGGCGCGGTACGAGGAGCGGACCAGCGGGCCGGACATCACACCGGAGAAGCCGATCTGCTCGGCCTCCTCCTTCAGCTCCACGAACTCCTGCGGCTTGACCCAGCGCTCCACGGGGTGGTGCCGCACGGACGGGCGCAGGTACTGGGTGATGGTGACCAGCTCGCAGCCGGCGTCGTGCAGCTGCCGCAGCGCCTCGCTGACCTCCTCGCGGGTCTCGCCCATGCCGAGGATCAGGTTGGACTTGGTGACCAGGCCGTAGTCACGGGCGTCGGTGAGGACCTTCAGCGAGCGGTCGTAGCGGAAGCCGGGGCGGATCCGCTTGAAGATCCGCGGCACCGTCTCGACGTTGTGCGCGAAGACCTCGGGGCGGGAGGAGAAGACCTCCGCGAGCTGCTCGGGCACGGCGTTGAAGTCGGGGGCCAGCAGCTCGACCTTGGTGCGGCCCTCCGCGCGGTCGGCGGTCTGCGCGTGGATCTGGCGCACGGTCTCCGCGTACAGCCAGGCACCGCCGTCCTCCAGGTCGTCGCGGGCGACGCCGGTGATGGTGGCGTAGTTCAGGTCCATGGTGACGACCGACTCGCCCACCCGGCGCGGCTCGTCACGGTCGAGGGCCTCGGGCTTGCCGGTGTCGATCTGGCAGAAGTCGCAGCGCCGGGTGCACTGGTCGCCGCCGATGAGGAAGGTCGCCTCGCGGTCCTCCCAGCACTCGTAGATGTTCGGGCAGCCGGCTTCCTGGCAGACCGTGTGCAGTCCCTCGCTCTTGACCAGGTTCTGCATCTTGGAGTATTCGGGGCCCATTTTCGCCCGGGTCTTGATCCACTCGGGCTTGCGCTCGATGGGGGTCTGGCTGTTGCGGACCTCCAGGCGCAGCATCTTGCGTCCGTCGGGTGCGACTGCGGACACGACCGGCTCCCTAGCGTTGATTCTTCGGCGTGCTCAAGCGTACGCCCGTTGATGTGCATGTCCGGCGAGGGTGTCTGCCTGCTGATCGCGGGCGGGCTCTGGTCTCGTCGGCCTGTGGCACCGTGACGTGCAACGTCCGGCGGGCACCTTTTATGCCGGTGTCGTTCATGCCGATGCCGTCACGTGAGCCCGTGCCGTCACGTGAGCCCGTGCCGTCACGTATGCCCGTGCCGTCACGCCGGTGTCCTCTCGATCTCCCGCGGCTTGAGTTCCGCGTTCTCCAGGATGTCGCGCAGGTGCCGCTCGACGACGGGCAGCACGTCCTCGATCGTGATGTCCCGGCCCAGCTCGGCCGCGAGGGAGGCGACGCCCGCGTCCCGGATCCCGCACGGGATGATCTTGTCGAACCACTTGTTGTCGGGGTTCACGTTCAGCGCGAAGCCGTGCATCGTGACGCCCTTGGCCACCCGGATGCCGATCGCCGCGATCTTGCGGTCCTCGCGGCGCTGGCCGGCGTTGGACGGCGCGTACTCCGGGCCGTTGAGACGCGGGTCGAACTCGTCGTCGTGCAGCCGGGGGTCGAAGTCGAGGGAGAGGCCGCCGAGGGCGGGGCGCTGCTCGACCGGGTCGCCGAGGACCCAGACGCCGCTGCGGCCCTCCACCCGGGTGGTCTCCAGGCCGAACTCCGCGCAGGTGCGGATCAGGGCCTCCTCCAGGCGGCGGACGTGGGCGACCACGTCCACCGGGCGGGGCAGCTTCTGGATCGGGTAGCCCACCAGCTGGCCCGGCCCGTGCCAGGTGATCTTGCCGCCGCGGTCCACGTCGATGACCGGCGTGCCGTCGAGCGGGCGCTCGCTCGGCTCGGTGCGGCGGCCGGCCGTGTAGACCGGGGGGTGCTCCAGGAGGATGACGGTGTCGGGCACCTCGTCGGCGAACCGTGCCGCGTGCACCCGGCGCTGCTCGTCCCAGGCCACCTGATAGTCGACGGCCTCGGCCCCGAAGCCCATCCGGACGAACCGCAACCCACTCACCGCACGCGCCTCCTCGGAAGGTCATCAGGCGCTTCATGCGCCCACGCCACTGTACGACCGTTCGAGCGGGGGGCAGTCTGCGGCCTTCCTGTCGTCAGCTGTCCTCGGCTGTCGCCTCAGCTCTCGTCAGCTTTCGGGCAATTCTCACACGATCGGATGAACGATGGTGGAAGTGTGCGATCGTGCGCTTACTCTCCGCTACATTCGCGCCGTCCATGAAGGCCATAAGGGCTGCTCACAGGCAATCCGGGCACCACAGGAGCCGGAAGGCAGGAGACCGCACCGCAGATGACGGAACGACCCGCGCAGCGCACCCCCAACCGACAGCTCGCCGCGCTCATCGCAGAAGCGGGGTTCTCCAACGCGGGACTCGCCCGTCGCGTGGACCAGCTCGGTCTCGAACACGGGCTCGACCTGAGATACGACAAGACATCCGTGACCCGCTGGCTGCGCGGCCAGCAGCCGCGGGGGACGACACCGGCGCTGATCGCCGAGGTCTTCACCCGGCGTCTCGGGCGCCGTCTGACCGCGCAGGACCTGGGCCTGGACGCCTGCGCGCCCGTCTACGCGGGCCTGGAGTTCGCGGCCACCCCCGAGGAGGCCGTCGACATCGTCAGCGGGCTGTGGCGCAAGGACTCCGGCAGCCATGCGGAGCTGCGCAAGATCGCCTTCACCTCGGCGGGGCTGGTGGTGCCGAGCCGGGACTGGCTGATCGGGCGGGCCGACGACAAGGTGGCCCGCGCGGCCGCGGAGCCGCCGGTGCGGGTGCCCGCGCA
>KL568624.1:1303-1531 GCA_000715605.1 Streptomyces speibonae | reverse complement strand
CGCCGCCCGCCGGGGCGGCGGGGCCGGGGCGGCGGCGGAGCGGGGGCCGGGGCACCGGGTCACCGGCGGCGACATCGCCGCGCTGCGGTCGGTGGGGGAGCTGTTCCGCACCCTCGACGACGCGTACGGGGGCGGGCACGCCCGCCAGGCCCTGGTGCGGTACCTCGAGCACGAGTGCGAGCCGATGCTGCGGGGCACCTACGGCGAACAGACCGGGCGCCGGCTGGT
>KL568624.1:490-1038 GCA_000715605.1 Streptomyces speibonae | reverse complement strand
TGTATAAGAGACAGTCGTACGACATCGCCGCGCACGGGCTCGCGCAGCGCTACTTCGTGCAGGCGCTGCGGCTCGCGCAGGCGGCGGGGGACCGGGCCTACGGGGCGTACGTCCTGGTCACCATGAGCCGGCAGGCCGTCTACCTCGGCCACGGGCGGGAGGCCGTGCAGCTCGCCCGGGTCGCCCAGCAGGGGGCGGGCGGTTCCGCGCCGCCCGCCGTGCAGGCGCTGCTGCACGCGGCGGAGGCGCGGGGGCACGGGGTGCTGGGCGAGGTGCGGGCCTGCACGGCCGCGCTGGTGCGTGCGGAGCGTGCGCTGGAGGGGGCGCGGGCCGGGGACGAGGTGCCGTTCTGGGCGCGCTCCTTCGACGAGGCGCAGCTCGCGGACGAGTTCGGGCACTGTCACCGGGATCTCCAGCAGTACCGGGCGGCCGCGCAGCACGCGGAGCGCTCGTTGCAGTTGCGGGCGCCGGGGTTCGCGCGCAGCCGGCTGTTCTGCCGGGTGGTGCTGGCCACGGCCCGGCTGGGTCTGGGCGAGCTCGACCAGGCT
>KL568624.1:0-282 GCA_000715605.1 Streptomyces speibonae | reverse complement strand
GCTGGGTCTGGGCGAGCTCGACCAGGCCTGCCAGCTGGCGGCGGAGGCGGCGGCGCAGGCGGCCGAGATGCGGTCGGTGCGGGCGGTGGAGTACGTCCGTGACTTCGAGCGGAAGCTGGAGCCCTATCGGGATGCGGCTCCTGTGCGGACGTATCGGGATCGGACGGCCGCGTATGTGTGAGAGTCGGTGCGGTGCGGATGGTGGGGGTGCGCGTTCCGTGCCTGCGGCGCCTCTGGCCGTTCGGTGGGGGTGCGCGTAGCGCCCACGGGGGTGGGTGGTGC
>KL568623.1:31589-32630 GCA_000715605.1 Streptomyces speibonae | reverse complement strand
GGGCGGGCGGTGCGGGTGACGCGCCGCCAGGTGTGGGCGGGGAGGTCGTCGGTGAGGTCGTCGGCGGTGTAGAAGATGTCCGGCTCGGGCGGGCGGGGCATGGCGGTGTCCAGGTCGCCGGGGTGGTGGCCGATGATCACCAGATGTCCGTCGCGGGCGACTCGTGAGGCGAGGGCGGCGAAGACGGCGCGGCGCAGGGGTGAGGGGAAGTGGAGGAAGGAAGCGGTGACGAGGTCGTAGCGGGGGGCGCCGTCGTCGTGGGGCGTCCAGGTGCGGAGGTCGGCCTGCTGCCAGGTGAGGCGGCCGGCCAGCTCGGCCGGGGTGTGGCCGGCCGCGCGGGCGAGGGCCTGGGCGGAGAAGTCGGTACCGGTGACCTGCCAGCCCGCCCGGGCCAGCCAGAGGGCGTCGGCGCCCTCGCCGCATCCCGCCTCCAGCGCCGTCCCTGGAGTCAGCGTGTCCGCCTCTTCGACGAGGGCGGCGTTGGGCCGGCCGCTCCATAAGGGGTCGGGCCGGTGGTAGCGCCGGTCCCAGAACGCGGCTTCGTAGCGCGGATCGGTGTCACCCATAGGAGTTCTCCAGAGGTCTGAGGTGATCAGGCGGAGGGGGTGCCGGGGGCCGGGATGCGGCGCGCCCAGAGGCCGAACAGAACCAGTCCGGCCAGGGGGAAGGCGGCGGTCGCGAGCAGGGTTGCTCCCAGGCCGTCCTCCAGACCGCCGGTGGCGGACAGCACGCTGGTCAGGACGGCCAGGCCCATGCCGCCGCCGAGTTGCTGGAGGCCCTGGTTGAGGGCGGCGGCGGCGCCGATGTGCTCGGCGGGGGCCTGGTGCATGATCACGGCGGTGACGGGGGCGAACGTGGCGCCGGCGCCCGCGCCGAGCAGGATCGAGGGCAGCAGCACGGTGACGATCGAGGTGTGCGCGTCGGCGTCGGCGGCCACCAGCGCCATCCAGGCGATGCCCAGCACCAGCCCGGCGAGTCCCGCACTGCCGATGACGCGCTCGCCCAGCCGCGGCAGCAGCCGGGGGGTGAGCTGGTTGGTGG
>KL568623.1:25465-31382 GCA_000715605.1 Streptomyces speibonae | reverse complement strand
GCGGCAGCAGCCGGGGGGTGAGCTGGTTGGTGGCGATCAGGCCGACGGTGAAGGGCACCAGGGCGAGTCCGGTCCGGATCGGGGTGAAGCCGAGCACCTGCTGGGTGAGCAGGGTGGTGAAGAACAGGAAGCCGACCTGCCCGGCGGGGACGACCAGCATCGACAGCAGCGGCCCGGCGCTGCGCAGGGAGGAGAAGAACGCGGGCGGCACCACCGGATGCGGATGCCGGCGTTCGCACACGACCAGGGCCGCGAGTGCGAGGGCGGCGACGGCGAACGACCCGGTCACCACCGGGCTGCCCCAGCCGCGGTCGGCGGCGGAGGTGAAGGCGAACACCAACGCCACCATCGTCAGGACCGAGGCCGTGGCGCCGCCGGTGTCCAGCGAGGTGCGCCGGCGCTCCATCTCCGGCAGGTTGCGCGCCGCACCCACCAACACCACAAGCCCGACGGGGGCGTTGACGAACATCACCCACTCCCAGCCCAGCGTCTGTGTCAGCACACCGCCCGCGAGCAGTCCGACCGCGGCTCCCGCGCCCACGGCCAGGACGAACATCGCCATCGCCCGCGAGCGCTGCGGGCCCGGTGCGGTGATCCCCATCAGCAGCACCATCACGCTGGGCGCCGCGATCGCCGCACCCACCCCCTGCAGCGCACGCGCCGCCACCAGCACCCCGGCGGAGGGCGCCAGCCCTCCGGCCACGGAGGCGATCACGAAGACGACGACGCCCAGGAGCAGGGCGCGGCGCGGGCCGATCATGGAGCCGGCCTTCCCGCTCAGCAGGATCAGCCCGCCGAAGGCCAGCGCGTAGGCGGTCACCACCCAGGACAGGCCCGCGCTGGAGAAGCCCAGCTCGCGGCCCATGTCGGGCAGGGCCACATTGACGATCGAGGTGTCCACGACGAACATCAGCTGCGTCAGCACCAGGATCACCACGGCCAGGGCCACCGGACCGCGGCGCACCGCCACCGCCGCTCCGGACGGCGCTGCGGCCTCCCGCCGCGCGTCCTTCGGTTCGCTGCCGCTGTCCTGCCTCATCGCATCGCTCCCCTTCCGTGCGGCAGCCCCGGTGGGAGCGCCTGCCCTCACGGTCGGACCACTCCGCCCGGCATGCAAAGATCCTTGCCGCGGTGGCAAGGTGGAGGGATGGACGAAGAGACACAGGCGACGATGGCCGCGGTCGGCCCGCGCCTCAGAGGACTGCGGACCCAGCGCGGCCTCTCCCTGACCGCCCTGGCGGAGGCCACCGGGATCTCCCTCAGCACGCTCTCGCGCCTGGAAGCGGGCCTGCGCCGCCCCACGCTCGAACTGCTGCTGCCCCTGGCCCGGGAACTGCGCGTGGACATCGGCCTGCTCATCGGCGCCCCGCAGACGGGCGACCCCCGGCTGCATCTGCAGCCCGTCACCCGGCACGGCATGACCATGCTGCCGCTCACCCGACGGGCAGGCAGCCTGCAGGCCTACAAATTGATCATTTCGCCGAAGACGCGCTCGACCGAACCGGAGCAGGCCAGCCACGAGGGCTACGAATGGCTCTACGTCCTCGACGGCCGGCTGCGCCTGGTGCTGGGCGACAACGACCTGATCATGAGCCCGGGCGAGGCCGCCGAGTTCGACACCCGCACCCCCCACTGGTTCGGCAACGCCGACGAACACCCGGTCGAGATCCTCAGCCTCCTGGGCCACCAAGGGGAACGCGCGCACCTGCGCGCCCGCACCACACCACGCTGAACCCGCTTCCGGCCGCTCACACCCTCCGGTGCCGGGCCATCAGCGCGAGGTACACCACGAGCGACGCGGCGAGGCCCACCGCCCAGCCGTAGTCCGCGAGGGGCTTGAGGAAGGGGATCAGCCCGTCCTCGGGGAAGGGCCCCTTGCCGGGAGCCGAGTGGGAGCCGCCGACCGCGAGCACCCCGCCGATCAGGAAGGCGGCGACGGCGCGCAGGTTCCAGCCGGAGGTGTACCAGTAGCGTCCGCCCGGGGTGTACAGGTCGGGCAGGTCCAGGGAGGTGCGGCGGAGCAGCCAGTAGTCGGCGATGAGGATGCCGGCGACGGTGCCGAGGAGTCCGCCGACGAGACCCAGCCAGGTGAAGATGTACAGCTCGGGCGTCTCGGTGAGCTTCCACGGCATGATCAGCACACCGACCACACCGGTGACCAGCGCGCCGGTGCGGAAGCTGATGAACCGGGGCGCCAGGTTCGCCAGGTCGTACGCGGGTGAGACCACGTTGGCCGCGATGTTCACCGAGATGGTGGCGACGAGCACCGTCACCAGCGCGAAGAGCAGCCCGAAGACGTTGTCCGTGCGCCCGGCGAGTGCGACCGGGTCCCACACCGGGGCACCGTAGACCGCCTGGCTGCCGGAGGTGACGAACACGGACAGCAGCGCGAACAGGGTCATCGTGGTGGGCAGTCCGAGGGTCTGGCCCCACACCTGGGCGCGCTGGCCCGCGCCGAAACGGGTGAAGTCGGGGATGTTGAGACTCAGGGTCGACCAGAAGGCGATCATGCCCATCAGGGAGGGGAAGAACACCGGCCAGAAGTCCGCGCCCCAGCCGAGCCGCGAGGGCTGGTCGAGGAGCGGTCCGAGGCCGCCGGCCTTGTTGGTGATCCAGGCCAGCAGCACCAGCGCGCCGACGATGACGAAGGGGGCGGCCCAGTTCTCGAACCGGCGCAGTGTCTCCATCCCCCGGTAGATGATGGCCAGTTCGAGGGCCCAGAACAGCACGAAGCACACCCACAGCGTCCACGGCTGCCCGCCGACCCGTGACGCCTCCGCCCAGCCGCCGAAGAGCTTGCCGAGCAGCACGAAGATGCCCTGGCCGCCGATCCAGGTCTGGATGCCGAACCAGGCGCAGGCCACCCCGGCCCGGATCATCGCCGGCAGGTTGGCGCCGCGCAGCCCGAACGAGGCCCGGGCCAGCACCGGGAACGGGATGCCGTACTTGGGTCCGGCGTGACCGGTCAGCAGCATCGGCGCGAGCACGATGACGTTGGCCAGCGCGATGGTGAACACGGCCTGCTTCCAGTCCATGCCCAGCGCGACGAGGCCGGAGGCGAGCAGCCAGGAGGGGATGTTGTGCGCCATCCCCACCCACAGGGCGGTGAAGTTGTACGTCGTCCAGCGGCGGCGGGCCAGCGGCACCGGCAGCAGGTCGTCGTTGACGAAGCGGCTGTCGGTGAGGGTGACGCCCGGCGGGAGTTCGACGCGTCCCGCCGGGTCGGGTATGGGTTTCTCGGGTGGCACGGGCGGCACGGGCGGGACGGTCGCGGTCATGGGCGTGTCCTTCGGGCAGTGGTACTGGTCAGCGGTGGCACCGGTCAGCGGTGGAGGGCCGGGATGATCTCCGCTCCGTAGGCGTCGATCGTCGTTTCCTGCGCGTCGTGCATGTCGTAGACGGCGAACTGGTCCACGCCCAGCTCGCGCAGGGCCTTGAGCTTCTCGATGTGCGCCTCGGCCGGGCCGAGCAGGCAGAACCGGTCGACGATCTCGTCGGGCACGAAGTCCGTGGAGGGATTGCCGGCCCGTCCGTGGTGGCTGTAGTCGTAGCCGTGCCGTTCCTTGATGTACGCCGTCAGCGCCTCGGGGACCAGGTCGGAGTGCTCGCCGTAGCGGGCGACCAGGTCGGCGACGTGGTTGCCGACCATCCCGCCGAACCAGCGGCACTGTTCACGGGCGTGCGCCAGGTCGTCACCGACGTACGCGGGGGCGGCGACGCAGACGGTGACGGACGCGGGATCACGTCCGGCCTCCTCGGCGGCGGCGCGCACCGCCTTCACCATCCACTCGGTGAGGTACGGGTCGGCGAGCTGGAGGATGAACCCGTCGGCCTCGCGCCCGGCGAGGGCGAGCGCCTTGGGTCCGTACGCCGCCATCCAGACGGGCAGCTTGCCCTCCCGCACCCACGGGAGCCGCAGCGGCTGTCCGTCGACCTCGGCCTCCCGTCCCTCGGCGAGGTCGCGGATCACACCGATCGCCTCGCCGAGGCGGGCCAGCGTGTTGGGTCTGCGTCCGGCGACGCGCATCGCGGAGTCGCCGCGTCCGATGCCGCAGACGGTGCGGTTCCCGAACATGTCGTTGAGGGTGGCGAAGGTGGAGGCGGTGACCTCCCAGGTGCGGGTGCCCGGGTTGGTGACCATCGGGCCGACCTTCAGTTTCGTGGTGCTGGCCAGGATCTGGCTGTAGATCACAAAGGGTTCCTGCCACAGCACGGCGGAGTCGAAGGTCCAGCCATGGGTGAAGCCGTTGCGCTCGGCGCGCTTCATCAGGCCGACCACCCGCGAGGCCGGCGGGTCGGTCTGCAGGACGAGTCCGAAGTCCATGGGCGGGGCTCCTAGGTGAGGTACTGACAGGTCGAACGCGGGGTGTAGACGCCGTGCCCGGCGCGCCCGGTGTACTCCCGGTCGGTGATGACGGGGACGCCGCGCGAGAGCACGGTCTCGACGCGGCCGGTGACGCGCTTGCCCTCGTAGGCCGAGTAGTCGACGTTCATGTGGTGGGTGCCGGCGGAGATGACCTGCTCGGCGCCGGGGTCGTAGATGACGACGTCGGCGTCGGCGCCCGGCGCGATGGTGCCCTTCTTCGGGTACAGGCCGAACATGCGGGCCGGGGTGGCGCAGGCGATCTCGATCCAGCGCCGGCGGGAGATGTGTCCGTCGACGACGGCCTGGTGGAGCAGGTCCATACGGTTCTCCACGCCCGGCAGACCGTTGGGGATCTTGGAGAAGTCGCCGCGGCCGAGTTCCTTCTGGCCGGAGAAGCAGAACGGGCAGTGGTCGGTGGAGACCACCTGGAGGTCGTTGGTGCGCAGGCCCCGCCAGAGCGCCGCCTGGTGCTCCTTGGGCCGCAGCGGGGTGCTGCACACGTACTTGGCGCCCTCGAAGTCCGGCTCGGCGAGGTTGTCGGTGGACAGGAACAGATACTGCGGGCAGGTCTCCCCGAAGACGTTCAGGCCCTCGTCGCGGGCCCGCGCCAGCTCGGCCACGGCCTCGGTGGCGGAGACGTGGACGACGTACAGCGGGGCGCCGGCGACCTGGGCGAGCCGGATGGCACGGTGGGTGGCCTCGGCCTCGAGCAGGGCCCGCCGGACCTCGCCGTGGAAGCGGGGGTCGGACTCGCCGCGCGCCAGGGCCTGCTCGACCAGCACGTCGATCGCGATGCCGTTCTCGGCGTGCATCATGATCAGCCCGCCGTTGCCGGCGGAGCGCTGCATGGCGCGCAGGATCTGGCCGTCGTCGGAGTAGAAGACGCCCGGGTACGCCATGAACTGCTTGAAGCTGGTCACGCCCTCCTCGACCAGGAGGTCCATCTCCTTCAGCGTCTCCTGGTTCACATCGGAGACGATCATGTGGAAGCCGTAGTCGATCGCGCAGTTCCCCTCCGCCTTGGCGTGCCAGGCGTCCAGGCCCTCGCGCAGGGCGTGGCCGACGCTCTGCACGGCGAAGTCGACGATCGTGGTGGTGCCGCCCCAGGCGGCGGCGCGGGTGCCGGTCTCGAAGGTGTCGGAGGCGAAGGTGCCGCCGAAGGGCAGCTCCATGTGGGTGTGGGCGTCGACCCCGCCCGGGATGACGTACTTGCCGGTGGCGTCGATGGTGCGGTCGGCGGTGAGGACGCCCGCGGCGCCTACGGCGGCGATGCGGCCGTCCTCGATCAGGACGTCGGCGTGGATCTCGTCCGCGGCGGTGATGACGAGGCCGCCGTGAATCAGTGTCCGGCTCATGGGTCGCTCCTCGCGGTGGGTCGTGCCGGGGGTCCGGTCCCCCTCAGGGCGCTGTCAGGGGGCTGTAGGCGCCGGGGGCGCGGTCGCGGTAGAACTGCCAGCGGTCGCGGACCTCCCTGAGTTTGGCCAGGTCCAGGTCGCGGACGACGAGTTCGGTCTCCTTGTCGCTCGCCGGCTCGCCGACGAACTGGGCCTC
>KL568623.1:25076-25202 GCA_000715605.1 Streptomyces speibonae | reverse complement strand
GGGTCGACGAAGTAGCTCGTGCCGTAGAAGTCGTTGTCCCCGTACTCCTCCACGCCCACCCGGTTGATCGCGCCGACGAAGTACTCGTTGGCGACGGCCGCCGCCGGCTGTTCCAGCTGCCAGGGG
>KL568623.1:23251-24805 GCA_000715605.1 Streptomyces speibonae | reverse complement strand
TGGCGGTCGTAGCAGATGTAGACGCCGATCCGGCCGGCCTTGGTGTCGAAGACGGGCCAGCCGCTGTTGCCGGGACGGAAGTAGAACTTCTCCCAGAATCCCTTGACCTGGGGGATGTGCGTCTTGCGGTACTTGCCGAGGTAGCTGCCGTCGGCGTCGATCACGGCGGCCGTGTTGTAGAGGACCCCGGGCTGCTCCTCCTCGTACATCGGCAGTACCAGGACGATTCCCAGTTCCCGTGCCAGGGTCTGGAAGCGCCGGACGACGGGTCCGTCCGGGATGTGCTCGGCGTACTCGTAGAACGCCGGGTCCTGCACCTGGCAGAAGTACGGTCCGTAGAACAGCTCCTGGAAGCAGAGCACTTGGGCACCCTGGGCGGCGGCGTCGCGGGCGGCCTGCTCGTGGACCCGGATCATCGACTCCTTGTCGCCGGTCCACGCGGTCTGGAAGACGGCGGCACGGATCATCGGACTCATCAAGACCTCCGGTCGCTCGGTGTGCGGCGAGCCTAGGGAGGCGAGGAGCCTGCTTTGAGTTGCAGCGTGTCACGTCTGCCGGGGTGCGGCGTGTCACCGTGTCACCCGTCGACGAACCCATGTCTCACCGCCGTTGTCGCAGGTAAGCCGCGTGTTTCAACGCTGTTGCGCGTCGTGTGCGAGGAGCGCGATGTGGACCGAGGCGGCCTGCTCGAAGTCGTCGAGGTCCACGCCCAGCCGGGTCTGTATCGCCTCGAGGCGTCGGTAGAGCGCGGGCCGGGAGACGTGGTGGAGCTGCGCGGTGCGGGACTTGTTGCGGCCGGTGGCGAGATAGGTGCGCAGCACCGACAGCAGGTCCTCGGAGGGGTCGCGGAGCAGGCCGTCCAACTCCCGCTCCGCGAAGGACTGCACCTGTGGGTCGTCCCGCAACAGCCGGATCAGGCCGCGCAGATGGACGTCCCGCAGGCGGACCACGGGCGGCAGGTCCAGCGCGGCGGCGGAGTCCGTCACGGCGTCGGCCACGTGCCGGGCCTCGCGCAGCCCGGCGGGCACGTCGTCGAAGCCGGTGCGGGCGCCGGCCGCCGCCACCACCGCGGGCCCGGCCCCGGGCTCGGCGCGCAGCCGGGCGGCGAAGTGCCCGGTGAGGACGTCGGCGTCCTGGTCGCGGGCGAGGCTCAGCAGGACGGCGGTCGCCGTGTCACCGAGTTCGGCGGCGATCCCGGGGAGCCCCAGCAGGCGCAGCACGCGGTCCAACTGGGCCGCGTCCCGGCCCCGTACGACGAGCGGCACGAAGGTGCGGCGGTTCACCGGCAGCCCGGCCGCGCGCGCCCGGGGCAGCAGGTGCCGCGCCGGTACGGCGCCGCCGACCAGGTCGGTCAGCAGGCTCTGCGCGGACTGTTCCTCCCAGGTGCGGGCGGTGGCGCCGCCGAGCATGCGGTGCAGCACGAGGGCCTCGGCGGCGCGGTCGGCGAGCAGTCGCCCGGTGGCGGTGTCGCCCCGGTAGCCGCACAGCACGAGGCGGCCCCAGCGTTCGCCGCGCCCGCCGAGTTCGGCGCGGATCCAGCCCTGTCTCTTATAC
>KL568623.1:20968-23033 GCA_000715605.1 Streptomyces speibonae | reverse complement strand
CCCCCGCCGTGCCGAGGACGCGGTGGGCGAGGTTGGTGACGACGACGGGGCAGCCGCTGTGCCGGGCCACCTCGTCGAGCAGGCGTTGCAGCGGGGCGCCGGCGGTGATCAGGGCGGTGAGTTCGGTGCGGACGGCCTCCGAGAGGCTGACGGCGGCGAACTTGCGCCGGACCAGGCGGGACTGCACCTCCTCGGTCAACTGGGCGAAGGGGAAGGGCCGGTGGAGGACCACGAGCGGCATGCCGCACCGCTCCGCCGCCCGCCGCATGGCTTCGGGCGGGGACGGGAAGGCCCGGCCCAGTCCGAGGACCACGGCGGACGCCTCGGCGCGGTGCATGGAGCGGACGTACTCGGCCTGCTTGGCCACGTCACCGGCGAGCAGCACCCCGGTGGTGAGCACCATCTCGCCGCCGCTGAGCATCACCCCGACGTCGGCCGCCTCGGCGACGTGCACCCAGCGCACCGGCCGGTCCAGCCGCCCCGCGCCGGCCACCACCTCGGGTTCCCCGGCGAGCACCCGCTCCAGGGCGAGGACCTGCCGGACGGACAGGGCCGGTGCGGATGCCTCCCAGGTCGTCATGGCAGCGTCCTTCTGCTCGGTGTAGCGCTCCTACCGGATGCTCCGCAGCGCGCGTTCGAGGATGTCCGCGCCCTCCTCGGCCTCCGCGACGTTCAGGGACAGCGGCGGGGCGATGCGCAGCGCGCTGGTGTTGTGTCCGCCGCCCTTGCCGATGAGCAGGCCGCCCTCGCGGGCCGCCTCCAGGACGGCGGACGCCGCCTCGGGGTCGGCCTCGTCGGTGCCGGGCCGGCTCAGCTCGATCCCGATCATCAGCCCGCGTCCGCGGACCTCCCGTACGGCCGGCACGTGGGCGGCGACGGCGCGCAGCCGCTCGATGAGCAGGCCGCCGACCCGGCGGGCGTTGCCCTGGAGGTCGTGCTCCAGCAGGTAGTTGAGGTTGGCCAGCCCCGCAGCCATGGTGATCTGGGTGCCGCCGAACGTCGAGATGCTGTTGGCGTCCAGGCAGTTCATGATCTCGGAGCGGGCGACGACCCCGCCGATGGACATGCCGTTGCCGATGCCCTTGGCGAAGGTCAGCATGTCGGGCGGGCCGCCGCGGCCGTGGGCCTGCCAGCCCCAGAAGTGCTCGCCGGTGCGGCCCCAGCCGGTCTGCACCTCGTCGGCGATCCACAGGATGCCCCGCTCGTGGAGCACCTCGCGGAAGGCCGCGTACAGCCCGTCGGGCGGTGAGGTGAAGCCGCCGACGCCCTGGATCGGTTCGGCGATCAGCGCGGCGGGCGGGCGGGTGTGGCCGAGGAGGTCCTTGAGGTCGTCGACGCAGGCCGCGACGAAGTCGTAGTCGTCGAGTGCGGCGAACGGGCCCCGGGTGCGCACGCCGCCGTGCACGTACAGCGTCTGGAGCGGGGAGAGCGAGGTCGGGGACCAGCCGCGGTTGCCGGTGATGCCGACGGAGCTGAAGGAGCGGCCGTGGTAGCTGTTGCGCATGGCCAGGACGGTGTTGCTGCGCCGGTAGGTGGTCGCGAGCAGCAGGGCTGTGTCGTTGGCCTCGGTGCCGGAGGTGGTGAAGAAGACCCGGGCGTCCGGGATGCCGCTCAACTTGGCGATGCGCTCGGCGAGTTCCACCATCGGCCGGTTGAGGTAGAGGGTGGAGGAGTGGACGATCCGCCCGGCCTGTTCGCTCACCGCCTTGGTGATCTCGGGCAGCGCGTGGGCGGTCATGGTGGTGAGGATGCCGCCGAAGAAGTCGAGGTAGCGGTTGCCGTCGGCGTCCCAGACGTGGCGTCCCTCGCCGTGGGTGATCTCGAGGGGCTCCTCGTAGTAGAGGGCGAGCCAGTCGGGGAGCACGGAGCGGTGGCGGCCCAGCAGGTCGTCGGTCACGGCCGCACCAGCCCCTCGTAGGCGTCGGGGCGGCGGTCGCGGTAGAAGGCCCACTGCTGCCGCACCTCTTCGATGAGGTCGAAGTCCAGGTCGCGTACCACGAGTTCCTCCTTGCTGTCGCTGGCGACGTCGCCGACGAACTGCCCGCGCGGGTCGACGAAGTAGCTC
>KL568623.1:19686-20744 GCA_000715605.1 Streptomyces speibonae | reverse complement strand
TCAGAGATGTGTATAAGAGACAGGCCACAGGTAGGACGACAGGCCCCGGTGGGTGGCGGACGGGTTGTAGACCAGCTGGGCGCCGTTGAGGCCGAGTTGACGCCAGCCCTCGGGGAAGTGGCGGTCGTAGCAGATGTAGACGCCGACCTTGCCCACGGCGGTGTCGAAGACGGGCCAGCCGAGGTTGCCGGGCCGGAAGTAGAACTTCTCCCAGAAGCCCTTCACCTGCGGGATGTGGTGCTTGCGGTACTTGCCGAGGACGGTGCCGTCGGCGTCGATCACGGCGGCGGTGTTGTAGTAGTGGCCGGACTGCTCGATCTCGAACACCGGCACGACGACGACCATGCCGGTCTCGCGGGCGAGCGCCTGCATCCGCAGCGTGGTGGGGCCGTCGGGGACGGGTTCGGCCCAGCGGTAGTGCTCGGGGTCCTGGACCTGGCAGAAGTAGGGGGAGTTGAACACCTCCTGGAACCCGATGACCTTCGCGCCCCGCCGCGCCGCCTCGCGGGCGTGCTCCTCGTGTTTCGCCAGCATGGACTCGGTGTCGCCGGTCCAGGTCGCCTGGACCAGAGCGGCACGTACGACGTGGGTCATGAGCTGCTCCTTCGACGCGACGTCAGCGCCTCTACGCCCGTAGAAACGGTCGTAGAGGGACGAACGTAAGCCTCTCGGACGGCCTTGCCAAGACCATCGTCGTCAAGGCCGGGGAGTCGATCGTGTTTGACACCCCGGTGGGTGAGTCGGCCCGGCCGGGCGCCGCCGGTCAGGCCGCGAGGCCCGCGACACGGAGGGCGTGCAGCAGGTCCCGGTGCCGGCCGTCGGAGACGCCCCGGGCGGCGGTCAGGAGCAGCGGGACGAGCCGGTACGGGTCGGGGGCGGCGGTGCGGGCGGCGTCCTCCGGGGGGCGGGTGCGGACGCAGGCGTCGAGCAGGGCGCGCGCCTCGGCGTGCCGCGTCTCGGCGGTCAGGGCGAGCACGGCCCGCCCGATCTCGTCGGCGGGGCGGACGACGCCCTGGCGCAGGATCCGCTCGGCGTCCTCGTCGTGGCCGGCCGCGGCC
>KL568623.1:18595-19479 GCA_000715605.1 Streptomyces speibonae | reverse complement strand
CTCCCACAGCAGCGTCGCCCAGTCGGCGCCGAGGCCGGCCCGCCGCATCTCGTCGGCGAGCAGCGGGAAGCGTGCGGCGGGGGCGTACGCCGTCTCGGTCAGCAGCGCGTGCGCCTCCCCGCCGCGCTCCTCGCGCCGCAGGCGCGCGAGCGCCGCGACGGTCCGGGCGGCCTCCCGCCGGTCGGCCGGCCCGACGCGCGGCTCGGGCCGGGGTTCCTCCACGGGCGCCCGCTCGCCTCCCCCTGCGAACCGCGCGCCCCGCGCGCCGGCGGGAGTCACCGGCAGGCTCGGCACGGCGGCAGGCGGTACGACGACGGCCTCCCCCTCGGCCACCCCGGCGAACCGCGCACCGCCCCGCCGCCGTTTGCGCCCCTTGCCTCCGGCGGCACGCCCGGTGTCCGCCTCCGCCGCAGGCGTCCCACGCCCGCCGGCCTCATACCCGGGCCCCGGACCCGGCACGGCCGGACCGTTCCCGGCGACACCCGCCGGACCGGAGGCACCGAAGTCCCGGTCCTCCACGTCCCCGGCACGGACCGTCTCCGACTCGCCCCCGCCCCGCCCCAACCCGTCATGCCACCCACCCCCCGACTCGAACGCAGACCCGGACCCCGACACAGACACGGCCCGACCACCTCCGACGCCACCCACCCCAGCCACCGGGCCAGGTGCGCCGAAGTCTCCGCTGCCCACGTCCACGCCCGGCCCCGGCGCGCCACCCCGGCCGTTCTCGGCCACGCCCGCCTGGCCAGGGGCGTGGAGATCCCGCCCGGCCGCGCCACCGGCCCAGGGCGCCGCTGCCGAGTACCCCTCGGCGGCATCCCGCCCGGGCGCGGAAGCCCCGTGCCCGAACTCCGCGCCGGGCACGGGCCGGCCAGTCGTGGCAG
>KL568623.1:16657-18395 GCA_000715605.1 Streptomyces speibonae | reverse complement strand
CCGCCGGGCCGAGGCCGTGAAGATCCCGGCCGTCCACACCCCCCGCGCGGGCCGCCTCCCACGGAACCCCCTCGCCGGCATCCCGCCCCCGCGCAGAAGCCCCGTATCCGAACTCCGAGCCACTCGCGGCAGCGTCCGCCGGGCCGGGAGCAGGGGCATTCCGGCCGTCCGCACTCCCGGCGCCGGGCGCCGCTGCCGAGGATCCCCCGGCGGCATCCCGCCCTGAGTCGGGAGCCGCAGGGCCGGCGGAGGCGGAGCCGTGCCCTGTGGGTGAGTGGTTCCACTCGGGAACGATGGCGGGGGCGGGGGCGGGGGCGGGCGTCGGCCCGGCGGGCCGGGGCGTGTCCGACGGGGCCGCACCGGCCGTCGGCCGGCTACGGCGGTGGCGGGCGGACATGCGGGCGTTGATCTCGGCGCACCGTGCCGTGGCGCGTGCGTGGTCGTCCTCGGCCCAGGCGAGGTCGGCGCCGAGGGCCTCCGCCTCCTCGGCGGTCGCCGCATCCGCCAGCCTGCGCACCAGTGCCGTGCGGCGCTCCGCCGCGTACCGCTGTTCGCGCAGCGTCACATCGAGCCGGTCGCTCAGAGCCTCCCGGGCCCCGGGCCGGGCGTCGTACGCCTCCACCGCCGACGCGTGCAGGGCACGCGCCCTCGGCGTCTCGGCCTCGGCGGCGCCGGTACCGTACGCGACCGCGAGGTCGTGGAGCAGGGACTCCAGCACATCCCACGGCGGCGGTTCACGCCCTTCGAGGCACGCCCGCATCCCCTCGGGATCCCGCTGCCAGAACACCAGGCACCAGCCGCCGTAGCGGTCCAGGCGCGCCAGCAGATCCCGCAGGTAGTCCGTGAACTCCCGGACCGTGTCCGGGAGTCGCTCCGCCGCCATAGTCAACTCCCGCCAGATCCGGAGCACTAGACTCGTAGGCAACACCCGTGGTGTTACAGCGGCGCTACGGAGAGTTTTCCGGCGGGATGCGAACCCCGCGTCCGGGTCCGCGCGAACGCGGCTCGCGGCTCACGGCTCAGGCCGCGATCGACGTATCCGGCGCCTGTGGCGCGCAGCGCTCCACCAGCGTGTCCATCGAGAGCCCGAGCGCGCCGGCCAGCGCGGCCACGGTGAAGAACGCCGGCGTCGGCGCCCTCCCGGTCTCGATCTTCCGCAGGGTCTCAGGGGAGATCCCGGCGTGTGCCGCGATCTCCGCCATGCTGCGGTCGCCGCGCGTCTCGCGCAGCAGCCGGCCGAGCCGCTCGCCGCGTTCGCGCTCTTCGGGGGTCAAGGGGGTGCGCACCATGGAGCCCATTCTAATACCGGTATAGTAATTGGCATGGTGGAACTCAAGACCGACACATCGATCGATGCCATGTACGAGGCCGGCCAGGTCGTCGCGAGCGCGCTGAGCGCCGTACGGAAGGCCGCCGACGTGGGTGTTTCCCTGCTCGAGCTCGACGAGGTGGCCCGGGACGTGCTGCGCGCGGCGGGTGCGGACTCGCCCTTCCTCGGCTACCGGCCGTCCTTCGCCCCGACCCCGTTCCCCGCGGTGATCTGCGCGTCCGTGAACGACGCGATCGTGCACGGCATCCCGGACGGCTACCGGCTGCGCGACGGGGATCTGGTCTCCATCGACTGCGGCGCCCAACTGAGCGGGTGGGCCGGTGACTCGGCGATCAGTTTCACCGTCGGCACCGCGCGCCCGGCCGACGTGCGGTTGATCGAGGCCACCGAGCGGGCGCTCGCGGCGGG
>KL568623.1:13851-16454 GCA_000715605.1 Streptomyces speibonae | reverse complement strand
GGCCGCCGCCGTCGGCAACCGCATCGGCGACATCGCCCACGCGATCGGCACGGTGTGCCGCGGGGCGGGATACGGGATCATGGAGGACTTCGGGGGCCACGGCATCGGGCGCCGTATGCACGAGGACCCGGCGGTGCCGAACGAGGGGCGCCCGGGCCGGGGTATGCCCCTGCGGCACGGCATGTGCCTCGCGATCGAGCCCATGCTGATCGGCGGCGGCACGGACACGTACCACGCCGCGCCGGACGGCTGGACCCTGCGCACCGACGACGGCTCCCGCGCGGCGCACGCGGAGCACACGGTGGCGATCACGGACGCGGGCCCCCGCATCCTGACGGCCCGCGCGTAGGACCCCCGACCGCGCGCCGGCACCGAGCCGGGACGGGAAAGCGCGCGCCCGCGCCGAGCCAGGACGGGACGCCCGTCCGCGCACGCAGCGGAACCGCCCACGCGCCCGTGCACAGACGGGACCGCCCGCCCGCGCGGAGTCGGAACGGAACGCGCACCCGCGCGGAATCAGGACGAGACACGCGCCCGCGCGTGAACGGAACACCTCGGCTGCCGCAAACGGGACCGCGGGCCCGCAGGCGCGCGGTCAGGACGGGACACGCATCACGGCCACGCACCCCTCCGCGCTCAAGGCAGGACGACCGCCCGCGCGCCCGCCCCTGCGAACGCGAGTCGGGACGCGCGCTCGCCGTGGACGGGACCGTCCGCTCGTGGTCGGTACGGGACGCCCTTCGGCGTGCTGCGAGGGCGGCCGCGGAGGACTCGTCCCGGTGGTGTCGAGCTGGACATGCCCGCCCCAACGGATCGTGTCATCGTGGGCATGAGCGAGCCCCGGCCGGGTTACCCGGCCCCGGCACGTCGACCCAGCGAAGGAACGGATGACGATGACGAATGGTTTCGTCGGCCCGGAGGGTGACCCGTTCGCAGAATTCCTCGCCCGCTTCTTCGGCGGACAGCGCCCCCGCCAGATCGACATCGGCAGGCTTCTGAGCCAGCCCGCCCGGGAGCTGGTGCGCGGCGCCGCCCAGTACGCCGCCGAGCACGGCAGCCGTGACCTGGACACCCAGCACCTGCTGCGCGCCGCCCTCTCCGCCGAGCCGACCCGGAGCCTGCTCAGCCGGGCGGGCGCGGACCCCGACTCGCTGGCGTCCCAGATCGACGACCGGTCGGGCCCGGTGCAGCACAGCCCGGGCGAGGCCCCGCCGCCGACCTCGCTGTCCCTGACCCCCGCCGTCAAGCGCGCCCTGCTCGACGCCCACGAGATGGCCCGCGCGAGCGGCGCCGGCTACATCGGCCCCGAGCATGTGCTCAGCGCCCTGGCCGCCAACCCCGACTCGGCCGCCGGGCACATCCTGCACGCCGCCCGGTACGCCCCCTCCGGCCAGCCGGAGACGCCGGAGGCCGCCCCACCGCGCGCGGAGCGCCCGCGGCCCGCGACGGGCACCCCGACGCTGGACAAGTACGGCCGTGACCTCACCTCCCTGGCCCGGGAGGGGCGGATCGACCCGGTGATCGGGCGCGACCAGGAGATCGAGCAGACCGTCGAGGTGCTCTCCCGGCGCGGCAAGAACAACCCCGTGCTGATCGGCGACGCGGGCGTCGGCAAGACCGCGGTCGTGGAGGGGCTCGCCCAGCGCATCGCCGAGGGCGACGTGCCCGACATCCTCCTCGGGCGGCGCGTGGTCGCCCTGGACCTGACGGCGGTCGTCGCCGGGACCCGCTACCGGGGCGACTTCGAGGAGCGGATGAACAACATCGTCGAGGAGATCCGCTCCCACTCCGAACAGCTGATCATCTTCATCGACGAACTGCACACCGTCGTCGGCGCCGGGGGCGGAGGCGAGGGCGGCTCGATGGATGCGGGCAACATCCTCAAGCCGGCCCTCGCCCGCGGCGAACTGCACATCGTCGGGGCGACCACCCTGGAGGAGTACCGCAGGATCGAGAAGGACGCCGCGCTGGCCCGCCGCTTCCAGCCGATCCTGGTGCCGGAGCCCACCCCCGCGGACGCGGTCGAGATCCTGCGCGGTCTGCGCGACCGGTACGAGGCGCACCACCAGGTCCGCTACACCGACGAGGCGCTGGTGGCGGCCGTGGAGCTGTCCGACCGGTATCTGAGCGACCGCCGGCTGCCGGACAAGGCCATCGACCTCATCGACCAGGCCGGCGCCCGGGTGCGGCTGCGGTCGCGGACCAAGGGCACGGACGTACGGGCGATGGAGCGCGAGGTCGAGCAGCTGACCTGCGACAAGGACCAGGCGGTCGCCGACGAGCAGTACGAGCAGGCGACCCAGTTGCGGGACCGGATCGCGGAGCTGAAGCAGCGGATCACGGAGGCCGGCGGCGAGGACGAGGTCGACGAGGGCCAGAGCCTGTGGGTGGACTCCGAGGCGATCGCCGAGGTGGTGGCCCGGCAGACGGGCATCCCGGTCAGCCGCCTCACCGAGGAGGAGAAGGACCGGCTGCTGGGTCTTGAGCAGCATCTGCACCAGCGGGTCGTCGGCCAGGAGGAGGCCGTGCGCGTGGTCTCGGACGCCGTGATGCGCTCCCGCGCGGGGCTGGCCAGTCCGGACCTGTCTCTTATACACATCTCT
>KL568623.1:12246-13617 GCA_000715605.1 Streptomyces speibonae | reverse complement strand
GTTCCTCGGGCCGACCGGCGTCGGCAAGACGGAGCTGGCGAGGGCGCTGGCCGAGGCGCTGTTCGGCAGCGAGGACAGGATGGTCCGGCTCGACATGAGCGAGTACCAGGAGCGGCACACGGTGAGCCGCCTGGTGGGCGCCCCGCCCGGCTACGTGGGCCACGAGGAGGCCGGTCAGCTCACCGAGGTGGTGCGCCGGCACCCGTACTCACTGCTGCTGCTCGACGAGGTGGAGAAGGCGCACCCGGACGTCTTCAACATCCTGCTCCAGGTGCTGGACGACGGGCGGCTGACCGACGCGCAGGGCCGCACGGTGGACTTCACCAACACCGTGATCGTCATGACCAGCAATCTCGGCTCCGAGGCGATCACCCGGCGCGGCGCGAGCCTGGGGTTCGCGACGGGCGGCGCGGAGGCGGACGAGGAGGCGCGGCGCGAGCAGATCCTGCGTCCGCTGCGGGACCACTTCCGGCCGGAGTTCCTCAACCGGATCGACGAGATCGTGGTGTTCCGCCAGCTCACCGCGGAGGAACTGCGGCAGATCACCAACCTGCTGCTGGAGAGCACGCGGCGCAGCCTCAAGGGCCAGAACATCGGGGTCGACTTCACCGACGCGGCGGTGGACTGGCTGGCCGAGCGCGGCCACCAGCCCGAGTACGGCGCCCGGCCGCTGCGCCGCACCATCCAGCGCGAGGTGGACAACCAGCTCTCCCGGCTCCTCCTGGACGGGCGGGTCCGCGAGGGCGGCCGGGTGACGGTGGACGCCCAGGACGGCCACCTGACATTCCGCACCCAGGAGACACCGACACCGGAGCTGTAACCGCCCACTGGAGCAACGCGACCCGTCTCCCCCGGCCCGCCGCACCCCCGGGCGCACGCCCGCGGACCCTCTCGCGCTGCCGGCCCCGCGTGCCGGTGAGGCGGCTCGCAGGCGTGACTGTGGCGCGGTGGTGTGGTTCGGGCGTGCAGCGGTGTGGCGGCGCGCCCGGGCCGGCCGCCCACCACGCGCCCGGCACACCTCCGGCCGTCCCACCGCGCCACCGGCCCTTGCCCGAGCCGCACAGCCGCACCGCGGTCTGCGGACTGCGGACTGCGGACTGCGGGCGCATGCCCGCGAAGGCGCTGTAGGCCACCGGCACACGCCCGGTGCACGCCACCGCACCGCTGCTCCGCGTTCGAGCCGCCCCGACGCCCCGCCGGCGCATGTCCGGCGTGCCCCGGTCGCGTCCCCGGCGCGTGTTCCGGGGCGCCCTCCGCCGCGCTGCCGCCGCGCGTCCCGAGGGCGCCCCTCCGCGCTACCGTCGCGCCGGGTGGACCACCATCGCGGAGCCGCCGCCCCGGCGGATCTTCTCGGCCGCCGCCAGCCATCTG
>KL568623.1:10530-12013 GCA_000715605.1 Streptomyces speibonae | reverse complement strand
GCCAGCCGCTGGACGGCTGTCGCGGCGCCGATCTCCGGGTTCTCGCGGAAGGAGTGGCCGATGGCTTCCAGGCTCCGGCGCAGCTCGCTGTCGTACAGGCCGGGTTCGAGGTCCGTGCGTGCCGTGTTGCGCTGGCTGGCGCGCGGTGCGGCGATCGCGTCGGCCAGGGGCAGACCGCGGTCGAGGAAGCCCGTGAGGGTCTGCAGCACGGTGGTGATGATGGTCGAGCCGCCGGGCGAGCCGAGCGCCACCACCGGCCGGTCGTGGCGGTCGAGCACGATCGTCGGCGAGATCGACGACCGGGGCCGCTTGCCGGGGCCGGGCAGGTTCGGATCGTGGACGGCCGGGTCCGCGGGCGCGAAGGAGAAGTCCGTCAGCTCGTTGTTGAGCAGGAACCCGCGTCCGGGCACGGTGATGCCGCTGCCGCCGGTCTGTTCGATGGTGAGGGTGTAGGCGACGACGTTCCCCCACCGGTCCGCGGTGGTCAGATGCGTGGTGTTCTCGCCCTCGTACGTCGTCGGCGCGGCCTTGCCACCCGTCGCGCAGGGCCGCGGGTCGCGGGGGTCGCCGGGGGCGAGGGGGCTGGTGAGGGCGGCGTCGTCGCGGATGAGGCACGCGCGGGAGTCGGCGAACCGCTGGGAGAGCAGTTCCCTGGTCGGTACGTCCTCGAAGGCGGGGTCGCCGAGCCAGCGCCCCCGGTCCGCGAACGCGATGCGGCTCGCCTCGATGAGACGGTGCAGGTAGCCAACGTCGCTCGCGTCGGAGAGGTCGGTGCGCTCCAGGATGTTGAGTGCCTCGCCGACCGTGGTGCCGCCGGAGGAGGAGGGCGCGATGGAGTAGACGTCCAGGCCGCGGTACGAGGTCTTCGTCGGCGGCTGGAACTTCGCCCGGTAGACGGCGAGATCGCGGGCGGACAGCTCGCCGGGGCGGGCGTTCCAGCCGGAGTCCGGGTCCACGGGCGGCTTGTTGACCGCGTCGACGATGTCCCGGCCGATGGCGCCCCGGTACAGGGCGTCGACACCCTTGCGGCGCAACTCCTCGTAGGTGCGGGCCAGATCGGGGTTCTTGAAGGTGGAGCCGACGGCCGGGAGCTCCCCGCCGGGCAGGAACAGCTCGGCCGTGTCGGGGAAGTAGCGGAAGCGGGTCTCGTTCGCGGCGGTCTGCGCGCGGAAGGTCTCGTCGACGGTGAAGCCCTTGCGCGCGAGGCGTTCGGCGGGCTCGAGGACCGTGCTCAGGCCGCGCCTGCCCCACGCGTCGAGCGCCCGCTGCCAGGTGGCGGGCGTGCCGGGGGTGCCGACCCCGAGTCCGCTGCTGACGGCTTCGGCGAACGGCAGCGGCTCCCCGTTCTCCAGGAACAGTCCGGCGTCGGCGGTGAGCGGCGCGGTCTCGCGGCCGTCGAGGGTGTGGACGGTGCGGGAGCGGGCGTCGTAGTAGACGAAGTAGCCGCCTCCGCCGATGCCGGCCGAATAGGGCTCGGTGACAC
>KL568623.1:7372-10202 GCA_000715605.1 Streptomyces speibonae | reverse complement strand
CCGCCCCCACCGACACGACGGCGGCACCGACCGCCAGGACCGCGAATCTCCGTGCGACAGGGCGACGCATCCGCACCTCCGGTAAAGGGCCGTCCGGCGCAGCTTAGTTCGTCGCCATGCCCTCGTCAGGTACCCCGGCGGGCGTGCCGTGCCGGTGGTCCGGGGCGTCCGGGCGGCCTGCTCGTCGAACACGGGTTTGCGTCGGCCCGCTACCATGCGCGCCCATGAGTGACGACGTACGCAATCTCGTTCTGGGTGTGGTGTCCGCCGGCATCTGTGCCGCGCTGGGCTGGATCGCCCGTACCTATCTGTGGAGGCGGAAGCTCCGGCGCAAGCAGAACTTCTTCGGCCTGCCGGCGAACTCCGAGTCGCTGCTCGTCGTCAACCGCGATCCGGCGACGGCGGAACTCGCCGTGCACCGCTTCGACGTGTTCGCGCTGCTCGAACTCTCCGCGCTGATCAAGGACTGCGGGGCGCACGTTCAGATGATCACTCAGGACGCGCCGCACCAGGGCTTCGGGGAGCGGACGGAGTTCTGCGTCGGCGGTCCGGGGTCGAACCGCCGCATGGTCGCCCACATGGCGGCGATGCTGCCGGGGGTGCGGGTCAATGTCGATCCGGAGCCGGGGCCGGACCGGGGCGCCTTCCAGATCGGCTCCGAGCGCTACCGCATGGATCCCGGCGTCACCGAGTACGTGCTGCTGGCCCGGCTGACCGCCGGTGAACGGCGCGAGGCGCGGCCGGTGTTCCTGTTCTGCGGCCAGCGTGCCATCACCAACCAGGCCGCCACCCGCTATCTCGCCCGCAACCACGAGCGGCTGGCCCGCAAGCACGGGTCCCACTCCTTCGTCCTGCTGCTGAAGGTGATCAACTCCCAGGCCTACGGCCCCGATGTGGTGGAGCTCGTCGCGGACGTGACCAAGGCGGCCCAGGCGCCGCTGCCGGCCCAGGCACCGGCGTCGCACAAGGCGAAGTCGGCGGACTGAGCGATCCGGCCCCCCGTCCGGCGCGCAGCTGACCTTCTCCTCGCCGGCTGACGACCCGTCGTACGCGTCGCTCCGCCGTGCGAGCAGTGATCTCCGGCTGCCGCCGGACGGGACTGGCCTGTGTGACCGCCTCCTCCGCGGGCGGGTCCGCGGTGGGTCCCTCCCCGGCGGCGGTGTCCGCTCTCCTGGCGCGAAGTCCCCTCCCCCGCCGGGACGGAGGGAACATCGTAGTCGAGGATCGGACGGACGCCTCCGTCGGTGTACTCGTTCTCGGCCCTGTGCTGGTCGCCGCACGCTATCCAGGCAAGATCACCGGATGCGTGCGACACGCACTTGTCGATCATTAGCCGTATTTACACCGAGCGGTGCGCCGATCTCACCGGGCGGCGCGCCGGTACCGTCCGTCAGGCCTCGGCGACCTCCGCGTACAGCTGCGACAGCTCGGGCACTCCGCTGGCCGCCCACGCGTGCCCCGCGTCCACCACGTCGAACTCCCGGCCGGAGGCGAGCCGTACCACCGGCTGTCCGTCGGGGCGGATCCGCCACACGGCTCCCGGCACGGTGCGCACGATGACGGTGCCGAGGTACAGCCCCGCGTCGTTGCCCAGCCAGTCCGACCTCTCCTCGTCGTCCCGCCAGCCCGGCACCAGCTGGTCCAACGCCTCGAGCGAGGCCGGGGAATCGTCCAGCCGGACCCCCGCCCGGTGCGCCTGGGAGCGCAACAGTTCGCATTCGGCGAGCAGTTCGGCGATGCCCTCGGAGTCGGGGAACCCGACCTTCCGGCGCCGATTGCCCAGGAATGGGATGTTCATACCGCCAGCCTGGCATCCGTACCGCCCCGCGCACCACAGGGCGCGCGGGTCCGGCCGGCGGCGGGCGGCCCGCTACACGTCCAGGTCCACGACGACCGGCGCGTGGTCCGAGGCGCCCTTGCCCTTGCGCTCCTCGCGGTCGACGTAGGAGTCCTTGACCGCCTTCGCGAACGGCGCGTTGCCGTACACCAGGTCGATGCGCATGCCCCGGTTCTTGGGGAAGCAGAGCTGGCGGTAGTCCCAGTACGTGAACGGGTGGTCGTACTTGAGGGGGCGCGGCACGACGTCGGTCAGGCCGGCCTCGCGCAGGGAGGCGAGGGCGGCGCGCTCGGCGGGGGTGACATGCGTGGAGCCCTCGAAGGCGGACCGGTCGTAGACGTCGTCGTCGGTCGGTGCCACGTTGTAGTCGCCCAGGACCGCGAACGGACGGCTGCCCTGGGCGTCGCCGGCCACGGCGGCCTTCAGTGCCTCGAACCACTGGAGCTTGTACGCGTAGTGGGGGTGGTCCACCTCGCGCCCGTTCGGCACGTACACCGACCAGACGCGGACGGGGCCGCAGGTCGCGGAGATCGCGCGGGGCTCGACGGAGCCGTCGTAGCCGGGATCGCCGGGCAGTCCCTTGACGACGTCCGCCAGGCCCACCTTGGAGAGCACCGCCACGCCGTTCCACCGGCCGGTGGCGTGCACCGCCGACTCGTAGCCCAGCTCGCGCAGCTGCTCCGCCGGGAACTGCTCCTCGGCGACCTTGGCCTCCTGGAGGCAGAGCACGTCCGTGCCGCTGCTCTCCAGCCAGGCCAGGAGCCTCGGCAGGCGGGCGGTGATCGAGTTCACGTTCCAGGTGGCGATGCGCATGCCTCACAACCTACCCGGAGGGTCCGACAACGCCCGTCCGCCTGCCCGCCACCGCCCGGCTGCCCGGCTGCCCGCCTGTCCGCCGCCACCCGTCCGCCTACAGCTCGGCGGAGCCGCCCGGTGCGAGCCGCAGGTGCTCCGCGCCGCCCAGGGCGCCGATCTGACGGTCGTAGATCGGCC
>KL568623.1:5243-7223 GCA_000715605.1 Streptomyces speibonae | reverse complement strand
ATCTGACGGTCGTAGATCGGCCGGGCCAGGTCGGTGAGCGAGGCGTCGTGGATGTCGTAGGCGCGCGTCGGGCGTACCTCGCGGACGTAGTCGATGACCTCGGAGATCTTGTTCCAGGGGGCGACGACGGGCAGCATCAGCGTCTCGACCGGGCGGTCGGGGACGGTGAGGGCGTCGCCGGGGTGGAAGACCTTCCCGCCGTCGACGAGGTAGCCGACGTTGGTGACGCGCGGGATGTCCGGGTGGATCACCGCGTGGAGCTCGCCGTGCACCTGCACGTCGAAACCGGCGGCGGTGAAGGTGTCGCCGTGCCCGACGGTGTGCACGCGTCCCGGGAACGCCGCCGAGATCTGTTCCGCGACCGACTTCAGGGTCCAGATCTCCGCCGCCGGGTTCGCCTCCAGCGCGGCCCGCAGCCGCCCCTCGTCGAAGTGGTCGGGGTGCTCGTGCGTGATCAGGACGGCGTCCGCGCCCAGGGCGGCGTCCTCCTCGGTGAACACGCCGGGGTCGAGGACGAGCACCCGCCCGTCCTTCTCCAGGCGGACGCAGGCATGCGAGTACTTTGTGAACTTCATACGTCCATCCTGCCTCGTGCGTCACAGGCGTGCCGCACGCCGGGGCTCACTCCTGGCGCTCACTCCTGGGGTGTGGTCTCCTCCCGGACCACCTGCTGCGCCACCCGGAAGGCGCGGTTCGCCGCCGGCAGGCCGCAGTAGACGGCCGCCTGGAGCAGCACCTCCTTGATCTCCACCGGGGTGAGCCCGTTGCGCAGCGCGGCCCGGGTGTGGACGGCGAGCTCGTCCAGATGACCGCCGGCGACGAGGGCGGTCAGCGTGACACAGCTGCGGGTGCGCCGGTCCAGGCCGGGGCGCTCCCAGACCTCGCCCCAGGCGTAGCGGGTCACCAGCTCCTGGAAGTCGCCCGAGAAGTCGTCGGTGCCCGCGAGCACCCGGTCGACGTGCGCGTCGCCCAGCACCTCGCGGCGGACCTTGAGCCCGGTGTCGTACGGGTCGGGCCTGCCCTGCTGCGGCGGCACGGCGGCCGGAGCGATCTCGGCGACGGGGGCGGGCTGGGCGGGGGCGACGGACGGCACCGGCTGGAGCGGAGCGGCGGGCAGGGCGGTCTGGCCGGTGGCGGACTCGAAGCCGGGCTGCCACGCGGTGGAGAAGTGCCGCACCAGCAGGTCGGTGACGGCGGCCGGCTGTTCGACCGGCACCAGGTGGGAGGCGCCGGGTACGACGGCGAGCCGGGCGTCCGGGATGCCGGCGACGAGGGTGCGGGCCTCGGCCGGGCCGGTGACCTGGTCCTCGGATCCGACCAGCACCAAGGTGGGCACGCCGACGCTGCCGAGCCCCGCGCGTACGTCGAACGAGGCGAGGGCCTCGCACGCGGCGATGTAGCAGCCGGGGTCGGTGGTGCGCACCATCTGCACGGCCCACTCGGTGATCGCGGGCTGGGCGGCGGCGTACCCGCCGGTGAACCAGCGTTCCGGCGCGGAGCGGGCCATGGGGTCGAGTCCGTTCGTCCGCACGATCACCCCGCGCTGACGGAACTCGTCCGCGGTGCCGAAGCGGGGCGAGGCGGCGATCAGCGCGAGGGACGCGAGGCGCTCGGGATGGCGCAGGGCCAGCTCGATCCCGACGGCGCCGCCGAGCGCGCAGCCCGCGTACCCGAAGCGGTGCACGCCGAGGCCCTCGAGGGTGGCGAGTAGCCGCGCGGTGAGCTCGCCGACGGAACCCGCGGGGTGGGCCGGCGCGCCGCCGTGCCCGGGCAGATCGAACCGGAACACACGCCATTGCTTCGTCAGCTCGGGGACCTGCCGGTCCCACATGTGCCATGTGGTACCCAGTGAGGGACCGAGGATCAGGACCGGGGCCTCTTCTGGCCCGTCAAAGCGGTATTGCAGGGTGTTCGACGGTGTCTCACTCACGCCCCAGACCCTCTCACGTCTCACGAAATCTCACACGGCCCGGGGGAGCC
>KL568623.1:3183-5007 GCA_000715605.1 Streptomyces speibonae | reverse complement strand
CGTCGGGCACTGCCGCCGGCCTCGTCGAGCGAGTCCGAGCCTCTCAGCGTGTACGCGCGCCCCTGCCGCAGCGTGTCCTGCCGGCCGCGCTCTCGCCCGGTCCTCACGTCGACGCGCCTTCCTCCATCAGCACATCTGCCAGCTGTTCCCAGAACCCTTGGGAACCGCCGCCGAACTCACGCACGACCCTCCGCCTCACCGTGCAGGCCGTCCCATGTGGTGGCGGCTTCGCGGAGGTCTTCCACGTCTGGCTTCACGCACCACTTCTTCGTGGTCTTCACGTTCGTGTGCCCGGCCCACCGGGCGAGGATGTGATCCGGCACGCCGTTGTTGGCGAGGAAGGTGAGGCAGGAGGCACGAGCGTCGTGGAGACGTACTCTGCGCAGGCCAAGGACCTCCATGAGCCGGTACGCGCGCCTGCGGAGTTGCTTGATCGTGAAAGCCTCCCCGGTCTCGTGCACCACGACGTATCCGGAGTCCGAGTAAGCCTCACCGAGGACGAGCCTCTCCTTGGCCTGGAGAGTCTTGAACGTCCTGAGAGCCATCAGTACTGGAGCCGGCAAAGGAAGATCACGTCGCTTTTCCGCCGCGTGCGCGCCGCGAACCCGATCCAAGGTAATTCGAGGAAGACGCCGATGTCTCAGCCGCCTTCCTCCACGCGGTGCCGATGCTCCGTCGTCCCGGGTCGGCGCCAGGGCGGCCCGCAGGTTCCTACCGTTTGTGTCCGCCTCGGGTTACCTCTGGGTCCCTGCTGCATGGTAGGCCTGTCGTCCTCCGCCGCTTCCCCAGGCTGCCACGACGGGGAGGGATCCGCCCGTCCACCCGTTCGCCCAGCACGCAGCGCCTGCGGGCCGGGGCACTCCTAGCATGCTGACTTGTGCGACCCATTCTCCCGAAGATCGAGGGCGGCCGGGTACAGGGCCTCCTCCAGCACATCGAGGACGGCATCCACCTCGTCGTCGCGGCGCTCCTCGTACTGCTCGCGGGGATTCTGACCGTCGGGGTCGTCCATGACGTCATCCGGTCGGTCCAAGGGCCGTACCGCGAGGAGACGATCGTTCTCTCCGCCCTGGACGGCAGCCTGGTGCTGATCATCGTGGCCGAGCTGCTGCACACAGTCCGCCTCACCATCAGGAACCGGACCCTCGACGCGGAGCCGTTCCTCGTCGTCGGCCTGATTGCCGGCATCCGCAAGGTGCTCATCGTGACGGCCGAGGCGGAGAAGTCCTTCCAGTGGAACGTCGAGGGGATCGAACTGCTCGTCCTGGCGGGGCTGATTCTCGTGATGGCGACAGCGGTGTACGTGTGGCGACGCTCGACACGGCCGGGAGACTACGCCCCGCTGCAGGAGGCGCGGCGCTCACGGTCGCCGTAGCCGTCACCCACCCCGGTGCGCGGGTCCTGATCCGTCACCTCCCCAGCCACGGGCCGCCCGCACCCCTTGCTCCTCGCGAGCTGAGCTGACGTCCCGTTCCAGGGGTGTGCGGCTCACTGCTGCCGCGAGGTCCTCCGGGGCCCGCTTCTGCAGCTCTGCTCCGCGCCGTAGCACCGGGCTCCGGTCCCCGGCGGCGCCCTCCCACGCGTAGAGCGCCTCCTCCACGCGCCCCAGTCCGGATTCCTGTGCTCACGCACATCGACTGCCGGCCCGGCAGACATGGCTCTCCATGAGCATGACCGCCCGGTCCTGCCTTGCCTGATCGTAGGCCGCCTGCCAGGCGACACGTGCCTCCCTTGGTCGCCAACAAGGCCTTGCGCAGGTCGGCGCGATGCTCGCGGGTCGGTTCGCGTAGCTGCGGAGCACTGCGGCCGCTCAGCGGCCGTTGG
>KL568623.1:862-2927 GCA_000715605.1 Streptomyces speibonae | reverse complement strand
CAGCCGGCCCGGCAGCCGGGGGTCTCCCATGCGGGGAACACCACGTACGCCGGCATCGCCAGGGCCCCGCCGAGCAGTGTGGGCACCACCCGCTCCGGGACCGTCTGTTCCCACGCCTGGCCGCCCATGCCGAGCAGGATGGCCACGTACGCGGCAGTGAAGCACTGGGAGTAGGCGTAGCCGGTACGGAGCAGCGTGTACGACAGGGCTGCGCACGCGCGTACGTCCGGTGGAAGTCCGGCCGCATCACCATCACCGAGGCGGTGTGCGCCCAGTAGCCGCGCTCCAGGGGCAGCCGGGAAGCGCTCAGATGGCCGAGCGTGGCCACCAGCCGTTCGGTGGCCTGCCGGGCGGGCCCCTCCAGCACCTCGCCCTCCTCGCAACGCGCAGGACCTCCGCGCGCGGGCGGCACCTCGGCGGATCGAACGGACGGCCGCGTCCAGGACGTCGGCGGCCGCGCCGAGCAACTCCCGTGCGCGGTCCCGCCCAGGGCCCTCCTCCGGGGCGCCGACGTCCGTTCGGCGAGCGCAGCGACGACCGGCAGGATGCGCTCGGCGAGCTCCCGCGGGCCGTGGAGGACGAGGGCCGGGTGCGGGCCTGCGATGGCGTCACGGCGACCGCGTCCCGAGTCGTCATCAGCGGCTCCGGGTCGAACGGCGCGGTCGGGTCGTGCCGGAGCCGGCGGGCGTAGTCCGCCACGCCGGCCAGACCTTCGGCCGGCGCGTCACGATGCGCCCACCAGCGGCGAGTCGGTAACAGCAAGATCAGTACGGCCTGCGCCACGCCTCCGAACGCGATGACCCCGGCGTGTTCCAGGGCTCGCCCGACGCTGGTGGACAGGGTGATGGTCACCAGCATGCTGCCGACCGTCGTCCTTGCGACGAGCCCAGCAGTCGATCCGAGGGACCACGCCATCCCCGCGGCAAAGGCCCATACGGCCAGCAGCGGGAGGAGCGTCACGAGTCGCCCCGTCGCCAGGTAGCCCCCCGAAGATGCTGAGCGCCAGCCCCGCGCCCGCGCACCTTGCGCGGACGCCGGGTCCGCTGGAAGGTGGCGGCACCCTCGGAGTACGCACCGAGGGCGGCGGACGCGGCGTAAGCAGGGGAGACCAGCCGCGCCTCCTCGATCGTGAGCCCGGATCGCGTGACCTCCCGATGGTCCGCGGCCACCTCACTCATGTGAGCCCAGCCGGAACGCCCTGCCGGGGCGCGTCGGCCGCGCCGCCGCCCCCTGACGGCACCGCGCTCTGCGGACGCGCACCCCCAGGCCGACCTCCCGGCTGTTGTGGAGCGGCCCCGGTCCGGGAGCCAGTCGTGCCGGTGTCGGTTCACTTCGAGGGCTGGTCACCGCGGTCGTTTTGGAGCGTGTGGCGACGTTCCTGTTCACGCTTGGAGTAGGCGGCTGCCCGGATCGCCTCGTCGCTCTCCAAGCCCGATCCCAGCGCGCCGCCCACGGTGGCGACCGAAGCGACGAACCACGACAACGTCAAGTACTCCTCGGCGTGCAGTGGGGGTTTCGTGTCACGGAAGCGAACACTTGGTCGTTGAGGATGAACAGCGCCCACACCCAGTTGATGACCAGCAAACCCACGTAGCAGACGAGCACGCCGATACCCACGGTCACGACCGTCGAGGCGTTGTACAGCCGCGCCCTCTGCCTCGCCTCCGGCGAACTCTCTGTTGATCGATGCCACAGCTCCGCGTCTATGATCAGCCAGCCGCTCATGATCGCGACAGATCCGACCGTGGCAATCACGAGGCGTGGCGTGCTGAGGGACGAGGCCAGGGTCCAGACGGTGGAGTTCACGGTGGCGATTGCTCCCGTGGCGAGTGCGGCCGCCAGGGCTTTCGACAAGCCCGGCACCAGTCGCCACGGCCGGTTGGCGCGGACCATGCCGGCGAGCACCCGCAGGTAACCGCGCGGCCCGCTGACTACGTACCGAAGATCGTCGGTCTCCTTTTCATGGGTTCGGCCCGGACGAACAGGCGCGAGACGATTGACGAAGGACCCCGGAAGGGGCTGACTTCGTGGAGATCCTTCAGCCTCAGTGGTTCGCGAACCCGCC
>KL568623.1:0-604 GCA_000715605.1 Streptomyces speibonae | reverse complement strand
CAGCCGCAGGCCTCCCAGCGAAGGGAGAGAGAACAGCGCCAGGCCGTGTTCATGGTTCAGATCCACAGCGAGCTTGCGCCGGTGTGAGTGCAGCGGAAGGTCGGTGAGGGCCACGACGATGTCCCAGTTCTCCGCACCCCCACGGTCCATGATCCGGCGCATCGAAGTGGGCGGGTCCTCCGTCCCGGAGGTGAAGGGCTCACTGACAACCTCGACGTCGAACCGACGCCCTCGGCCCGACTTGTCGGCGAGCCGAGCAGGAAGCGTCCGGGCCATGCGCTGCGCGATCTCCGTCGGCGCGTCCGGATCCGCCAGGAGAGCCACGACCGTAACGCCCTGAGACGACACCCGCATGAGCGGACCCTCCTGGTCGGCTGTCCCGCGGTCCCGAGTGCCCACAGACGCCGCCGAGATAACGTCGACGCCGCGTGACACGCCTGCCTCCGCCAGCAGGCGGCAGGCAGTACGGCCGGACCGCCTCGTCTTCTCGACACAGGGCCTGCTCCCACCACCGGGCCGGCATCAAGTGTGCCGCCGCGAACACCCGCTCCGGCACGCACTGCACGCCGCACCATCGACCACCCGCTTCTCCGTTCCCGACCGT
>KL568622.1:9414-9620 GCA_000715605.1 Streptomyces speibonae | reverse complement strand
GCGTACGAGGCGCTGCGCGCCTTCACCGACCGGGAGCTGACGTTCCGTTTCGTGTCCAACGTGGACGGCGCCGACCTGCACGAGGCGGTGCGCGACCTGGACCCGGCGGAGACGCTGTTCATCGTCGCGTCCAAGACGTTCACCACCATCGAGACGGTCACCAACGCCATCTCGGCGCGGTCCTGGCTGCTCGGCGGCCTCGGCGG
>KL568622.1:8458-9091 GCA_000715605.1 Streptomyces speibonae | reverse complement strand
GGCCCGGACCGCTTCCGGGAGATGCTCGACGGCTTCCGCCTCGTCGACGAGCACTTCGCCCACGCGCCGGCGGAGGCCAACGCGCCGCTGATCATGGGCCTGCTGGGCGTCTGGTACAACAACTTCTTCGGCGCGCAGTCGCACGCGGTGCTGCCGTACTCGCACTACCTGTCGAAGTTCACCGCCTACCTCCAGCAGCTGGACATGGAGTCCAACGGCAAGTCCGTGGACCGTCAGGGCCGTCCCGTGTCCTGGCAGACGGGACCGGTGGTGTGGGGCACGCCCGGCACCAACGGGCAGCACGCCTACTACCAGTTGATCCACCAGGGGACGAAGCTGATCCCGGCCGACCTGATCGGCTTCGCGCGCCCGGCCGCCGGGCTGGGTGACCGCCTCGCGGCGCAGCACGACCTGCTGATGGCCGACCTGTTCGCACAGGGCCAGGCACTCGCCTTCGGCAAGACCGCCGAGGAGGTGCGGGCGGAGGGCGTGCCCGAGGAGCAGGTGCCGCACCGCACGTTCGAGGGCAACCGCCCCACCACCACCATCCTGGGCACCGAACTGACCCCCTCGGTGCTCGGTCAGCTGATCGCCCTGTACGAGCACAAGGTGTTCGTGCAGGGCGCGATCTGG
>KL568622.1:7694-8256 GCA_000715605.1 Streptomyces speibonae | reverse complement strand
ATCGACTCCTTCGACCAGTGGGGCGTCGAACTCGGCAAGGTGCTCGCCAAACGGGTCGAGCCCGCCCTCACTTCGGGCACCGACGTCCCCGGCCTCGACCCGTCCACGGCCGCGCTGGTGGCCGCCTACCGCGAACGCAGAAAGTGAACTGACATGCAGATCGGTCTTGTTGGTCTCGGCAAGATGGGCGGCAACATGCGCGAGCGGCTGCGCCGCGCGGGCCACACCGTCATCGGTTTCGACACCAATCCCGAGGTGTCCGACGTACCGCACCTCTCCGACATGGTCGACCGGCTCGAAGGGCCGCGCGCGGTCTGGGTGATGGTCCCCGCGGGCGGCCCCACCCAGGAGGTCGTCGACCGGCTGGCGAGCCTCCTCAAGCACGACGACATCGTGGTGGACGGCGGCAACTCCCGCTGGACCGACGACGAGAAGCACGCCAAGGAGCTGGCCGCCCGGGGCATCGGCTTCGTCGACGCGGGGGTCTCGGGCGGCGTGTGGGGCCTGGAGCACGGTTACGCCCTCATGGTCGGCGGCGAGAAGGCCCATGTGCAGCGGCTCC
>KL568622.1:6869-7410 GCA_000715605.1 Streptomyces speibonae | reverse complement strand
CCGAGGGCTGGGAGCTGTTGGAGAAGGTCGACTCGGTGGACAACGTCCGGGAGGTCTTCCGCTCCTGGCAGCAGGGCACCGTCATCCGCTCCTGGCTGCTGGACCTGGCGGTCGACGCCCTCGACGACGACGAGCACCTGGAGCGGCTGCGCGGCTACGCCGAGGACTCCGGCGAGGGCCGCTGGACGGTGGAGGCGGCCATCGACAACGCCGTGCCGCTGCCCGCGATCACCGCGTCCCTGTTCGCCCGGTTCACCTCCCGCCAGGAGGACTCGCCGCAGATGAAGATGGTCGCGGCGCTGCGCAACCAGTTCGGCGGGCACGCGGTCGAGACGGTGCGGAAGGCCTGACGGCGTGGGTGATCTGCTGCTGGCGCGGCACGGCGAGACGGAGTGGAGCCGGGACGGCCGGCACACCGGCCGCACGGACGTGCCGCTGACGCCGCGGGGTGAGGACCAGGCGAAGTCCCTCGCCCCGCTGCTCGCGGGGCGGACCTTCGCGCTGGTCCTCACCAGCCCGCTGGCCCGGGCCCGCCGCACCG
>KL568622.1:6152-6669 GCA_000715605.1 Streptomyces speibonae | reverse complement strand
GGCCTGACGGGCGCGGAGCCGGAGCCCGATCTGCGGGAGTGGGACTACGGCGGCTACGAGGGGATCACCACGGCGGAGATCCGCCGCGACCGGCCCGGCTGGAACCTGTGGACCGACGGCGTCCCGCCCGGCCGCGAGTACCCCGGCGAGTCACCGGCCCAGGTCGGCGACCGCGCGGACCGCGTCCTGACCCGGGTGGTGACCGGCCCCCTCACCCAGGGCGACGTCCTCCTGGTGGCCCACGGCCACCTCCTCCGCGTCCTCACCGCCCGCCGCCTGGGCCTCCCCCCGTCGGCCGGCCGCCTGTTCCGCCTGGACACCGGCACCCTGTCCCGCCTCTCCGAGGAACACGACACCCCCGTCATCGCCGAATGGAACACCCACCCGTGAGGTGAGCACCCCCTCCCGGAGAGCACGCGGCGGAACCGCACCACGGGCGCGGGACTGTGCCGATCTGCGGCTCCGCCACTGGGCGCAAGGGGGGCCGGGGGCGGAGCCCCCGGGGACGGGACGGGAA
>KL568622.1:0-5924 GCA_000715605.1 Streptomyces speibonae | reverse complement strand
GACGGGAAGGGGCGGCGGGGGCGAGGAAAACCCCCTCAAGACCCCGGTCGCACCGCCCCCGCACCCCACCCCGTCAGGAATGGAGAAGCGCAGCCGCACCCACCCGTCTAGCCTAGCCATGGCCAAGGGCCGGCCGGGAAGCAGGCCGCCCGCACCCGGCCCGCCCCCGGCGACAGCCCGAGCCCGCCCGACGGATGGAGAACGATGAGCAAGGACACGAGGACGGACCGGCAGTCGGCCGCACCCCACCCCGCCGACAGCCACGACCTGATCCGCGTCCACGGCGCACGCGAGAACAACCTCAAGGACGTCAGCGTAGAACTCCCCAAGCGCCGCCTCACCGTGTTCACCGGCGTCTCCGGCTCCGGCAAGAGCTCCCTGGTGTTCGACACGATCGCCGCCGAGTCCCAGCGGATGATCAACGAGACGTACAGCGCGTTCCTCCAGGGCTTCATGCCGACCCTCGCCCGCCCCGAGGTCGACGTCCTCGACGGCCTGACCACCGCGATCACCGTCGACCAGCAGCGGATGGGCTCCGACCCGCGCTCCACCGTGGGCACCGCCACCGATGCCAACGCGATGCTCCGCATCCTTTTCAGCCGCCTCGGCAAGCCCTACTTCGGCCCGCCCGGGGCGTTCTCCTTCAACGTCGCCTCCGTCTCGGCCAGCGGCGGCTTCACCGTCGACCGGGGTGCCGACAAGACCAGAACGGAAAAGGTGTCCTTCAGCCGCACCGGCGGCATGTGCACGCACTGCGAGGGCCGGGGCACCGTCTCCGACATCGACCTGACGCAGCTCTACGACGACTCCAAGTCGCTCTCGCAGGATCCTTTCACCATCCCCACCTACACGGGCGGCGGCTGGGTGGTGCGGGTCATCGCCGAGTCGGGCTTCTTCGACCCGGACAAGCCGATCCGCGAGTACACGAAGAAGGAGCGGCACGACTTCCTGTACCGCGAGCCGACCAAGGTCAAGATCAACGGCGTCAACCTCACCTACGAGGGCCTGATCCCCAAGCTGCAGAAGTCGATGCTCAACAAGGACCGGGAGGCGATGCAGCCGCACATCCGGGCCTTCGTGGACCGGGCGGTCACCTTCGCCACCTGCCCCGAGTGCGACGGCACCCGGCTCACCGCGGGGGCGCGGTCGTCGAAGATCAAGGACATCAGCATCGCCGACGCCTGCGCGATGGAGATCAGGGACCTGGCCGAGTGGGCGCGCGGCCTAGACGAGCCGTCGGTGAAGCCGCTGCTCACCGCGCTCCAGCACACCCTCGACTCGTTCGTGGAGATCGGGCTCGGCTATCTCTCCCTCGACCGGGCCTCGGGCACCCTGTCGGGCGGCGAGGCGCAGCGCGTGAAGATGATCCGGCACCTCGGCTCCTCGCTCACCGACGTCACGTACGTCTTCGACGAGCCCACCGTCGGTCTGCACCCGCACGACATCCAGCGGATGAACAACCTGCTGCTGCGCCTGCGGGACAAGGGCAACACGGTGCTGGTCGTCGAGCACAAGCCGGAGGCGATCGCGATCGCCGACCACGTCGTCGACCTGGGCCCGGGCGCGGGCGCGGAGGGCGGCACCGTCTGCTTCGAGGGGACCGTGGAGGGGCTGCGGGCCAGTGACACGGTCACCGGCCGCCACCTCGACGACCGGGCCGCCGTCAAGGACACGGTCCGCCAGCCCACCGGCACGCTGCCGATCCGCGGCGCGACGGCGAACAACCTGCGGGACGTGGACGTCGACATCCCCCTCGGCGTGCTCACCGTCGTCACCGGGGTGGCGGGCTCCGGGAAGAGCTCCCTCGTGCACGGGTCGATCCCGGCCGAGGAAGGGGTGATCGCGGTCGACCAGACCCCGATCCGCGGCTCCCGGCGCAGCAACCCGGCCACGTACACCGGGCTGCTGGACCCGATCCGCAAGGCGTTCGCCAAGGCCAACGGCGTGAAGCCGGCGCTGTTCAGCGCGAACTCCGAGGGCGCGTGCCCCACCTGCAACGGCGCCGGTGTGATCTACACCGACCTGGGCATGATGGCCGGGGTCTCCACGACCTGCGAGGACTGCGGCGGCAAGCGGTTCGACGCGTCGGTGCTGGAGTACCGCTTCGGCGGCCGCGACATCAGCGAGGTGCTGGCGATGTCGGTGGCCCAGGCGGAGGAGTTCTTCCGCGAGGGCGAGTCGCGGATCCCGGCGGCCCACCGGATCGTCGCGCGGATGGCGGACGTCGGCCTCGGCTATCTCACCCTGGGGCAGCCACTCACCACCCTGTCCGGCGGTGAGCGCCAGCGGCTCAAGCTGGCCACGCACATGGGTGACAAGGGCGGGGTGTACGTGCTCGACGAGCCGACCACCGGCCTGCACCTGGCGGATGTGGAGCAGTTGCTCGGCCTGCTGGACCGGCTGGTCGACGCCGGCAAGTCGGTCATCGTCATCGAGCACCACCAGGCGGTCATGGCGCACGCCGACTGGATCATCGACCTCGGCCCGGGCGCCGGTCACGACGGCGGCCGGGTCGTCTTCGAGGGCACCCCGGCCGAGCTGGTCGCGGCCCGCTCCACCCTCACGGGTGAGCACCTCGCGGAGTACGTCGGCGCCTGAGCCGCCACCCGCGCGGCGCCGGGGACGCTATGCCCCGGCGCCGCGCGGGATGCCGTACGCCCGTTCCACCCGCAGGCGCAGGACCAGCCGCTTGTCACGGACCATCGCCGCCCGGTACTCGTTCCAGTCCGGGTGCTCGCCGTTGATGTCGCGGTACAGCCGGATCAGTTCCTCCACCGTCTCGTCGTAGGGGTCCCGGGCGACGGGTGACAGCGCGGCGGTGCCCTCGGCGACGGTGTAGGCCCACCGGTCGGGGGTGGTGACGTGGTAGGAGGCCCGGGGGTCCCGCCGCAGGTTGCGGGTCTTGGCCCGGTCGTCGGTGAGCGAGACGCGGATGACGCGCTCGTCGGGGTAGTAGGCGTGCATGACGTTCGACAGCTGGGGGCGGCCGTCGCGTTTCAGCGTGACGAGCACGCCGCCGTGCTCCTCCGAGAGCAGGGCGAGCAGTGCGTTCTGTTCGGCGTCCTGAGTCATGACTCGCTCAACGGTCCTTGGCGGGCCGGCGTTCCCCGAAGGAGACCGATGGGAGTACTGCGGCAGGAGACCGGGCCCGAGGAGGCCGGGCTGGACGCGCCGGCGCTGGAGCGTCTGGACCGGCATTTCGCCCGCCTGGTCGACGCGGGGAAGCTGGCCGGCTTCCTCGTGGCCCTCGCCCGGGGCGGACGGGTCGCGCATCTGACGGCGTACGGGGCGCGGGACGTCGCGGCCGGGCTGCCCGTGGAGAGCGACACGCTGTGGCGGATCTACTCCATGACCAAGCCGGTGACGGCGGTGGGCGCGCTGATGCTGGTCGAGGAGGGCCTGCTGGCGCTGGACGACCCGGTGGGCCGCCACCTTCCCGCCTTCGCGGAGCCCCGCGTGTACGCGGGCGGCTCGGGTGACCGGGTCCGCACCCGTCCGGCCGCCGGGCCCCTCCTGGTACGGCATCTGATGACGCACACGGCCGGGCTGACGTTCGCCTTCTACCACGCCCATCCGGTCGACGCGCTGTACCGCGCGGCCGGTCTGGAGTCGTCGGTGGCGCCGGGTGCGGACCTCGCGGGGACGACCGAGGTGTACGCGAGCCTGCCCCTGCAGTTCGATCCCGGGACGCAGTGGAACTACTCGGTGGCCTCGAACGTCCTGGGCCGGATCATCGAGGTCGCATCGGGCCGTCCGCTCGACGTGTACCTGGCCGAGCGCGTCTTCCGGCCGCTCGGTATGACCGACGCCGGTTTCCAGGTGAGCGACGAGCAGGCGGGGCGCCTGGCGGAGCTGTACGGCGAGTCGGACACCGGCGGTATCCGCCCGATTGACGGCCTGCCCCTGCGGGGGCGTCCTCGTTTCCTGTCCGGCAGCGGCGGCATGGTGGCCTCCGCCCACGACTGGCACCGTTTCATGGAACTGCTGCGCCGGCGCGGCGAGCTCCACGGTACGCGGCTGCTCACCCCGGCGACGGTCGGTCTGATGACCCGCAACCACCTCCCGGGCGGCGCCGACCTGCGGTCCTTCGGCAGTCGCCCCGCGCACGACGAACCGGGCAACGAAGGCGTCGGCTTCGGTCTCGGGGTCAGCGTCGTCGTCGACCCGGCCCGCACGCAGTCGCCGTCCGCCCTGGGCAGCTACGGCTGGAGCGGGGTGGCCACCACCACCTTCTGGGTCGACCCGGGCCGCGACCTGACCGTGCAGTTCCACACGCAGGTGCGGCCCAGGTCCTCCCACACCGTCTTCCGGGATCTCAAGCGGCTGGTGCACGAGGCGGTGGCGCACTGACGAGGGCTGCCCGTCAGGACAGGTGCGCCACGGCGTCCAGGTGGGGCAGATGGTGGTCGAGGCGCTCCCGCTTGGTGCGCAGGTAGGTGATGTTGCTCTCGGACGGCGGTATGAGCAGCGGCACCTGCTCGGCGACCTGGACGCCGTGGCGCACCAGCGCCTCGCGCTTGCGCGGGTTGTTGGACATCAGCCGCACCGACCGCACGCCCAGGTCCTTGAGCATTCCGGCGGCGACCGCGTAGTCACGGGCGTCCACGGGCAGGCCGAGTGCGAGGTTCGCCTCGACGGTGTCCAGGCCCTCGGCCTGCAACGCCATCGCCCGCAGCTTGGCGAGCAGCCCGATGCCGCGGCCCTCGTGGCCGCGCAAGTAGACGACCACGCCCGCCCCTTCGGCGGCCACCGCGCGCAGCGCCGCCGCCAGCTGCTCACCGCACTCGCAGTGCTGGGAACCGAAGGCGTCGCCGGTCAGGCACTCCGAGTGGAGCCGGGTGAGCACACGGTCCGCCCCGAGATCGCCGTACACGAGGGCGACTTGCTCGTCACCGCGGTCGTGGTCGAGGTAGCCGACCGCCTGGAACTGTCCGTACACGGTGGGCAGCGGCGCATTCACGACGCGTTCCACACCGGTCCGCCGCTGAGGCTTCTTGCCGAGTACGCCTACTTTTTCTGTCATCATTCTCGAGTTCCTAAGCAGAGACGAAAGGCCGTGACGATATGGGTGGTTCACAAAAGCGGTCGGCGGCATACGGCCCGGTGCACGGTCTGTTGCCGGCGGATACTACAGAGGATGTACGGACGCGGGGAGCCGACGTCTCACAGCAGATCGCGGTACTTCCGGTCGGGAGTTTCGAACAGCACGGCCCGTACCTTCCGCTGACGACCGATACGCTGGTCGCCTGTGCGATCGCGCGGGAGATCGCCGACGCCTACCCGGTGCACCTCCTTCCTCCGGTGACGATCTCGTGCTCGCACGAGCACGCGGCCTGGCCGGGGACCGTCTCCCTCTCCTCCGTGACCCTGCACGCGGTGATCCGGGACATCGCCGACTCGCTCCGCCGCTCGGGCGTGGACGCTTTGGTGCTGGTCAACGGCCACGGCGGAAACTACGTACTGGGCAACGCCGTTCAGGAGGCCTCGGCACGCGGTGAGCGGATGGCCCTGTTCCCGGCCCCGGAGGACTGGGAGACGGCACGCGAGCGGGCCGGCGTCGTCACGTCCCTCCTCACCGACATGCACGCGGGCGAAATCGAGACGTCGGTCCTTCTGCACACGCATCCCGAAGTGCTCCGCCCCGGTTATGAAACCTCCGATCACGTCGCCGACGACCGACGCCACCTTCTGACCACCGGCATGTCCGCCTATACGGATTCCGGCGTCATCGGCCGCCCTTCCCTGGCCTCACCGGAAAAGGGCAAGCAACTCCTGGCAAGCCTGACGGATTCCTTCGGGGCATATTTCTCACTTCTGACATCAGAGGCCTGAGAACTGACCCGAGCCGCAACTCCCGGCCCGTCCGGGCCTTGCGAACCGGCCCGAGCCGCAACTCCCAGCCCGTCCGGCGTTTGAGGACGAGG
>KL568621.1:93281-96070 GCA_000715605.1 Streptomyces speibonae | reverse complement strand
GATGTGTATAAGAGACAGGGGTGGATGTCGATGCGGGCGTGGGTGCCGGTGGCCGGGGTCGGGAGGATGAAGCGGTGGTTGGTGTCGGGCTGGAGGCGGGTGCGGGGCAGGATCTCCTGCCAGTCGCCGTCGTCCCCGTCCTTCACCGACACCGACGCCCAGCCGGCGCTGTTGCCCTTGAGGCAGGCCGTGTCGATCTCCAGGGCGCTGATCCGCGCCCGCCCCGCCAGCCGGTAGCGGATCCAGTCGTGGCCCCGGTCGCGGCGGCGCCGGGTCTCCCAGCCGTCGTCCATCTTGCGGGAGCGGCCGGGCTGGATGGTGTGGGTGGCCGGTGAGTAGAAGCGGTCGGAGGCGTCCTCAACCCGGCCGCCGTTCTCCAGGGCGACGACGTCGAAGGTGCCGAGCGCGGCCAGCCACGCCGGGTCCGGGACGACCTCGCCGTACACGCGCAGCCGGGCGATGCCGCCGTCGGGGTGCTGCTTGAGGCGCAGGTGGGTGAAGCGCTCCTCGGACGTCACGGCGAACCCGTTGGCCGCGTGGCCGCCGACCGGGGTGCGCGGGACCAGCGTCGTCCACTTCACGTCGTCCGCGAGCAGTTCCTCCGGTGACGGGGCGCCCTCCACGCAGGTGCCCTCGACGGACACGGCCTGCGGGTAGTTGCCACGGAAATGGGCGGTGTCCACGACGATGCCGCGGACGACTCCGGGCGCGCCGAGGCGGATCAGCGCCCAGTCGTGGTCATCGGGCCCCGGCCATGGGTCCTCGGCGGAGGTGCCGCGGCGCCGCCGGGTCTCCCAGCCGTCCATGATCTTGCCCTTGTGCCCGAAGTGCTCGGGGTCGAACTCGGCGCGCCCGGGCAGCAGGAGGTTCTCACGCTGGGCGAAGAACTCGTCGTTGGCGGCGATGACACCGGCGCCGAGCCGGCGGTCGGCGAGGTCGGCGTGGTGGGTGAAGGGGAAGTCGGCGGTGCGGTAGTCCGCGTACGGGTCGCCGCCGCCGTAGGGCTGTGCGTCGCCGGTGAAGGTCTCGATCGCCGTCACGGTGATCAGGTCCTGCCTTTCGGGTCTCGGTGTCAGTGGGTGCGGGTGAGCAGTCGGCCCTTCGGTTCGGTGAACTCGCCGTCGGCCAGGACGCGCCGGCCGCGCAGCCAGGTGGAGCGGACGACCCCGTGGAGGGTCCGGCCCGCGTACGCGGTCACGCGGTTGCGGTGCTGGAGCGCCGCCGGGTCGACGGTGAAGGTCTCGTCGGGGGCGAACACGGCGAAGTCGGCGTCGCGGCCGGGCGCGATGGCGCCCTTGCGGGCGTCGAGACCGGCCAGCCGGGCCGTGTGCGCCGACATCCAGCGCACCACGTCCTCCAGGCCGTGGCCGCGTCCGCGGGCCTCGGTCCAGACGGCCGGCAGGCTGAGCTGGAGGCCGGAGATGCCGCCCCAGGCGGTGGCGAAGTCGTCCGTCTTGAGGTCGGCGGTGGACGGGGAGTGGTCGGTGACGACGCAGTCGACGGTGCCGTCCGCCAGGGCCTGCCAGAGCAGGTCCCGGTTGGCGGCCTCGCGGATGGGCGGACAGCACTTGAACTCGCTGGCGCCGTCCGGGACCTCCTCCGCGGTGAGGGTGAGGTAGTGGGGGCAGGTCTCGACCGTGACCCGGACGCCGTCGGCCCTGGCCGCGGCGATCACCGGCAGCGCGTCGCTGGAGGAGAGGTGCAGGATGTGGACGCGGGCGTCCAGTCGCTTCGCCTCCTGGACGAGGTGGGCGATGGCCGAGTCCTCGGCGTCGCGCGGGCGGGAGGCGAGGAAGTCGGCGTAGCGCGGACCGCCGTGCTGCGGGGCGGCGGCGAGGTGGCGGGGGTCCTCCGCGTGGACGATCAGCAGACCGTCGAAGGCGGCGATCTCGGCGAGGGCGCGGGCCAGTTGCTCCGGGCCGAGGTGCGGGAACTCGTCGACGCCGGAGGGTGACAGGAAGGCCTTGAAGCCGAAGACGCCGGCCTCGTGCAGCGGACGCAGGTCCTGGGTGTTGTCGGGCAGGGCGCCGCCCCAGAAGCCGACGTCGACGTGGGCCCGGTCGGCGGCGGCGCGCTGTTTGGTGCGCAGGTGGCCGACGGTGGTGGTCGGCGGGAGGGAGTTGAGCGGCATGTCGATGAGGGTGGTGATGCCGCCGGCGGCCGCCGCGCGGGTGGCGGTCCGAAAGCCCTCCCATTCGGTGCGGCCGGGCTCGTTGACGTGCACGTGGGTGTCGACGAGTCCGGGCAGCAGGACGTCGTCGCCGAGGTCCTCCAGGCGGGCGCCGTCGGGGACGGGTGCCTGGTGGGGCAGTACGGCCGTGATCGTGCCGTCGGTGACCGCGACCGAGGCGGCGCGCGTTCCCCCGGGGGTGATGACGCGCGTCGAGCGCAGCACCAGTTCGGCGTCGGACACCCGGACCCTCCTCGGCTTCCGCCTGACGAAATTCAACGTTCTGTTGAAGGAGTCTTCCCCTCGGCCCCCCACCCGTCAAGGGCACACTGGCGGGGAGGACCGGATCGAGGGGCCGCTCTGGATGATTCCACAAAGCGGAATTATACTTTCGGCAAGCAGAACGTAGCTCCGCACAAGCGGGGAGTCAACCGCCTGCCGGGTAGGCTTCTGCCCGCCCGTCAGCCCCGAAAGGAACGCGCCCGTGCCGACGTCCAGCGCCAGCACCACCGGCTCCGCCCGGCCCGCCGCCAGCGGCGGTGTGCAGTCCCTCGAGCGCGCCTTCGATCTGCTCGAACGGATGGCGGACGCGGGGGGCGAGGTCGGCCTGAGCGAACTG
>KL568621.1:87629-93055 GCA_000715605.1 Streptomyces speibonae | reverse complement strand
CCCCCGCCGGTACGCGCTCGGACCCCGCCTGATCCGGCTCGGCGAGTCCGCCTCCCGGCTGCTGGGCACCTGGGCCCGGCCGTATCTGGCGCGCCTGGTGGAGGAGACCGGCGAGACGGCGAACATGGCGCTGCTCGACGGGGACGAGATCGTGTACGTGGCGCAGGTTCCGTCCAAGCACTCCATGCGGATGTTCACCGAGGTCGGGCGGCGCGTCCTGCCGCACTCGACCGGCGTGGGCAAGGCCCTGTTGTCCGGCTTCCCGCCGGAGGAGGTACGGGCGCTGCTGGGCCGCACCGGCATGCCGGCCGCGACGGACAAGACCATCACCACCCCGGAGGGCTTCCTCGCGGCGCTGGAGGAGGTGCGCCGCCAGGGCTACGCGATCGACGACAACGAGCAGGAGGTCGGCGTGCGCTGCCTCGCCGTCCCTGTGCCGGACTCCCCCACGGCGGCGGCGATCTCGATCTCGGGCCCCGCGGGCCGGGTCACGGAGTCGGCGACGGAGAAGATCGTCCCGGTGCTCCAGCAGACCGCGGCGGAGCTTTCCCGGGCGCTCACCACCCCCACGACCGCCCCGGGCGCCTGACCGCCCGGCGCCGTGCCCGCGCGGGCCGTACGGATGTACGTCACGCGCGCGGCGACTTGCCCAGCAGGTCCACCGCCTCGCGCAGTTCGCGCACGCCCGGCCCCAGGGCGCTGACCGAGCCGATGGCGCCCGCGATCAGCAGCAGGGAGCGGTGCAGGCGAGGGAGGTCGGGACAGTCGGCGGCGACCAGTCCGGCCAGCGTGGCGAGTTCCTCCTCCGCGATGCTCCGGTCCCGGAAGTCCACGGGGTGGGCGGCCAGTTGGCGGCGTAACCGGGCCACGGCGGCGCGCAGCTCCGACACCCGCGGGTCCACCTGACTGCCGGGCACACGCCTCTGCTCAACGCTCCGCAACACAGTCCTCCCCCTGGCACGTCGCTGTGCACCGCACCGGCCGACCCCAGCACCCCGACGGCCGGTGCGCGCCAGTAAACGCCACCCCGGGGCCTTCGCGCCAGTCCGCTGCGTCATCGACTTGCTCCACAGCGTGACACCGTGGCCCGAGGCACCCATGTTCCGCCGCTCCGCGCCACCCCGGCACCGCGCGGCGCGTGCGGTATGCAGGAGCCATGACGGATGACGAAGGTCAGATCGCGGGACTGCTGCTGGCGGCGGGCGGCGGGCGCCGTCTCGGCGGGCGGCCCAAGGCGCTGCTCACCCACCGGGGGCGCCCGCTGGTGGAACACGCGGCGGCGGTGCTCCGCGCGGGCGGCTGCACGCGCGTGCACGTGGTACTCGGCGCGCGGGCGGACGAGGTGCGCGCCCGGGCCGTACTGCCGCACTGTGTGCTCGTCGACAACCCGGCGTGGGAGCGGGGCATGGGCACCTCGCTGCGGGCGGGACTCGACTCGCTGGCCGGCACGGGCGCGCGGGCGGCCCTGGTCGGCCTGGTCGACCAGCCCGGGATCGGGCCGGAGGCAGTCGCCCGGGTGCTCGGCGCGTACCGCTCCCCCGCATCGCTGGCGGCGGCCGCCTACGACGGCGTGCGCGGCCATCCCGTGCTGTTCGGGGCCGTCCACTGGGCGGGGATCGCCGCGACTGCGACCGGCGACCGGGGGGCACGCGCCTATCTGAAGGAGCACGCGGAGCGGATCGCGCTCGTCGAGTGCGGCGACGTGGCCGAGGCGTACGACATCGACACCGAGGCCGACCTGGAACACCTGGAGTGAGCGGGGTGGCACTCTGCGCCACGTTCCCTCGACCCGGAGAATCTCGACATCAACAAAACATTGAACTTCCACCATGAGGAAACTAGTATCCACTGATCAGAAGCGCCCGGCGTTCGTACGGGCGTCAACAGCCGTATCCGGGCCGACCGGCACCCGGTGCCATGCACGCCGAAGGAAGTGACAGCTGATGTCCGCACCAGCGCCGTCCCCGCTGGCCGTCGTCGACGCCGAGCCCCTGCCCCGGCAGGAGGAGGTCCTCACCGAGCCGGCGCTCGCCTTCGTGGCCGCGCTCCACCGGCGGTTCACGCCCCGGCGGGACGAGCTCCTCGCCCGCCGCGCGGAGCGCCGCGCCGAGATCGCCCGCACCTGCGCGCTCGACTTCCTCCCGGAGACGGCCGCGGTCCGCGCGGACGACTCCTGGAAGGTGGCACCGGCACCCGCGGCCCTGGAGGACCGCCGGGTCGAGATCACCGGCCCCACCGACCGCAAGATGACCATCAACGCGCTCAACTCCGGCGCCCGGGTCTGGCTCGCGGACTTCGAGGACGCCTCGGCGCCCACCTGGGAGAACGTGGTCACCGGCCAGCTCAACCTGATCGACGCCTACACCCGGAACATCGACTTCACCGACCCGGTGTCCGGCAAGTCCTACGCCCTGCGCCCGAACGAGGAGCTGGCCACGGTCGTCATGCGCCCGCGCGGCTGGCACCTGGACGAGCGTCACCTCACCGACGCCGACGGCACCCCGGTCCCCGGCGCGCTCGTCGACTTCGGTCTGTACTTCTTCCACAACGCCAAGCGGCTGACCGACCTCGGCAAGGGCCCGTACTTCTACCTCCCCAAGACCGAGTCCCACCTCGAGGCCCGGCTGTGGAACGAGGTGTTCGTCTTCGCGCAGGACTACCTGGGCGTCCCCCAGGGCACCGTGCGCGCCACCGTGCTGATCGAGACGATCACGGCCGCGTACGAGATGGAGGAGATCCTTTACGAACTGCGCGACCACGCCTCCGGGCTGAACGCCGGCCGCTGGGACTACCTCTTCTCCATCGTCAAGAACTTCCGTGACGGCGGGCCGAAGTTCGTGCTGCCGGACCGCAACGCGGTCACCATGACGGCGCCGTTCATGCGCGCGTACACCGAACTCCTCGTGCGCACCTGCCACAAGCGCGGCGCGCACGCGATCGGCGGCATGGCGGCGTTCATCCCCTCCCGCCGGGACGCGGAGGTCAACAAGGTGGCCTTCGAGAAGGTCCGCGCCGACAAGGACCGCGAGGCGGACGACGGCTTCGACGGCTCCTGGGTCGCCCACCCCGACCTGGTGCCGATCGCCATGGAGTCCTTCGACCGCGTGCTCGGCGACCGGCCGCACCAGAAGGACCGCCTGCGCGAGGACGTCGACGTCAAGGCCGGGGATCTGATCGCCGTCGACTCCCTGGACGCCAAGCCGACCCACGCGGGCCTGGTCAACGCTGTGCAGGTGGGCATCCGCTACATCGAGGCCTGGCTGCGCGGGCTCGGCGCGGTCGCCATCTTCAACCTGATGGAGGACGCGGCCACCGCCGAGATCTCCCGCTCGCAGATCTGGCAGTGGATCAACGCCGGGGTGGTCCTCGACAACGGCGAGCGGGTCACCGCCGAGCTGGCCCGCGAGGTCGCCGCCGAGGAGCTGGAGAGCATCCGTGCGGAGCTCGGCGAGGAGGCGTTCGCGGCGGGCAACTGGCAGCAGGCCCACGACCTTCTGCTGAAGGTCTCCCTCGACGAGGACTACGCCGACTTCCTCACCCTGCCGGCGTACGAGCAGCTCAAGGGCTGACGCCCCGGGTGACGGCCGGGCGCGCCCGGGGCCGCCCGGCCGTCACCCCGGATGCGCCGACCGGTCCTGTTCCGCCGCCGGCCTTCCGTGCAGGTTCGGGACGCGCTTGAGCCAGTCCGGACGGCCGCGCCGCGTCCGGGCCGTCCGCCGGGCGTTCTCCTCGTCGAGCGTCTCGGCGGAGGGGAAGTCGGTGGGCAGCCAGGAGCGCGACGAGCGCACGCGCGCGTACAGGTACGCCACATAGGCCTCCCGGACCTCGTCGGGCGTGGCGAACCCGGAGTCGACCGCCAGCCAGTCGTCCGGCACCTCCGCGGCGATGGACCGCAGCAGTTCCTCGGTCACCTTCGGCGCCAGTTCGGCGTCGGCCGCGCGCACATCGGGCCCGTACTGCCCGAGGGCATGGTGCCGGAAGTCGTACGCCTTGGCCGGGTCGGAGCCCTCCCAGCGGTGGTGGAACACCAGCGCCGCCCCGTGGTCGATGAGCCACAGCCGCGGCGGTGCGACACCGAGCGTCGGCCAGAGGACCAGGTTGGAGCTGTGGACGGTCCGGTCCACGTTCACCGTCAGGGCGTCGAGCCAGACGATCCGCCCGGCCTCCAGCGGATCGACATCGAAGACCTGGGCGACCTCCGGGGTGAAGTCCCGCGCGCCCGGCAGATGGTCCATGCCGAGGTTGACCCCGGCGCTGGCGGCGTGCAGGTCCCGCACCTCCTGGTGCGGCTCGTCGGCCGCCACGGCGGGATCGAAGTGCACCAGCACCAGCTCCGGGAACCGCAGCCCGAGCGCCCGCGCCAGCTCCCCCACGATCACTTCGGCGACCAGGGCCTTGCGCCCCTGCGCGGACCCGGTGAACTTGACGACGTAGGTCCCGAGGTCGTCGGCCTCGACGACGGCCGGGACGGAGCCGCCCGACGTCAGGGGTTCGACGTAGCGGGCCGCGGTGACCTCTTTCAGCATCCTGTGTTGCGCCCCTTGCGTCCGGCCGTCGGTGTGAAACCCGAAAGGGCATCGTAACCCGGCGGGAACGACGGGAAAGCGCCTCGGTCCGCCCCGCGCAATACAGGACCCGGCGCATTCTGCCGAATTCGGGGACGACACGGGTCGACAGCCTTCCGGGCCGTCCACTACTCGTTCGAGCAGTGGCCACTACCCACCTTGGAGTCCTGGTGGTGTTGCTGCGGCGGAGGACGGATGGCGATGATACCGAGGGAAGACGGACGGCCTTCCGCCTACGCGCTCAAACCTACCTTCCGACAGGTGAATGATCGCATGTGGAGTAATGTAGAGGCCAGGGCAACGAAAAACAACTCCGCCGACGACGTGATTCCAGCGCAAAAAGTACCGATCTCCTCACTGCTTCCCGCCGATTCCCCCCGGCTCACCGGAGAGAACCCCGAACACGTGGAATTACTGGCCGCTGCGCGGAATCTGCCGCCGATTCTCGTGCAGCGCAGCACGATGCGGGTGATCGACGGAATGCACCGGGTACGGGCAGCGCTGCTGCGGGGCGAGAAGACGATCGCCGTCACCTTTTTCGAGGGGGATGACGGCGAAGCCTTTCTCCGCGCCGTCGACGCCAACATCAAGCACGGACTGCCGCTCTCCCTGGCGGACCGGGAGGCCGCGGCCCGCCGGATCCTCGCGAACCACCCGCAGTGGTCGGACCGCACCGTCGCGACCGCCACCGGTCTGTCGCACACGACGGTGGGGGCGATCCGGCGCCGCTCCGGTCTCCCGGCCGCGCGGAACGGCAGCCGGGTCGGAAGGGACGGTCGGGCCCGGCCCGTGGACGCCGCGGCGGGCAGGCGGCGGGCGAGCGAGTTCATCGCCAGGCAGCCCGACGCACCGTTGCGGACC
>KL568621.1:87275-87425 GCA_000715605.1 Streptomyces speibonae | reverse complement strand
GCCAGGCAGCCCGACGCACCGTTGCGGACCATCGCCAAGGAGGCCGGCATCTCGGTGGGGACGGCCCGGGACGTGCGGCAACGGGTGCGGGCCGGACGGGACCCGGTCCCGGACTCGCAGCGCCGCCCCGCCCGGGAGCCCGTCCCGTCC
>KL568621.1:84242-87048 GCA_000715605.1 Streptomyces speibonae | reverse complement strand
CGTCCCGTCCGCCGTCGGCCCGGCGGTGCCGGCGCCGCACGGCGCCGGCGGTGGCCGCCGGGGCCCGGACTGGCGCTCGGTGGTGGGCAGTCTGAGCAGGGACCCCGCGGTGCGCTACGCGCAGAACGGCCGGGCGTTCGTCCGGTGGGTCGACGGCCATGTGATCGAACCCGTCGAATGGGGCGAACTCATCGACGCCGTACCGCCGCACTGGCAGAACTCCGTGGCCGAACTGGCCCGGTCCTGCGCGGGGGCATGGCTGGAGTTCGCGCAGGAGCTCGAACAGAGGGCACGGACGACATCCGAGCCGGGAGTGGCGTGAGCGGGTCCCGGCGGGTATCGGGCGGTGGGCCCGGCGAGGGGGAGAGCGTGAGCACTGCCGGCAACCGTCCGCACCTGACGCTGCCACGCGCGGGGCACGACCGCCGTCGGCCGGAGCGTCCGGACCGCGGGCGGGCCACCACCCCCGACCACGTCGCGCAGCCGGCCGTCGCCTGGCGCATCCTCGTCGTGGACAGCGACACGGCGAGTGCGGACGCCCTGGTGACGGGCCTGCTGCGGCAGGGGCACGAGGCGGAACGGGTCGCCACGGGCAGGGCCGCCCTGGAGGCGTACGGGGACGCCCACATGGTCCTGATGGACCTCGATCTGCCCGACCTCGACGGCCTCGAGGTCTGCCGGCGCATCCGCGCCGGCAGCGGCGTCCCCGTCATCGCCGTCACCGCGCGCGGCAGCGAACTGGACCGGGTCCTCGGCCTGCAGGCCGGAGCCGACGACTACCTCGTCAAGCCCTACGGCTTCCGCGAACTCGTGGCGCGCATCGAAGCGGTGATGCGCCGCTGCCAGGGCCGCGCGCCGACGGCGGATCCGTCGGTGATAGCGCACGGACCTCTCCTCATCGACGTGTCCGCACGCCGGGTCAGCCTGGACGGCAGGCCCATCGCCCTCACGCGCAAGGAGTTCGACCTGGTGCGGCTTCTCGCCTCTCAGCCCGACGCCGTCCTGCCGAGGCAGCGGATCATGCGGGAGGTGTGGGGGGACGCGTGGTCGCGCCGGACCATCGACACGCACATCAGCAAGATCCGCAGCAAACTCGGTTCCCCGGAGTGGATCGTGACCGTGCGCGGCGTCGGCTTCCGGCTGGGCCGGCAGCAGAGCGCGTACGGCGACCCGGAGTCCGGCGCCGCACCGGAGGTGTGAGGCCCGCCGCCTCCCGGCGGAGGCGGCGTGGCCAGGCTCTGCGGCCAGGCTCTAGGGAAGGACGGCGACCGTCGCCGCGTAGCACAGGCCCGCCCCGTAGCCCAGGAGCAGGGCGAGGTCGCCGCTCCGGGCCTGTCCCGAGGAGAGCACCGCGTCCAGGGCCAGCGGAACGGAGGCGCCGGAGGTGTTGCCCGCCGTCACGATGTCCTTGGCGACGACGGTGGACTCCGGCAGTCCGATCCGCCGCGCGATGGTGTCGATGATCCGGACGTTCGCCTGGTGCGGGATGAAGACGTCGACGTCGGAGGCCGTGATCCCCGCGGCGGCCAGGGCCTGCTCGGCGACGTCCGCCATCTCGTAGGCGGCCCAGCGGAAGACGCGCTGGCCTTCCTGTTTCAGATACGGGAAGGGGTCCTCGCCGATGCCGTCCCGCAGCGCGTCCCACGGCAGGCTCTGCTCGATGGCGTCCGCCTGGGACCCGTCCGCGCCCCAGACCGCCGGCCCGAATCCGGGGTGCGTGGCGGGGCCGATCACCACGGCCCCGGCACCGTCCCCGAAGATGCAGGCCGTGGAGCGGTCCCGCAGGTTCAGCAGATCGGTCATCCGCTCCACGCCCACGACCAGGACGTGGCCGCCGCGGCTGCGGACGGAGTCGGCCGCGAGCACGACCCCGTGGACGAAACCGGCGCAGCCCGCCGACACGTCGAAGGCGGCGGCCCGCGCGGCGTCGATCCGGTGGGCTATCTCGGTCGCGATGGCGGGCGTCTGCTTGAGATGGGTGAAGGTGGCGGCGATGACGCAGGTGATGTCCGCCGTGCCGAGGCCCGCGGCCGCGACGGCCTTGAGGGCGGCCTGCTCCGCCATCACGCCCAGGGTCTCGTCCGGGCCCGCCCACCGGCGTGTGACGATTCCGGTGCGGGAACGCACCCAGTCGTCCGAGGAATCGATGAGCCGGCACGCCTCCTCGTTGTCGACGATGCGACGCGGGCGATACGAACCCACTCCCATGATCTTCGCGTACCGGGCGCCTTCGGGTGCGTCGAGTTCTGGTTTCACCGTGCTCCTCCCCGAACTGTTTCTGCGTCATTTCTTCGCGGGCCGGTTTCTTCGACGATTCTCTTTCACGGGTACGACCCCGAAAAGAGTCGCACATTCAACTCGAGGTCAGAGAATGTCAATTTCGTGCGCACTGCCGGCGGGGTTTCCGGGAAATGTCAGAGAAGCGTCAATTCCGGGAAACGCCGTACCCGCCCGGCCCGGGTGCGCCGGCCGGTGGGCCCGCAGCGCCGTCCGCAGTGCGTCCGCGACCTGTTCGGCCTGGCACACGGTGAGCTCGGCGTGCATGGGGAGGGCGAGATTGCGCCGGAACAGGTCCGTCGAGACGGGGCAGGCGTGCTTCGACGCGCCGAACGCGGGCAGCAGATGGGAGGCCCACGCGCCGTGTCCGCACCCGATGCCCCGCGTCCGCAGATCGGCGGCGACCGCGGCGCGGTCCACCCCCGGGTCCAGCGTCACCACGTAGGACTGCCACGCGTGGCAACGGTTCTGCGGCACATGCGGCAGCGACAGCAGTTCCTCGTCCGCGAGCAGGGCCGCGTACCGGGCG
>KL568621.1:83477-83969 GCA_000715605.1 Streptomyces speibonae | reverse complement strand
CCAGCCGGGCCCGGGCGGCGGCCCCGACGGCGGGGTCGCGGGTCAGCAGCGCGGCGCCCTCGCCCCGCACGGCCCCCTGGTGCCCGTGGGGCGAGAGGCAGGCGACCGGTGCGAGGGCGCCCGCCCGGCGTCCCTTGTAGCTCGCGCCCGCCGCGCAGGTGGCGTCCTCGACGAGGAACAGGCCGTGGTGGTCGGTGACCCACCTCAGTTCCGTGTAGTCGGCCGGCAGGCCGACGGTGTCCACCGCGATCACGCCCACGGTCCGGGGGCCGATCAGGTCCGCGACCGCCCACGGGTCGACGGTCCCCGTGTCGGCGCGCACGTCGGCGAGGACGGGTACGGCACCGACGTGGCGCACTGCGTGGGCGGGGGCCGGGAGTCCGTAGTCGGCGACGATCACCTCGTCGCCCGGCGCGACGCCGAGCCCCAGCAGGGCCAGCCGGAGGGCCTCGGCGCCGTCGCTCACCACGAGCGCGTCGGCGGCCCCGTAGC
>KL568621.1:82995-83265 GCA_000715605.1 Streptomyces speibonae | reverse complement strand
CGGCCGGTCAGCTCCGCCTCCAGCTCCCCCGCCGGCCGGCCGGTCGGCCCTTCGGTGCCGAACACCTCGGCCACGGCGGCCGGTTCGCGCTCGACCGGGTTTCTCTGCACCAGTGGAATCACCGTCGTCACCCCGTTCCTTTGGCCCACGCCTCGATGAGCTCGGTGGCCTGGTCCGCGTTGAGTCTCGGATCGCAGAGGGTGGTGTAGTGCCGCAACAGTCCGTCCTCGTGCTCCACGGGCCCGCCGCTGTCTCTTATACACATCTCTG
>KL568621.1:82267-82767 GCA_000715605.1 Streptomyces speibonae | reverse complement strand
CCTCTATGTGGAGGCCGGCGGCGTGCTGCCGCAGCCCCTCGACGATGTCGCGGAACCGCAGCGCCTCCGCGATCACGTGGGACAGGTGGCGTGTCTTGAGGCCGAGACCGGATTTCACGGTGTTGCCGTGCATGGGGTCGCTCAGCCACACCACCGGGTGTCCGGCGTTGGCCACCGCCCGGACGAGGGGCGGCAGGGCCTGCTCGATCCGGTGATGGCCCATCCTCGGTATCAGGACGAGTCGGCCGGGTTCGCGCCGCGGGTCGAGCACCTCGCACACCCGCAGGACCTCGTCGGCCGTCGCGGTCGGTCCGATCTTGCATCCCACCGGGTTGTCCACGGCGGAGAGCAGGGCGACATGGGCCTGGTCCGGCCGGCGGGTCCGCTCCCCCACCCACGGCAGGTGGGTGGAGCCCAGGTACAGCCGGTCCGTCTCGGGGTCGCGGCGCACCAGCCGGGACTCGTAGTCCACCACCAGGGCCTCGTGGCTCGACCACGGC
>KL568621.1:81756-81998 GCA_000715605.1 Streptomyces speibonae | reverse complement strand
ATGTGTATAAGAGACAGCTGCACGGCGGAGGCGGCCTCGTACGCCCACACCATGCGCCGGGGGTCGGGCTGCCGGGTCTGCGGCACGGCGAGCTCGGAATTGATCATGTGCCCCCGGAACGAGGGGACCACCAGCGCGCCGTGGGTCTCGGTCGACTGCGACCTGGGTTTGGCGAACTGCCCTCCCATGCGGCCGACGCGCAGGACGCGCCGGCCGGTGAGTTCGCCGAACCGGCTCCCCAG
>KL568621.1:75617-81542 GCA_000715605.1 Streptomyces speibonae | reverse complement strand
GAGATGTGTATAAGAGACAGGACCTGGAGTTTCTGAGCCGTGTGCCGGGGGGTGCACTCGTAGAGGCTCTCCGCGCAGTCGCCCAGCTGGAGCAGGAGCGCGTCGGTCGTCAGCAGGTCCGCCAGCGACCACCGCAGTTGCTGGATCTCGGCGGCCGTCACCAGGGGCGGAGCCGACTCCAGGAAGCGGCACGACGCCTCGTGGGCGGCGTGCTCCCGCCACTGTGGTTGCTGCGCCGCCGGTCTGCCCTCCCACGGCCGGCTGTGGTTGACGTCCGCCGTAACGCCTGATGGCTGCATGTGTGCTCCTGTCGGGGATCAGCATCGCCCAGTGGAGGAGTGCGGATGATGTGTCCGGTCACCCGGCGCCCCTGACCCGCCGGATCACGGCGGCCGGGTCCGGGTGCGGCCTGTTCCCGCGCCAGGCCACGTGGTGGTCGGGCCGCAGGAGGACGAGGTCCCGTTCCCAGAGCTGCCGGGCGCCGGCATCGGTGACCACGGTGTGGGCGACCGGGAGTCCCTGGGCGGCCGCCGCGTCGAGGAGCGGCTCCGCCCGGCCGTCGCCGGCGAAGTCGACCAGGGTGAAGGAGTGCGCGTAGCGGTCGAGGATCGGGGTGCCGCCGTCCAGGAGACAGCCGGGCGGGCGGCTTCCGGGCCAGGTGGTTGGCGTGTACTCCCGAGGGCTCCACGGGGGTTCGGGGCCGTTCTCGTGACAGACGACGGGCGAGTCGCGGTAGCGCTGGCCGAGTTCGATCCCCCGGTACTCGTTCTCGCCGCGCTCGGCGTCGAGGTAGGAGGCGAGGGCGGCCGGCGGGGCGCCCTCACGCAGCAGCTCCCCCGCCTTGAGGTGCACACCGAGGTGCCGGTGCGAGGTGTGCAGGGTGCGCAGACCCACCGGGTGGCGTTCGGCCTGGTAGCTGTCGAGCAGGGCCGGGCCGCCGAAGCCCTTGACGAGAGCGGCGGTCTTCCAGGCGGCGTCGACCGCGTCGCCGATGCCGGTGTTCATCCCGTAGGCGCCGGTCGGGAACATGCGGTGGGCGGAGTCGCCGGCGAGGAGGACCCGTCCGGCGCGGTAACGGTCCGCGATCATGAATCCGGGGCGCCAGCGCGACGTCAGCAGTACCTTGTCGATCTTGAGCTCGGTGCGCATCGTCTCCAGCAGGAACGCCGCCGGGTCGGCCGGCGGCGTGTCGAACTCGTCCGGCCGCGCGCCGTTGACGTGGGCCGTCCAGGTGTCGACCTCGTCCTGGGCGATGATGACGTAGCGGAAGGCGAAGTAGTGCCAGAACCGGCCGTGCCGGTGCAGGGTGTCCAGGTCCCGGCTCTTGAAGTGCACCATGAAGGCACCGGGCAGCGCGGGTACGTCGAAGCCCTGCTCGCCGATGCCGGTGACCTCGCGGACCCGGCTCGACGCACCGTCGCAGCCGATGACGTAGCGGGACCGGAGCCGGACCTCCTCGTCGGTCATGACGTCGACCAGCCGGCTGGTCACCCCCTCGTCGTCCTGCGTGAGGGTGTCGAACCGCAGGCCGCAGCGCAGGTCGACCAGTGGTTCGCGCCGGCAGTGCGCGCGCAGCACCGGCTCCAGTTCGATCTGGGAGACGCGCTGGCCCGGCTCGGCGGGCTGGGTGCCGTCGTTCTGTTCCGCGATGCGCCGCCGTTCCTCGTCCACCGAGGGAAGCCGCCAGGTGGTGATCGGCTCGCCGGCGAGGCCCGTCGACCAGATCACGTCGGCCCGGTGCCCGGGAGCGACGCCGGCCGCACGGATGTCGTCGGCGAGGCCGAGCCGGCGGAAGAATTCCATGCTGCGGCTGTTGACGTAGTCCAGCTTGGGATGGACGGAGGTCTCGAGGCCCTGGTCGGCGAGCACACAGGGGACACCCTGCCGGGCGAGCGCCAGGGCGGCGGCCATCCCGACCGGGCCCGCGCCCACGACCAGTACCGGTACCGGCTCCACGATTGCCTCCAAGCGCGACGGGTCGGTTCGACCGCTCCACGCGGTCCGTGGTCGGTCGGTGTGCTGTGCCGGGTGTTCCTGTTCGGCCGGACCGCCCCGTGATCACGCTCCGGGCGGGCGGGCGCGGCGGTCAGTAGGCAGTCTCGGATCGGTGCCGCGCGCGGGCATGACCCATTCACGGGATTTCCGCCGGCCGGGGCAGGCATGGCGCGCCACGCGTCCGAACGGCGTGAACGTGTGATGGTCCGAGGCGGCGGACGGCATCGATGGTGACGGCATGATGTCGTTGCCTCAGACCGAGTCAGTGCCCCGGACCGAAGCGTGGACGTACGACGACTTCACGAGCCCGGAGCTCGACCCCGCCCGCTGGACGATCATGTCGATCACCGGGGCCGACGGCGCGCGGCACGTGTACCGGGACCGCAATGCCCGGGTGAGCACCGGAGACGGACGGTTCGAGCTGACCGTGCACCCGTTCACCCGCTTCCACGACACGGACCCGCGGCAGAACAACGCCAAGCAGATGTACCGGTCGGCGCGGCGGTTCGCCGTGCCGGGCTCCGGCGAGCTGACGTTCGAGGTCGAGATGGGGGTGCGGACCTACGGCCAGGTCCCCCACGACCTGCTCGACGCCTTCGGCACCGTGAACGTCTTCGACCTCGAGAGCGGTGTCGTACTGAACGCCGCCGCGACGAACGACACCGTGTACGCGGTGATCGAACGGCTGGCGCTGCCGGGCGTCGCCGAGCCGCACGAACACTTCATCCACCGGGTGGTGCTGGACGTGCCGACGGAGCCGGGGCAGCGGCACCGGTACGCCATCGGCTACCGGGCCGGCACGTCGGAGGCGGAGTTCCACGTCGACGGCCGGCTCGCCTACTGGGCACGGCTTCCGGTGCCGGTGACGGGCTTCCACGCCGGTATGGCCCTGTTCTCGGCCCGTGATCTGACGCGCCACACGCGCGCGGAGCGGGAGCACGGACAGGGCGCGACCGGCCGGTGGGGTCCCTGGCGTGTGTCGTCCGGCGTCAGATGAGCACTTCGCCGCCGTCGATGTTCAGGTTGACGCCGTTGACCGCGCGGTTCTCCAGCAGGAACCGGATCGCGTGGGTGCAGTCCTCCATCGTCACCGGGCGCTTGGTGAGCGCGCCCGCCGCGGCGGCCTCGCGTGCGGCGGGCTTGTCGCTCCAGAACGGCGTGTCCGAGACTATGCTCGGGTGCAGGGCGCTGACCCGGATCGGGGAGAGTTCCACCGCCAGCGTCCGAACCAGCGCGCCGATGCCGCCGTTGGCGGTCGTCACGGACGTGGAGCCGGGGTAGGGCCGGTGACTGGCCAGGCCGCCGATCAGGACGGCGGCGCTGTCGTCGGTCATCCGCGGGGCGAGGGTGTGCAGCACCTCCGTGTAGCCGGTGAGCTTCACCGTGAGCAGCCGGACGGCGTCGGCCGGCCGGTACGCGCGCACCGTGTTGTGGTCCCGGTCGAGTGCCGCGAGCACGAGCCGGTCGACGCGTCCCACGTCGGCGAGCGCGGCCGCGATCCGCTCCGGGTCGGCCAGTTCCAGGGCGAGTCCGCGGGTGCGCCCGCCGATCTCGTGGGCGACGCCCTTGGTCCGCTCCTCCGAACGGCCGGTGATGATCACGTCGTCGCCCCGCTCGGCGCAGGACTGGGCGAAGTGCCGCCCGATTCCCGACGTTCCGCCGATGACGACGACATGGGTGCGCTCGGACATGGACGTGTACCTCCGTGGATGGGTGTGGTTCGCGCGGCGGGTGCGGTTCGGGCCCCGAGCCCGGCCAGCGCGTCGGCCGTGGTCAGCGGCACGGCGCAGCGGTCCGCGGCATAGCGCAGTGCCATGAGGTGGTCGTCGAGCGAGAGGTCGGCCAGGGCGTCCGCCACGAGGAAGGGCTGGATGTCGCGGCTGAACGCGTCGCAGGCGGTGATCAGGCAGCCCATGTGCGCGTAGACACCGCAGACGACCAGCTGGTCCCGTCCGGACCGCCGCAGCCGTTCCTCCAGGTCGCTGCGGAAGAACGCGCTGTAGCGCCACTTCGTGAGCACCGTGTCGCCCGGCTCCGGGGCGACGTCGTCGACGATGCCCCGGTCGGTCTCCTCGGCGGACATGCCGGGGCCCCAGATGTCGTTCAGCAGCCCGCGGTCCTTGCGGCTCATTCCGCCCGGCTGCGCCGTGTACATCACCGGCACCCGGGCGGTGCGCGCCGCGGCGAGCAGTTCGGTGACGTTGCCGAGGAGGTCGGTCAGCGGCGACCGCCCGGCCGGGAAGGCGCGCAGGAAGTACCGCTGCATGTCGTGCACCAGGACGACCGCGCGCTCCGGGTCGGGCCGCCAGCTCACCGCCGCGGCGGGCAGGTCGCTCCGGCCCGGCATGCGGTACGGCGCGATCGGGTTCATGGCCATGGTCCGTCTCCTGAAGTCCGTCGGGCGTGTCACACGTGCAGGGCGGTGTCACACGTGCAGGGCGGCGCCGCCGTCCACGTAGAGGTCGTGCATCGTCACGTGACCGGCCTGGTCGGACACGAGGTACGCGACGGCGTCGGCCACGTCCTGCGGCCGGGCCAGCTTCCGCAGCGGGATGCCGACGCGGTACGCGCTCGGCGACCCCTCGATCACCTGCCGGGGGTCCCCGCCCTCGCCGAGCATGGCGCGCAGCATGGGGGTGTCCGTGGAGCCCGGCGAGACGACGTTGCAGCGGATGCCGTAGTCGGCGAGCTCCAGCCCCAGGCACCGGGTGAACTGGGCCGACGCCGCCTTCGACGCGGCGTACGCGGACATCTCGGTGCGCGGCACGCCGGCGGCGTTGGACGCCACGGTCACGATCGCTCCGCCGCGGCGGACCATCATGCGCCGGGCCACCGCGCGGGACACGTGGAACACCCCTGAGGCGTTGACCGAGAAGATGTCGTTCCACTGCTGGTCCGACAGCTCGACCGCCCGGCCGGTGTGCAGCACGCCGGCCGCGTTCACGAGGATGCCGATCGGACCCAGTTCGTCCTCGACGCGCCGTACCAGCGCCTCCACCGGCTCGCTGTCGCTCACGTCCGCGGGGCAGGCGCGGACGGAGGCGCCCTCGGCCTCGAGTTTGGCCACCACGGTGGCGAGCGTCCCGGCGTCGCGGTCCACGGCGGCGACCTGCGCTCCCGCGCCCGCCAGCGTGCCCGCCACGGCGGCACCGATGCCCCGCGCCGCCCCGGTGACCAGGGCGACCCTGGATTGGATTCCGGTCAGTTCCATCATCAACTCCTGCTGCTCGTGGCGGCCTGTTCGGCGTCGTATCCGAACAGCCACTCGTGCCGATCCAGACCCGAGGTGGCCTGTGCGGAAGCGTCGCGACGGCGTTGCTCGGCTCCGTCGGCGAGGTGGAAGGTCGTCGCGTTGGCGCGGGACTGCTGCTGGATGCGGGTGGTACGGGGCAGGCGGATCCGTTCGTAGCGGCGCAGGGCCGCGCCGAGGCCGTCCGGGCCCGGACCGGCGAGGCAGGACGCGAGGACGACGGCGTCCTCGATCGCCTGGTTGGCGCCCTGTGCCTGGAAGGGCAGCATCGGATGGGCGGCGTCCCCGATGACGGTCACCCGTCCGGTGCTCAGCCGGCCGAGGCTGTCGCGATCGTGCAGGGCCCATCGGCCGACCGCGTCCGCCGCCGCGATCAGCCGGGTGACGTCCGGGTGCCAGCCCGTGTACGCGGCCGCGAGTTCGGCGTGGTCGCCCGGCGCCGTCCAGGACTCCTCCCGCCAGTGCGAGGAGGAGACGGTGGCGCCGAAACTGATCTGGCGGCCGGAGGACACGGGATAGCACACGCAGTGCTGGTCCGGTCCGAACCACAGCCGCACCCGGGGGTCGGCGGTGAGGTGGGGCACCCGGTCCGCGGGCACCAGGCCCCGGTAGATCGTCTGCCCGGAGTACCGCGGCCGGTCGGCGGCGATCCGCTCGCGGGTCACGGAGCGGATGCCGTC
>KL568621.1:74208-75399 GCA_000715605.1 Streptomyces speibonae | reverse complement strand
GCCGTCCGCGCCGACGACCAGGTCCGCCGCCACCGCCGTACCGTCGGACAGGTGCAGCCGCGCTGCGCCGGCGTCCTGCGTCACCGCGACGAGGCGGGCACCGAGGTGCACCCGGTCGGGCGGGACGCGGGAGAGCAGGGCGTCGTGCAGATGGGCGCGGTGCACGGTGTAGTACGGCGCCCCGAAGCGCCGGCGGCACACACCGTCCAGCTCCGTGCGCTGGAGGAGGTTCCCGTCGTCCCAGCGCCGCATCTCGATCGCCCGCGGCGTCACCGCGACGGCGGTCAGCACGTCGTTCAGCCCCAGCCGGTGCAGCAGCCGGGTGGCGTTGGGCGTGAGCTGCACACCGGCGCCCACCTCGGTCAGCCGTTCCGCCTTCTCGTAGAGGTGGCAGTCGATTCCGGCCCGGCGCAGGGCGAGGGCGAAGGTGAGGCCGGCGATTCCGGCCCCGGCCACGGCCACCCGTATCTGCGGCATGTCGTCCGCCTCAGTAGTAGAGGAGCGCTTTGCCCCAGTCCTCGTCGGGTCCGAACAGGCTGCGCGGCTTGACCACGTCGGGCATGGCCGTCAGCGCGTCGTGGGGGATCAGGGTGCCCGGGGGCAGGCCGGTGACCTCGCTGTCCACTCCGAAGGCGGTCCGTACCGAGGCCGTCAGTTCGGCCACGGCGGCCCCGCGGTGCTCCTCGGCCACCTCGATCTCGATGCGCAGGGCCGACGGCTGCGCCCGCGCCCGCCAGAACAGCACGCCGTGGGAGTCCGGCAGGGAGAAGACGAGTTCCTCCAGCCGGTGCTGGGTGACGGTCGCGTCGCCGACCCGGTAGCCGAAGGCGGCCCTGCCGAGCACCTGGACGGTGGGCAGGTTCCAGCCGCAGTCGCAGTCGTCGTAGGAGACCCGCACGTTGTCCTCGAGGTTGTAGCGCAGCAGGGGCATCGCCTCCCGGAACAGCGGCGTGACCACGAGCTGTCCCTCGCCCTCCGCGCCGACCCTGCCGGTCGCCGGGTCGTACACCTCGAACAGCGCGCGGTCCGCCCACAGGTGCATCCGGCCGTGCGGGCACTCGCCGGCGAGGCTGCCGGTCTCCGTGGAGCCGTACTCCTCGATCACCGGCACCCCCCACAGCCGGCTGATGCGCCGGCGACGGGCGGTGGTGAGCGGCTCGCCGCCGACGAACAGCGCGCGCAGCGCGGGGA
>KL568621.1:71579-73974 GCA_000715605.1 Streptomyces speibonae | reverse complement strand
ATCAGAGATGTGTATAAGAGACAGCCAGATGAGGCACTCGGTCGGCACCGACCAGGTGAGGGTGACCCCGAGGTCGTGCAGGGTGCGCACGACACGGGCGTACGGCATGGCCAGCGACCGGTTGTCGCCCGGCACCACCGTGGCCCCGGACAGCCGGCCGGCGGCGTGCGCGAGATGCCCGGTCAGCAGCAGTGCGTAGGGGGTGCGCACCAGGAAGACGTCGTCCTCGGACATCCCGATCCACTTGCGGGCGAAGCGCTCGGCCAGGTCGGTCCAGTCCTCCGCCGTGTAGTACGAGGGCGTGGGCCGTCCGGCGGTGCCGCTCGACTCGTGGTAGGTGGCCAGCCGCTGCTTGGGGACGGCGAGCATCCCGAAGGGGTAGTTCTCGCGCAGGTCCTGTTTGGTCGTCAGCGGCAGGCCGGCGAGATCAGCGGTGGTGGCGGGCAGGGCCGCGGCGTCCAGCGTCTTGCGGTAGAACGGCGAGCGGGCCGCCCAGGCGACGGTCTGCGACAACTGCTTCTCCTGGATGCGCCGCAGCTCTTCCGGCCCGTGCCACTGGCCGAGACGGGGCAGACGCGCATGCGAGTCGTTCACCACTTCTCCTCTCCTAGCAATCGGTGTGCGTTGTCCCAGGCGATCTGCCGCCACTGCTCGGGCGGCAGCGCCAGCACCTGGAACTTGGCCAGCTCCACGGCCGGGTGCTGGAGGGGGTGTTCGGAGCCGAACACCACCCGCCCGGCACCGAGCCGGCGCACCGCCGCCTCGGCCACGCAGGTGTAGCCGCCGGAGGTCTCCAGCCAGATGTTGGGTTCGTCCCGGATCAGGTCGAGCGCGTGGAAGTCGATGTTGCCGATGCCGCTGTGTCCGAGGACGAAGCCGACGTGCGGGTACCGGCGGGCGAGGGCGACCAGGTCGGCCACCCCCGCTCCGGGCCGGGCCAGACACACCACGTAGACGGGGTGGGCGAACTCGGCGGCCACGTCGACGAGTTGGGCCACGCGGGGATCGGTCAGGCCGACCCCGTGCACCGCGGGCGAGATCTCCAGGCCCCGGAACTCGGCGGCCCTGGCCCGGTACGCCTCGGGCGAGCGGTGCGGGTTGGCGAACCAGAACGGCACCAGGCGTCCGTCGGTGTCCGCGCAGGCGTCCAGCACCGCGTCGTTGTCGGCGTCGGTCTCGACGTGCCCGCCCTCGACGAGCTGGCGGGCCAGCCGGTCCAGGTCGATGGTGCCGCCCGCGCACACCACCGCCCGCGTCAGTCCGCAGGTGTCCAGCGTCGTCAGCAGCCGCGCCACGGCGCCGGGCCGGGGAGCGAGGCGTACGTGGAAGTCCAGCACGGGTTGCGCGGCCATCGCGGTCACCTCCCGCTGCACTCGTGGCCCTCGCTCACTTCTCGATGCAGAACTCGTCGATCGGGTAGCCGACGTGCCGCTGCTCGACCGGCAGGCAGCCGAGCACCTTCGTCCCCTCCGTCAGCTCCGTGACGTTCAGCACCGTGCCGCCCGGTCCGAGCACCCGCACGTGCCAGTCGTCCTGGACGATGAGGTTGACCTTCACGCCCGAGGGCGCGACCGCGTCGATGGCGAGCAGGGGGCGCGTCTCGATCTTGACCCGGCCCACGGTGACGATCCGGGACTTCCCCTTGGCGTCGACGGCCATCACCCGGCCGCCGGAGCGGAGTTCGCTGAGGTAGTTGGTGCGCCCGTCGGCGGAGAGCGTGTACGAGTGCAGTGCGCCGGCGTTGACCCGGAACGGCCTGGTCGGCATGTACGGCAGCGGGTGGGTCTCGCTGCAGCACAGGATCATGCCGGTGGAGTGCGAACCGACGAGGATGCCCTCGTCGAGGCCGAAGTTCGTGCAGGTGTCGACGCAGGCCCGCTCGCCCATCCCGACCCGGCGGATGCCGGTGACCTCCAGCTCCACCAGGTCCAGGTCCGCGGCCTTGCTGACCGCGGCGGTCTTCAGCTCGGTGGCGTCGCCCACGGTGCGCGGGGCGAGCATCACGCCGTCGGAGCCGTGCTCGAGGACACCGAAGACGATCTCCGCCTCCTCGACGTCGGCGACCTGGGTGATGATGCTGCCGTTCGCTCCGGCGGCGGCGGCCAGCACGATCTCCAGCGGGATCTTGGTGGGGTCCCGGAAGTACAGCAGGCTCCACCTGTCGTGGCGCGCGGCGCGGCAGGCGTCCTCGAGGCTGTCGGCGTCCGTGATCTCCACGTACCGGCCGAACTCCACATCGGGGTGCTGCTGGGCGAGTTCGGCGGGCTCGCCGTGCCGGCCCGGCTCGACGACGACGAGGTCGGCGGGCGTCAGCTTCTCGGGCAGCGGCAGGTTCTGCGGGAAGAGGACCTTCTTCACCGTGGGGGGCAGCGTCTCCAGATCGGCGGGATCGGCC
>KL568621.1:69202-71371 GCA_000715605.1 Streptomyces speibonae | reverse complement strand
CCGCCACGACGGCGTCCACCCGCTGGTGGACCGCCTCCTCGATGATGGCCTCCTTGGCGCCGTTGACGTTGCGGATGTCCAGCCAGCACAGCTTCACAGGTATCTCCTCGGCGGAAGGTCGCGGACGTCGCGGAAGGTTGTGGTGGATCAGGAGGTGAGAGCGAGCCGGTCGTCGACGCCGTCCCGGTCCGGGACGTGGGGCGTCTCGTGCACCAGCCGTGCGATCGTGGCCGCCATCCAGCCGGGCCGGTCGGCCTGGAAGACATTGCGTCCCATGGCCACGCCGGCCGCGCCACCGCGCAGCGCGTCGGACACATGGGCCAGCACCTTGTCGGTGTCGTCCGAACGCGGGCCGCCGGCCACGATGACCGGGATCGGACAGGCGCGGACGACGTCGGCCATCTGTTCGGGGGTTCCGGCGTAGTCGGTCTTGACGATGTCCGCGCCCAGGTCCGCGGCGAGCGTGGCGGCGTGCGCCACGAGCTCCGGCGCCCGGGAGTCGGGGATCTGCGGTCCGCGGGCGTACACCATGGCCAGCAGCGGAACGTTCCACCGGTCGCACTCCCCCGCCACGGCCGCCAGGTCGGCGATCTGCCGGGCCTCCTGGGGCGACCCCATGTTGACGTGCACGCTGACCGCGTCGGCGCCCAGCCGCAGCGCCTCGTCCACGTGGGCGACCAGGTACTTGGCGTCGGGGTCGGGAGCATGTCTGGTGCTCACGCTCAGATGCACGATGAGCGACATGTCGCGGAACCAGCCGGGGCCGACGTGGCGGAGACTGCCCTTGTGCAGCACCACGGCGTCCACGCCGCTGCCGGCGAGCTCACCGAGCAGGGGGTCGAGACCGCCGTGGCGCAGCGGTCCGTCCGTGACGGAGTGGTCGAGCGGTACGACGAGCAGTCGCCCGTCGCCCTGTCGGAAGAGGCGCCGCAGTCGCAGACTGCGAGCGAACGGCGCGTTGTGTACAGCCACTGTGCCCTGCCTCTCTCAAGCGGTGGCGGAACTGCCGGAGGCCGTCACGGACGTGGTCTCCGCCGGCTCGGGCCGGTCGAGGTGGAACTCGCGGTGCAGGGTCTCGACGGCGTCGACGACGCGTTCGCGTGGGACGACCACGGAGAGCCTCATCTGGGACGTGGCGATCCAGCTCGTCGGGATTCCGGCGGCGGCGAGCGCCGACATCAGCCGGGCGGTGTACTCGGGACGGCTGAGCAGGCCCATGCCGACCACCGACACCTTGCCGACGTTCTCGTCGAAGCGCACACCCCCGCCGAAGGCGGCCGTCAGCTCGTACAGTGCGGTCCGCACGGCCTCGGCCTCGCTGCGGCGGATGGTGAACCCCATGCGGAACTCGTTCTCGTGCGGTCCCGATCTGGCGACCAGGTCCACCACCGTCCCGTGTCCGGCCAGCACGTCGAACACGTCCGGTGCCAGGTCCCGGTGGATGTCACGGCAGTGGACCAGCACGCGTGCGACGTCGGTGTCGTGGGTCACCGCCATGACGGCCCGGCGTGTCTCCAGCGGGGCGGTGTCCTGCCGGTCGGCGACGACGGTTCCGGGCTCCTGCGTGGACGCGTTGCGGACGTGCACTTCGACCCCTTCCATGGCGGCCAGTTCGATGCAGCGGGTGTGCAGCACCCTCGCGCCCGCGAAGGCCATCTCCGCCATGACGCCGGGCGGCACCCACGGCAGGCGGCGCGCGGCGGGCAGGGTGCGGGGATCGGCGCTGAAGACGCCGTCGACGTCGGTGTAGATCTCGCACACCGAGGCGCCCAGCCGTGCCGCCAGCGCCACCGCGGTCGTGTCGGAACCGCCTCGGCCGAGCGTGACGACGTCCCCGCCGGAGGCCACTCCCTGGAATCCCGTGACCACGGCGACCTGACCGCCGCTCAGGGCCGACCGCACCCGGGCGGCCCCGATGGACGAGATGAGCGCGTCCCCGTGCCGGTCCGTGCCCCGGATGCCGGCCTGATGCCCGGTCAGTGACACGGCCGGCACCCCGGCCCCGTTCAGGGCGAGGGCCATCAGCGCCGCCGACTCGGACTCGCCCACGGCGAGCAGCTGGTCCAGTTCCCGGGACGGGCCGGCGGCACCCACGTCCGCCGCCAGCCGCAACAGGTCATCGGTCCTGCTGCCCCGCGCCGAGACGACCACGGCCACCGCCCGACCGCG
>KL568621.1:66217-68995 GCA_000715605.1 Streptomyces speibonae | reverse complement strand
CCGAGATGCGCACGGCGGCGCGGCGGACGTGGTCGAGCGTCCGCAGGGAGGTACCGCCGAATTTCTGGACCAGCACGTCCACAGCCGATGTCACCGCCCCTCGTGGGATGTCGCTCCGGATTGCCGAACCGACAGTAGGCGGGCGGTCGGTCCGGGCCCACTACTCGCCCGAGTAGTGGCCCCGCATTCAGCGGTTCACGCCATGGGGCGGGGCGCGGCCCGGATCACGCGATGGCGGCTTCACGTCATGTACCGCGCCTTTCGCCGCCGCAGTATCCGAAGGGGTCATCCGGTCTCACCGAAGGGGAACGACATGCAAGGGACCGATTCGAGTACGGACAGCCGCCCGGACGTTCCGGCCGACCCCCGCGATGTTCTGGCCGGCCTCGGCGCGGACGGAGGCGCCTTCGCCCTCCTCTACCGGCCCGGCTCGGAGCCGGATGCCCGCGTGGAGGTCCTCACCGGCGAGGCCGAGGCCGTGGACGGCCTGGCCGGGCTGCCCCTGCCCGGCGAGGGCGAGGGCGGGCACGGCGCGCGGCACGACCTGCTCGTGGCGGTCCCGTACCGGCAGATCACCGAGCGGGGCTTCGCCTGCCGCGACGACCGGGCTCCCCTGCTGGCCATGCGGGTCGCCGCGCAGACCGCGCTCGGCCGCGACGAGGCGCTGGCCGCCCTGCCCGAGCAGGACATACGGGTCGGCGGCGCCGGCTTCGACATCGGCGACGACGACTACGCGGGCATCGTCGAGCGGGTGCTGCGCGAGGAGATCGGGCGGGGCGCGGGTTCCAACTTCGTCATCAGGCGTTCCTTCACCGCGCGGCTGGAGGACTGCTCCCTGCGCACCCGACTCGCCGTCTTCCGGCGGCTGTTGACCGGTGAGCTCGGATCGCACTGGACGTTCCTCTTCCACACCGGCACCACCACCTTCGTCGGGGCGTCACCCGAGCGGCATGTCGGCATGGCCGGCGGCACCGTCTCCATGAACCCGATCAGCGGGACCTACCGGCATCCCCCGTCCGGCCCGGAGACGTCCGGGCTGCTGGCCTTCCTCAACGACCGCAAGGAGGCCAACGAGCTCTACATGGTCGTGGACGAGGAGCTCAAGATGATGGCGCGCATGTGCACCGCCGGCGGCCGGGTGCACGGTCCCTATCTCAAGGAGATGGCACGCCTGACCCACTCCGAGTACGTGCTGACCGGGGAGAGCGGGCTCGATGTCCGCGACGTGCTGCGGGAGACGCTGCTCGCTCCGACCGTCACCGGCAGTCCCCTCGAGAACGCCTTCCGGGTCATCGCCCGTCACGAGACCACGGGACGCGGGCACTACGGCGGCGTCCTCGCGCTCATCGGCCGCGATGCCGCGGGCGGCCGTACGCTCGACTCGGCGATCATGATCCGGACCGCCGAGATCGACGGCGCCGGCCGCCTCCGCATGGGCGTCGGCGCCACGCTGGTCCGGGATTCCGACCCCCGTTCCGAGGTGGCGGAGACCAGGGCCAAGGCCGCGGGCATGCTCGAGGCCCTCGGCCTCGCACCGCCGGGCGGCACCGGCGGCCGCCCCGCTCCCGCCAGGGCGTCCGTGTCACCGGCCGGCGACCCCCGGGTGCGCCGTGCGCTGCGGAGCCGCAACGCCACCTTGTCGCGGTTCTGGCTCGCCGGTGCGCACCGGGACGGACCGGATCCCGCGCTGGACGGGCGACGGGTGCTGATCGTCGACAACGAGGACACCTTCATGGGGATGCTGGGTCATCAGATGCGCGCGCTCGGCCTCAGGGCCACGCTCACGCGCTTCGACCGGGCCCCGTCGCCGGAGGGCTACGACCTCGTCGTCGTCGGGCCCGGCCCGGGCGACCCGCGCGACACGGTCTCCCCGCGGATGCGCACGCTCCGCGCGCTCACCCGCGACCTGCTCTCCGGCTCCGTGCCGTTCCTGTCCATCTGTCTGGGACATCAGATCCTCGCCTCGGAGCTGGGTTTCGAACTGGTCCGGCGCACGGTGCCCAACCAGGGTGTGCAGAAGCGGATCAATCTGTTCGGCCGGTCCGAACTGGTGGGCTTCTACAACACGTACACCGCCCGCGCGGAGCACGACGTCGTCCCCGGCGCGGACCGGCGGGGGCTCATCGAGGTCAGCCGGAGCCCCGGCACCGGCGAGGTGCACGCGCTGCGCGGCACGGGGTTCCGGTCCGCGCAGTTCCACCTCGAGTCGGTCCTCACCCGGCACGGCCCGCGCATCCTGCGTGATCTGCTCGTCGCGCTGCTCGGCGAAGCGGGTGACTCCGGTCTGGAGCGCGTCTACGCCCAGCACGTGGGGGGAAGCCGGTGAGCGGGCGGGCGGCGCCGGCGGGCGAGAGCCGGCACCGGGCCGCGGGCATCGCTCTGCTGGTGATCCATGTGCTCCTGGTGCCGTTCTATCTGGCCGCCGGCTCGGCGAAGCTGGCCGGTTCGGAGAAGATGATCGAGTTCTTCGACCAGATCGGGGCAGGGCACTGGCTGCGGTACCTGACCGGCACCTGCGAGGTGCTGGGCGCTCTCGGCCTGCTCGTGCCGCGCCTGTCGGGTCCGGCGGCGCTCGGGCTGACGGGTCTGATGACCGGCGCGGTGATCACGAACCTCGTCGCCGGCACTCCCTCGGTGCTGGCGCTGGTCCTCCTCCCGCTCGTCGCCGTGGTCGCGTGGGGACGCCGGGACAGCACGCTGGAACTTCTGGGGCGGCGGTGACCCGGGCCGGCGGCACCGGCCGGGGTGCTGCCGGCCGCTACCCGTGGCCCGCGTGCC
>KL568621.1:65370-66018 GCA_000715605.1 Streptomyces speibonae | reverse complement strand
GATGTGTATAAGAGACAGCCCGTGGCCCGCGTGCCCGTGCGCGAACGGTGTGGTGACCCCGTCGTAGGTGACGTGGAACATCATGCCCTGCTCGGCGTGGGGCAGGTTGTGGCAGTGGTTCATCCAGATCCCGGGGTTGTCGGCCTTGAAGGCCACCTCCCAGACCTCACCCGGCCGCACGTCGAAGGTGTCCATCCACAGGGGACTGCCCGAGGAGCGCGAGCCGTCCCTGGACAGGACCAGCACGGGATGTCCGTGCAGATGCCAGGGGTGGGTCTCCAGGCTCCGGTTGACGACGGTGAACCGGACGATGTCGCCCTCGGCGACCAGCATGTCGGGAATGGACGGGTGGCCCAGGCCGTTGACCGCCTGCGCGTAGGAGGGCCGGCCGTCGACCATGGCGACGGCGCGGTCCAGGACGAGCGTGAAGTCCCGGTCGGCGGTGTCCGGATCGAACGGGAGGCGGGCGGGCGTTCCGTACCGCAGGAGGTCGAGCTCCGGCCAGTCGGAGGTGTCCGTGCTCCCCGGCTCGCGTCCGGCGTCACCGGGGTGCAGCAGCACCCCCTTCCCGGGGTCGCCGTCGAGCACCAGTGCGACCGGCGTGTCGGGCATGGTGAACACCAGGTCCTGTCTCTTATACACATCTCT
>KL568621.1:62405-65145 GCA_000715605.1 Streptomyces speibonae | reverse complement strand
AGATGTGTATAAGAGACAGGTCGACGGCCGCGACCTGGAAGGCGGTCCCGGCCAGGGCGGCACGGTGCGGATCGGAGTCGGTGTTGACCAGGCGCAGCCGTACCGCCGTACCCGGTGCCGCGGCATGCTCGGCGCGCCCGTGCCGGTCCCCCACGACCACGGCTCCGGCGAAGGTGTGCACGGGCAGGACGAGGTCGAGCCGCCCCGTGCCGCCGTCCCGCTCCGCTGCGCGCGGTGTGACGACGAGCGTCCCGTACAGTCCCTTGCGCACGCCGGGGTCCGACGCCTCGTGGGTGTGGTACCAGTACGTGCCCGCCTGGTCGGCGCGGAACCGGTAGACGAACTCCTCGCCGGGTCCCACCGGGTGCTGCGTCAGGCCGGGTACGCCGTCGTCGCCGCACGCGACGTCGTAGCCGTGCCAGTGCAGCGTGACGCCGTCCCCGATGTCGCGGTTGCGCAGCGTCACCTCGATGACGTCGCCTTCGGTGGCGGTGATCTCCGGGCCCGGGAGCCGGCCGTCGTAGGTCCACGCGTCGATCTCGTGTCCGGAGTCCAGGCGTACGGTGGCCGTCCTCGCGGTGAGCACGTGCCGGCGCACGGTGCCGCCGGCGGACGGGGTCCCGGGGCCGCGCAGATCCGCCACGGACCGGGTTGTACGGGAGCCGGAGGTGTGCCCGGGTCCGCCACCGGTGACGAACGGGCCGGGGGACCGGAACATCAGACCGACGCCGGTGCCCCCGGCGCCCAACGCGGCGGCGCCGACGGCGGTGTTGACGAACCGGCGGCGGGAGAGGGCGGAGCCCCGGACCGGATCCGCGCCCTTCTCCTCCTCCTGTGTCTCCCCGGCCATGACCCGTGCGGTCAGCAGGGCGCAGAGCGTCACACAGGAGACCGCGATCAGCGCGGTCGGCCAGGTGAGGGGGTACCCCGCGAGGAAGGTCACCACGAGGCCGGCCACCGCCGCGTAGGCGGCGGTGAGCAGCGGGACGACAGCGCCCGCGGGCAGTCGCTCACCGCTCGTCCTCCTGGCGGCCCACAGGCGGGGCCCCGCGACGAGCGCCCCGGCGGTGCCGGCGACGAAGAGCATCGGCAGCCCGAGGAGCACCTTCTCCGCCACGAACCACCAGCCACGGCCGGCCAGGACCGACACGGTCCCGACCCGGGCGAGCGTGACGAGGACGGCCGCGACGAGCAGTCCGAGGGCCGGCCGGTGACGCCGGAGGGCCGCCGCGACGCCGGTCCCGAACCACGTGGCGACGCCCGCCAGGGCGACGCCGTGGTCCAGGAGGATGAGCCGGGCCGTGGTCACGGCGCGGACCTGGCGGGACCTGCGCTGCGGTCGGTGGACGCGGAGGAGTTCGCCAGGCCGCGCGCCTCACGGAGGATCCTGCCCGCCACGCCCATCATGACGAGGCCGTTGACCGCGTGCAGGCCGAAGACCAGCTGGCCCGCGGTCGAGGTGTCTCCCGTGTCGCCGAAGGCCTTGGCGACGACCGCGATGAGCGGCTGTGCGACCGCCAGCCCGGCGAGCAGCCCGGACATGCCGATGAGCCGGCCGGACACACGGGCCACGGCGGCGGCCAGCGTCGTCACCACGGCCAGGAGGACGACCATGTAGCCCAGCGCACGGTGCGGCCGGAAGGCCTCGTCGGTGGGCGCGGTGTCGAAGGCTCCGCTGCCTGCCAGGAAGAACTGCACCACGACGGCGAGCATCAGCACTGCCGCCAGTGCGGCTATGGTCCTACGCATCGAAGAACACCCTTCGGGTCGGTGGGGTGAGGGACGTGCCTGGTTCCGTCGGCGGGTTCACCCAGGAATCGTCGCGTCGGCGCTCCCGGGCGTCCTCGGTCGGCGGACGGCCGGGCATACGCAGATCTGCGTATGCGGTGGGGGCCCGGACGCGCGCTTCGCCGTAGGCGATCACGGGCGGTCGGGTATGCGGCGCCGGCCGCGCCGGCAGTATGATCGCGGGCATGAGCGCAGCAGACCCGTCCTCGCTCGACCGTGGCCCGATCAAGGTTCTGCTCGCCGACGACGAGCGTCTCGTGCGGTCCGGATTCAAGGTCCTGATCGACGTCGAGGACGACATCGAGGTGGTCGGAGAGGCCACCAACGGTGCCGAGGTCGTCGAACAGGCCCGTGCGTCCCGCCCGGACGTCGTGCTCATGGACATCCGCATGCCAAAGCTCGACGGGATCCAGGCCACCGAACAGATCGTCAAGACACAGGGGCTTCAGCATGTACGGGTGCTGATCCTCACCACGTACGAGACCGACGCGTATGTCTTCGAGGCACTGCAGGCCGGCGCCAGCGGCTTCATGCTCAAGGACGCCGGGCCGGCCGAACTTCTCCATGCCATCCGCGTCGTGGCCGCCGGGGACGCGTTGCTCGCTCCCCGGATCACCCGGCGTCTGATCGGCCAGTTCACCTCGCAGCGGATCGCCGCGCAGGCCGCCGAGGACCGGCTGTCCGTCCTGACCCAGCGCGAACGCGAGGTGCTGGCCCTGGTGGGTCAGGGGCTGAGCAACGACGAGATCGGCTCCGAGCTGTGCCTGAGCCCGGCCACCGCGCGCACCCATGTGAGCCACGCGATGGCGAAACTGGGGGCCCGGGACCGCGCCCAACTGGTCGTCATCGCCTATCGCACGGGCCTGGTCACCCCCTAGAACCCGTTCCCCCGGCACCGCGTGGAGTCCGGCGGCGAACCGCCGGACTCCCACGGGGTCAGGAGCGGCTGGCG
>KL568621.1:59069-62160 GCA_000715605.1 Streptomyces speibonae | reverse complement strand
CGCCCGCGCCGCCGGTGGCGGCGGTGGCGGCGGCGGTGACCGGGGACTTGCGCCGGGGGACGGTGGCGCCCGTGAAGGCACGGACCTGCAGTTCGGCGAAGCCCGCGTCGTTGCGCTCGTCGCTGGTGACCGTTCCGACGTAGCCGAGCAGGAAGGCGATCGGCGTCGAGAGCAGTCCGGGCTCGATGTCGAAGAGCTTGAAGTTCAGGTCGGGGAACATGGCGGTGGTGGGGTCGCCCGACACCCCGTTGGAGAACACGATCATGAAGAGGGTGACCGCCATCCCTCCGTAGACCGTCCACTGCAGGCCCCGGGTGTTGAAGCGCTTCCAGTAGAGGGTGTACAGGATGGCCGGCAGTACGGTGGCCGCCCCCAGGTCGACCACGGTCGGAATGAAGATGTGGGTGAACAGCGGCACCATCGCCCCGCCCACCACGATGGAGACGAGCCCGATGACCAGGACGTTGCGGCGTATCTCCTTCAGCTCGGCGGCCGGTTCGGGCCGCCTGCCGCGGGCCGCGTTGATGTCCTTGGTGTAGGACGTCACCCCGTTGATGAGCAGTCCCGCGAAGACGGCGGCGACCGAGATCAGCGCGAGTCCGCCGAAGACGCCGGACAGCCACGAACCGCCCAGTTCGTCCGCGAGCTTGGGGAAGGTGATGTCACGGTGTTCGGACCGCATGCCGAAGTTGTTCGCCCCGAGGATCGCGACGGCGCCGAAGCCGAGGATGGCCAGGCACTGGTAGAAGCCGACGGCGATCACGGACGCCCAGCCGGCCGACTGCCGCGCCGCCCGTGCGCTGGTCGCCACGTAGAAGCGCATGAACACCCAGGGCATGCCCATGCCGCCGACGGCGATGCAGAAGAGCTTCGACATGTGCACCCACGGGTCCTGGTCCGACAGCGGGGTGGATCCTTCGCCGAACTGACGTCCGGGGTCGAGGAGTTCGAACCCGCGGGCGTCCGGCTTCGCGTTCGCCTGGGCGTCGTTGAGGAGCCCGAAGATGTCCATCTTGTACTTGGCCAGCACCACCACGGTCAGCACCAGCACGAAGGCGGCCATCAGGACCGTCTTGAGCGCGAGCATCCGGGTGACACCGAGCATGCCGCCCATGTACACCCACGCGATGACGACCAGGCCCACGACGAGGACCACGAGTCCGCCCAGGAGCATGTTGGGTTCGCTGCCGGTGTCGAACATGCGGATGGCGACCTGGCCGACGGCGGCCAGCATGGAGACCATGAACATGGTGTAGGTCGTCAGCGTGATCACCGCCGACGCGATCCGTGCGGGCCTCTCGCGGGCCCGCAGCACGAACAGGTCACCGATCGTGTGTCCGCCCACGTTCCGCATCGGCCCGGCGTAGATCAGCACGCCGAGCACCGAGCCGATGGTGAAGGCCGTCGTCATGAGGAGGGCGTCGAAGCCGTTCAGCGCGATGTGCCCGACCATGATGATCACGGTCGAGTACATGATGAACGCGCCGAGGTGCGCGAGGGTGTTCTGCAGGGCGGGGACCCGGCGGTCCGCGAGGAGGAAGCCGTCCGGGGTGCGAGTGCTCTCGCGCGCCGTCCGCACCACCACGCTCACCACGATCACGAGGACGACGGTGACGGCGACGGATATCGCGGGCGCCGCCCAGGTGTTCTCCACCGGCGGCATGTGGGGCATCGAGAGGAAGCCGGTCATCGCGCTTCTCCTTCCAGGTCCGCCCGGATCCGCTCACCGAGGGGATCCAGCCGCGTGCGGGCGAAGCGCATGTACGCCGAGGAGACCATCACCACCAGGTTGAACGAGATGAATACGACGAGCAGGCCCACGTTGATCGGGCCGACGAGGTCCTGCCGGTAGAAGCCCGGCGCGAAGGCGGCGAGCAGGATGACGAGGAACCACCACCCGTAGAAGATGCCGCTCACCCAGGCGGTGAAGGTTTGCGATTGACGCCGCAGCTCCCTGAATTGGGGACTTCTGTGCAGCGAGACGTAGCGGTCACCGTCCGCTGTCTGGTCGAACGTGCCCATGACACCTCCGCGATCGAGAACGCCGTAGTGACGACGACGTCTTGTGTGCGCGGTACAGATGCTCGGGCCTCGGCCGCCGGGGGCGCATGGCCCATTCACGGGATTCCCGCGTGCCGTGACCGAATGGCGCGCCGCAGCGCGGGGCGGGCGCCGCCTATGCTCTGGCCGTCAAGGTGCCCGCGGAGGACGGGTGTTCCCGCTCGCCGCGCACTCCGCCGACAGCCGCCGCAAGGAGATGGCCATGACCGGTAACGAGAGCGAGGGCGCCCTGGCGAGCGTCCGCTACATCGTCGACGACGTCCAGGCGGCGATCGACTTCTACACCGCCCACCTCGGCTTCACGGTGCTCACCGCCTTCCCGCCCGCGTTCGCCGACGTCGTACGGGGCCCGCTGCGGCTGCTGCTGTCCGGCCCGACCAGCTCGGGGGCGCGTGCCACGCCCGCGGACGCGGCCGGCTGCGGGCGCAATCGCATCCACCTGGTCGTCGACGACGTCGAGGCGGAGCGGGACCGGCTGCTGCGGGCGGGGGCGGAGTTCCGCAGCGACATCGTCTCCGGGCCCGGCGGACGCCAGGTGCTGCTGGCCGATCCCGCGGGCAACCTCGTCGAACTGTTCACTCCTGCGGACCGCCACTGACCGGTGCGGGGGCACCGCCCGGACGACGCCGCCCCGGCCGCCACCTGTGTGGCGACCGGGGCGGGACGGGCCCCACCGGGCCCCGGCCGGTCAGGCGGTGCGGCGCGAACGGGCCAGCGCCAGCCCTCCGATGGCCATGCCGACCACCGCGAGCACCACGGCGACCATGGCCCCGCCCTGCCCGTTGCCGGTGCCGACGTCCGCGTCGGAGCCGGCCAGCGCCACCGCTGCGACGACGGCGCCGACCAGGCCGAGGCCCAGGGCGGCGAAGGCCGTGCCCGGCCCCTTCCGGCCGTCGGCACGGCCGGCCGAGCGCAGCGCCAGCACGCCGGCGACCACGCCGGCCAGGGCCAGCAGCAGGGCCACGATGGACACGCCCCGGCCGCCGCCGCTGTCGTCCTGGGCGGCGGACACCTGAGCGGCCGCCGCCGG
>KL568621.1:56085-58869 GCA_000715605.1 Streptomyces speibonae | reverse complement strand
CAGCCCGCTCAGAGATGTGTATAAGAGACAGGATGAAGAGACGACGGAGGGACATCGGACTTCCTTTCGAAGTGCTGGGATGGTGCCGGCGACTGCGCGGGACGCGCGGGGTGCCGGTCCGGATCCGACAGGACGCGGGATCCGGACCGGCGGGGGTCACACCTTGACCCCTTCCTCGACCTCGGCGGGGGATTCCGAGGCCGTCTTCGGTGCCCGGCGACCGGGCATCCACCAGTTGGCCTTGCCGCACAGCTCCATCAGCGCCGGGACGAACACCATCCGGACGATGGTGGCGTCGATGAACACGGCGACCGCCATGCCCAGGCCGCCCTGCTTGACCGCGACGTCGGGCCCCAGCAGGGAGGTCGTGAAGACGGCGATCATGATGGCGGCCGCGGCCGTGATCACCTTGGCGGTCCGCGCCAGGCCCCGGGCCACGGCCTCGCGGGTGTCACCGGTTCGCTCGTACTCCTCGCGGACGCGGGAGATCAGGAACACCTGGTAGTCCATCGACAGGCCGAACAGAACCGGGAACATCATCATCGGGACCCAGGTGGTCACGGGCATGGTGGTGGGGAACCCGAGGGCCGGGCCGAACCATCCCCACTGCACCACCGCGACCACGACGCCATAGGCGGCACCGATCGACAGCAGGTTCATCAGAGCGGCCTGGAGGGCGATGGTGACCGACCGGACCAGCGCGATGAGCAGCACCATGGACATCGCCACGACGACCGCGATCATCAGGGGCAGGCGCGAGCCGGACTCCTCGGCCACGTCGATGGTGGTGGCGTTCGGTCCGCCGACGAGGACCTCCTCACCACCGGGAGTCCCGGGCAGCACGTCGTCACGGAGTTCGTGCACCAGATCCGCGGTCGCCTGGTCCTGGTACCCGGTCGTCGGGAAGGCGGTGAAGGTGGCGGCCTTCCCGTCCTCACTGACCCGGGGCGGCGTGGCGTAGGCGATGCCGTCCGTCTCGCCGACCGCCCGGACGACGGGACCCAGATCGGCGTCCTGGGAGTCGACCTCGGTGGCGAAGACGAGCGGGGCGCCGTAGCCCGGGCCGAAGCCGTCGGACAGGATCTCGTACGAGATGTAGCTGCTCCTGTCGTGGGGCTGCACGCTGGCATCGGGCTGGCTCAGCCGCATCGACAGCATGGGGATGGCCAGCACCAGCAGGCTCGCGCCGGCCAGCAGCGCGGCGATCAGCGGCCTGCGCTGCACCACTCCGGCCCAGCGCTCGGCGAACGTGGGACGCGCCTCGGACGGCGCGCTCGCCGCACGCTCCCGGCGGGAGGCACGACGGGGCAGACGCAGCGAGTTGATCTTGTATCCGGTGAAGCCGAGGAACGCCGGCAGGAGCGTCACCGCGGCGATCATCGTCACCAGCACCGTGAGCGAGGTGGCGACGGCCACTCCGGTCATCAGCCGCTGTCCCATGACGACCAGGCCCATCAGCGCGATGACGACGGTCGTGCCGGCGAACAGCACCGCGTGACCGGCGGTGGTGATGGACTTGACCGTGGCGGCCTCGGGGTCATCGCCGTCCCGGAGCGCGTCCTTGTAGCGGGTCACGATGAACAGGGCGTAGTCGATGCCGACGCCGAGCCCGATCATCGCGCCGAAGACCATGGTGAAGTCCGGCGCGGGGACCAGGTGCGCCACCAGTTTCATCAGCGCCAGGCCGCCCACGATGGCCAGGAGCGCGGTGACGATCGGCAGGCCCATGGCCACCAGTGACCCGAAGGCGATGAAGAGGATCACTGCCGCCGCCAGGATGCCCACGCTTTCGGCGGGCCCCTGCGGAGGTGTCTCGGCCTTCTCCGCCATGTAGCCGCCCAGCGCGAGCGTGACGCTGTCGTCGGAGGCGTCCTTGACCAGGTCCACCAGGGGCTTGACCTCGGTTTTCTCCACCTCCTTGTCGCTCAGCGGAATCGTCGTGCGCGCGATGCGGCGATCCTCCGTCACCAGTTTCTCGTCCTGGTACGGCGAGACCACCGGTCCGGTGACGGCCGAGTCGGCGAGCCCGGCGATGGTCTTCTCGATCTTCTGCCGGGCGGCGGGATCGTCGATCCCCTTGTCGGCCCTGATCGCGAGGGTGAGCCTGTCGCCCTGCTCCTGCGGGAAGTGCTGCGCCATCAGCTTCTGCGCCCTGGCCGACTGCGAGTCCCCGCCGGAGAAGTCGTTGTCGGGGGCGGCGCCGTAGCCGAAGCCGACGAACGCCACGGCGATCACACCGATGACCCACGTCAGGAGAACCAGGCGGCGTCGGCGGAAACAGAAACGCCCCAGTCCCGCCAGGGCCCCGTCCGCGCGTGGAGACTCGGTTGTCGTCATCATCTGCTCCTCAGTCGTCGAGCCCCGCGGCCCGGCTCGCATACTCGGCATGGGTGAGGTCGATCGGTCACAACGGTGATCGTGCCGTGATGAGGGCGGCCCCGGCCTCTGACGACGGATGGCGGTGTCTACGCAATCGGGCGTATCCCGCCGCGGCGCGCCGCGCCTTTCGACGTACCGGGTCGCGCCTCGCAGCGGAGCTTCGGGCGGGGCACCGGACAGTAGGATCGCCACATGAGAATCCGCCCCGGGTCGTCCTCCCTGCGGGTGCTGGCCCAAGATCTGCTGCTCGCGCTCTTCGTCACCGTGATGCAGGTGCAGGGCACGGTCGTCCTCGCCGCGTCCAGGGGGACGGAACAGCGTCCGCTCTCCGACTTCGGGCACCTCGGGTTCGCTCTGCTGGTGGTGGGCGGCCTCGTCGTGGCCGTCCGCCGTTTGTGGCCGGGG
>KL568621.1:52502-55851 GCA_000715605.1 Streptomyces speibonae | reverse complement strand
CCGTCCGCCGTTTGTGGCCGGTGGCGGCGTTCGCCACGGCCGCGGTCGCCAGCTTGGCCTACTACTTCGTCGAGTTCCCCGACGGGTACGGCTGGCTCGGGCTCCTGGTCTGTCTGTACAGCCTCGCCGCCTACGGTGACGGGCGCCGGTCATTGGTCGTCGCCGGCACGGGTACCGCGGTCCTGGCCGCCGGGTGGTTGTACGCCGCCGCCGACGTGGAGCCGCGCGAGGCCATCGGCTGGGTGTTCTTCCGTATCGGTGTGTCGGTCATGAGCATCGCTCTCGGCGAGTCCGTGCGGTCCCGGCGGGTCATCGCGGCCGACGCGCAGCTGCGCGCGGAACTGGCGGAGCGGACCCGCGAGGAGGAGGCACGCGCCCGGGTCGACGCCGAGCGGCTGCGGATCGCACGCGAGGTCCACGACACCGTCGCCCATGCCATCGCGATCATCAACGTGCAGTCCGGGGTGACCGCGCACGTGCTCGACAAGCGGCCGGAACAGGCGCGCGAGGCGCTGCGGACCATCGAGCAGACGAGTTCCCGGACGCTGCGGGAGATGCGCGCCATCCTCGGCGTGCTCCGGGGCGACGACGACGAGCCCGTGCCGCACGCGGGCCTGGAACAGATCGACGACCTGACCACCGAGGCACGTGCCGCCGGACTGGACCTCACGCTCGAAGTGGACCCGCCCGAGGAGCCGTTGCCGAGCGCGGTGGACAGCGCCGCCTACCGCATCCTCCAGGAGTCGATCACCAACATCATCCGGCACGCCGGTCCGACCCGGGTGACGGTCGCGGTGAACCCGGGGATCGACCATCTGGAGATCCGCGTCACCGACCAGGGGCGCCCGGCTCTGCGGGGCGCCTCTCGCTCCCGGCCGTCCCTCAACGGCGCGGGCAAACAGGTCAGGGGCGGCCGCGGGATCCTGGGCATGCGCGAGCGCTGTCAGCTGCTCGGCGGAGACTTCCAGGCAGAGCCGACGCCCGGCGGTGGGTTCGAGGTCACAGCGCGCCTGCCCCTCGCGCCCACCCGGTCGCGACTTTGACCGAGTGACGCCGGGGGTGCCCTGGAAGCGGCGGCTTCCAGGGCACATTGTCGTTCGCGGCGCCGGCCGCGAGCAATACCCGTCCGCCTCCAACACGAGTAGTTCCGACTACCAGAAGGAGCAGTGGCCGGGCGCGGGGCGAATCAACTAATTTCAGTGCGACAGAGATCAAGTTACCGTGCGGTCAAATTCTGCGCCCGAAAGAACCCCGTTCTTTCCGTCGGCGACCTCTGAGGACTCGCAAGTCGACTGAATGGAGAAATCCGGTGACCCATGCACGGCGGCCGCGAAGTCGGCGTCTGAGGTACGCGATGGCCATCGCCACCGCCACGGCCCTGACCGGAACACTGACCAGTGCCGTAACCGCGTCCCCCCAGCAGGCAGCGGGCTTCGACTTCGATCACGGGAACGCCGTGACCGGGATCATCTACATGAAGCTCGCCGCGGTGTCACGCGCGAACAACACCGGCAGCAGTCCGGTGAACAGGGACTCCACCATTCTGCTGGAGGTGCCGTGGTTCGACGCGATCGCCCCGTACCACCCGACAGCGGTGGGCATCTTCTCGGACCTCGGCAGGCGGCCGAGCTCCGAACACACGACACGCAACAAGAACATCGCCGTCATGTACTCCGCCTTCACCTCGTTGAACGTGCTCTACCCGGAGCACAGGGCCCAGTGGCGGGAGATGATGGAATCGGCCGGTCTCGATCCCGACGACACGGAAACCGACCCGGCCACGCCGAGCGGCATCGGCATTCTGGCCGCCAAGAACGCCTTCGCGGCCAGGAAGAACGACGGAAGCAATCGCGACGGCTCGGCGGGCGGCCGTCGGTACCACCGGCAGCCCTACGCCGACTACACGGGATACAAGCCGGTCAACAGCGCGGAAAAACTCCGCGATCCGTCCCGCTGGCAGCCGAACACGTTCGAGAAGAACGGCGTCTTCACCGTCCAGAAATTCGCCACCCCGCACTTCGGCCGGGTCAAGCCGTTCACGTACGACAGCCCCAGCCGGTTCAAGGTCTCTCCGCCGCGGAAGAGCAACCACCGCAACCACTTCGCCTACAAGCGACAGGCCGACGAGGTTCTCCGGGCATCGGCGCACCTGGACGACCGCCGGAAAATGACCGCCGAACTCTTCAACAGCAACTTCGACACCTTCGGACTCGTCGGTACGGTGCCGGTCATCGTGGGGGGCAAGTACGACGTCGAGAAGACCATCCACTACACCGTCGTACGCGACATAGGGTTCTACGATCTCGCCATCGCCACGTGGCACTTCAAGCGCAAGTACGACTCGGTGCGGCCGTTCAGCGCCATTCGTCATCTGTACGGGAAGAAGAAGGTGACGGCATGGGGCGGCCCCGGCGAGGGGACCGTCAACGACATCACCGGGAACGAGTGGCGGGCCTACCTGGACGCCTGGCCCGCCGACCACCCGGTCAAGGCACCCGACCACCCCGAGTACCCTTCTGCGGAGGCGGCGGAATGCCTGGCCTTCGCCCACCTGACACGGCGTTTCACCGGTACGGACGCGCTCGACATCTCCCACTCCGTCAGCAAGGGCTCCTCGTTCGTGGAGCCGGGAATCACCCCGGGCCAGGACATGACGCTGCGCTGGAGCAACTTGACGGATTTCGCCCGGGACTGCGGTGAGAGCCGCCTGTGGGGCGGCCAGAACTTCCGCGCCTCCATCGAGGCCGCCGCCCAGTACGCCCCGCAGATCGGCGACCTCGCCTACGAGTACGTCCAGCGCAAGGTGAACGGCGGCTGACCTCCCCGCCGCCCACAGCGGACTGCCGGCGAAGCCATCGGGCTTCGCCGGCAGTCCGCTGTCGTCCGTCCGTTCGGCCCACGCGGCGTGAACGGCCTCAGGCCACTTCCCTGAGCAGGGTCGCCGTGCCCTGCACCCGGTGGCGCACATGGCCCAGCGCGAGGAGCACGGGGGCGTCGGTCAGCACGGGGATGTGGTACGGGAACGGGCGGGGGCCGACCATGTCCGGCGGACCGCTGAAGCCACCGTCCGCGTTCTGGTGGGCGAGCAGCCAGGACAGGGCGCGGCCGACGGGGGGCGACGCGGTCCCGTAGCACGCGATGATCAGCCCGTAGGCGGTGCTGATCGGGTCGCTGGGATCGCCGGGCTGCATCCCCCAGCCGCCGTCGGGGTTCTGCGTCCCGCGCACCGAGTGATCGATCCGTTCGGCCATGCGGGCCGTGCGGTGGTCGTCCGGGCCGGCGGTGCAGGCCGCCAGACGCGCACGGAACATCGCGTGCAGCCGGCTGCGGCTCCACCCCGGTTCGAATC
>KL568621.1:46559-52296 GCA_000715605.1 Streptomyces speibonae | reverse complement strand
GCTCCACCCCGGTTCGAATCCGCCGTCCGGCCGCTGGCTGTCGGCCAGGAAGCCCAGGGCGCGCTGCCGGGCGGATCTGGTGGAGGGGTGCGGGGCCAGCGCGTTGACGGCCGCGGCCGTCATGCACGGCTCGGAGGGGGCACCGGCCACATAGGTGGGGAACCCTCCGTCGGCGCCCTGGACGGCGAGCAGCGCCCGCAGTCCGCGCCGCACGGCGGCACCGTGGCCGACGGGGTCGACACCGTGCAGGAACTCCAGGATGCACGAGGTGCAGTCGACGTCGTTCTGCGCCACCCGGGGGCCGAAGGACCAGCCGTCCGCGAGCGGCTCGCCCCGGGACAGGGAGACGCACAGGGAGCGCTGGGACGCGTCGACCTCGTGCGCGGCGAGCGCGTCCGCCATGGCCCGCAGCACGCCCGGCCGTGAACCGGCCGCGGCGAGCGCGATCCCCGCGGTGGACGTGCACCAGTGCTGGAGGTCGACGACGAACGGGAAGCCGCCGTCGTCACGCTGGTACCGCAGCAGGGTCCGCAGACCGCTGCGCACGGTCCCCTCCTGCCCGGGCAGGCCGGCGAGACCGTGCAGCGACAGCAGGTGCAGCAGCACATAGCCCTCCCACACCGTCGTCGCCGGGCGCACGGCGTCGACGGTCCGCAACGCGGCGGCCGTCGCCCCGTTGCTGACGCCCGTGGCACCGGCGAGGACCAGCGTGACGGCGGCCTGCTGCACGGCGGCCCAGGAGTGCACGGAGTCCGTGGGGGAAGCGTCGTCGGGCGTCGGGGCGGCGTCGGGCGGCACCGGGCATCCGAACAGCGACAGCACGGCGTACAGCATCCTGCGGCGTCGGGCGGAGATGAAGGCCGGTGCGGCGCCGAGCAGCGCCTCCGTCAGCTTGCCGACGATGTCGGCGTCCGCGGCGGAGGCCCGGTCGGTGGCGCGCCCGACCGCCAGCGTGGCGAGGACGCGGTCGAACTCCTGCGGGGAGTCGAGGTGTTTGCGGAGGAAGGCGAGGACCCGGTCCCGGGCCGGCGAGTCCACGCCCGTGCGTGTCATCAGCGACAGCGCCAGCGCGGATTCCAGCACCCGGCTGTGGCATTCCCCGCGTATCGCGCCTTCGTCGTCGACCTGGCCGCTGACATGGGTGACCAGACGCGATGTGGCCTCGCGCAGGTGCGCGGGGTCGATGTCCGCGGGCCACGGAATGAGGGCCCGGTGCAAGGTGTTCATGGGTCTCATGGCGCACTCCTGTCGGGATACCTGGTAGTCGGTGGGGGAATCGGGAGTTTCTGCGATCCGGCCCTTTTCCGGGCATGGCTGACCGAACGCAGCTCTCGGCGGTGAACGTTCACGGCGCCGAGAGCTGCGTGAATATCTGCGTTCGAATCAGATGAAGGCCACAGCCCCGGGATTCCACTTGTAATGCGTCTCGAGCTTGCAGTACTCACCTTCCGCGGCCGCCGCGACGCCGTACACGAATTTGCGGTCCGCACCGCCGTAGGGAACGCTCCGGGCGAATGTCTCGAGCTGTGGCTCGACGGTCACGGGGAGGCTCGACAGATCCGTGGTCGTCACACCGAAGCTGAAGCGCTCGATCGTGGGAGAGTCCCAGTTCAGGGTGGTGTACAGGCCGAACGCCCGGCTGCCGAGCCGGAGCATCCGGTCGCTCGGCTCCGGAAGCCCGATCTCACGGAGCATCTGCCGGACGCGGTCGGCTTCGAAGCACTCCGCGGGAACGTCGTTGAAATACACGTTCACGGTTCTGTGCAGGTAGTCGACCGCGACGAAGGCGACCTTGTCATCCAGTCCGTGACGGGCGAAGAAGTCGAAATTTCCGGCGAGGCTGTCCGGCATGGCCGGGATGTCGATGAGTTCCGACAGTTTCTGCAGGCCCGCGGGGGCGAATCCCGCATAGACCTTCGTGAAGCCGCTCACCACTCCGAAGTCGATGCCGTATCCGTCGACCGGAAAGCGCTCCTCGATGTCCGCGAGCAGAGCTCCGACGGGGTGGTCCGTTTTCGGGGTGAGCCCTGCCGACAGGGCCGCCGGGTAAGGGTTCTGGTCCTTCGGGTGCGTGATGAAGCGGCAGTCGACGTCGCCCGCGTGCTGCGGTCCGGTCGCCATCCTGAAGGCCAGCGGCATGGCGTGCGCGAAGGCGTCGCCGTACGCCGACAGGATGGGCCAGACCTTGTCGCGCGAGCAGGCTATGCCCAGCCGCCCCGCTGTTTCCGCGACGGCGGAGTAGATCTCGTCCGCCTCGGAGGTTTCCGACATGTACGACTCCAAGCAAGTGAGGCATGCGCTCGCATGCGGCTGATGGGCTCGGCGGAGGCCCTACCGCGCGGCGTAGACGCGCTGGTGACCGAAGAGCCCGACGAGCCGGTAGGGCCCGGTCGTCTCCTCCGGCACGGGGTGGTCTCCGCCGTCGGCGGGGAAGGACCGCTCGTGGAGTTCGCGGTACCTGGGGTAGTCGATCCGCTCCCGGCGGCCGATGGCCTCGCGGTGCGCCCCGGTGCGCAGATGCGCGCGGTAGCCCGGGACGACGGTGCCGGCGAAGAACTCCGCGACGCTGCCGGACCCGTAGCTCAGGAAGCCGATGGCCTCACCCGTCAGGTCGTCGGCGTGGTCGAGCAGCGAGGCCAGTCCGACGTACATCGACGCGGTGTAGCTGTTGCCGATCTCGACGTTGTAGGCCGTGGTGAGCCCGGTGGCGCGGGTGATCTCGTCCTCGTCGGCGGGGTGGCCGTTCAGCTGGAGCAGATGCCGGTGCGCCTTGTGCGCCATCTTGGTGAACGGCTGGTGGTAGCAGAAGGCGTGGAACTCGTCGAGCTTGCGGCCGCCGCGCTCGGTGTAGTCCTTCCAAGCGCCTTCGACCGACTGCAGATAGGCGGAGATGGATTTCCGGCCGTCGACCAGGGCGGTGCTGAGATAGTTCGGCCGCCAGAAGTCCATGATGTCGGCGGTGAACATGCCGGACCCGTCCTCGATGCGCACCAGAGCCGGATCCGCGCCGATCAGCATGGCCACCGCGGCCGCGCCCTGCGTGGCCTCGCCGGGACTGCCCAGCTCGTACCGGGAGACGTCGGACGCGATCACGAGGACCTGCTCCGACGGGTCCCGGCGCACCAGCCCCATCGCGAACTGCAGGGCCGCCGTGCCGCTGTAGCAGGCCTGTTTGAGCTCCACGACCCGGGTGGCGGAGGGCAGCCCCAGCAGCGAGTGGACGTAGATCCCCGCCGCCTTCGACTGGTCGACGGAGGTCTCGGTCGCGAAGACCACGGTCCGGATCCGGTCGGAGCCGTGCCGGGCCACGATGGGGGCGGCGGCGTCGGCGGCCATCGTCACGATGTCCTCGTCCGCGGCCGGCACGCTCATCGCGCGCTGGCCGATGCCCCGGTGGTACTTGGCGACGCCCGTCCCGTTGTGGGCGGCCAGGGTCTCGTGCGTCAGGACGTACTGCCCCGTGGCGACCGAGAGGTCGTGGATTCCTGTGGTGAGGTCCCCGGGCATCACTTGCCTCCGATCTTCGACGCGGCGTTCCTGCGTTCCAGCCGGACGTGCGCCCGCATCAGCTCACCGGGGTTCGTCTGGGCCGCCATCAGGGAGAGTTCGCCGCACAGCACCGTCGCGGCCGCGAGGACCGCGAGGCGGCGCGCGTTGTCGCCGGGTTCGCGCGCCTCGCGGCAGCCGAGCCGCTCCAGGTTCTCCTCGACGAAGTCGAGGCCCTTGCCGTTGCCGACGGTGCCCACGATCAGGTTCGGCAGGGTGCAGGAGAAGTACAGGTCGCCGTCCCGGTCCTCGGCCACGGTGACGCCCTGGGAGCCCTCCACGATGTTCGCCGCGTCCTGTCCCGTCGCCAGGTAGAAGCCGAGCAGCATGTTCGCGTAGTGGGCGTTGGCCGAGCGGATGCCGCCGGCCAGCAGGGTGCCGATCATGTTCTTGCCGACGTTCAGTTCGGCCATCGCGGCGGCCGTGGTGCGCAGCGACTTGTGCACGACGTCCCGGGGCAGCGTGAGTTCGGCGACGACCCGCTTGCCCCGGCCGAGGATGCCGTTGACCGCGGTCGCCTTCTTGTCGGTGCAGTAGTTGCCCGAGATGGAGCCGTAGCTGATCCCGGGAATGGCCTGCAGGATGTGGCCGAGGAGCGCGTCGGCGGCCAGCGTCGCCATGTTGTGCCCGGAGGCGTCCCCCGTGCTGAACTCGAACCGGAGGAACAGCAGGTTGGCCGCGATCTCGTGGTGGAATCCGATGAGTTCGACGAACCGGCCGCAGGTGCGCACGACGTCACGGAGTTCGTCCAGGCGCGCGTCGACCTCCAGGGCGGCCATGTGGGCGGTCTGCGCGTCCTCGGCCCGTACGAGGACCGAGCGGGTCATCCGCTCGTCGACCAGGGTGGCGACGATGCCCTGGTCGACCATCGTGGACAGCCGGGCGCCGCGCCCGACGGACGGCCACAGCGGTGACTCGTAGGTGGCGAGCGGCACGTGGGTCTCGAGCTCGGCGACGTTCCCCGATATGCGCAGGGGACCCACCCATTTCATGGGAACGCCGGCGACCGCATGGGGTTCGGTCATCGGGTACCTCCGATCGTCTCGTGGTGCGTGCTGGAGGAGTTGGTGCGGTAGGACCGGGAGCGGGTGGCCAGCCACCGGGTCTCGATCCCCCGGTCGGCGCAGAACGTGCGCAGGTCGCCGTGGACCAGCACGTCGCAGTGCGCGAGGTCGGCGGGGGTGGGCGCGCCCAGCGCCGTCATGAGGGCCGTGAGCTGGTCGATCCACGAGGTCAGCAGCGAGATCAGGGCCGGGGGGCCGCCGTCGAGCACGGTCTTGAGGAACAGGCCGGAGGCACCGACGGCGGAGGCGCCGAGCGCCAGGGCGCGCGCCACGTCGAGCGGATGACGGACACCGCCGGAGGCGAGCACCGGAAGACCGACGCCCTGGGCGTCGAGGAGGCAGGCCGGCGTGGACTGTCCCCAGCCGTTGAGGTACGCGTAGTCGGGCCGGTCGCGCCGGTCGTTCTCGATCCGCGCGAAGTCCGTGCCGCCGCTGCCGGAGACATCGGCCACCCGCACGCCCATCTCCTGGAGCCTCAGCAGGGTTTCGCGGCTGAGTCCGAAGCCGACCTCCTTCACGATCAGGGGAACGTCGACGGCCGCCGCGATCTCCTCGATCCGCGGGCCCCAGGCGGCGAACGAGCGGTCCCCCTCCGGCATCACCGTCTCCTGGATCACGTTGACGTGGATCTGGAGGGCGTCGGCCCGCAGCAGGTCCACGGCCCGGCGCGCCTTGTCGACGGTGGCGTTGGCGTTGATGTTCGCCAGGACGAAACCGCCGGGGTTCTCCTTGCGCATCACGCTGAAGGTCTCCGCCACCGACGCGTCGGCGAAGTACGGACTCATGGATCCGGTCGCGATGGCGACCCCGGTCTCGCGGGCGGCGATCGCCAGATCGCGGTTGATCTCACCGGTCTTGGGGCTGCCGCCCGTCATCGCGTTGATGTACAGCGGCACCTGCCACTCCATGCCGCCGAAGCGGGTGACCGTCGAGACGTCGGAGCGGTCGACGCCGGCCAGCGCGTGGTGCACGAAGGACACGTCGTCGAACTGGTTGTGCCCGCTGCGCCGGCGATGCTGCTCGGTGGCGAACCGCACGTGCGCGTCCTTGCGCTCAGCGATCATGCTGGGCTCCCTTTCGTCGGCTGGATCCGAATCGGCAGCGGGAGCACGCCCGCGGCTTCCCAC
>KL568621.1:45623-46380 GCA_000715605.1 Streptomyces speibonae | reverse complement strand
CCCGCGGCTTCCCACCGCTCCCGCAGCCGCGACACCCGTGACGCCTCGGCGGCCTCCAGGAACGCGATGCCGCAGTCGCCGCCCCCGGCGCCCGAGGGCTTCGCGGCGCCGCCGACGGCCTCGGCGACGTCGCACAGGGCCGTCAGCACCGGGGTGAAGATGCCGAGGCGGACGGCGCCGTCGAGATCGGCGAGCATCCGGCGCGCGCCGCGGATCCGGTGCAGCAGCTCGTCGTCGTCCCCCCGCTCGAGGGCGCGGATCACGGCCTCGGCGCCGGTGTCGCTGCGTCGGACGAAGTCCCGCTGCAGCGCGCTGCCCCGCCACTCCCCCGACTCCAGGCGGCCCGTCAGCGAGGCGGTGGCGGCCGGTTCTCCCGTCCAGCCCACCTCCAGGGCGAGGTCCCGTGGCGGTGGCAGCCGGCGTACCGAGAAGCCGGGCCACGGCTCCTTGAGGGCGTGTTCGAGGCTCCCGCGCCGGGCGAGGGCGAGCACGGCCGCCCGGTCGGGTGCCCGGTAGGCGATCCAGCCGCCCCACACGCTCGCGGCGAGATCGCCGCCGGAGGAGCGCGGGGCGTGCCGCGCCGTGGCCAGCAGCGCGAGCCTGAACCGGGCATCGGGTGAGAGTTCCAGGCCGTGGTACGCGGCCACGGCGGACACCGTGGCGACCGTCACCGCGCCGCTCGACCCCAGCCCGAACTTGGTGCCGTCGCGGTGCAGGCCGCTCGTGATCGCGACCCGTACCGGCGGCGGGCGCCGTC
>KL568621.1:43924-45413 GCA_000715605.1 Streptomyces speibonae | reverse complement strand
CCAGCAGCCGGTCGACCACGTCGACCGCCGCGACCACGTGGCCGAGCCGCTCCGGGGTCCGCGGCCCGGCGGCGGTGCGGGTGCCGTCGGCGGCGCCGGACCAGGTGAGTCCGTCGGCACCGCGCCGCAGGCGCGCCCCGCGGGGGAAGAGGTCCGACTCGATCACGACCTCGGGCCCGTCGGCCGCCGACACGGTGACGCCGACATGACGGTCGACCGCCACCAGGACCGCCGGGTGGCCCGGCTCCAGCACGGCGTACTCGCCGACCACGAACAGCTTGCCCGGGGCGTGCCGGGTGACCGTCCCGGTCACCGCCCGGCCTCCGTGGCCAGCCGGGCGCCCGGCCCGCGCCGCGCGGTGAACACCGAGCAGCCGGGGGCGGCGTGGCGCACCGCTTCGGCCACCCGGTCGGCGTCGGCGGGGCGGCAGAGGACCTTGACGTTGGGGCCGGCGTCCATCGTCGCGTAGGCCGGCACGCCGTCCGCACGCAGCCGCAGCACTCCGTCGAGCACGCCCAGGGTGGCCGGGGAGAAGTAGCGCACGGCGGGTCGCGCCGCCAGCATCGTCGCGTGCATGCCGAGGGCGTTGCGCTCGGCGGTCTCCCCGACCGCACGGAGATCACCCCGCCGCAGCGCCGCCCGCATCTCGGCGAGATCCGCCGCGCAGGACGCCGCCCAGGCGCGGTAGAGGGGCGAGGTCTCGACGGTCCGCCGCATGGCGTCCCGGCTGGAGACGGCCTTGGCTCCCGCGTCGACCACCGCGATCACCAGTGCGGGGTCGAGGTCCGCGTCCTTCACCGGCTCCGCGTAGGAGCCGAAGTCCGCCGCCGTACCGATGCCCCGGCCGGCATGACAGACCGCGAAGCCGCCGAACATGGACCGGGAGGCCGACGCGGAACCCCGGCGGGCCAGCCGGGACAGCACGGTCCGGTCGAGGTCCAGCCCGTAGGCGGCCGCACCGGCCAGGGCCAGGGCCGCGAAACCGCTCGCCGAGGACGCCAGTCCGGCCCCGGTGGGGACGGAGTTGCGGGTGTCGACGACGGCCGGCTCGGAGCGTCCCGACCTCTTGCGGAGCAGGTCGAGAAAGCCGACGACGCGCCGGCGCACCTCGCCCTGCGCGGGCCGGCCGTCGAGCGTGACGGTGTCGGCCGCCGCCCCGGGGTCGGGCCGGACGGTGGTGGTCGTCGGGAAGATGTCCAGGGTCATCGACAGACTGTCGGCGTACGGGATCATGAGCCGCTCGTCGCGCTTTCCCCAGTACTTGATCAGCGCGATGTTCGGGTGGGCCACGGCCGTCGCGCCGTGGACCGGGGCGTCGGCGGCCGGCGCGGCCGGCTCCGTCCGATGGTCAGTCCGCATGGTGCGCATACCTTCCTGCCGGCACGATCCAGGTCCGGACGGCGCCCGCGTCCCGCAGGGCGCTCACCACGGCCGCCGCCCGGGCGGGTCCGTCGGCGAGCGCGATCATGCAGCTGTCTCTTATACACAT
>KL568621.1:43358-43726 GCA_000715605.1 Streptomyces speibonae | reverse complement strand
CCGCCGCTGAGCTTGGCGCCCAGGCCGCCCGCGCCGAGCGCGGCCCCGACCAGGGCGTCGATCCGCTCCGTGCTGATCCCGAGCTCGCGCAGCAGCCGGTGGTTCTCGGTCATCCGCCTGCCGAAGTCGCTCCACCTGCCGTGCGCGAGGTCGTGCACGGCCTTGTTCGTCAGGTCCGACACCTGGCCGACGAACGCTTCCCTGGTCCGCGGTTCGCGCTCGAACCTGCGCCGCAGCAGCTCCACCGCTTCCCAGGTGCCGCCGCTCACTCCGCTGTCCGCGATGACGAACCGTGCGCCCGGGGCGGAGGACGCGTCGGCGGCGCGCGCCCCGGCCCCTTCCCCGGCGCGCTCCCCGGCAGGGGGCGA
>KL568621.1:40035-43155 GCA_000715605.1 Streptomyces speibonae | reverse complement strand
AACAGCAGGGGGGAGGCCGCGCCGGTGGCGACGGCGTCGATGCCGCTCGCCCTGCCGTGCGTCACCTTCTCGGAGGCCTGTACGAGATCGAACGTCGCCCTGGCGTCGAGGCGGCGGCCGAGGAGGTCCGCGAGTGCCAGCACCGCCGCCCGGGCACAGGCGGCGCTGGAGCCGAGCCCGCGCCCCTGCGGGATCGAGCAGTCGATGAGCACATGCGCACGCGGGCCGTCCGCGATGCCGGCCCAGTCCCTGAACTCCGCGACCAGGCGCAGCAGTCCGCTCGACGACGACGCCATCCGTGACGTGGACCCGGGACCGGACAGTTCGAAGGTCACCTGGTCGGCGCCGCCGTTGCCGGGGCGGGGCGTCGCGCTCGCGACGACCGGCAGCTGGGGCACCGGGACGGCCAGCGCCGGAGCGCCGTACACGACGGCGTGTTCGCCGAGCAGGATCGCCTTGCCGTGGGCACGTCCGACGCCGGAGCGCCGGTCCCCGGGGCCCGGCCCGCCCCCGGGGACCGTCCGGTCGCCGGCGGTGCGCTGGGGTGTCGCCGCCATCAGCGGACCCGCTGCGTCACCTTGGTCGCCATGGCGGCGAGCTGTTCTTTGGCGAGACCGGCGGCGCCGCTCGCCTCCAGCACCGCGATGGCCTGGTCGGCACGGCGCTGGATCTCCCGTTCGATGTGCCGCACGGCGCCGACGTCGGTGAGGACGGCACGTACCCGGGCGAGGTCGCCGTCGGTGAGGTCCGTCCCGATCTTCGCCCTGAGGAACGCCGCCGCCCGCGGGTCGCGTGCGTCCGCGCGCTTCAGCGCCGTCGCGAGCAGCACCGTGCGCTTGCCCTCGCGCAGGTCGTCGCCCGACGGCTTGCCCGTCACCGCCGGATCGCCGAACACGCCCAGCAGGTCGTCCCGCAGCTGGAAGGCGATGCCGATGTCGGCGCCGAACGCCCGGTAGGCGGCGACCAGTCGGGCGTCCGCGCCGGCGATCGCGGCGCCGAACTGCAGGGGCCGTTCCACCGTGTACGAGGCCGTCTTGTACTGGTCGACCAGGAGCGCCGCGTCGACGTCCTCCTCCTGGCTCGCCTGGCTGATCAGGTCGAGCAACTGGCCGTACATCACCTCGTACCGCACCGCGGACCACACCGGTGCGAGCCGGGTCTGCGCGTCCGCCGGCAGCCCGGAGGCACGCACCATGACGTCGGACCACACCAGGGCCAGGTCCCCGACGAGGATGGCGGCGCCCGCGCCGAACAGGCCGGGGTCTCCGGAGAAGCGCCGCATCCGGTGCCGCTCGGCGAAGACCACATGGGCGGCGGGATGGCCCCGACGGGTCTGGGAGGCGTCGATGATGTCGTCGTGGATCAGTCCCGACGCGTGCAGCAGCTCGAACCCCGCGCAGGCGCGCAGCACGGCCGGGGCGACCGGGTCGTCGGGGTCGCCGCCGGCACCGATCCAGCCCAGCCAGGCGAACGTCGGGCGGATGCGCTTGCCGCCGCGCAGGACGTAGTCCTCCAACTCCCCCACCGTCGCCGCGAAGTCCTCGCCGAGCGAAGCGGCCTCGGCCCTGCGTTCCGCGAAGAAGTCACTGATCGCGGCATCAATGGCGGCCGGCTCCACGGCTGTTCCGAGATAACTCACGGTCATGCTTTCATCTCCCGGTCGAGGCGTCGGTCAATCTCGTCATCAAATGGCTGGGATTTCCGTGAATTCGCCCGTGCGAAACAAGGAAACCTAGGAAATGGTTCGCCAATGTCGCTGACCTGATCTCCGGCGAATCGCAACGACACGAACCGTAATGACGAAACGTCTGTGCTGCCCACTACCCGGGCGAGTAGTGCGAATGCGACCGGCTATTCCCCGAACGCCGGGGCCGTCCCGTATAACTGAAGCGGCCACGCTGATCGCTCGACTCGATCACGGGTGGACGACAGGTGTGCAACCGGCCGCTCCGGACAGTTGCACACCGCGTTGCGCCTGACGGAAAGCTGCTGGGACGGCTCTGCAGAGCAACACGGGGGGAATCATGAATCCATTGGCGGGGCGTGAGCGGATCCTGTCGGTCCTGGGCTCCCACTTGGACGCCACGGCGCGGGGATCGGGGAACTGCGTCGTCGTGGAAGGCCCCTTCGGGGTGGGCAAGACCCAGTTGTTGCAGGCCGCGGCCATGGAGGCGGCCGAGCGCGGTCTGACGGCGGTCGTGGGACGTTCGGGCGGCGCCGACGAGCCGGCCACCCCCGTGCACCTGCTGATCAACTTCTTGCGGCGGGCCCTGCCCGGCGCGGACGGGCTCGACGAACTGGCGCGTCCGGACGGCAATCCGTTCTGGCTCATGGACCGGATCGGTGAGCTGGTCGAGGACGCGGCGCGCAGGCACCCGCTGGTGATCGTGCTGGACGACGCCCACCGTATCGACGACGTCAGCGCTCTGGCCCTGCGCGAGCTCGTCCGCTCCCTCGCCTCGTCCCCGGTGCTCTGGCTGCTGGCCCGCCGGCCGGTGCCCGCGTCGGCGCTCGCCCAGCACGCCTTCGACTGGCTGGTCGGCCACTGCGCTGTCCGGCTCCATGTGGGGACGCTGGACGACGAGGCGGTGGTCGAGCTGTGCACCGGCGTCCTCGGCGCCAAGCCCGATGCGTCGGTGCTCCGCTGGGCGGACCGCTGCCGGGGCAACCCGTGGCTGCTGAAGAACGTCCTGCGTGCGCTCATGAAGGCCGGACAGGTCGTCGTCCTGGACGGTACGGCCTCGGTGCTGACCGAGCGCGTGCCCGTGGGCGTCCGTACGGCGGTCGACAGACTGCTGGCCGGCATGCCGCCGGCGGTCCGGCGGCTCCTGGAGCACGGTGGGCGGTCCGGGCGCCCGTTCACGGTCGGGCACGTGGCGGGCCTGCTGGGCGAGCCGGCCACAGCACTGTCCGCCGCCGCCACGGAAGCGGTGCAGGCGGGCCTGCTGCGCAGGGAGGGCGACCAACTCGCGTTCACCCATGAGGTGATCGCAGAGGCACTCCGGCTCGGGGCGTCCCCGGGGGACGAGTCCGCCGGGCCCGGTCCCGCCGTGACGCCCGCCCGGGACGTCCGCCCCGGTCCGCCGGCCGGCCCGCCCGCCGTGCCGGAGCGGCCGTCGC
>KL568621.1:34325-39842 GCA_000715605.1 Streptomyces speibonae | reverse complement strand
GCCGTGCCGGAGCGGCCGTCGCCGGCGGAGGACGGGGACGCGGCCATGGCGGTCCGGGCCGTCGTGGCACTGGCGTGCCACGGCGACGACGCACCGGGAGCACTGGCGCGCGCACTGCGCCTGCTCGCCACGGTGGGCAGGGCTGCCGAGGCCCGCCGGCTGCTGGACATCGCCGTACGTCCCGGGCCCGGCGCGGTGGCGGAGTCGCGGCGTGTGCTGGAGCTGGCGCGGGGTCTGCGCGGCGCCGACGGCCACGGTCTGTCCGCGGTCGTGCCGGACCGGGCCTCCGCGGTGCGGGACGCGTGCCGGCCGGACCACGAAGGGCCGGACCGGGCGGCCCCGGACAGACCTCGGCGGTCCCCTGCGGACGGCCCGTTGTGGACCTGGCTGGTCCGGGCCCTCGTCGCGGTCGACCACTTCGACGAGGCGGAGGCCGTCCTCACCGCCCTCGGTGAGGAGGCGGACAGGTTCGGCGAGGACTGGTCGGCGTCACTGTGGCACGGTCACCGGGCCGAACTGATGGCGGCGGCGGGCCGGCTCGAGGAGGCGCGCGCCGAGGCCGAGAGCTCGCTGCGGCTGGCGGAGCGGTCGCCGTCCGAGCACGCGGTGCCCGCGCGTCTGGTCCTGGCCCGCATCAGTACGCAGTGCGACGACCTGGCCACCGCCAGCGAACAGCTGCGCAGGGTCGAGCACATGGTGCCCCGGGTTCCGGCAGCCGACCGGACCCGCCTGGACTGGGCGCTCGCGCAGTTCCACGCCGCCAGCGGGCGCCCGGCGATGATGGTGCGCACCCTGATCGACGCCGAAGTACGGTCGTCGCCCGACCCGTTGCTCTTCGCCGAGGCCCACACCGCCGCCGCGACACTCGTCCGCCAGGCCCGCCAGGCGGGACTCGGCGCGGAGGCCGAGCAGGCGGCCGCGTTCGCCCGGCACATCGCCGAGCGCAATCCGGGGGTGCGGTCGCTGCGCGGCGGGGCCGAGCACGCGGAGGGCGTCCTGCGCGACGACGCGACCGCGCTGCACCGCGCCGCGGAGCTCCACCGGCTCGCCGGACGTCCGCTCGCGGCGGGCAACGCACTGGAGGACGCGGCGCGGGTGGAGCGGGGCACGGGGGACGGAAGCCGGGCGGTCCAGCTCCTCGAGTCCGCCCTGGACCTCTATCTGGACTGCGGCGCGACGCGTGACACGGCACGCGCGCAGAAGAAGCTGCGCCGTCTGGGCGTGCATCATGTGCGCCGGCTCGGCGCCGGCCGGCCCAAGTCGGGCTGGGAGAGCCTCACGAGCGCGGAGTTGCGTGTGGTACGGGCGATCGTCGACGGCAGGACCAACCGTGAGGCGGCGAGCGTGCTGTTCCTGTCGCCCCACACCGTCGACAGTCATCTGCGGCGGGTGTTCTCGAAGCTCGACATCAACAGCCGCGTCGAGCTGACCCGGCACTTCTTCGCCCATGAGGCCCCGGTGCCGGCCGGCGCCGCGCGGTCCGGATCCACGAGCTGAATCCGTCCGCGGCCCGGCGCCGGCCGGGCACCGTCACACCCATGAGCAGCAATGGGCATGACATCGCGGGATCAGGCGTCGTTCTCCTCACCGTCCATCGAGTAGACGGCGGCCCCACTCGAATAGGTAGCGGCCTGGCGCGCCAGCTCGACGCGGGTGTTGATCCCCAGTTTCCGGTAGATCTTCCGCAGGTGGTAGTTCACCGTGTGGGCGGACAGATGCACCCGCCTGGCGATCTGTCGGTTCGTCAGTCCGACGCTCACCAGATAGGAGATGCGCTGCTCCATCTCCGAAAGGCGTGACCAGCAGGTGAACTGCTGGATCGACGAGGTGTCCTCGGATGGCGAGGAGACCGTCTTCCGCCACCGCGCCGGGGCCTGGGCCGCGTACAGCTTGGCGAGTTCCTCGGTGGCCAGGGCGACGGAAACGGGATCAGGGGACTCCACGATGATGCGTGCCAGGGCAGCGGTGTCCCCGTCGGCCAGCGCATTGGCGTGCAAGGCCGTGAGACCGGTGATCGAGAAACCCGGATTGTCGCCCGCGAGGCCGTCCACGGTGTCGAGGACGCTGCGTTCGAGGTCGCCGTCACCGACATCGCGTGCCAGCCGGACGAGGAACGCGGCGGCGCTCGGATCCTCGATGTAGAGGGATCTCTGCGTCGGCAGATGACCGTATGTGCTTGACAGCAGTTCGACGGCCGCCCGGGGTCCGTCCTTCTTGGCCGTGACAAGGATGTCGGTCCAGGCGTACTGGGCTGACAGCAGCACGGCATGACAGCTCGCCAGGTCGGCGTGCATCCGCTCCACGTGCTCGATGGCGACGGGCAGGTCCCCCAGGTACAGGGAGACGGTACCGAGCACGGAGGACGCCAGCGGCCGGAGCATGGGAACGGCTTCCCGCTCCCACGCGACGGTCGCCGCTTCCGCCTGCTGGCGCGCATCGCCCAGCCGCTTGGCCTGGAGGTACACGCGAGCCCGCTGGGCCGCGGGTGCGGCCGTCCAGACCGGTGAGGCCATGTTCCGCAGACCGGCCTCCGCGGCATCGAGCAGCGATTCGGCCTTGTCGAACTCCCGGAGGTTGGCGAACTTTCCGGCCAACGCGAGCTGCAAGTGGAGTCTCCACACGGGATCGATCCCATCGCTGTACCGCACGGCGGTACGTCCGAGACTGAGCCCCTCGGATAATGCCCCGGCCCGCCAGCGTATATTTGAAAGAGTGGAAAGTGCCATCAACGCGGCGACGTCACCCGGCCGGGTACCGCGCTCTCGAAGAATTTCCTCGGAGAGCGTGACGGCCTTTTCCTGCCCAAGGAGAAAACAACCCAGGATCACTGACGCCTCGGCATCGGCCCGCACCGCGTGCGGGATTCCCGGATCGGCCAGAACGCTTTCCGCGGCGCGTACGCCGGCGACTGCGTCGCCATTCATGATCAGACTGTGTGCCCTGGAGCACTGGTCACCGGCCGCCTCTGAGGCCACGAGACATAATTCCGCCGGGCCTTTGACCGTCCCGCCGCACACCTCTCCGTTCTCGTGGGTGCGCTGCGCGAAGGCACCTCGTGCCTCACGCTGCAACGCGCCGCGCGCGGCCGCGGGAATGGACTCGAAAACACCCCGGAAGTGAACATCGCTCTGGAACGCCAGTCGCTGCTCGGCCTCGACGAGGAATCCGGAGACCAGAGCCTCGTCCAGCGGGGCGAGCAGACTGGCCGAGGACCGGTCCAGCATCCTGGAGACGTCCTCCAGCAGGAACGACCGGCCCAGCACCGCCGCGACCTTGAGGAACTGCTGACAGGCCGCGCTCAGCCCGCTCAACTGACGGCTCACGGCGGTCAGCGCACGACGCGGGACCCGGCGTACGGTGCACCGGACGACACCGTCGCGCCGCTCGACGAGTCCTTCCTCGGCGAGGCCGAGCGCGAATTCGGCCAGCAGGCGGGAATCCCCGCCGACACCCGCCGCGAATTCGACCAGCTCGCGGCCGACATCAGCCCCGAGGATCTCGGATAACACTTCCCTCCGGGATTCTTCGTCGAGCGCATCCGGAGTCCACCGTCCACTCGCGTCGCAGGGTATTGCGCCCGACTCCCGGTACGTAGTTGTCGATCTCACCGACATGACCCCCACCCCGATCACACTCGTGCAACTGAAAAGAACAAGTTGAAATCGTTCGACCGCAGCACAGGTAAAGCGCTACGGCCTTCCGGTTTCGAACGTCAAGTTCATCAATTGGTAGCGAGGACGCGCGATCAGCGTCGGATCGGTTCAAGGTATGCCAAAGCCTGCCATGATTCACCCCCGTATACCGTCCGGCCCCAAGAGGAACCGGAACCTCCAGCGCAGCCGGCTCTTACTCGGCAGTACTTTTCGACTGAACGTCAACAGCGACGGGCAGCGGCCTGCACCCTTCTACTCAAGGCGGGCATTTGCGACTATCCGCAGCTTCCCAACTATAGCACGGTGCAAGGTTTCGGCCAGCGGTCCCGTAATGATCGATTCGCCCACCGCGAGACGCCTCGAACTGATTCCCCGAGGGCGTGAAACCTGTGGTTTGCAAAGCCCACTCCATTGCATTTTCGGCGACGCCGTACGGGATACGACATGTCAGGGAGAGACCGAATTGCGGTGACCTGCCGGAGTGACGGGGCGTCCACGGCCGGAGCTCACCCTCCGGACACCAGCGGGCTGCGCAGGGGGAGATAGCGGGCCTCGGCGCCGTTCGCCGCGGTCCAGCGCAGGAGGAGGTTGGTCTTGGCCGGCAGGGTCGGGGCGGTGAGGAGGGCGGGGACTTCCGGGAGGTCGTGGCGGGCCAGTTCGCGGCGTACCGCGGGCCAGGGGTCGAGGCCGGGGTGGTGGTCGGCCAGGGCGGCGGCGATCTCCATGAGGTGGTTGACGAGCAGGCAGTACACCAGACGCTCCCAGCCGGCCTCCCGGGACACCGTGGGCGCGAAGGGGCCGCCCGCCGCCTCCGGGAGGAGTTTCACGCCCTCGGCGTCCCGGAAGAGGGCCTGGACGGGCATGCCGTCGGGGTCCACCGCGACGAGCGTGTTCTGCAGGTGCGCCTCCAGGACGACCCCGTGCCCGGCGAAGGCCGTCAGGGCCGGGGGCACCACGCGGGACAGGTACGCCTCCCACCAGGCGTCCGGGGAGGCGGTGCAGGCGAGCGGGTTGCCGGCGAAGCCCTCGGCCAGCGCGGCCGCCAGGTAGCACGTCGCGCCGGGCGCCAGATGACCGCGCAGTCCGTCGCGGACGACGACGGCCAGCTGTTCGAAGGCGAAGTCCGCGGTGCGGTGGCCCCGGTCGCTCAGCCAGGCCGGAGCCGGCGCCGGGCCGGGGTGGGCGGCGAAGGCGGAGCGGACGGCCCGGTCCGTCGCGCGCAGTCGCAGCAGGTCGTGGCGCCACAGCCGGCGGATGTCGTTGGTGATGCGCACATCCAGGCTGAACTTCAGGAACAGGTCGCCGCCGGGGTCGTACACGGTGCGGACGGCCGCGGTCGGCCACACCGGGAAGCCGGTCGTGCCCAGCCGGACCAGCCGGCCGTCGGCGAAGGCGGGCGCGAGGTCGCGGGCGGCGAGCTCCAGCTGCCAGGGGTGGGCGGGCAGCAGACGGTAGCCGGGCGGGGCGGTGCCCAGGCGGTCGAGGGCCGCGGTGTCGCCCTCCTCCACCACCGTGTCCGCGCGCACGCCCAGCAGCGTCAGCGGGAAGCGGGCGTACGCCTCCGGCGCGTACGGCAGCCAGGCGGCGGCGGGGCCGCCGCCCCTGGCCTTGGGGGCGGGGTGGTGGGTGTGGCCGGTGAGCAGCGACTGCTCGGAGCGCAGATAGGCGTCGTCCGGCGGGGCGGCCCGCGCGCGGGCGTCGAGCAGGGCGGCCACGGCGTCCCGGCTGTCGAGCATCTCCGCGGGCAGTTCGTGGTTGGACGAACCGGTCAGCCGGCGCAGCTCCTCGGCGGCGAGTTTCACCAGCTCCGCGTGGCCGACGCGGCGCCAGGCGCCCGCCGTGCGCACCTCGGGGTCGGTGGGAC
>KL568621.1:33918-34064 GCA_000715605.1 Streptomyces speibonae | reverse complement strand
CAGCCGGTCCACGCCGGGGAGGTGGTAGGTGCGGTGGCCGCCGGGGTCCGCACGGGGGTCCGTGCCGGGCAGGGGCCGGGCCACTTCGCGCAGCAGGCAGTTCAGCAGTGGTACCGCCGCGTAGGCGTCGGCGAGCCCGGCGGGGG
>KL568621.1:33312-33647 GCA_000715605.1 Streptomyces speibonae | reverse complement strand
CTTCGTCGTCTGCGGGCGGGGGGATGAGGTCCACGCGTTCTGGTTCCCTACGGTCTGTCCGGCGGAGACGATCAGTATGTCTGGCATCGTTTCGTTCCCCCCGTACGTTCCTCCTCCGTACGTTCGTCGTCGTACGTCCCCTGTACGTCCCTCTTCGCGTTCCCTCCTGTGCGTACCCCGAGGAGTCCGCCCGTGCACCGTTCCCCCAGCGCCGAGGCCGAGATCGCCGCCGAGCTGACCGACGTACGGCCCGGCCTCGTGCCCGGGTACACGCGGGAGCTGCCCGGTGCCCGCGCGGCCGTCCTGACCCGGCTCTGTCTCTTATACACATCTCT
>KL568621.1:29893-33105 GCA_000715605.1 Streptomyces speibonae | reverse complement strand
GAACAGGGGGACGGGGACGGCGGGCTCACACTGCGCCTGGCGGACGGGCGGCGGCTCGCCGGACCGCGGGCGGATCCCTATGCGACCGACGCGTATGCCGGCGAGGTGCGGCTGGACGGGACGGCGTACGACGATCCGGTGCGGCTGATGACGGACCTCGCCGTACCGCATGCGGCGGGCTTCGCGGCCGAACTGGGGCACAGCGTCGCGTCGTTGGCGCTGTCCCGGGCGGGGCGGGTGGATCCGACGGAGTGGCCGGCGCGGGACTGGGAGTGGGAGCAGCGGGTGGTGGACGGGCATCCGTTCCACCCCAACTGCCGGGCGCGGCCCGGGTTCTCGGTGGCCGAGCAGTTCGCCTACGGACCCGAGCACGGGCCCGTCGTGGAGCTGGGGCTGGTGCCGGTGCCGGCCGGGGAGTGCCTGCTGGCGGGGGTGTGGCCGCAGTGGCTGCGGGAGGCGGGGCGGGTGCTGGTCCCGGTGCACCCCTGGCAGGCGGCGCATGTGCTGAAGCGGACGGGTGAGCGGCGGCTCGCGGCGCATCCGCTGATGGCGCTGCGCACCCTCGCGCTGCCGGACGGACCGCACGTCAAGACGGCGCTGAGTGCCCGGCTGACCTCCTCCGTGCGCGACATCTCGCTCGCGTCGGTCGCGGCGTCCGCCGTGCTGTCGGACTTCGGCGCGGCCATGGCGGAACGGACGGACGGGCTGCTGCACATCACCCGCACGCTGGGCGCGGTGGCGGCCGGGTCGCCCGATCTCGCGGCGGTGCTGCGCGAATCGCCGCAGGAGTACGCGGGCGGCGGGGAGCGGGTGGTGCCGGTGGCGGCGCTCGCGACGACGGAACTCCCCCGCTGTGAGGTGTGGTTGGGCCGGTTCGCCCGGCTGGCGCTGACGGTCGGGCTGCGGCTGCTGGAGCTGGGGGTGGCGCTGGAGGCGCACGGCCAGAATCTGCTCGTGGTGCTGGCCCCGGACGGGGACCCGGTGCGGCTGGTGTACCGGGATCTGGCCGATCTGCGGGTCGGCCCGGCGCGGCTGGCCCGGCACGGTGTACGGCCGCCCGAGCTGCCCGCGCGCATGGTCACGGACGACGAACGCACCCTGCGCCGCAAGCTGTTCGGTTCTCTCGTCGCGGGAGCGCTGGCGGGTGCGGCGGGCTCGGGGCCGGTCCTGCGCACGGCGCTGGAGAGCGCCGTACGGGATCTGGAGCGTACGCCCGACCTGCTCGCGCTGCGCGACGAGCCGGTGCCTGCGAAGGCGCTGACGCTGATGCGGCTGTCCCCGCGGGCGGCCGGGGACCAGTGGGCGGAACTGCCCAATCCCCTTCATGACGGCGCTTTGTGACCCCCCCGTTTTGAGTCACGGCCCTCCTGATCACTAGGATCCGCCGATGATCAGAAGAAAACGGCCGGTGGCAGGCGTGTGCGCCCTGCTCGCCGCACTGACGGCCGGGCTCGCCCTCCCGGCCGGGGCGGCCGCCGATGAACCCACGGGCAAGGACGCGCCCAAGGTGAACCTCGTCCTCGATGTGAGCGGCTCGATGCGGGCCAAGGACATCGACGGACAGTCCCGGATGGCGGCGGCGAAGCAGGCCTTCAACGAGGTGCTGGACGCGACGCCGGAGGAGGTCGAGCTGGGCATCCGCACGCTCGGCGCCGACTACTCCGGCGACGACCGCAAGGAGGGCTGCAAGGACACCGCACAGCTCTACCCGGTCGGCCCGCTGGACCGGACGGAGGCCAAGACGGCGGTGGCCACGCTGGTTCCCACCGGCTGGACACCGATCGGCCCGGCCCTGCTGGAGGCGGCGGACGACCTCGAGGGCGGCGACGGCTCCAAGCGGATCGTCCTCATCAGCGACGGCGAGGACACCTGCGCCCCGCTCGACCCGTGCGAGGTGGCCCGCGAGATAGCCGCCAAGGGCATCGGCCTGACCATCGACACCCTGGGCCTGGTGCCGAACGCCAAGCTCAGCCGGCAGCTCAGCTGCATCGCGGAGGCGACCGGCGGTACGTACACCTCGGTCGAGCACCAGGACGAACTCACCGATCGGGTGAACGAGTTGGTGGACCGCGCGGCCGAGCCGGTGGTGACGCCGGTGGCCACGCAGGGCGCCGACTCGTGCGCGAAGGCTCCGACGCTCGAGTCCGGTCTCTACACCGACCGTGAGGAGTTCGGCGCACAGCGCTGGTACCGCGTGGACGTGCCGGCCGGGCAGGAGCTGCGCGCCTCGGTGAGCGTGGCGGCGGACCGCGCGGTGCGGCCCGACCACGGTGTGCTGCTGCGCGCGGTCACGGTGCACGGCCGCGAGATCGTGCGCGGCGAGGCGGCGGGCAACGGCCGCACGGACATGCTCTCCACCGGCCTGCGGTACCCGAAGCCGGAGCGGGACGACGACGATGACCAGCAGACCGCCGAGGCGGTCTGCCTGGTGGTGACGAACTCCTTCGCGGCGGGCTCCGGGGTGAAGACCACGCCGGGCCTGCCGCTGGAGCTGACCGTCGACGTCGTGGACGGTCCGGACGGCGCGGACGACGTGGCCTCCTTCGGTCTGGGCCGGGGCTGGTGGCTGCTCGGCGCGCTGATCCTCACCGGTTTCGTCGCCGGTCTGCTCTGGGGCTGGCTGTCCCGCTGGCGGTTCGCTGTCTGGAGGACCAACTGATGCGTGCCGTACGTGTACTGAGTGCCGCCCTGCTCGCTCTCGGGCTCGCCGCGGCCCCCGCCGCGGCCGACTCCTCCCCGTCCCCCGAGGCGTCACGGGACGACGGAGCGCCCACCCGCGCGGGCACGTCCTTCCGCACGGCGACAGAGGTAGAGCAGGGGCAGACCGCCACCGCGCGCGCCTCCACGGGCGACTACCTGTACTGGTCGTTCCCGGCGGACGCCGGGCAGCGTCCCACCGTGCGGGCGACCGTGCAGCTGCCGGAGCGCCACGCGGCGGAGACCTGGCAGATCGACGTGTACGACGGTCTGCGGCGCCGCCAGGCGTGCCAGTACGGCGCGCAGACCCGCACGGCCGGGACGGACGCGGCCTCCGTGGAGCTGGAGTGCGTGCTGCGCACGGTCCGTGCCTGGTCGGAGCCGTGGGCGAACGATCCGCTGCCGGGCACGTACTACGTCCGGCTCACGGCGCTGCGGCTGTCCACGGGCGACCTGGGACAGCCGGTGGACACCGAACTGCGGGTCGAGTCCAAGCCTGTCTCTTATACACATCT
>KL568621.1:26768-29612 GCA_000715605.1 Streptomyces speibonae | reverse complement strand
ATGTGTATAAGAGACAGGGCCCGCCCCGTCGTTCACTCGGAGAGCACGACCCGCATGCTGTCCACCGGGATGGAGGATTCGGGGATCTTGAAGGCGGACGGCTGCTTGCCATCGTCGTCCTCGGCGTCCATCACGTACCGCATGATCTCCGCGGCACCGGCCGCATCGACGAGCCACGCCTGCAGCTCGGACTGCTTCTCCGGGTATTCCTCCGACGACTTCACGGGAAAGACCTGCCCACAGTCCCATTGCACGCCGCTGAGGGCACAGGGGCCGTATTTCGGATAGAGCGCTCCGCTGTCCGCGTCCTTCACGACGGACCAAACGGCGTAACCGGGGGGAACGTTTTCCACGGTGCCCGAGAACGGCGTGGTGGAGCCGACCTTCGGACTCGGAGGATCCGAGACCTTGCCGGACACCTTGGCCTCCGTGGGAGCCGATGGGCGGTCATCGCTCTCCTGCCACAGGGGTGAGGCCAGAATCGCTCCGAAAAAGCCCAGCACGGCGGTCAGCACACTGCACAGGGCGACGAACAAAGGGACATGGCGCTCGACCCAGCTCCTCCGGTCGGCCGGTTCCTGAGCATTCGGGACTTCCTGCGATTCTTCGTGTCCGGCCGAGGCAGGGGTCGTCGCTGTCACGCACATCACCTGACTTCATGACATCTGAGCAACTGGTACAAGCGGCGCTGTGCCCATGCCTCGCATGCATACAAACCACCACCGACGCCATCACCGAACGAAGCACCAGGTCACGCGACAGTGCGTCAACTCGACACCCACAGAATCACTCTCCCGAGGGGCTGGGCGGCGTGCCGGAGGGCTGAGGCGGGAGCCGGTCTCACGCGTCCCTGAGCTGCTTGGCCAGGGGGCTGTCGCCCGTTACGGAGACGTGGTGGGTGCGGATGGCTTCGGGGAGAGTGAGCGTGCCTCGGCTGATGGACGTGCAGGTGGATGTGTCGAGGGTGAGGACGGCGTCGGGGGTGCGGAGGGCCGGGCCGTCGCCGTAGAGGGGGCCCTCGTCCGCGCCGGCGTGGAGGTGGAAGCGGCCCTCGTCCAGGTGGACTTCGACGAGGCCCGGTTCTCCGTCCAGGGCACGGAGGAGGGGCAGGGCGAACCAGTGGGCCCGCACCGCGTCCGTGGGGCGGCGTTCGCCCAGTTCGGGTTCGCCCCAGGCGCCGAGGGCCTGGAGGACGGGGAGCAGGTCACGTCCTCGCGCGGTGAGTTCGTAGACGTAGGCCGCACCCGGCGGGGGGAGGCGGCGGCGGGTGGCGAGGCCGTCGCGCTCCATGTCCTTCAGCCGTGAGGCCAGTACGTCCGTGCTGACGCCCGGCAGGTCCGCGTGCAGGTCCGTGTAGCGCCGCGGCCCGGCGAGGAGTTCGCGGACGATCAGCAGGGTCCAGCGGTCGCCGACGGCATCGAGCGCACGCGCGACGGAACAGTACTGGTCGTAGCTTCGGCGAGGTGACATGCGACGCAGTCTAGACATGTTGTTGGACTTTCCAAGCTCCCACTTGGTAAAACCAAGCAACACCACGTGAGGGGAAGCGGCGCATGGAGTTCCGGCAGTCGAGCAAGCTCAGCGAGGTCTGTTACGAGATCCGCGGTCCGGTCATCGAGCACGCCAACGCACTGGAGGAGGCGGGACACAGCGTGCTGCGCCTGAACACCGGCAACCCCGCGCTCTTCGGCTTCGAGGCGCCGGAGGAGATCCTCCAGGACATGATCCGGATGCTCCCCCAGGCGCACGGCTACACCGACTCGCGCGGCATCCTCTCCGCCCGCCGCGCGGTGGCCCAGCGTTACCAGACCCTGGGCCTGGAGGTCGACGTGGACGACGTCTTCCTCGGCAACGGCGTCTCCGAACTGGTGTCGATGGCCGTCCAGGCCCTGCTGGAGGACGGCGACGAGATCCTCATCCCCGCGCCGGACTTCCCCCTGTGGACGGCCGTGACCACCCTCGCCGGCGGCAAGGCGGTCCACTACCTGTGCGACGAACGGTCCGACTGGTACCCCGACCTGGACGACATGGCCGCGAAGATCACGGACCGCACCAAGGCCGTGGTCGTCATCAACCCCAACAACCCCACCGGCGCGGTCTACCCGAAGGAGGTCCTCGAGGGCATCCTCGACCTGGCCCGCCGGCACGGCCTGATGGTGTTCGCCGACGAGATCTACGACCAGATCCTCTACGACGACGCCGTGCACCACTCGACCGCCGCGCTCGCCCCCGACCTGGTCGTCCTCACCTTCTGCGGGCTGTCCAAGACGTACCGCGTGGCGGGCTTCCGCTCCGGCTGGCTGGTGATCACCGGCCCGAAGCAGCACGCGAAGGACTATCTGGAGGGCCTGACCATGCTGGCCTCCATGCGGCTGTGCGCCAACGCGCCCGCCCAGTACGCCATCCAGGCCGCGCTCGGCGGCCGGCAGTCCATCCGGGAGCTGACCGCGCCGGGCGGCAGGCTGCGCGAGCAGCGCGACGTGGCCTGGCGGAAGCTGAACGAGATCCCCGGTGTGAGCTGCGTGAAGCCCAAGGGCGCCCTGTACGCGTTCGCCCGCATCGACCCGGCGGTCCACCCGATCCACGACGACGAGAAGTTCGTCCTCGACCTGCTGCTCCGGGAGAAGATCCAGGTCGTCCAGGGCACCGGTTTCAACTGGCCGGCCCCCGACCACTTCCGCATCCTCACCCTCCCCCACGCCGACGACCTGGAGGCGGCGATCGGCAGGATCGGCCGGTTCCTGAGCGGCTACCGGCAGTAGGGGACCAGGGAACCGTGCGGGCGGCGACGGCGTCCGATCATGGTATGAGGGAGCCATGAGAGAACACAGAACCGGCTGCACG
>KL568621.1:24014-26518 GCA_000715605.1 Streptomyces speibonae | reverse complement strand
GAGATGTGTATAAGAGACAGCGCCTGGGCGCCGCGGGCGCGGGAGAACATCCACGGCGGGTTCGAGGGCATGCACCGGGACCTGAGCGTCCTCTACATCGACCTCCCCCTCATCGCCGCCGGCGGCGCGCTCGTACCGCTCGCCGCCTGGCTGCTCACCCTGCGCGCGCTGCGCCGCCCCTGGCTCGCGGCGGCGATCGCCTCCGGCGTCCTCGCCCTCGGCATCTGGGGACTGCTGAGCTGGTGGACGCCCTACGGCCCGCCGGAGTTCACCGGATAGCCCTCCGCAGAGCCCTTCTGGACCCGCCACTCGCGGCGGCCTCCTTGGCCGGCCGCTCAGCCGTGGTACTCCGCGATGCCGCATGCCTGGTGCAGCACCGTCAGTGCGGTGGCGGAGGCGGAGCCGGGCTCCACGGTGCAGGCGACCAGGGACTGGTGGGGTTCCTGCGGGACGTGGAACGTCTGCTGGGTGACGGTCAGGTCCCCGACGACCGGATGGGCCAGGTCGTACACGTCGCGGCCGCAGGGCTCGATGGTGTGTTCGGCCCACAGCGCGGCGAACTCGGGGCTGTGGATCGCCAGTTCACCGACCAGCGCGGCGAGGGGCCCGTCGTGGGGGTTGCGGGCCGTCATGATGCGCAGGTTCCCGACCACCGCGCGGGCCTTGGCGGGCCAGTCGCGGTAGAGGGCGCGGGTGTGGGCGTCCAGGAAGACCAGCCGGGACAGGTTGGGCCGGGTGTCCGGGTCGTCGGGCGCGGCGGGGTCCAGATGCCCGGCGAGCAGGGCGTGCCCGGCCCGGTTCCAGGCCAGCGCGTCGTTGCGGCGGCCCACGACGACGGCGGGCACGTGGCCCATGGCGGACAGCAGCGTCCGCAGATCGGCGGAGGCGTGTTCCTCGGGAGGTGTGCCCCCTCTGGTGCGGTCACCGGTCGTCGTGGACAGCACGTGCAGGTGTTCCCGCTCGGCCGGGGTCAGGTGCAGGGCCGCCGCGATCGCGTCGAGGACCTCGGCCGAGGCGTTGAGCGACTGGCCCTGTTCGAGCCGGGTGTAGTAACCGGCGCTGACCCCCGCGAGCATCGCCAGCTCCTCCCGGCGCAGGCCCGGTACCCGGCGCCGCTCCCCGTACCGGGGCAGGCCGACGTCGTCCGGGCTCAGCCGTGCGCGCCGCGCCATCAGGAACTCGCCGAGCGGTGATCTGCGGTTCATGCGGGCCAGTATGCGCGGCTGCCCAGTCCGCCGCCTGTACCTGTCAGGGATAGGCACGAGCCGGTCTGGTCCCGCCCGGCCACGGCCTCCAGAGTCGGTTGCGGCCGGCCCCGGCGCCCTTCTCCCTTCCCTGATCTTCCCTGGTCCCTCCGGCACGAAGGAATCCCATGTCCCGTACCCCGCTCGACGTCTCCTCCTACCGGTTCACCCGGCACGTCCGGGTGGCGGCCCGTCCGGACCAGGTCTACGACCTGGTCGCCACCGTGTCGAACATCGGCACATGGAGTCCCAGCGCCCTGCACGCCGAGTACGAGGACGGTGCCGGGCCCCGGAAGGGCGCCTGGTTCCGGGGCCGCAACCGCGGGCCGGACCGGGAGTGGGAGAGCCGTTCCCAGGTCACCGTGGCCAGGCCCGGCGCCGCGTTCGCGTTCACCGTGCTCGGCTCCGCCTCCGTCCCCGTGGTCGAGTGGCGCTGGACGTTCACCGCGGCCGGCGCGGGGACCCTGGTGGCGCAGACCTGGCAGCTGCTCGCCGACGACCCGGTCCTGGGCAGCACCTACGAGGACCTCGACCGGTTGCGCGACGCCACCGTCGACAGCGTCGAGGCCACCCTGACGTCGCTCGCCGACTGGGTGGCCGGCACCCTCACCGCCCCGTGACCGCTGACAGGTAGCTGACGCCCGTGAGTTCCTCGGCCGCCGCCCACAGGCGCCTGCCCACCTCCGGATCGGCCGCCTCCCGGCTGAGCCGCGCCTCGGTCACCCGGCCGCGTGTCTCCCCGAACCCGGCCGGTCCGAAGAACTCACCGCCCCGCACGTCCGGATCGGTCGCGGCGCGCAGTTGCGGCAGCGCGCCCTGCTCCACCGGCTGCGTGGCCAGCAGCCCGCCCCGCGCGATCAGCCGTCCGAGCCGGCCGCGGTGTTCCCAGGCGCGCGGAGTCAGATTGGTGCGGGTGAGACCGGGGTGGGCCAGGGTGCTGACGACCGGTGATCCCGCGGCACGCAGCCGCCGGTCCAGTTCGAGGCCGAAGACCGTGGTGGCGAGCTTGGACCGTCCGTAGGCGGGGGCGGCCCCGTAGTCACGCTCCGACATCAGGTCGTCGAAGTCGAGGTGCGCGTTCTTGTGGGTGATCGAGCTGAGATTGACCACCCTCGGTTCCCGCCCCGCCGCCAGCCCTTCGAGCAGCAGTCCGGTCAGGGCGAAGTGCCCCAGCATGTTGGTGCCGATGTGCAGTTCGAAGCCGTCGGCGGTGGTGCGGCGCGGGCCGAGCAGCACCAGGCCGGCGTTGTTCACGAGCAG
>KL568621.1:20288-23771 GCA_000715605.1 Streptomyces speibonae | reverse complement strand
TCAGAGATGTGTATAAGAGACAGCCTCGCCGGCTGTGACGTTGCGGACCGCGAGCACGACACGGGCGCCGTGGCGGGCCAGCTCCGTGGCGGTGACCAGGCCGAGGCCGGAGTTCGCGCCGGTCACGACGGCGATCCGGCCCTGCTGGTGGGGGATGCGGTCGGCGGTCCATCCGGCCATGGGGTGCTCCTGTGGATGTCGGCGGGTGGGTGGTGGTGCGCCGACGACGCTAGGAGCGGTGCGGGCCGGTCCGGTCGTACCGGTTTCCCTAGGTCTGCGGGACCTACCCTGAAGCCCCGGCGGGCGGGGACACTGGGGGCATGACCCATCCGTACGCCCGTGAGCTCGGAGATTTCCTGCGCGCCCGGCGCGCCAGACTGCACCCGCGTGACGTCGGTCTGGAGCCGGGCGGCCGGCGCAAGGTCGCCGGGCTGCGGCGCGAGGAGCTGGCGCTGCTGGCCGGGCTGAGCACCGACTACTACCAGCGGATGGAGCAGGGCCGGGAGGTGCGCCCGTCCGACGAGGTCCTGGACGCGCTGGCCGGCGCGCTCGGCCTCGACGGCGCGGAACGCAGGCACCTTTTCGGCCTCGCCCGTGCCGCCCGCCGTCCGGTGCCCGCCCGGCCGGACCGCGGTCCCGAGCAGGTGCCGGACAGCACACGGCGGCTGCTGCGGGTGATGGACACCCCGGCGGTGGTGCTCGGCCGTCACCTCGACCTGCTCGACTGGAACCCGATGGCGGAGGCGCTGCTCGGCAGCCCCGGGGACCTCCCGCCCGACCGGCTCAACATGCTGCTCCGTCTCTTCGACGACATGATGACCGGCGGGCGGAGCTGCCCGGACTGGGAGCGGCAGGCCATGGAGTACATCGGCATGATGCGCGCCGCCGTCGCCACCGACCCCACCCACCCGCGCGCCACCGCGATCATCGGCGAACTGTCCATCCGCAGCGCCGAGTTCCGGCGGCTGTGGGCACGGCACGACGTACGGGTCTCGGTCAGCGGCACCAAGACCTTCCGGGCCCCCGAGGTCGGCGAGGTCGTCCTGGACTGGGACACCTATCCGCTGCCCGGCAGGCCCGGTCCGTTCATGCTGGTCTTCACCGCCGAGCCGGGCAGCGCCGACGCGGACCGGCTGCGCCTCCTGGCGTCGCTGCGCGCGACCCGCCCGGACGGGAAGGCGCCCCGCCGATGACCCGGCCGCCCACCGCCGCGCAGCGCCGGCTCATCGACGCCGCCGATCCCGGCACCGGGCGGCTGCGGGGTACGCCGGCGCAGCTCGCCGCGCTGGTGAGGCACGGGCTCGCGTTCCGGCATCCGAGGCCGCCGCACGATCACTTCCTGACCCCGGCGGGACACCGCGCCCGGGAGGCGGACCCCGCGGCAGAGGCCGGGGCGGCTCCGGAGCCGGCCGCGTCCGGTGTGTTCGCCGCGCGGATCGGCGGTGAGCCCTCCGCGCCCGCGTCGGGGCCGGCCCGGCTGCGGGAGGTGCGCGGTGCCTGGCAGGGGATGCTGGAGCTGCGGCGGATGACCCATCCCGACGGTGCCACCGACCGGCCGTGCGGCTGGGAGCGTACGCATCTGGTGCAGGCCGCCGCGCTCGCGCTGGAGGCCGCCGGGCACCGCCCGGCCGGACCCGGTGCCGGGGACGGCGGCTACCGGGTGCGGGAGACCCCGCAGCCGGAGGCGGTCGCGGTGTACGAGCCGGACGGCGCGGCGCTGCGGGCCTGCGCGGCCACCCTGGAGCGGGCGGGCTGGCAGGCCGGGGAGTACACGGAGCCGCGGACGCGGACGCGCTATCTGCTGGCCTCCCCGCGCCGGGTGTGAGGGGCATGCCACTATCGGCGGGCAGGGCAACGAGCCGGGCCGAGCAGGCGTGAAGGGGACAGACGCAGTGAGTGAGCCGTTTTCCGTCCGGGTGACCGTGCGGGGGTACGAGACCGATGTGCAGGGCCACCTCAACCAGGCCGTGTATCTCAACTACGCGGAGCACGCACGCTGGTCGCTGCTCCAGGCGGCCGGGATCACCCAGTCCGGTCTGATCGCGCAGGGGGTGGGGCCGGTCGCCCTGGAGACGACCATCCGCTACAGGCGTGAGCTGCTCGCCGGGGACGAGGCCGATGTGACCTGCGCCTTCAGCTGGGGCGGCGGCAAGGTGTTCACCATCGAGCAGACGATCACGAAGGCCGACGGCACCGTGGCGGCGGAGATCACGGCGGTCGGCGGGCTGCTGGACCTCGAGCGGCGCAAGCTGGTGCCGGATCCGGGGAAGGTCTTCCGGGAGCTGGCGAAGGATCCGGCCCTGTTCGGACTGTGACGGGCTTTCACTTTCTGAAAGTTTCCTCCGCCGGGTTGCCAAGTTTCCAGGCCATCCGCTCCTACAGTGGACCAGACCACCAGAGAAGGACGAAGGCTCTTTACAGCCCTGGAATCTACGTGCGTAACTAATGACGCGCGCACGTCAATCAGCCCCGGGTATCACGGAACACTGCCCAGGTGGCAGCGGCCGACGTCACCTCCTTCGCTCATCCCCACATGTGTCAGGAGGAAGTCCCCCATGTTCTCTCTCCCCAGGCCCTTAGCAGCTCCCCGCAGACGGTTCGCCACGGCGCTCGGCGTCCTCGGCACCGCTCTCGCCCTCACCCTGACCACCGCCGGCGGCGCGTCCGCCGCCCCGGCCCCCGGCCCGGACCGGACCGCCGTCGAGCCCGGCGAGGCGTACATGGGTGTGGGCACCCGCATCCACGAGGGCATCCCGGCCGGAGAGCCGTCGCTGGGCGCCCTGGCCCCGACCGACGGTGTGCAGGGCATCGACGTCTCGCACTGGCAGGGCGGCATCAACTGGACCTCGGTGCGCGGCTCCGGGATCCAGTTCGCCTGGATCAAGGCGACCGAGGGCACCGGCTACAAGGACGACCGGTTCAACACCAACTACCCCGCCGCCTACCACGCCGGTGTGATCCGCGGCGCGTACCACTTCGCCCGCCCCGACGTCTCCAGCGGCGCCACCCAGGCGAACTACTTCGTCAACAACGGCGGCGCCTGGTCGCGCGACAACCTGACCCTGCCCGGCGTCCTGGACATCGAGCACAACCCGTACGGCGCCATGTGCTACGGACGGACCACCACGCAGATGCGCAACTGGATCAACGACTTCTACAACACGTACAAGTCGCGCACGGGCCGTGATGTCGTCATCTACACCACGGCGAGCTGGTGGAACACCTGCACCGGCAACTGGACCGGCATGTCCGCCAAGAGCCCGCTGTGGGTGGCGCACTGGACCTCCGCGTCGTCCCCGACCATCCCCAGCGGATTCCCCACCTGGACGGTGTGGCAGTACACCAGCACCGGTTCGGTCTCCGGGGTCTCGGGCAACGTGGACCGCAACCAGTTCAACGGCTCCCGCGCCCGGCTCCTGGCCCTCGCCAACAACACGTGACGGGGTAGCCCGGCACCCACGCGATCACGCGGTGGAGCCGGCG
>KL568621.1:16063-20078 GCA_000715605.1 Streptomyces speibonae | reverse complement strand
GCCTCCCCCTCTCCCCCCACACCCTCCCCCCCACGAGGAGCGATCGTGCAACCCGAGAACGCTCTCCGCCGCCGGCTCCTGATGATCGCCGGCGCGGCCGGCCTGGCCGCTGTCACCGCCGCGCCGGGCACCGCGCAGGCGCGGGACGCCGACGTGGTCGAGCCGGACATCGACGGCACCGCGGCCTGGGGCGCCCGCGCCCCGAACGGCGCCGTCAGCGTCCTGCGGTACCGGCCGAGCCGGATCGTGATCCACCACACGGTGAGCACCAACACCACCGACTTCTCCCGCGCCCAGGCACACGCCCACGCCCACTGGGTCCAGGACCTCCATCTGGACGACAACGGCTGGGTGGACACCGGCTACCACTTCCTGGTGAGCCGGGGCGGCTGGATCACCGAGGGCCGGCACGGCAGTCTCCAGGCCCTCACCGGCGGGACCACCTTCGTGCTCGGTTCCCACACCTCCGGGCAGAACGACGAGGCCATCGGCATCGCGTGCGAGGGCGCCTACCACGCGGGCGCACTGCCGCCGGCCGCCCAGTGGGAGGTCCTGGTGACCCTGTGCGCCTACACCTGCGCCCGGTACGGCATCCCGTCCACGGAGATCTACGGCCACAAGGACTACAGCTCGACGCTCTGCCCGGGCGTGTACCACGACATGCTGCCGCGCCTACGGGACGAGGTGGCCGCGGCCCGGTCGGCCTGACACCGCCCGCGCGAGGCGAATTCGGGTGCGGGGGCGCGCACCGGCCTGCGATCCTTCCGTGCCATGGCCCCATGACGCATCAAGCCCAGCCGGTACATCTCCGTCGACATCGAGGCCGACGGGCCCATCCCCGGGCCGTACTCGATGCTGAGCCTGGGCGCGGCGGTGGCCGGGGTGCAGGACGCGGAGGGTTTCCGGGCGGCCGATCCCGAGGAGCAGACGTTCTACCGGGAACTGCGTCCGATCAGCGTCGATTTCGTGCCCGAGGCGCTCGCCGTGAGCGGACTGGACCGGGACCGGCTCGACGCCGAGGGCGCCGAGCCGGAACGGGCGATGCGGGAGTTCACCGACTGGGTGAGCGAGGTGGGGGCCGGCGCCCAGCCGGTGATGTGCGGCTACCCGGCGTCGTACGACTGGACGTTCCTGTACTGGTACCTGATCCGCTTCACCGGTTCCAGTCCCTTCGGGCACTCGGGCTGTCTGGACATGAAGACCCTCTACGCCACCAAGGCGGGGCTGCCACTGCGGGCGGTGGCGAAGGGCACCATGCCGCGTGAGCTGCTCTCCCGGCGCCGGCACACCCACCACGCGCTGGACGACGCCGTCGAGCAGGCCGAGTTGTTCGCCCGCCTCATGGTGTGGCCGGGGACTTCGCGGTCGTGAGGTCCTCTGCCGGTTCCATCGGGTGGGTGACGTCGGCTGCCGCGCGGCGGCCGGTGCCGAGGTGGTTGAAGACGTAGTTCAGCAGGACCGCGACCACACAGCCCGTGGAGATGCCGGAGTCCAGGACGATGCGGGCCGTCTGGGGAAAGGCGTGGTAGAACTCGGGCGCGCTGACCGGGATGATGCCGACGGCCAGGGACACGGCGACGATCAGCACGTTGTTGTCCTTGTCCAGGCCCGCCTTGACCAGTGTCTGGATACCGCTGGCCGCGACCGAGCCGAAGAGGACCACACCCGCTCCGCCGAGCACCGGGCGCGGTACGACGGCGATCAGTGAGGCGGCCATCGGGCACAGCCCCATCAGCACCAGGAAGCCTCCGCCGGTGGCGACGACGTACCGGCTGCGGATCCTCGTCATCGCGACCAGGCCGATGTTCTGGGCGAAGGCGCTGCACATGAAGCCGTTGAACAGCGGGCTGACCGCCGAGCCGAGGGTGTCGGCGCGCAGCCCGGCCGCGATGGTCCGCTCGTCGGCGGGGCGGTCGACGATCTCGCCCAGCGCCAGCATGTCGGCGGTGGACTCGGTCATGGAGACGACCATCACCACGCACAGCGAGAGGATCGCGGCGAGCTGGAACTGCGGTGCGCCGAAGTGGAACGGGGTCGGGAAGCCGACGATGTCCGCGTCGGCCACCGGGGAGAAGTCGGTGACGCCGAACGGTATGGCGAGCAGGGTGCCGGCCACCATGCCGAGCAGGACGGCGATCTGCTTGACGAAGCCGCGGGTGAAGCGGCGCAGCAGCAGGACGATCACGAGGGTGGCGCCGGCCAGGCCCAGGTTGGTCGCCGAACCGAAGTCGGGCGCCGAGGGACTGGAGCCCTGCGCCCAGCCGAAGGCGACCGGCAGCAGCGAGACGCCTATGAGGGTGATGACGGTGCCGGTCACGACCGGCGGGAAGAAGCGGACCGCCTTGCTGAAGAAGGGCGCGGCGAGGAAGCCGAGGAGGCCGGCGACGATCACCGCCCCGAAGATGACCGGCAGGGCGTCCTTTGTGTCGTCGGTGGCGGCGACGATCGCGGTCATCGGGGCGACACCGGCGAAGGTGACGCCGTTGACGAAGGGCAGCCGGGCGCCGATCTTCCAGACGCCGATCGTCTGCAGGAAGGTGGCGAGGCCCGCGGTGAACAGGCACGCACCGGTGAGGAAGGTGAGTTCGGTGCCGGTGAGACCGATGGCCGCGCCGACGATCAGGGGTGGGGCGACGACACCCGCGTACATGGCGGCCACGTGTTGCAGGCCGGTCGTCGCCATCTTGAGCGCGGGAAGTTTCTCGTCAACGGGGTGGTCGGCCACTGCGGCTCTCCTCCGGTCGGGTACACGGCCGCGTCGGGCGGGCGTGGGTTTCAAGGAGGTGGTGCTTGGTGGTCGTGCGGGACCGGGGGGACGGGAGGGGACGGGGGCCGTCTCCGGGACGTACTCGCCCCGGAGACGGCCGCCGCGGGCCCCGGTGCGGGGTCCGCGGTCTCCGGCCGGGAGCCGTCCCTCCCGGCCGGAGACATCACTGGGGGTTCAGTTCCGCGCGGCGATGCGCGCCAGCCGCCGCGCCTCGTCGCGGGTGGCGCGGGCGATGGCGTCCTCGTCGGCCGTGAGCAGCCGTCCGTTCTCCACGATCTGCCGGCCGTGCACGAAGGACGCGGTGACCGGCGCCGCCGCGCCGAACACCAGCGCGGTCACCGGGTCGGCGATGGAGGCGTGGGCGAGGGTGTCCATCCGCCACAGCACCAGGTCGGCGAGCTTGCCCGGCTCCAGCGAGCCGATCTCGGCCGACCGGCCGAGCACCTGGGCACCGCCATGGGTGCCGAGCCGCAGCGCCTGCCGTGCGTTCAGGGCGGACTCGCGGTGGGCGCCGAGCCGGTTGACGAGCAGGGCGTTGCGCAGTTCGGTGTGGAGTTCGCCGGACTCGTTGGAGGCGGTGCCGTCCACGCCGAGGCCGACCGGGACGCCGGCCGCGAGCATGTCGGGCACGCGGGCGATGCCGGCGGCGAGCCGGGCGTTGGAGGACGGGCAGTGGGCGACGCCGGTGCGGGTGCGCGCGAAGGCGGCGATGTCGGAGTCGTTCATGTGGACGCAGTGCGCCATCCACACGTCCTCGCCGAGCCAGCCGGTGGACTCGAAGTAGTCGGTCGGGCCCATGCCGAACAGCTCGTGGCAGAACTCCTCCTCCTCCACGGTCTCCGAGCCGTGGGTGTGCAGCCGTACGCCGAGCCGGCGGGCCAGTTCGGCCCCGTCGCGCAGCAGTCCGGTGGAGACGGAGAAGGGCGAGCAGGGTGCGACGGCGACCTGCGTCATGGCGTCGGAGGAGGGGTCGTGGTGCCGGCGTACCGTCTCCTCGGTGGCGGCAAGGGCGTCGTCGAGGGTCTCGACGGCGAAGTCCGGGGGCAGTCCGCCGTCCTTCTCGCTGCGGTCCATGGAGCCGCGGGCGAGGGTGAAGCGCACGCCCATGTCCCGGGCTGCGCCGATGATGGCGCCGGACAGGTCGCCGGCGCCGTGCGGGAAGACGTAGTGGTGGTCCATGGCGGTGGTGACACCGCCGCGGGCCATCATCGCGAGGGAGCCCCGCGCCGCCGCGTCCACCATCGGCTC
>KL568621.1:13629-15806 GCA_000715605.1 Streptomyces speibonae | reverse complement strand
GGTCGGGTAGAGGGCGACGAGCCAGTCGAACAGGTTGTGGTCGGTGGCCAGGCCCCGGGTGATCCACTGGTAGAAGTGGTGGTGGGTGTTGACCAGGCCGGGGGTCGCCAGATGCCCGGTGGCGTCGATCCGGCGCTCGACGTTCTCCAGGCCCTCGGGGGCCGGGCCCGCGCCGAGTGCCTCGATGCGGTGGCCGGCGAGGACGAGGTGCCCGGAGGCGTACTCGGTGTCCTTCGCGTCGACGGTCGCGATCGCGCAGTTCTCGATGACGATGCGCCGGTCTGCTGCCATGGTGCGTCCTTTTCGCGTACGTGGAATGGGCACGGCAGGACCCTGGGAGATTTGAGTGCCGTGGCCGGGGCGGTGCGTGAGGTGGTGCGCTGCTCCGTGTTCCCCGGCCACGGGTGCCGAAATGTGGGTGCGGTGCGGTGCGGTCAGAGGTTGGTGAGGTCCACGGGGATGCGCGCCTCGCAGCCGTCCCGGAGCACGGTGCCCTCGATCAGGCCGTAGGGGCGGTCGGCGGCGATGTACACGGCTCCGTCGGCGGTGTCGTTCTTCAGCCCGAAGGGCTCCATGTCCACCAGGAAGTGGTGGCTGTTGGGGAGGGAGAAGCGGATCTCGTCGATCTCGTCGCGGTGGTCGATGACCCGCGCGCCCATCTGGTACAGCGTCTGCTGCAAGGAGAGCGAGTAGGTCTCGGCGAAGGCCTGGAGCATGTGCTTCCTGACCTGCTCGTAGGACTGCTCCCAGTCCGGCACCGGCTGCTCGTCGTCGGTCCAGCCGAACCGCCAGCGGGCGGCGACCGAGGTGGCGAGGATGCGGTCGTAGGCCTCCTTGAGCGTCGTGTACTTGTCCTTGATGTAGCCCCAGAACTCGGAGTCGGTGGAGTTCATCACCGTGAGGTCCTTGAGGCCGGAGACGACCTCCCACCGCTCGCCGTCGTAGGTGATCTGGGTCAGCCGGGTCTCCTGGCCCTTGCGGACGAAGGAGTGCCTGGCCTCGTCGGCGCCGGCGGCCCCGGAGTGCGCGCCGGAGGTCTCGATGCGCTCCCAGGCGTACTCCTCGATGCGGATGCGCGCCCGGTGGATGGGCTCCTGCGAGGTGACGAAGTGGCGGGCGAGGTGAATGCCGAACTGTTCGGCCGACTCGATGCCGTGCTCCTTGGCAAAGGCGAACACCGTGTTCTTGGTGGTGTCGGTCGGCAGGACGTTGGCGTTCGAGCCGGAGTAGTGGACCTCCTCCATGGCGCCGGAGAGGGCGACGGAGACGTTGAGGTCCTTGATGTGGTGGGTGGCGCCGTCCCGCGTGATCTTTACGACTCGGTTCTCGGCCTTGCCGTACTGGTTCTGTCCCAGGATCGTGGGCATGGTGTGCTAGCTCCCTCGGTAAACGGAGTAGCCGAACGGGTTGAGCAGCAGCGGTACGTGGTAGTGCTCGCCCGGGACGACGGCGAACGTGATCGCCACCTCCGGGAAGAACGCTCCGGCGCCGCTGTCCCGATTCGCGGGGGCGTCCTGCTGCGCATCGGCTTGCTTCTCGGCGTCTTTCTTCTCGAAGTACGGCTCCACGGCGAAGTCCAGCCGTACGTGGGCGGTTCCCTCCGGCGGGGCCGGCAGGTCCTTGCACCGCCCGTCCGCGTCGGTCACGGAGCCGCCGAGTGCCGTCCAGTCCGCGTCCCGGCCCGGGCGGGCGGAGAGACGGACGGCGACGCCCTCGGCGGGGCGGCCGGCGCTGGTGTCCAGGATGTGCGTGGACACGGAGGCGGTGGTGTCGGTGCTCATGTGCGTCAGTCCTCTTCGGCGTCGACGAGACGGGCCAGACGGATGCGGTTGATCTTCCCCAGTTCGGTGCGGACGATCTCGCGCTCCCGCTCCGGCGCGTTGCCGAGGCGTTCCCTGACCGCGTCGCGCATCTGCTCGGCGGTCCGGCCGGTGGCGCAGATGAGGAACACATGGCCGAACTTCTCCTGGTAGGCCAGGTTCAGTTCGAGCATCTCGGCCTTGAGTCCGTCCGGGGCTCCGGCCATGCCGCGCTGCTCCCGGGCCGAGGCCGGGTCGCCCGGCCTGGGGCGGCCGATCGGGGGGTGCCCGGCCATCGCCTCCTCCAGGTCGGCCGTGGTCAGCTCCGCCATGGCGGCGTCGCCGGCGGCGTACAGGTCGTCGGCTGTGGCGTAGGTC
>KL568621.1:10587-13465 GCA_000715605.1 Streptomyces speibonae | reverse complement strand
GTACAGGTCGTCGGCTGTGGCGTAGGGCCGGGCGGCGAGCAGCCGCCGTGCCCAGGCGGTGGAGGCGCAGGCCTCGAGGAGCCGGGCGAGCGCCGCGTGCTCCTCCAGGGCGTTGAACCGGGCCAGGCCCGGGGGCGTGGAAGTCGACGTCACGGGAGCCTCCGTGGCCGCGAGCGGCCGTGTGCTGCGAACGGGCGTGCCGACAGTGAACGCCGTCACGGACCCCACGTCAACAGTTTGTTGAAAACTCGGGCGGAGGAAGGGGGAGCACCCACCCGGGCGGCGGACCGGACGCCGGACCGGACGGCGGACCGGGCGCGGGTCAGGTGCCCTTCTCGCGGTTGAGGTAGTTGTAGACCGTGAAGCGGCTGACTCCGAGCGCGCTCGCGACGGTCTCCACGCCGTGCCGTACGGCGAAGGCGCCGCGCGCCTCCAGGCTGCGTACGATCTCCTGCTTCGCCCTGCGGTCCAGATCCGCGAGCGGCATGCCCTTGCGGCGCTCCAGGGCCGCGAGGATGTGGTCGAGGGAGTCCGCGAGCTGCGGCAGGCGTACGGCGACGGCGGCGGAGCCCGCCCAGGAGAGCACCACGTCGTCGGTCCCGGCCTCGTCCGGCGGTACCATCTCGCCGCCCATGGCGTCGACCAGCGGCTTCACCGCCGCGATGAAGGCATCCTCACCGGTACCGCTCACCGGTCGTCCTCCTCGACCACGTTGACCTGGAGCGAGACTCGGGTGGCGCCGGCGGCGAGGCTGCGGCGCAGCAGCGCGTCGACGGCGGCGAGCACCGCGTCGGCGCCCCCCTCGGCGGTGTTGCCGAACGGCCCGACGTCCACCGCGTCCAAGTCCGCCCCCTCGACGACCTCCCGGGCCACCACGGCGTGCGCGGGTGCCTGGTCGAGGTCGAAGGGTTCGGTCGTGAACTCCACTCTCAATCGCACTGTGCCCCCATGGCATCGGCGCTGCCGGTGTGCCCCGGTCGCTGCGAGACGACCCTAACGGACTCCCCCGCCGCTTTCAGCAGGGATGCGGGGGGACCGCGACGCCGGGGTCAGCCCCGGACCGGGTAGGGGATCCGGCGCGCGTCGGCCAGGTGGGCGGCGAGCTGTTCGCGGGTCTGGTGGGCGTGGGCCCGCCAGGCGGGCTGGCCCGGGCCACTGCGCCAGGACTCGCTCAGGGGGCTGTTGTCGACGGTGTCGAACCCGAACGTGTCGTACAGGCGCGTGACGAGCTCCACCGCCTCGGGGTGGTCGCTGGAGACGGACAGGGCGTGCCGGCCGGGGGTGCCGGGAGGGCTCGCGGAGAGGAACAGGCGCGGCGCCTGGATGTGGGTGAACGCCTTGGCGATCTTCGCGTCGGGCAGCTGTTCCTGCCGCAGCTCGTGCACGGTCTTCTCGCCCGAGTCGACGGCCGGGAAGTGGCCGTCGCGCCAGGGCATGTAGTTGTTGGTGTCGAGCACGATCTTGCCGGCGAGCTGCTCGGCGGGCATGTCGTTGACCGGTTTCAGGGGGACGGCGATGATCACGAAGTCGCCCGCCGCGGCGGCCCCGGCGGCGGTCGCGGCACGGGCCGCGGGGCCCAGTTCGGTGACGAGGCCCTTCAGCGTCTCCGGTCCGCGGGAGTTGGCGATGACGACGTGGTGGTCGTGGGCGACGGCCGCGCGGGCCAGCTGACTGCCCACCTCGCCCGCTCCGATGATGCCGATGGTGGTCACGGCCGGCTCCCGGGGGTCGCGATGATGCCGGCGGCTGCGAGCTTCGCCTCGTCCTCGCTGCCGGGGACGGCCGTGTAGGCGACGACCTTCAGGTCGGTGTCACCGTCGGTCAGGACGTCGCAGTCCACGTGCACCTCCCCGATGTCGGGGTGCCGGATGGTCTTGCGGTCCTCGGCGTGCCGGCCCACGGCCCCGTCGGCCCAGAACGCGGCGAACCGGGGATTGCCGGCGACCCGGGCGGCCACCAGCTCCGTGACGCGCGGGTCGTCGGGGAAGCGGGCCGCGGCCCGGCGCAGGTCGGCCACGAGGGCCCGGTCGGCGGCCTCGGCGTTGACCGGGATCACCGGCCAGCTCGTCAGCCGGCCGCGGTCCGTGGCGACGGGAAAGCGCAGCCGCACCAGGTTGCGCTCCTCGACGCCGATCCGCGTGGGGTCGCCGAACAGCGCCGCCCACCGGGTGTTCCACCACACCAGCTGCCAGTCGGCGGCGAAGACCGCGACCGGAGTGGCGTCCAGCAGGGTCAGCAGCCTGCCCATGCTCGGCGGGATGCCGTAGACGACCTGTTGATCCCTCGGCGGGGGGAACCCGGCGAGCCGGTGGAGATGGTCCTCCTCGTCCTGGGAGAGGCGCAGTGCGCGGGCCAGCGAGGCGACGACCTGCTCGGAGGGCCGGACGGCCCGCCCCTGTTCGAGGCGCACGAGGTAGTCGACGGAGACGCCGGCCAGTTCGGCCAGCTCCTCCCGCCGCAGCCCCGGCGACCGGCGCGCCCGGTCCGCCGGCAGCCCGACGGTCTCCGGCGCGAGCCGGTCCCGCCAGGCCCGCAGCGTGGTGCCCAGCTGGTTGTCGACGCCATGTCCCTTGTTCACGCCTGCATCGTAGGCAGCCCCGCGCCCGTCGCGGGGCTTGCCGGGTGGTACTGCTGGTCCTACCGAAATCCGTTCCCTGGCTGGTCACGGCGGACTCGGCGAGGGTGAGAGGCATGTCCAAGACCACGTTCATCACCGGCGCCAACAAGGGCCTCGGTTTCGAGACCGCCCGCCGCCTCACCGAGCTCGGCCACACCGTCCTCCTCGGAGCCCGCGACGAGGGCCGCGGCCGTCGCGCGGCGGCCGGGATCGGTGCGCGCTTCGTCCGGATCGACGTCACCGACGACGCCTCGGTGGCGG
>KL568621.1:6951-10389 GCA_000715605.1 Streptomyces speibonae | reverse complement strand
GCCCCGCCGATGTCGCGGGCGTCGAGGGCCGCATCGACGTCCTGATCAACAACGCCGGCATCGCCGGGAACGTCGGGCCCGTGGAAGAACTGACCGGGGCGGAGACCGCGCGGGTGCTCGACACCAACGTCACGGGCATCGTCCGGGTCACCGCGGCCTTCCTCCCGCTGCTGCGCGCCTCCGACGCCCCGGCCGTCGTCAACGTCACCAGCGGCCTGGGCTCCGTCGCTCTCACCCACGACCCCGAGCGGGTCGAGTCGCAGGTGATCGCGCCCGCCTACGCCGCCTCCAAGGCCGCCGTCACGCTGCTGACCACGCAGTACGCGAAGGCGTTCGGCGGCATACGGTTCAACGCCGTCGACCCCGGTTACACCGCCACCGATCTCAACGGCGGCACCGGCACCCAGACCGTGACGGAGGGCACCGACGCCATCGTCACGCTGGCCACCGAGGACCCCGCCGCCGGGACCGCCCGGATCATCGACCGCTACGGCCCCCTCGCCTGGTAGGGGCGGGGAGATCCATGACGGCGCGGTGCCGGTTCCCGTAGCCGGCACCGGGCCGGGCGCCCAGCACACGAGGGCGCCGGCATCCGCGACGGCGCAGCTGTCGGACCACGTCGGCCTCACGCACATCGACGGAGGATTCACCGCCTGAGCAGCGGCCCCCGCCCGCCCGGCGGCCAACGGCCCGGCAGGTCCCGTTGCCCGCCCGGGTGACGCGGGAGCGGGTCGGGCACCGGTCCGGTGAACGCCCGGTCGTCAGACGCTGTTGACGATGCGTTCGAGGTCGCGTTCGCCCTCGCGGGTCTGGACGCCGGCGGCGAGGAGCTTGTGGGCGAGATCGGTCACCTCGTCGCCGAACGCCGCGAACAGGCCCTCGTTCTCCACGGCGTACGCGGCGCGGGGAATTGGGGGCGCGACCGCGTCGACCGCGGCCTTGATGCCGGAGATCACCTGCGGTCGCAGGCCCGCGATCCGCCGGGCCAGGGTGTCGACGAACGCGTCGAGCTCCCCGGCGGGCAGCGCGCGGTTGATCAGGCCGTACCGCTCGGCGAGTTCGGCGTCCACGAGGTCGGCGCCGAGGATGAGCTCCAGTGCCCGTGCCCGGCCCACCAGGCGCGTCATGTTCACCGTGCCGCCCCCTCCGGGGAGGATCCCCATCAGGGACTCCGGCTGTGCCTGTCCCGACCTGCCGATCGCCGCGAAGCGCATGTCCAGGTACATGAAGAACTCGTTGCCCGCGCCGCGGGCGAATCCCGCGAGCTTGCCGATGGTGACCTGTGGCAGCGAGCTGATCTCCACACTCATCGCCTCGAGGATGTTCAGCCCCTCGGGAAGCTCCGTGTCCGGCGCGGCGGCGATCGCGGCGCGGGTGGCGATGGTCAGCGCATCCGGATCGGTGAGGTACGCCATGTCGCCGTGCGCGACGAAGAACTCGGGGTCAGCGCTCTGGAAGACGATGACGCGGACATCGGCGTCGTCCCGCACCCGCGCGACGAACGCCCGGAGGGACGGCAGCAGGACGGCGTCCATCAGATTGAGCGGCGGGTGATCGATCGTCACCGTCGCGACCCCGTCCGAGACGTGGATCGTCAGGCCGGAAAGGCCGTCGTAGCTCATGAGGTGGCTCCACTTCGCATGAGGGCCGGCGCGTTGTCGGACCGCCGACCACATAGATGCGCCGCGACTCTCAGCGTCGCGACTGACACCGAGTATCAGCTTATGAACTCGTATGCATAGAAGCAAGTGAGTCCTGCCGAGTAGACTGGGCCCCATGAGCGCAGCACCCCTCGCCACCCGTGAGATCGGCCGTCACGCAGTACGGGCGGAGCTGGCCCGCGTAGCGTTCAACCGGTTCTGCCTCACCGGCTTCGACCAAGTCACCTTCGCCGACCTCGCCAAGGCCGCCGGGGTGTCACGCAGCACCTTCCTGCGCTACTTCGGGACCAAGGAGGACGTGGTCCTCTTCGTCTTCGACCCGGTCCGAGACGTGATCACCGATGCCCTCGCCGCCGACCCGGCCACCGGTGACGACTGGGCCAGGCTGCGCAACGCCCTGGAGTCGGCCGTGCGGTTCCTCGTACGCGACGTGCGGGAACTCGTGACGATCCTCGGCCTCGTCAACCGGACTCCCGCCCTGCGCGCACGGCTCCGGGAGAAATTCACCGACTGGCGGCCGGAGATCGCCGCCCGGCTGCGGGAGACGGCCCCCTCGGCCGACGCATCACCGGTCACCGCCGAGGTACGCGCCGCGGCGGCGCTCGAAGCCCTCTGGATCGTCCTCGGACAGTGGAGCGCGAACGACGGCCGGGAGGAGTTCGGCGGCCTGCTGGACGCCGCGTTCGCCGCCTTCTCCGCTCCCTGAGCCCGGTCGGCGGCCGGTCAGGGGCGGGGGCAGGTGGTCTCGCCCGGTTCCTGGTAGGTGCGGTACAGCGGGGACCTGTCGTGACGTTCCTCCGGGAAGGTCACCACGGGGACCGGCTTGCAGACCGGCCACAGGCCCGTCGAGCGTTCCGCCCCGGTGGCCTCCCGGGCGCCGAGGCTCTCGTCGGCGAAGGTGAAGACGCCGCTCGCGCCCGGTACGCAGCCGGCGGCGCAGTGTTCGAGGGGGCTGCCGCGGCGCAGTTCGTCGTAGACGTCGTTGTGGGTCACGGCGTCGATGTCGCTGTCCCGGGCGGCCGCCACGGCGGTGCCGACGGCGGTGAGCGCGTCGTGGTACATCACCGCGTAGCCGTCGTTGAGGGCGTCGGGGTCCTCCTCGGTGAAGAAGCCCTCGTAGGAGCCGGTGAAGCGGGCGAAGGCCTTCGGAACCTGTGCGTCGCCGTCGGCGGCGGCGCGCCAGCGCGGCGCGTCCACGGCCGTCGCGGCGACGATCTCGATGCTGTTGCGTTCGGCGATCAGGCGCATCCGGGCGGTCTCGGTGACGGGGTCGCGGCCGGTGCTGACGCGCAGGATGCGCAGCGGCTCGTCGTCCGGGCCGCGGTCGCAGGACCTGGTGGTGTCGATGGTCTCCAGGAAGGGCGGCAGGTCGGCGTCGCGGCCGGCCAGGAACACGGTGCGGGCGTCGACCGCGCACATCGCGGACACCGCCCGCCGGAAGATCTGCGAGGTGCCGTGGGACGGGCCCTTGATGCCCTGGTAGGTCTCGGTCCGCCGGGCCACCTCGTCGGGGGTGATGCCGTAGCCCGCGCCGAACTCCTGGCGGAAGACGCGGCGCAGATTGGCGACGTAGTTGTCGTCCCGGTCGTCGGCGATCATGAACGTGTTCTTCCGGTCCACCTTGTTGGCGCTCACGTAGCGCTTGAGCGCGTCGACGAACTGGTCGGTGGAGGGCGAGACCTTGAACAGGTAGGGGTGCTCCATGTCGCGGGAGCTGAGCACGGCGCTGACGGCCGGGATCCGCGCGGGGCCGAGGCCCTCGCGTACGGCGGCGAGC
>KL568621.1:3239-6703 GCA_000715605.1 Streptomyces speibonae | reverse complement strand
GACCGGGGCCTTCCCGCCGCGCCGCGCGGCCAGTGCGTCGGTCACGGGCTGCCAGTGGCTCAGGTCCTCGCCCACGTTGGCGAAGAGCAGCTGGACGGCGGTGTCGCCGGTGCCGGGGCCGTGGTTGTGGGCGTGCTGGGCGACGTAGGCGCCCTGGAGGGAGTGCCGGATCAGCTCCTTCGACATGGCCGCGCCGGGGTCGCGGGCGGTGTACGGCATGACGACGGCGACGCTCACCACCGGTTTGCCGGAGTGGCGCGCGTCCCGGTTCTCGGACGCGATCCGGCCGAGCACGTCCTCGAGACCGGGCGCGAAGGGATACGCCTCCGCCGTGACGCCGACGCACTCCCGCCCCGGTCCGGTGCGCCGCAGTTGCCGGTCGTCGGTGCAGTAGTCGCGGTGCTGCCGGTAACTGTCCAGGCCCCACCAGGTCCCGGCGGTGAGCAGGGCGGCGACGAGCGTCCACAGGGCCACCATGTCGATCAGGCCGAGCACCCGGAAGCGCAGCCGCCGCGGCAGCCAGCTCCAGGTCCGCCGGTCCGGGCGCCTCACCGTGCCGCTCCCGCGCCCGGCCGGTCGGCCCGCCAGCGCCGGTCCAGGGGCCAGTCCTCGCCGTTGCGGACCGAGCGGGGCCAGCGGACGGCGGCCTGGGCGAGCACCGCCCGGCCGGTGAGGTGCTGGGCGGACAGGAAGGACAGGTCCTGCCCGATCCGGTCGACCAGCGGCCGGTCCGCCTCGGCCAGCTCGTCCGCCGCGTACCACAGGGCGTGCAGCAGCCGGTTGACGGCCTGCTTCTCCAGTCCCGCGCCCGGGTCGGCGCGCAGCTGGATCAGGTCCCGGCTGCCCCGGGCGACCTCCTGGCACTGCTCGAACCAGGCGTCCCCCGGCGGGCGGGGCGCGTGGGCGACGGTGCGCAGGATGTACAGCCAGTCGAAGGCGTCGCCGTCCGGGCGGAGGAACTCCGCGTGCAGCCGGTCGACCACCTCCTGGGTCTCCCCCGCGGCCAGCCGGTGCCACAGGAAGCGGGAGTGTTCGTCGCGTGCGGCGCGGCCGGTACGCCCCTCGGCGCGCTGCCGGTGGTGCTCGGCGAGCAGGGCGTGCGCACCGGACCAGTCGACGCCCCGGCCGCCGCGTCCGCTGCGCATCTGGTGCACCAGCAGGGCACGCAGGAAGCGGTCGGTGATGAAGGGCCGGCTGCCCGGTCCGCGTGACCAGCGTTCGCGTTCCAGCAGGGCGGCGGCGCCGTCAGCCGCGGGCAGTCCGTCGATCCGGCGGGGCACCCACCGCTCGGCGAGCCGCTCGGCGGCCTCCCGGTCCCAGGCCAGGGAGAACAGGCACAGCTCGTCGTGGTTCTCGCTGCCGACGAGGGTGTCGAGCAGCCGCCAGACGACGGACTCGCCCGCGCCGCCGGGGTGGACCAGGTCGAGGAGTTCCTCGGCGGCCACCCACTCCTCGGTGCGGGCCCGGTCGACCACCGCCTCGCACAGCCGGCGGGCGCCCATGGGGTGGCCCCGGGTGAGGTCGTGCAGGGCGGTCGCGATGTAGGGGTCGAAGGAGGCGTGGTCGTCGCGCCGGAGCATCCGCTCCAGGTGCTCGCACTCCAGCGGCGGCAGCGGCAGGAACAGCACGCCGGCGGAGGGGGCGGCCGAGGCGCGGGTCCAGCCGGAGTCGGTGCCGATGTCGGGCAGGGAGCGCCGGGCCGCCTCCGGGTAGGGGGCGTCCTCGTCGTCGGGGCCGTCGCCGCGGGGGTCCTCCGGGGTGTCGTCGCCGTGCAGTTCGGTGGCGATGACCACCATCCGGTCGCGGGCCGTGCCGGTGGCGGCACGCTGGTCCAGGAGCAGTTCGAGGATGTCGCGTCCGGCGTCGGTGTGGGCGTTGTCGAGCAGCACCAGCGGGCGCGGGGTCCGGTTGGCGCGGCGGAAGGGCCCGTAGCGCACGTCCTCGAGGAAGGCGGCGGCGAGCATGCGTTCCACCCCGCGCCGGAAGCCGCGGCCCTGGTGGAACTCCTGGCACAGGCGAGCCACGAACGGTGCGCGCTCGGTCGCCGGCACCGGCCGGGGCTGCCCGGAGGCGCCCGGCGGCAGGCCGCGCAGCCGGTTGTCGGCCTCGCTGCGGTAGGTCTCGTACCAGGCGGTCACCCGCCGGGCGGCGAGCGGGCCGCGCAGTTGGCCGAGGAAGGCGCGCACGGCCGCCTCGGGGAAGCGGGCGGGGTCGGGCGAGCCGCCGTCGGGGGGCGCGGGCAGCGCGGCGCGGAAGAGCGCGTCCCACGTCGGGCGGGGGCGTACGTCCTCCGGGACGCCCATCAGGGTGGCGGCGTGCCGGTCGGCCACCCTCAGTTCGCCGTCGTTGCCGGGGCGGCGGGCGGAGACCACGGCGAGGAGTCCGGCGGTGGTGCGCGGGAAGCGCAGCCGTCCGAAGCCGGCGACGGGGCGGGAGAGCTGGGCGACGAGTGCGACGAGCATCTCCACCGCGTGGGAGTTGTTGGCCGTCTCGGGTCCGACGCCGGCCCGCTCCTGGAGTGCGGCGCAGTTGATCCGGGCGAACGGCACCCGCGGTCCCGGCCAGGGGCCGGTGTCGGGGGCGTAGGCCTGGCGGAGGTCGTCCAGCATGGCGCTCTTGCCGGTGCCGTGGCGGCCGCTGAGCAGCACCACGGGCAGGTCGTCGGCGAACTCGTGGTGCGGGACCCGGCGGTGGTGGTCGCGGCTGAGGCCGACCAGCCGCGGCACCAGGCGGCGCAGCACGGGCTGGCGCGCGTACACCTCGGGGATCTGGTTCTCGCCCGTGGGGATGGGGGCGCGACGGCCGGTCATCCGAGCCTCAGCATGGAGGTGATGACGTCCGAGATGATGCCGGACGCCATGTCCCTGCCCAGGTTGCCCACGGACCGGGATCCGGCCTGGGCGAGGTCGCGGCTGTGCCGCAGGAAGCGCTCCACCGTGCTCGCGTCGGGCGGGGCGCCGCCGCGCGAGGCCTCGGTGAGCGCGGCGGCGAGTTCGCGCACCTGCCGCACCTCGCTGTCGCCCTCCGGCAGGTCGGGGCGGGAGGCCTGCACCAGCGCGGCCAGCTGCTCGAAGGAGAGGAACACCCCGGCGCGTTCGCCCATGACGCCGACGTGCACGGGGGCCGGCAGGTCCAGGTGGTCCCTGGCGTACTCGAGGTCCTCCAGGGCGAGTTGGCGTCCGCAGTAGTAGGCCTCCCGGGCCCACAGGAAGTCCTCCGCGCCGAAGCCGGCGTCCTGGTGCTGCCCGGCCCGGTCCCACCAGGCGAACAGGGCGGCCTTGGCGTAGCGGCGCCGGGTCTCGCGGTCGGCGTACGCCTCGTCCCAGACGCGGGTCTCGGCGAGCCCGGTGGGGGTGGGGCTGACCAGGGGCGGCACTGCGCCGGAGTCGTTGTGGACGGCGATCCAGCCGAGCGCGGCGAGGCGGTCCACGACGTCCTCGACCAGTTCCAGGGTGCAGCGCTCG
>KL568621.1:2171-3040 GCA_000715605.1 Streptomyces speibonae | reverse complement strand
TCCTCGACCAGTTCCAGGGTGCAGCGCTCGTGGTGGGCGTAGGCGGAGGCGGCAACCCGGCGCCCCTCGGTCCCGGCGGTCTCCTCGCGCAGCCACAGCAGGAACCTCGCCGAGGCGGCACCGGTCTCGTCGTACACCGGCGAGAGCCCGTTCGTCGGCACCCCCCTGGATCTGATCATCGCCGTCCCCCAACTCCCGTGACCAGCCATGGGCGTTCGCCTTCCCAGATCGGCGATGTCAAACACGTCGGATATGAGGTCGGGTCGTACTCCTCTTGACAGCCGCTCCCCACCACGGGCAGTCTTCCAGTAAGCAGAAATCAACATCCGCAATACGAAATATTAAGCTCGTCCGCAGCAGCCAGCAGGAAGGAGCGCGACCCCGATGGGATTCACAGAGCAGCGCTTCACTGTCAACCTGTCGATCCTCTTCACGGAACTCCCGCTCCTGGAGCGCCCCGCGGCCGCCGCCGCGGCCGGCTTCACCGCCGTCGAGCTGTGGTGGCCCTGGACCGGCTCCCCCGCCCCCGAGCGCTCCGAACTGGACGCGCTGGGCAAGGCGGTCAGGAACGCGGGCGTGCGGCTCACGGGGCTCAACTTCTACGCCGGACGGCTGCCCGGCCCCGACCGCGGCGCCCTGTCCGTCCCCGGCGAGGAGTCGGAGCGGTTCCGCGCCAACGTCGACGTGGCCGCCGCCTTCGCCGAGTCCCTCGGCTGCACGGCCCTCAACGCGCTGTACGGCAACCGGGTCGAGGGCGTGGATCCGGCCGAGCAGGACGCGCTCGCGCTGGAGAACCTCGCCCTCGCGGCCCGCGCCGCCGACCGGATCGGCGCGGTCCTGCTGATCGAGGCGCTCAACAAGCCGGAGTC
>KL568621.1:0-1994 GCA_000715605.1 Streptomyces speibonae | reverse complement strand
GATCGGCGCGGTCCTGCTGATCGAGGCGCTCAACAAGCCGGAGTCGCCGCTGTACCCGCTGGTGTCGGCGCCGGCCGCGGTGGGCGTCGTGGACAAGGTGAACGCGGCCACCGGGCTGGACAACGCCCGGTTCCTGATGGACCTGTACCACCTGGCGATGAACGGCGAGGACCTGCCCGCGGTGATCGACCGGTACGCCGGGAGGACCGGCCACGTACAGATCGCCGACAGCCCCGGCCGCGGCGCGCCCGGCACCGGCGCGCTGCCCCTGGAGGACCTGCTGGACCGGCTGCGCGAGGCCGGTTACGAGGGCGGGGTCGGCCTGGAGTACAAGCCCGGCGACCGCCCGAGCGCCGAGGCCTTCGACTGGCTGCCCCGCGAGGCCCGCTGACTTCGCCCCCCTTTATTCACCGAGAGGCACCCTCATGAGCACCCTTCCCCCCTCTTCCCGCCCGGCCCGCCCGGCGGTCGCCTGGATCGGCCTCGGCATCATGGGCTCCCCCATGTCCGAGAACCTGATCAAGGCGGGCTACGACGTCACCGGCTTCACCCTGGAGCAGGAGAAGCTGGACCGGCTGACCGCCGCCGGCGGCACCGCGGCCGGTTCGGTCGCCGAGGCGGTGCGGGACGCCGATGTGATCATCACGATGGTTCCCGCCTCCCCGCAGGTCGAGGCGATCGCCTACGGCCCGGAGGGCATCCTGGAGAACGCGCGCTCCGGCGCCCTGCTGATCGACATGTCCTCGATCACCCCGCAGACCTCCGTCGACCTGGCCGCGGCGGCGAAGGACAAGGGCATCCGGGTCCTCGACGCCCCGGTGTCCGGCGGCGAGGCCGGCGCCGTCGAGGCGGTGCTGTCCATCATGGTCGGCGGCGAGCGCGCCGACTTCGACGCCGCCAGGCCCCTGTTCGAGGCGCTGGGCACGACGATCGTGCTGTGCGGGCCGCACGGCTCCGGGCAGACCGTGAAGGCCGCCAACCAGCTGATCGTCGCCGTGAACATCCAGGCGTGCGCCGAGGCCGTGGTCTTCCTGGAGAAGTCGGGCGTGGACCTGGCGGCGGCGCTCGAGGTCCTGGGCGGCGGGCTGGCCGGCTCGACCGTGCTGAACCGCAAGAAGGACAACTTCCTGCACCGGGACTTCGAGCCGGGCTTCCGCATCGACCTGCACCACAAGGACATGGGCATCGTCACGGACGCCGCCCGCGCCGTCGGCGCGGTGCTGCCCGTCGGCGCCGTGGTCGCCCAGCTGGTGGCCGGCCTGCGCGCCCAGGGCGACGGCGGCCTGGACCACTCCGCGCTGCTGCGGGCGGTCGAGCGGCTGTCCGGCGCCCGGGTCTGATCCGCCCCCTTCGGTCCTCCGGGCGGCGCCGTCGCCGACACCTGTTCTGTCGCGCCCAAGGCGACGGCACCGCCCGGAACTCCTCGCGCCCCGCGCGAGGACCGACCACGACGACTCGCGCGCGGCCCCCGACGGGAGGTCGGGGCCGTGCGCGCAGCCCGCGGCGTCGCCGTACGGCCCGATGAGGGGTGGCCGTGCGGGCGCGGCGGGCGGGGCGAGGGCGCCGCGGCGGCGTGCGAGCCAGTGCGGTGGTGAAGGCGGCGGGACTCCTTCTTCGACCTGAGGGGAGGGGCTCCGCCACCGTCGTGGCCGCCGCGGTCCCCCGGCCGGAAGGCCGGGCCCCACCCTCTCCGGCGCCCGGATGCGGACGGTCCCGCATCCGGGCGCTCTCCCGTGCGCGGGGGCGCGGATCGACCCGGCCCGCGGCAGCCCGGGGACCCGGCACCTCCCACGGAGCACCCGCACCTCGTGGAGAGGCTCCCGGCGGGTCACCTCGGACGACGAACCGCTGGGCCCGCCACGCACGTCGACGACATGAGCGAGATCCCGCGGCCGGCCGACAGCGCGGCCGCTACGGCAACGTCCGTAGGCGCGCTACGGCACCCTCAAATGAACCTCTGAACCCGGCCTCCCGGGGCCTGTCTCTTATACACA
>KL568620.1:19644-21627 GCA_000715605.1 Streptomyces speibonae | reverse complement strand
CTTCAAGGGACGCCATCCGAGGTCTTGGCCGGGGCGTTTCCACGCAGCCGGGATGGGGGTCAGGGGCCGGTACGGCTGGGTGCGGCGCCGCGGTGCGGCGGGCCCCTTCGTACCGTCGAGTTCGGCGCGGGCCTCGACCTCGGTCATGCGCAGGGCACGGACGGGCAGTTCGGGCTGGGTAGAGGGCAGGTGGCGCTCGTGGCGGCGCTCGCCGGAGCGCTTCAGGGCCGCTCGCAGCTCTCTGCTGTGCTCGTCGCGTTCGAGGAGCACCTTGGCGCGCAGGTCCTCGCTGGCCTCGTTACTGAGGAAGGCCCGGCCCAGGTAACGGTTGCCGCGGAAGGTGTACAGGTCGATCTCGTGCGTGTGGTGTGGCATCCACCGCACACGGACCTCGAGCCCGATCCGGCCCACCCCGTTCTCCGGCATGTAGCAACGGCGGTTGAACTCCACCCCGTGACTGGTGATCTTGTGGACCCTGTGGTCGCTCTCCAGCATGAAGGCGCGCAACTCGGACGCGCTCGGCTCGGGCCGGATCTCGGCGGGATCCGCCTGCCAGGCCTCAAGCGGCGTCATCCCGGTGCGTTCGACGACGTGCTCGGTGTTGTGCTTGTGAACCCACTCCCCCAGCAGGCCCACGAACGCCTCGAAGGTCAGCGGCGGGTCCGTCTCTCCGACGCGGCGACGATGGTCGAGCCGGGGCGCCTTCGTGTAACGGGGCAGGTCGGCGAAGAACCGGGTCATACTCGTATGGTTCAGCCGCTCGATACCGCCCTTGTGCCGGGCACTGCGCACCCGGTGGACCGGAACGCCGAGGAGCCCGAAGGCGCGCAGCACCGTCTTGGACAGGAAGTCCGCGCCGCCGTCCACGCGCACCAGGCGCGGCAGCCCTCCCGCCGGCCCGTAAGGGGCCTCCCGCAACACCGACATCCGCACGGCGGCCAGGACCGAACCGCGGTGCGCCGAGCCAGCGGTGACCGCCCAGCCCATCACATGGCCGGTGCCGCGGTCCTCGAACCACGTCACCCACACCCTCGACGGCTTCTTGTCCGGCATCATCACCACGGTCTCGGCCTGCTTGTGATCGCCCTCCCACACCTCGTTCCGGGCCACCGCCGGCCGCTGAAAGCACGGATCGAAGCCGCGGGCCGCCGGAATCCCCTCGCGCAGGCCCGCCATGAAGCCAGGATCGAGGTCCCGGGCTATCGCATCGTGCAGCGTCGTCAGCCCCGGCGGCTTCTGTCCCGCCGCCACCGCCAGCTCGACCAGACGCTCGTGAGCGCGCTTCACGTTGCCCTGATAGTCGGCGAGGACCTCGATGATCTCCTCGGTGACACGGAACCGACGGCGCTCCGGCTTCTCCGGGCTCCCGGTCTCCTCCGCCTGCCCCAGCCAGGTCCACACCGTCCTGATGTGCACGCCCACTGCTTCAGCGACCAGCCGCACATGCGCCGTCGTCAGCTCTCCCGCCGCGCGCAGCCGCAGCAACTGAGCCACCCCCGCAGGCCGCAACTCATCCCGATGCCGCCCCAACCCGAGATCCACAGCCCCAGGGGCGTCACCACCCGCCGTCACCAGAACCTACAACCGCGCACAGAGCGAACCGGTATCCGAGCAATGGTCACAGCATCAACCTCCGGGACGTCAACTACCGCCTCACACAGGGCAGTTCACGACGGCGCCCGCGACAGGCGCGACGGATGAGACGCTAAACCCGACACCCCGACAAGAGTCCCGTCGATCACTTGGACGGGTGACAACAACTCCGTTCCGCCTCCACCCCACACCCTCATGCGCTACAGAGCGCACCATGAAGGAGGTTCGAGGAACGCAGCACCGGGTGATCCGGAATCACACCACCGCAGAATCCGGAACACCACCACCAAGATCAACTGCCCGACAGACCAGCCGACCAGCACAAAAACAACCCCGCATCAATGGCGAGGCAACCCGAACACCCCGGTGACACCGTCCCCGAACCTCACA
>KL568620.1:13423-19387 GCA_000715605.1 Streptomyces speibonae | reverse complement strand
GGGGAGGAGAATCGGTCATTCCGTCTCTATACGTGCAGTGATGGAGTCCTCCACTTAGCTGCCGTCACATGGGTTCGGTTGCTGAACAGGTAGCTCAGAAGGACACTCAAGCGACGTTCCGGCTCACCGCTGTCCTCGCGCCAAGATCGTCTTCTGCCCTTGTCCGGAGTTCGGTGGGTCTGCCTATGGTGACTGCCGCTCCGCAGGCTCCAGGTCAGAGGCATATGCGCATTGGTCGACTGAGGCGTCTCCAATGTCCAGCGCTTGCCTTGGCTGGGTGCGCGTCGGCGCGAGCGGTCTTCAACAGGGGGAGGAAGCCGCGGCATCTGGCACACGGGACATCCCCGTGCTGGCATTCGCCAGCTGTACCCGCCTGCTGCCCCATCGCCTGTCAGCGAAAGGGATTACTGTGTCGTTACGAGCCATCAGCAAGTCCCGCAGACGCGACCGCACCCAGGCAAGACGCGCGTCCTTGGCCGCGGTGATCACCGTGGCCCTCACTGCCGGTGCTGTACCGGCCTTTGCCGCCGATCCCACTCCGAACAAGTCGGACACCGTGTGGGGCGGGAGCGTCAAGAAGGCGAAAATGCCTGCCGTGAAGGTCGGTAAGACCAAGGCGCCTGCCCCTCAGAGTGAGAAGGTCTCGGAGCAGCTCGCGCGTTGGCGGGCTGCCCAGGAGGCCCGGACTGAGGCGACGGGTGGCGCTCAGCGCAGGGCTGTCCAGGCGGACGCTCTTGCCGCCTACGTACCCACGGGGCAGGGAGCGGTGCCATGGCACCAGATCTCCGACGTCCGCGTGACCGACTCTCTCGTGGCGCGGATCAACTACTCCACCGGCAATCTGATGCTCGCGGACACCGCGCTCCAGCTTCCCGGTGTCGGCCGGCAGCTCCAGCTCACCCACACCTACAACTCGCTCGACGCGCCGTGGGGCAAGGTGTCGCAGCGCTGGTGGACCAGCTACGAGCGGTATCTGCAGGTCCTCGACGATGAGGGCAAGGTGGTGCTATACGACGCGACCGGCGGGTCCGTCACCTTCGCAGAGAAGGCCGACGGCACTTATGTGACGCCCAAGGGCTACCGGCTGGACCTGAAGAAGACGTCAGGCGGCGAGTACACGGTCACGGACCGTGGCTCCGGCGTGAAGGACACCTACAGCCAGTACGGCACCCTGGTGAAGATCACCGACCGCAACGGCGGCCACGTGCTGGTCGACCAGCACGACGAGGGAGACGAGCACAAGGGCTTCAAGCTCACCGATTCCCGCTCGGGCCGATTCGTCGACCTGGTCAAGACGGACGCGTCGCAGTGGCAGGCGAAGGACAACACCGGCCGCACCGTCGTCTACGACCTCAACGCCTCCGGCGGCCTCGCCAAGATCACCGACACCGAGGGCAAGGCCACCGCGTTCGGCTACGACTCCGATGGCCGCCTGACGAAGATCACAACTCCCGAGGGGCGGGTAACGGTCTTCACCTACGACGCGGACAACCGCGTGACGTCGATGAAGCGGGCCACGACGTTCGACGGCTCCGGCGAATCCGGCCCCACCTACACCTACGCCTACACGACCGGCGAGGGGCAGGCGGGCACCACGGCGGTCACCGACCCCGCAGGGCACACCACCAAGTATGAGCACCAGGCCGATGGGGAGATCACCAAGGTCACCGACGCCCTGGGTAAGACGCGGGAGCGCACCTACGACGCGAACCTGAACCTGGAGACTGCGGTCGACGCCATGGGGGTGGGAGGTGACCCGGGAAACGTCACCGCCTACGGCTGGGACGGCCGCTCCAACCTCTCCTCCCTCAAGCTCCCCACCGGGGCCACCGCCTCGCTCACCGGGTACCAGACCATCGCGGGCACGGATGTGCCGGGGAAGCTGACCAGCGCGGACGGTGTCGAGGTCAGCTACAGCTACGACGTGGCGGGTAACACCACGAAGGAAACGGTCGCCGGCACCGATGGCGGCACCCGCACCTTCACGTACAACCCCGCCGACGCCACCTGCGGCGGCTTCGAGGGACAGCGCTGCACGGTCGAAGACGCCCGCGGTAAGATCACCAAGTTCTCCTACGACACCAAGGGCAACCTGACCAAGGTCACTCCCCCCAGCCCGCAGGGAGCCACCACCTACACCTACGACGACGCCGGCCGGGTGAAGACCACCACCGACGGACGCGGAACCACCGTCACCTTCACCTACGACAACCGTGACCGCATCACCAAGGCCAACGGCCCCGCCGGCTGGGCCGAATACACGTGGGACGGCGACGGCAACCTCAAGCAGCGCTCCGATGCCACCGGCATCACCAAGTACGCCTTCGACCCGCTGTCGAGGGAGACCGTACGGACCCTGCAGGACGGCTCCCAGACCGTGCTGACGTACACGGCCGAGGGCAACGTCGAGTCCTACACCGACCCGGCCGGCACCGTGAGCTACGACTACGACGAGGCCAACCGCCTCACCTCGCTCACCGCCCCGGACGGCAAGAAGACGACATACGAATACAACGCGAACGACGCCCGCACCAAAACCACCCTCCCCGGCGGGACCGTCGAAACCGTCACACGGGACAAGTCGAACCGCGCCACCCGGATCACGGCGACCTCCGAACTCGAGGGCACCCTGATCGACATCGCCTACTCCTACGCCTATACCAGCGGCGGCGTCACCAAGGACGGCGCACAGGTCCGCACCCGTACCGACCACGTCGACGACCTGAAGCGGAGCTACACCTACGACTCCGCCGGACGCCTGCGCCACGCACAGGAGACCAACACCTCCACCGGCGCCACCAACAACAGCTGGCTGTACTGCTACGACAAGGCTGGCAACCTCACCTCCCAGAACGGCAACCTTCCCGCCCTGCGCAAAGCCGCAGCCGCCGCCACGTGTCCGGGAGGCACCACCTACTCCTACGATGACGCCTCACAGATCACCGGCGTCAACGGCGACACTACCGGCTGGGCCTATGACAAGGCCGGCAACGAAACCGCATCCCGACCCCTGCCAGACGCTGCCCGCACCAGCCGGTGGAACGACTTCTCGCAGATGACCTCCCTCACCAGCGGAGGCAGCGAGTACGGCGCCCGCTACGCCTCCACCGACCAGTCGGAACGCACCCAGTTCGGCGCCACCCTCTTCCACAACGGACCAGTCGGCCTCTCCGCTCAGACCAAGGGCGGAGTCGACACCAACTTCACGCGTGAACCCGGCGGCACGCTCAATTCTTTCCGCACCGACGGCAAGACGTACTACTACCTCGCCGACGCGCTCGGCTCGGTCGAAGCCGTCGTCAACGAGAGCGGCAAGAAGGTCAATTGGTACTACTACAGCCCGAACGGCATCACTGATGCCACCGAACAGGTCCCCCAGCCGTTCCGCTTCACCGGCGGCTACCAGGACCCAACGGGTCTCTACCACTTCGAGGCCCGCTACTACGACCCGCAGGTCGGCAGGTTCACTCAGCCCGACCCCGCCGGCATCGAAGCCAACCCGTACCTGTACGCGTCCGGTGACCCCACCAACATCATCGACCCGACTGGGCTGTTCGGCATCCCGGGGTGGGGCAAGGTCAAGCAGGTGGCGAGCGACACCTGGCTGGGCACTCAACTCCTGTATGGCAAGGTGACCTCATCCATCAACACCGACAACGATGCCTGCTTTGCCGGTGGCTTCACCATCATGGCCGCAGGGTTCGGACTCGGTGCAGTCGCTTTGTCCGGCCCCGTCGGATGGGGCGTCGGCGCGACCGCCCTGGGCGCAGCGGGAACGACGTCGCTTGCAGGATGGTACGGCGGCGCCAAGACCTGCTAGCCGGTCATAACGCGTGAAAGAGGAATACAGGTGCTGATATCTGCAAGGATCTGTGCTGCTGTCGCAGCGGCTCTGGTCGTCGGTGCTGGATTCGCTGTGCCCAGCGCAATGGGGCAGGTGCTGTTCTCCGCGGCAGCCTTGGCCATCGCCGCAGTCGCGATACTCCCAGAGAAGCATCTGACGAGAAAGCTGAGCGACGGCATGTGGCGCGGTCCAACTGCAGAACGAACCAGAACCGCCATCCTGGCCTCGTTCAGCTTGCTCCTGGTGATCATGGCAGTGGTACAGGCCGGCGCGAGCAACGACCTGTTGGCGTTGGCAGCCGCAGGCGCCGGGTTCGCCGGGTTTAGCATCCTCCTCTTAACAGCACACGAACGCCGCAACACACGGTGACATGTCAGCGATGATGCCCTCCCGATTCGGCTTTCGGGAGGGCATCAAGCATCTGCGCCGCCCGGCGGACATCGGTGTCCTGGAAGTCGCCGAAGCCTTCCTGGCTGCGAACCCGTTTTCTACTACTGCGGGGGAACTTCAACACACTGATATGAGGAAGACCAGGGGCTGGACCGCCGGATCTACTCTCGGGCGGCGAGGTAGTGGGTCCAGCTGTCGTTGGCGTACTTCGCCCATGTCTCCGCGGTGGAAGGGCTGATGCCGAAAAGGTCGGCGATGACGATGGGCGGCAGTGTGGTGACAGCCTCGATCATGGCGGTGTTTCTGGCGCTGAGCACCGGCAGGTCATACTGTTTCAGTAGGTTGCCCACCCCATGGGGATTGCGGGGGCGATGGGGGAACTTGCCGGGCAGCAGGTAGGGGGAGGCTTCGTCCAGAGCCCTGCGCACCCGGGTGGTGGTGCGGGGCTGGGCGATCTGCTCCTTGATGAGCTGGCCCAGTCGGGGCGGCAGCAGCACGGGGTGCCGGTCAATGGTGAGGTAGGCCCCTGTGCCGTCCTGGTGGAACCGGTCCGTGGTAATTTCAATGATTTTTGTGACGGGCAGGGCGTAGAGCCGGACCAGAGCGCCGATGATACGGACCTCGCGGGGCAGCGTGGTGTCGTTGAGGCAGCGGCGCAACTGCTGGTCGTACTCGTCGGCGGTTTGAAAATTCATCGCGAACGGGCGCCCCCGTTTGGGTAGTTCGAGCGGGCTGGTCAGACGCCGCGCCGCAGCCCAGCGGATGAAAGAACCGATCACGCCTTGCTGGGTCGGGTAGCTGGTGAGCCAGAGATCGAACTCTGCCTGGCCCAAGGAGCCCAACTGCTGTTCGCGCTCGTCGAGCCAGGTCAGGAACCTGATGGCGGCCTGGATGTCGTTGATGTCTCCAGAGGCGGCACCGTAGGAGTAGCGGTCTCGTGCCGCGCGGCGGCGGGCATCGCGGACCACGTGCCACTCGGCGAACGGCCGGATGACCATGGCCTGGTGGCCGGGCAGCGCGGGAAGTTTGCTGGTCAACCATTGTTCCAGACGGGCGAGGTGTTCGTTGCGTTCGGGCAGGACGCCGGCGACAACCAGGAGGGAGCGGACGTGCCGGGTGGTGGTGCCTTGCGGGAGGGCGTCGAGCAGCTCGTGGGTGAGCGGCTCGGCCCGGCCGGCGAGCTGGGCGAGAGCCTTGGCGGAGGGGCTGCGGCGCAGCCAGCCCAGCACCGGATAGGGGTTAACTGCGCTGGTCAGAGCGTCAGCCATCGCCTGCAAGTGGTCCGGGACGGCGTCGTGGTCCCCGCTGAGAAGATCACGGACCCGCCCACCCAGGACGCAGCGGGGACACTGACCATCGTCGAAGAGATCACCAGGCTGATCACACCTGCCGCAGCGCGCGCCGGGGTCATCGCGCCCGCAACACGTGGCACACAGGTCGCTGCCGTCGACCGCGCGGCCGATCATGATGCGCCGGTCACCACATGAGGAGCAGGGAGCCGGCGTCGCACGCCGGGCCTGGTAGCAGCCCGAGCAGACGGGTCCAAGAGGCCAGATGGTCTTGGTGCGCCGGTCGTTGCCGCACAACCCGCAGGTACGGACGGGACGCGGCCAGCAGGAACGGCAGTGGAAAGCTCCGCCCCGCTGACTGACCTGCCCACCGTGGCGCCACCGGCCGCAGACGCTGCACTCACCCTTCGGGCCGCGGTAGCAGCGGATGCAGACCTCCGG
>KL568620.1:12430-13203 GCA_000715605.1 Streptomyces speibonae | reverse complement strand
GGCCGCGGTAGCAGCGGATGCAGACCTCCGGCTGCCCGTCGGCAGCACGCACCTGAATCTGCTCAACCTCGCCGCACACACCGCACCGGCGTTTCGGACCCTCGTAGCAGGCGCCGCAGACCGGACCCGCCGGAGTCCGGGCGTTGACCTTGCGTACCCGGCCGCAGCCGACGCACTTCCGCTTGGTCTTCGGCGCGCAATTGCAGCACAGCGCCGTCCCGTCCTCGGACCTGTATCCCGGAGGCCGCATCCGGTGACACCCCGCGCACTCCGTGACGACCAGCGGATCGCTGCGGTAGCAGCGCCGACAGATCGGACCGTCCTCGCGGCGGGTGACGATCTGGTCGACCCGCCCGCAGCGCCCGCACGGGCGGAAGTTCATCTGGGCCCAGCACCAGCCACAACAGCGCCCTTCAGGGGAACGCTCGGTGGGCAGTGGATCCGTGCGCCCGCAGCGGACGCACGTCACCTTCGCGACCCTCTCCCCGTGTCCGGCGGCGTGCAGCAGATTCCGCAGCCTGACCACACTCAGCGGTCCGGTGACCACCGGGACGGTCAACCCGTCCGGCGTCTGCTCCAGATACCGGGCGAGCTCCCGGACCGGCAGCGGCCCCCACCCCTTCGCCTGCTCGACAGCAGCCTGCGCGGCCTGAGCCGTCAACGCCGGTCCGACGGCCCCACACAGGCGGGCCACCACCCACGCGCGGATGCTCTCCAGTTCCTGCTGTGCTGTCCGCTGCCGCGGGGTGCGGTAGCTCATGACTGTCCCGGCC
>KL568620.1:12007-12180 GCA_000715605.1 Streptomyces speibonae | reverse complement strand
GGACGACAGTACGCCGCGGAGCCGCTGAGGCCGCCCCCGGCGTGCCGTCGGCGCTCTTGCGGACCTGCGCGTTCATGACCTCGGGCTTGATCAGGTCATTCGGCGTGCACCCCAGGATGTCGCACAACGCGACCAGAGTGTCCATGCTCAGGCGCCTGTCTCTTATACACATC
>KL568620.1:6581-11709 GCA_000715605.1 Streptomyces speibonae | reverse complement strand
CAGAGATGTGTATAAGAGACAGGTTCACGCGACAGCGTGATCCCGCGCTCGGCGAGCAGGGGAACCATGTCCGAGGTCTGGAACATCCCCTGGTCGGCCATGAGCTGGCGCAGCGTCCACTCGTAGCCCATCTTCTTGATCACACCATCACGCTCCAGTCGTCGCCCAAGCGGCCCTTCAACGACGCCTCCAGCAGCTGGTTGCGGTACTCGTTCGAGACGCCCATGTAAATGGCGGTGGTGGCCGCGTGAGAGTGGCCGACCTGCTCCTGCACGAACCGGGCCGGGTACCCGAACTCGGTCAGGTGCGTGATGTAGCTGTGGCGCAGACAGTGCAGGTCGAGATCCTCGTCCAGGCCCGCGTCCTGGCGTGCAGCGACGAAGGCTTCGTTGATCGAGCGAGGCGAGAGCCGCCCAACCCGTTCAGTCACCCACAGAGCCGGGTGCCGGCCTGGTGAGAAGTGCGGCCGAACCTCCGTAATCCACTCGTCGAGGACATCGACCACCCAGTCCATCTCCGGAACGGTCAGCACCGTGCGCCGCTTGGGCGGAGAACCCTTCGAGGACTTTCCGAAACGCACCATCATGCTGCCGTAGGCACCGAACTTCGGGGCTCGCCGATTGCGCCGCAGATCCACCAGGTCGACCCGCGACGACTCGGTACGCCGGGTACCGAAGGCATAGATTGTCTTCAGCACTGCCGCATCCCGCAGCGCGGTCATGGCACCCTTCCGGCCCTGACCACGCACCTTGGCAGGGCGGGCATCGGCCGCGTCGAACAGCGCCTGCACCTCGTCGTAATCCAGCGGGCGCCGACGAGGGTCCGCCTCGTACTCCACGGTGTGCAGAACCGAGTTGCCCTCATGGAAGACCTCCTGCGGGGCCTCGCCGAACCTCTCCAAGCAGGTATCGACCCACCCGTAACGCCGATCGAGCAGATACTCCAGGAAGAGCGCGATCGTCACCTCGTACGTGCGGGCAGTGGACATCTGGATCGGCTGCGTGCCACTGCGCAAGTGCGCGATGAACGCCTCTCCCTCCGCCGGCGTCCACTGCCACGGATACAACCCGGTGAACTCCTCCAGACGCTTCACCAGACGCAGCCGCGGATCGATCGTCCTCGTCTTCAGGAAGCGAGCCGCCTGCTGACGCGCCCAGCCTTCCTGCATCCCCTCGAACACCGCCGCTGCCGGGTCGAGATGCACCACATTCCGGGCCAGAACAAGCCGCGCTGACCCCGGGGCCTCGGTAATCACAGACCTGTTGTAGCCAACGCAACATTGTTGCGGCGACTCCTTCGGCCCCAGGTCACCGCCAGGAGTGAACTTCCGGCGAAGCGGGCCTCACCACGATCGACCAGCAGTATCAAGAGTTGCCGCGACATGCGGGATGTTGCATTCAATGCAATTCATCCTGTTCTGCAGGTTGCGCCAGCCGTGGGTCCGGGCCATGTAGGCGGCGGCGGCCTCGATGATGTCGGCCCACCGCTGATGCCCGAGGACCAGGAAGCCGACCGGGTAGAGGTCATCGTCGGCCCCGCCGTCGATCCCGGCGACGAACAGGCCCTGGTGGGCGATGAACCCGTGGTCGGCCGCGCCGTCGGCGCAGGGCGTCCAGATCTGTTCGGCGGGGTGCATGGTGCCGTCGTCGCCCTCGCTGGTCTCGATCTCGTACAGAGCCGAGGTCACGCGCTCACCCCCGCGAGGGCGTCGGCCAGGAGCGCGGTGACGTCGGCGCCGTGCGGGTCGGCGTAGCTGTCGTGGTCGCTGACGTGGAACACGGCGTCCTTCGCGGTGACGGTGAAGCCGGGGATGACGAGTGCGGCGCGGCCTTCCAGCTCGGTGTTGAGGCGGTCGGCGTCGCGGGAGGCCAGCCAGGTCTGGGTGTAGGGCCCGAGGCGCAGAAGCACGTAGCCGGTGCCGTCAGCGCGGCGGGCTTCGACGTGGACGCCGTAGTGGGCAGGGCCCATGCCGACGTCGTCGGGGAGGGGCAGGTTCGCGGCGGCGTGGGTGAGCATCGCGTAGGCCGGCTGCCAGACACCAAGGATCGCGGTCGTCTCGCAGCGCAGCCAGCCCCGGTCGACGTAGCAGAGCTGGCGGCCGTGGCGATAGGCCGCGGCATGCGGGGCGTCGGGGTGGACCAGGGCCACGGCGATCATCTCGGTGCCGTGGTCGTCGCCGGGCCGGGTGTGCGCGCGCTCGATGAACGGGCCGACGCGCACGGCGATGTCCTGGGAGCGGCCAGGCGTCCAGGGCTCCGGGTCACGTACGGCGGCGAGCATCGCGCGGAACTGGTCGACGACGGCCTGGTCCTCGGGGGTGAGGGCGCCGGGCCCGTGGCCGCAGCGGCGGAAGCGACGGATCATCGGGAGGTCTCCTGCTCGGGGTTGGCGGTGCGGGGGCCGACGGGCGTCTTGAGGACGCGAGGGAGATGGACGTGCAGGTGCTCGACTACGACCTCGCGGCCTCGGTCCCGGAGTGCTCGGGCCAGGAGTTCGGTAAGACCGCTGGCACTTTTCCGGACTAAGAAAATGATCTTGTTGCCCATCGCGCCTCGACGGCCCCTGAAGCGACGGAGTGGGCGAAAGTATCCGATTGTCCAGATGCTCATGGATCGCGACAATCACGGCATGAGTGATCAGAAACTGTCCGACGGCATCGTCGCCCTGTCCCCCTTGCGTCTCGATGAGGCCGGGACGCACCTGGCCGGAGAAGACCAGCAACTGGTCCGCTGGCTCACCGGCGGGCCTGGGACCTTGGAAGGTGTTGAGGCATACATTGCCCACTGCCGTGAGCAGTGGGAGACGGGTGGGGCTCTGCGGGCCTTCGGCATTCGGTTCGGAGTCGAGGAAGTGCTGGCGGGCACCGTGGACTTGCGGTTCGAGGGCGAGGGCCTGGAGGCTGGTCAGGTCAACGTCGCCTACGGGGTCTATCCGCTCTGGCGAGGGCGGGGGCTTGCAGCCCGCGCGGTCGATTTGGTTTGCCGCTATGCCGCTGACCAAGGGGCAACCTGCGCGGTGATCAAAGTGGAGCCGGAAAATCCTGCGTCGGGCCGGGTTGCGCGGAAGGCAGGCTTCGCCTTCGTCGGCCAGATCCGGGAGCACGACGGCACCGTCTACGACCGTTATGAGCGCCCTCTATTGCTCGGGCAGCTTGAGCAGACCGTCAAGCTGGTGCGGGACGTCGTGGGGCCGGAGCTGGTGGGGACGTATCTTCATGGCTCCTCGGTCCTTGGTGGCCTGGGCCCGGCCAGTGACCTGGACGTCCTCGCTGTGACACAGGCGAGTCTGGATCAGGGGCAGCGGCGAGCTCTGGTCGAGGGCCTGCTGGAGATCTCCGGCCTGACGCCCGAGGTCCGGCCGGTGGAGCTCACCGTCGTTGTCCAGTCGGACGTCCGACCGTGGCAGTTCCCTCCGACTGGGGATTTCCTCTGGGGCGAGTGGCTGCGCGAAGACTCCCTGGCGGGCAGCATTCCGCAGGCCGAACCCATTCCGGATCTGGCCCTCGTAGTCACCGTGCTCCTCGCCGGGGACCGCCCCCTGACGGGGCCGCGCCCTGCCGAGGTGCTGGCCCCCGTGCCGCACGCCGACCTCCTGCGGGCGAGCGTGGGGGATGTCCCCGAGCTCCTGGCGAAGCTGGACGAGGACACCCGCAACGTCCTGCTGACGCTCGCCCGCATCTGGTCCACCCTCGTCACGGGGGAGATCAGGGCGAAGGACGACGCCGCGGACTGGGCTCTCGCCCGCCTGCCCGTGGAGCACCGCCCTGTCCTGGAGCATGCGCGGGATCTGTACCGGACCTGCCACTACCAGGACGAGACCTGGAGCGAAGAGCTGAGGTCACGGGTCCGCCCGCACGTCGACGCCGTCCTCGCCCGCATCAACCCTCTGGCGCAGAAGGCCCTCGGTCGGTGAAGAGAGGGATGCCGAGGTCGACCAGTTCCGGCCGGCCATCGGTCGGGGTCCGTTTGAGGCTGTTGAGCTTGGCGGTGGCGGCGTCGAGGCTGACTTGAAGTCCTTCGACTTCGCCGAGCCAGCCGTTGGCACGGGCCTCTCGGATGCGTTCGCGGAGGTTCTGGATGATCTCGACAAGCCGTGATCGTTGTCGCGGGTCGATCTGGAGGACCGGGCACCGGATGCAGGCGTGCTCGTGCTTGCAAGGGGTTCCGTAGGGGCGCCCGCAGGTGCCAAGGGAGACCTTGCGGAGTTCGAAGTGCTGCTGGAAGTCGTGCCACTCCGCCGCGGTCGGCTCGCGATATTCCTCTTGGGGGCGCTCGGCCCGGCGCCGGTCGAGGAAGCCTCGGTAGGTGCGTACCAGGTCGTCCTGGAAGACGGCGAGGTACGCCTGGGTGGTGGTCAGTGTTTTGTGACCGAGGATGCGGGCTGCGATGTGAACGGGCAGTCCGCCGGTCACGGCCTCGGTCGCGAACATCCTTCGGAAGTCGTGCGGTGTGTAGCGCAGCGGCTCGCCGGCCTGGTCGCGTAGTCCGGTAGCCTCCAGGGTCCGGTCCAGGGCGCGTTTGATGCCGGCCTCGCTCATGACCTGCGGCTGCCAGTAGGGGCGGCGCTGGAACAGGTGCGGCAGCTGGGGACCCGTGACGCGCTCGTGCGAGTCGTAGCGGGAGATCAGCGGGACTTTCCCGCCGTTGGCGTCACGCAGGCGCTTGATGATCGTGGCCAGGACGCTGGCCAGTTCGGGGCTGACCAGCAGGAGCCGTTCCTCGTTGCTCTTGGAAGGGACGATCTGGAGGAGCGGGACGACTTCGTTGGTGTCGGGCAGTTTGTAGGAGACCAGCGCGAGGTGGGTGAGCTCGGTCAGTTCTTCGGCGCGGACTCCGGTGTGCCGTAGCGTCTCGATGATCGCCCAGGCCCAGAAGGCGTCATCCTCCACGAGGCTCTGGTTGATCCTTCGTTCGGTGCTGTCGACCTCCTTGATGAAGACGTGCCGTGAGCCGTGATCGAGGCGGCTGGGCACCTGGTTCACCTTGGGAAGGACCCGCAGGTAGCGCTTCTCGCCGTGCGCGAAGGTCTCGTTGAACGGTGTGGCGCGGGCGGCCTCCAGCAGAGCGGCGGCCTCTCGGTGTACTCGCTCGGCTGTCTCCAGCAGCACGGGAAGATGGGGCAGCCGCTC
>KL568620.1:3728-6344 GCA_000715605.1 Streptomyces speibonae | reverse complement strand
AGCCGCTCGCGAACTCTCTGGTGCATCCGGGAGGTCGTCTGCTTGTAGATCTTGTGATTCCCGGCGCCGTCGCCCCGGGTGATCGGGCTTGGCACGGCCCAGGGGACCCAGAACGGGTCGTCGTGAGCCCACTCCTGGATGTCGAGGTAGAAGCCGCGCACCCGCATCATGACGTCGATGCGTGAACGGCGCTCTTTGACCTCTCCGCTCTTGTTGACGTAGGTGACCAGGCGTTGTTTCCAGCCGTCGACGACCTCGTCGGGCAGACGGAGGGTGTCGATGCCGGGGTGGTGTGCCTCGATGTCCGCCCAGAACACTCCGGCCAGTTCGCGTACCAGGCCTCGGAAGGTGCCGTAGTCGATCCCGGGGCGGCGTTCTTCGAGGTAGCGGACGAGCAGGTTGCGGACCTGCGTGGACTGGATGTTGTAGGCGTCGACCAGCTCGGCGGTGGGCCTCTGCCCGTGCCGCAGCGCGTCCTTGAGGGTATTCTTCGAGTCGATGACGCTGGCGCCCCGCAGCAGGTCCCAGGCGCTGTGGGTACCCACGTATGCGTCACCGGTCTCCCGCCGTCCGACGGCCCGCAGGTAGAAGACGTCCTCGGCGGTGAGCTGAGCGAGGTCCCGGCCCGTGTGCAGGATGATCGAGGAGATGACGCGCAGGCCCTCGTCGATGTGGCGGGGCGTCATGCCGATCTCGGCACCGAAGTCGCGCATTCGGTCCAGCTGCCCGGCGGGGAACATCTGCTGGACGTCCTTGAAGAGCCGCATCGCCTTGTAGCCGCGCAGGAAGACGTAGCGCGGGAGAACCACTCGGCTGATGAGAAGGCTGTTGAGGCCCATCATGAGCTCGTTGCGCCTGGACTCCTCGCCGCGCGGATCGTCCGCGTTCAGGCCCAGGATCAGCTCTTTACCCCGGTCCGCCCCGGCCGCAAGCCATCGTCCCTGCCACCCGTCTTCGGGGAAGGTCAGCAGCCAGTCGAGGATCTTGGCCGCCCCCGCGAGCCGGACAGTTCCGGGCCATATGCCGCGGCTGTACGTCCTCTGCGGCCAGAGCGGCGAGGTCGGCAGCAGGGCCAGGACCTCGTCTCGGGTGAGGTAGTCGTGCGGGCCGACGCGTTCCTTGTCCGCTGTGAGGTCGTGCTCGATGAACAACGGCTTCGCCGGCGCGGGGCCGGTTCCGGCCCGGCGGACGGAATTGGCCCGGCGGCTTCCCTGTCGCGTCACGCCTGGCCACCTCCGAACAGCACGGCCAGGTCGCTTGCCTCGTAACCGGTCGCGACGGCGGTCGGCACGGAGTGCTTCGTGCGTTCCTCACGGTCGGCGAGGTACTCCTGAACCCGGGCGATGACCTGCTCTTCTTCCTCGACGAGATACACGTCGGCGGTGGTGCTCAGGTTGGCGTGACCAAGGATGGTCTGCACGTCCCGCAGCGACAGCCGCTTGTCCCGGGACATCCGCAGCGCGGCAGTGTGCCGCAGATCATGCATCGACCAGTTCGTGCCCAGCAGGGCGTTGGTCCGGCGGAACACCGCGCGCAGGGCCTCGTAGTTCATCGGCTGGTAGGCCAGCCCAGCGCCGTGGTCACGACGCCGGAGTGTCCACCACAGCGGGGCCTGCGGGTCCAGTGGCGGGCCCTCGCTCTGGTAGAGCCGCAGCCAGATGAACGACTCCGGGCTGGAGGGAAGCCACTGCTCGGCCTGGGATCCTTTGCGTTCGACGCGGACCAGCTGGTCGCCCCAGTCGACGTCGACGCCGCGGACCCCGAGGAGCTCGGAGGCCCGGGCGGCGTTGCTGATGCCGAGCGCGAGGATCGCCCGGTCCCGGTTGGATCGCAGGGCCGCGAACAGCTCGTTCCACCGCTCGTCCGGCATCTGCCGAGGGCGCCGGCGCGGGACCTTGGGGTTGTAGCGCAGCCGGCCCTCGCCTCCGTATGGATCCAGCGGGTTGTGGTGGGCGTGCGGGCGGCGCCTCGCGCTACGGGCCAGCGGCACCGGGTTGACTAGCGGGCCGCTGCCCGACTCGATCCAGAATTCGTAGAAGGTGCGGAGTACGGCGTTGCTGTGCCGGATCGTGCGCGGCTTGTAGAGGTCGTCCAGGTACGGCTTCTTCGTGATCGTGTTGGTCGTCCCCGCGGTCGCCGCCGAGTGCGTCCGCGCCGACGTCCGATGTTTCGTCGTGACCCGCAGCCACAGCACGAAGTCGCGCACCTCGGCGGACGTGGCCCGGTCCCAGTCGACCTGGACCACGCGAAGCCATCGCCACCAGCGCAGGAGATCGAAGGCGTAGCTTCGGACGCTGCCCGGCCGGTTGTCCCGAGCGACGAAGTCGATCAGGAACCGACGAATCGGCTCCACCGCTCTCCCCTCCTCGTCGAAGACCAGCCAGGGCACCGCCCCGGCTCCCACGGCTACCCGCCCCCATCGCGGTAGACGGACCAACTGGATGTCACGAGATGCTGCGTCCAACTGCGTTGCACTCCTTCATCGTTCGGATGCGCAACGTCTACCGACTAGGCCATGCGGGGGATGTGCTCATCTCCGGCGTGTCGTGCGGTAGTCCGGTCAACACCTCGGTGCCGGCCTCCCGCACAGCCGATGGCCTGTCTCTTATACACATC
>KL568620.1:3076-3494 GCA_000715605.1 Streptomyces speibonae | reverse complement strand
GGTTGGCGAGCAGCTCGCGGGCGCCGGGGGTGTTCAGGACGACGTCCTGGACGCGGGGGTTGAGGCCGTCGAGGTCGAGGATGTCGCGGGCGGCGGCCGGGTCGCGGAGCCGGTCGCGGACGTCTTCGATCCGGTCGGCGGCGGGCGGGACGGGAGAGCCGTCCGGGCCGGTGGGCAGGTGCAGGTAGCCGAACGAGGTCAGACGGATCGGGCGCAAGGAAGCCTCCTGATCGGTGATGAGGGGCGAACACACGGAGTGCCGCGCCCGGCCGGGAAGGGCGGGGCGCGGCGCTCTGGGGTGGTGCTACTGGGTGGTGTCAGCGACCACGAGGAACTGGTCCGTCGCCAGGTCCATCACGACGCGGGCGTCGATGCCCTGATCGCGCCAGGCGGCGGCGAACTCTTCCGCCGGCCACGA
>KL568620.1:2431-2835 GCA_000715605.1 Streptomyces speibonae | reverse complement strand
GAGCCGCGGGGAGCTCCGGCGGGGAACCGCTCCAGGACGGTGCGCTGCTGGTCGGGCGTCGGGGTCGGCGCGCTCACAGCTCGGGGTCCTCGAGGTCGGAGACGTCGCCGAACATGTCGTCGATCGCCTGGGTGACCTGCGGCCGGTGCTCGGGCCGTGTGGAGCTGAGGACCGCCCCGGTGAGGCTGACCAGGTCGATGTCCTCGAACAGCTCGGTGATGTCGGCGATCGTCTGGGAGTCCAGGACGGTGCCGGTGTCCGGGCGTTCGCTGTCCAGGTAGCAGCCCATGGCGTCGGCCTGGTCGGCGAGCTGGTGGGCGCGCGCTGGGGTGATCTCGATGCTGTGGCAGTGCTCCAGGCCCGAGCCGAGGACGCCGGTCGGGCTGATGTGGATACGGATGCTC
>KL568620.1:518-2215 GCA_000715605.1 Streptomyces speibonae | reverse complement strand
CCTCCGGGCCGGGTTCGCCAGCCAGTGAGGTGAGCGCTTCGGCGAGGGCCTCGATCGCCGTGTTGCGGTCCGTCTCCACAGAAGCGGCGTCCGTGTCCGCGTCGTTCTCCGGGGTGTCCAGAACCGGGGCCTCCCACAGGACTTCGAGGGTGTCGGCCTGGAGGCGGAGCCCGCCGCCGGCGCTGTCGGGGAGGATGAGGTATCCGGTGACACGCAGCAGGTCGCCGGGACGGCACTCGGTGAAGAGCGCGTTGACGACGTGCGGGTTCTGGCTGGTGCAGGGGACGGTCGCGTCGTCGACCAGCCGATCGGTGGGGGAGCAGGTCAGCCGCCAGCAGGCGGTGCCGTCCTGCTCACCGAAGACCGGTTCGGCGGACAGGTAGCCGTCCAGGGCGAGAGGTATGGCGTCCATCAGCGCACCGCCTCCGCCGTCGTCGGGTTGGCAGCGAAGTACGCGTCCAGGACCTTCCTGGCCGGGTTGCCCCGGTCGGCGACCTCGTAGCCGTTGGCCCGTGCCCAGATCCGGATCGCGGCCAGCTGCTCCTTGCTGAACTTGCCGCTGAGGGCCGGGGCGACCACGGAGGCCGGCGTGCACTTGCCGTTCTTGACCTCCCGCAGTTCCGCCCGCGCCCGGGCGAGTTCGCGCTCCAGCCGGTCGACGCGGCCTTCGGCTTCGGCGACGGCCTGCTCGGTGTCGCGTCGCGCGGCGAGTTCGGCCAGGGCCGTGCGGGCCTTGGCGGCGAGGGCCTGCACGCCCTTCGTGGCGTGCTGCTCGCCCCAGACCAGCAGCGCCTCGATTCCCGCCTCCGGCGTCGCCGTCACGGTGTCGGGCGCCTCGGGCTTGGGGGAGTCCGAACCGTCCGTGGGGGCGCCGTCCGCGTCCAGGGTGGTGCCGAGTTCCCGGGCGAGCTCGGCTTCCGCCTGCTGGACGGCTTCGGCGAGTTCGGCGTCGGACAGCCCGAGGGTTTCGCGGACCTGGTCGGGGCTGTCGCCGCGGTTGAGCATGTCGACGGCGGCCGCCGCGTAGGCGTTGGCGGTGGGGGCCTGGGTGGTCATGAGGTCTCCGGAGGCGGTGTCGGGGAGGTGAGGCAGGAGCGCGGTGAGGGTGTCGGCGTCGCTGGGGGCGCCGATCGCGTCCAGTAGTTCGGCGAGGTCGTGCTTGTCGCCGGCGTTGCGTGCGGTGACGCGAGCCGCGGCGGCGAGCTCTTCCAGAGGGCTTGGCCGGAGCGGGCGGGAATCGGTTGCGAGGGCCTGCTGCCAGTCGGTCGTCATGCCGCCGCCCTCGGCTTCCGCAGCGCGAGGTCCAACAGCTCGCGGTTGTGCTTCTGCTGGTCGGTGGTCAGTGGCCGGGGCTTCGCGGTGCCGCGCCGCCGCCAGTTCGGGTGAGCCGGGGGCTCGGGATAGGCGAGGGCGTGGTCGACGTCGTTCTGTGGGGTACTGCTCATGCGTCCTCCAGGTGGAGGTCAGGCGTGGTCGTCGCCTTGGCCCTTGGACTTGGGCTTCGGCTGGATGTCGGAGGCGAACCGCCCGAGGCGGGCCTCAACGGGGTTGGCGGTGATCCAGCCCTCAGCGCATGCCTTGTGCACGGGCTCCCCGGAGTGGGAGCGCATGGGTGTGGGCTTGTCGCACAGCGCGCAGGGGCGGTCCTGCCAGCGGTCGAAGTGCTGGCTGTCGCGCCATACGAGAAGTTCGCCGGG
>KL568620.1:0-200 GCA_000715605.1 Streptomyces speibonae | reverse complement strand
CGGCTTCCAGGCCGGAAGCGCGCCCGTGGCAGGCACGGGCAGGGCGAGCTCCTGGACGTCGGCGAGGACCAGGTGGTGCGCGCCACGCTCCGCCCAGGGGCTGGTGCACCGCTCCGGCCCTTGGTCCGGGTGGCAGCCGGTGAGCCGAGCGACGCCGATGACCGCGCCCAAGGGCAGTTCGCGGCCGCGGATCGCGGTGG
>KL568619.1:35319-36647 GCA_000715605.1 Streptomyces speibonae | reverse complement strand
CCGCCCACCTCGGCACTTCTCAAAGGCCCTGGGGGTGGGGTACCGGACCGCGATGTTCGGCAAGTGGCACTGCGGCTGGCTGCCCTGGTACAGCCCCCTGCGCATCGGGTTCCAGACGTTCTTCGGGAATTTCGACGGCGCGATGGACTATTTCGAGCACATCAATACAGTCGGCGAGCACGATTTGTACGAGGGCGAGACTCCGGTCGAACGTGTGGGCTACTACACGGATCTCATCTCCGACCGGGCCGCCGAGTTCGTCGCCGCGGAATCCGACGACCCCTTTTACGTACAGCTCAACTACACGGCACCCCACTGGCCGTGGGAGGGGCCGCACGACCACGAGGTCGGCAGGGAGGTCCGCCGCAGGTACGACGAGCCGTGGACCCATTCGCCGCTGATGCATTTCGACCGGGGAGCGCTGGCGAAGTACGGCGAAATGGTCGAGGCCATGGACGCCGGCATCGGCCGCGTTCTCACGGCGCTGGCCAACGCGGGGAAGAGCGACAACACCATCGTGATGTTCACCTCCGACAACGGTGGTGAACGCTGGTCGAAGAACTGGCCGTTCGTGGGGGAGAAGGGGGACCTCACCGAGGGCGGCATCCGGGTCCCGCACCTGCTGCGCTGGCCCGCCGCCGTGGCGCCCGACCAGGTCTGCGACAAGCCGGTGAGCACCCTGGACTGGACGGCCACCCTGATCGACGCCGCCGGAACGCACCCCGATCCCGGGTGGCCGCTGGACGGGCTGACCCTGCTGCCGTGGCTGCTGGACGGCGCGGACTTCCCCGAGCACGACTTGTTCTGGCGCACCTCCAACCAGGGAGCGCTGCGGCGAGGGAAGTACAAGTACCTCTTCGACAAGCGCGACCGCCCCGTCCTGGGCAACTGGCCCCGGTGGCCCGGCGACCACCACCTGCTCTACGACGTGACGGTCGACGGCCGGGAACAGGCCGACGTCGCCGACGACCACCCCGAACTGCTCGCCGCGATGAGAGCCACGTGGGAGCGCATCGAATCCGGACTGCTTCCCTACCCGCCGGAGCATCCGGGCGTTCCTCGCGAGGGACGGGTGGTGGTGAGCGAACCCGACTGACATCCGACGGTGTCCATGAGCGGGAGAGGGACCAGGTGTGTCGAACGCGCTCTCCTCCGTCATCCCGGTGGCGGTGCTGGTGTACTCGGTGGCGTCCATGCTGTCGGTCGGACTCGGGGCCGCTCTGCGCAACATCCTGGGACCCCTGCGCGATCCGGGTGCGGTAGCCCGCGCGCTGGTCGCCAACTTCGTCCTGGTTCCCCTGCTGGCCCTGGGGGTCCTGCGGCTCCCG
>KL568619.1:34843-35018 GCA_000715605.1 Streptomyces speibonae | reverse complement strand
GGTGTTCACCATGCCGTTCACCGTGCCGCTGCTGGTGCCCGGCGCCCAGGTCAGAGCATCGGCGATCGCCACACCCCTGGTGCTCACCATGCTGCTGCCCCTGGTGGCCGGGCTGCTGTTCCGTGCCCGGGCGGAGGCATGGGCACACCGGCTGCTGCCGCGGCTGCAGACCCTG
>KL568619.1:33051-34600 GCA_000715605.1 Streptomyces speibonae | reverse complement strand
GCTGCAGACCCTGTCGACGGTGGCGTTGCTGGTGTTCGTCGTCGCGACGATATGGCGCAACGCCCACACCATCGGCGCCCTGCTCTCCCGGGGAACGCCGGTGCTGGCCGCCGTCCTGGCGATCCTGGGCGCGTTCGTGATCGGCTACGGGTTCGGAGGCGGAAAGCGGCACCGCCGCGAGACGCTGGGCCTGGGCACGGCACAGCGCAACATCGCCGCCTCCATGGTCGTCGCGACGCAGAGCTTCGACGACCCCCGCGTCAACGCCATGGTCGTGGTGACCTCGTTGCTCACGCTGGTCGTGCTCTTCCCCATCGCTTTCACGATGAGAAGGCTGCGCCCCCGGGCACAGCGGGACGGAAGGACACATGGCACCTCCACATGAAGCGGCGTCTTCCCGTCGGCCCCCCGCACCGCTTCCGGACGGTCCGGAGGCGGCCGGCGCCGAACCCGGCGGTTACGGTCCGAGGCTCGCCTCGGTCGTGCTGTTCGTCCGTGACCACGACGAGTCGGCGGACTTCTACCAGGAGCTGCTGAACATGGAGCTCACGGTCCGCACCGCCACGGCCGCGCTGCTCGTGAACCGGGGCGGCTTCCAGGTGTACCTGCGCACGGTGGGCCCCACGGCCCCGCACCCGGTGGGCCACGTCGGCGCACAGTACGTGATCTGGGCGGCGGACGGCCCCGACGACTTCCAGCGGTGTGAGCGCGTGCTCAGGGCCCGCTCCGACCGTGTCGACGTCCGGCACGAGGAAGGCTTCACCCTCATCGAGGGCCGGGACCCCAGCGGCCTGCCCGTGCTGGTGGCCCACCCGGGGCCCGGCGAAGTGGAGCGCCTCGAGATCATCGCCCGCTACTACGTGTGACGTCCCACCAGGAGGTCCCTCATGACACACCACAGGACCGTCCGGGTCCGCCGCGTCTACGAGGAGCCCGAGCCGGCCGATGGCACCAGAGTGCTGGTCGACCGCATCTGGCCCCGCGGCATGAGCAAGGACGACGCCCGGCTCGACGAGTGGTGCAAGCAGGTCGCACCCTCGACCGAACTGCGCAAGTGGTACGGCCACGATCCGGAGAAGTTCTCCGAATTCGGCCGCCGCTACCGGACCGAACTCGAGGACGCCGAGCACGCGGAGGCCGTGGAGCACCTGCGTGAACTCGCCGCGAAAGGTCCGCTGACGCTGCTCACCGCGACCAAGGAGCCCGGGATCAGCGCGGCCGAGGTACTGGCGCACGTGCTCCGGGACTGACCGGCGCCGCGCGGGTGTGCCGCGGACGTACCCCGAATGCACCAGGCACAGGTATCACGTACGGGCCCGCCGGGCAGGCAACACCGTGTTCAGTGCGGAACGCCTCAGCGGGGAGCCTTCATGTCCACACCCGGAGAGGACGCGACCGGTTCACCGGGCGGAGGAGAGGAACCCTCGCTGCGGCGCGTCATCGGCCCCCGGCTGATGGTGCTGTTCGTGGTCGGCGACATCCTCGGCACCGGCATCTACGCCACGACCGGGGAGGTCGCAGGCAAGGTCGGCGGGGCCCTGTGGCTGGC
>KL568619.1:28485-32877 GCA_000715605.1 Streptomyces speibonae | reverse complement strand
CTGCCGTTCGTCATCGGGTTCGCCGTGGCCCTCCTGACCGCGGCCTCGTACGTCGAACTCGTCGGCAAGTACCCGAAGGCGGCGGGTGCCGCCCTCTACACGCAGAAGGCGTTCCAGGTCCCGTTCCTGACCTTCATCGTCGCCTTCATGGTCATGTGCTCGGGCCTGTCCTCGGCGAGCGCGGCGGCCCGCGCCTTCGGCGGCGACTACCTGGCCGAGTTCACGGACTTCTTCCCGCCCACCTTCACCGCCATCCTGTTCATCCTCGCGCTGGCTGCGCTGAACCTGCGGGGCGTGTCGGAGTCCGTGAAGACCAACGTGGTCCTCACCCTGGTCGAGCTGACCGGTCTGGTCGTCATTCTCGCGATCGGCGCCTGGGCGGTCCTGACCGGTGAGGGCGAACCGGGCCGGCTCGGCGAATTCCGGGTGGAGGGCGGCGGTATCGAGCTGATCACCAGCGTGCTGGGTGCCACCGCGCTCGCCTTCTTCGCCTTCGTCGGCTTCGAGGACTCCGTCAACATGGCCGAGGAGACCAGGGATCCGGCACGTACCTTCCCGCGCGCCGTCTTCATCGGCGTCACGGTCACCGGCGCCCTCTACGTGCTGGTCGCCCTGGTCTCCTCACTCCTCGTCGACTACCGCGTGCTGGGGGAGTCCAGCGGCCCGCTGCTGGAGGTCGTCAAGGCCGGCGGGCTCGACTTCCCGCCCAGGCTCTTCGCCCTGATCGCCCTGTTCGCGGTCACCAACTCGGCGCTGATCAACATCATGATGGCGTCCCGTCTGTGCTACGGCATGGCGAACGAACGCATCCTGCCGCGCGCCCTGGGCCGTGTACTGCCCAGCCGCCGCACTCCCGTCGTCGGCATCGTGTTCGTCTCCGTCCTGGCCATCGGCCTGGTCTCCACCGGGGAGATCGCCGGCCTCGGTGACACCACGTCCTTCCTGCTCCTGTGCGTCTTCGCCGTCGTCAACATCGCCGTCCTCGTGCTGCGCCGCGACCGCGTCGCACACGACCACTTCCGCGCCCCGACGGCTCTGCCTGTGCTCGGCGCGGTCACCGCCCTCGTCCTGGCCTGCCCGCTGTCCGACCGGCCCGCGAACGTCTACATCCGGGCGGGCGGGCTGCTGGCCATCGGCATCGGGCTGTGGGTCCTCAACAAGGCGGTGATGAAGGCGCGCGGGGAGGCGTGAGCCCTGCCCCGCCCCGGGCGTCCGGCGCCCTCAGAGTTCGTCCGGTGTCTCTTCGCAGACGATCTCGTTGCGCGGGGCGTAGTGCGTGCGGAACGGTTCCCGCTTCACCTCCCGGCCCTCGTCGCGGAAGACCCGCTCCACGGTGACGTCGAAGCCCTCGAGCGGGGTCTGCGGCACGCACTGCTCGTCGGTGCTCACCTTCGTCTCCGGCTGCTTGACCTGGGTGCGCGGCCCCTTGACCGAGGTGATCTCGTCGTACTTCCTGGTGCCCAGGAAGCTGACGGTCACCGAGGTCTCGGTGGACTCGGCCTGGATGTACACGGCCTTGCCGGAGTCGTTGGCGAACTTCAGGTCGAGGCTGCCCCAGGCGACCGTCGCCTCCCGGCCCTCGGGATAGCGCTCGATGTAGAAGGAGTGGGCGCCGTGCTCGACGGGCTTGACCCCTGCGAAGAACATGGCGTTGAAGACCGTGGTGGCGACCGCGGAGACCCCGCCGCCCGGGGCCTTGGCGTACTGGTCGTCGTAGATCATGATGCCGTCGACGAAGCCGTTGGCCTCGGTGCGCGCGCCGACGGTCCGGTTGAAGCTCCAGGTCTCGCCGGGCATGACGACGGAGCCGTTGATGAGGTCCACGGCGCGGCCGACGTTCGTCGTGCGGTAGGCGGCGGGCTCGAAGTTGACGGTGAAGGAGGACAGCTTCTCCGTCAGCCCCAGGCGGGCGGCGTTCTCGCGGGTGACCTCGGGCTGGATCCGCCGTGTGTCCACCTCTCCGGCACGGTCGGTGCCGGACCGGGTGAGCAGGGGCAGGACGGCCTTGCCCAGTGCCTTGTCGGTGACCTCGAGACCGGCCCTGGCATCGGCGGTCACCACGGCCTTGTCGCCCGACGGCGCCAGTTGCGCGTTGCGCGGTGCGGCGGGGAGCTTGTTGAGAGGGCCGGCCACCTCCGGCGCCGTGCGCAAACCCCTGCTGTCGAGCTTCGGCGTCAGCCTGCCGTCGTCGTCCGGCCGCATCGTCAGGTGCTTGCCCAGCACGGCCGGGGAGAGCGTGAACCGTTCGCCGCCGGCGGTGAGCGTGACCGGCGCCGACATCGCGGGCCGCGCGAACTCGCGCACCGCCCGCCGCACCTCGTCCGCGGTGACCTTCGGCGCGGTCTCGCGAGCGGGGAGCACCGTGACCGAGTCCGCCGAGCCGCGCAGGAAGGGGGCGCGCAGGGCGTCCACCGAGGCGTCCACGTCCAGCGCGTATCCGGTGCGCGGGGCGACCTGCTCGACGCGGCCGTCCTCGAAGGAGACGGCGCCGTCGCGGGCCTTCTGGTCGACGGTGTCCGCCACCTTCCCGAGCGCGGCACGGGCCTTGTCCTCGTCGACGTGGACGACCGGCTCGATGGCTCCCCCCGACCGGAACAGCCCGCCGATCGCGCTGACGGGGTCGGCGCCGGTGGGCGTCGCGCGGTCGAGGGTCGCCGGGATGTCGAGGGTGTAACCCGCCTGCCGGGGATCGACGGTGGCGCGGCGGTCGCCGACCTTCACCGGGAGCACTTCCGGGCCCGCCGGCTGCCGTTCCAGCGTGCGGGCGGCCTCCTCGCGGGTCAGACCCCCTAGGTCCACGCCGCGCACCGTCGTACCCGCCTCGATCTCCCCTCCGGTGACCAGCAGCCCGGCGAGATACAGACCGCCGACGCCGACGGTGAGCGCGCCGCCCGCGAGGGCGAGGGGCGGGAGGGACGTTATCCGGGGGACGGAAGGCATCCGGGGGCGCATGAGTCTCCTGAACGATCGTTGTAGCGTGCACCCGATATGGCGGGGAAGTGCGCGAGAGCAGTCGGCCAAGCTACATGCCGCCCGGAACGAAAAGGTATATCGAACCTCACATCGGGCGTTCCGGATCATCGGACGTCATGAGCCGGAGGCGGTTCCGGGATCAACGGGGTGATTCCGCCTCCGTGTCCGTCCCCCGTGCTTCGCGCAGCCGGAGCACATACGTCGCGGTGAGCGCGACACCCCGGTCCGTGTCCTGCGTCAGCCCGGCCAGCGCTCGGGAGGCCGTGCGCCCCGGGATGTCCGCGAGCGCCTGCGTCAGCCGCCGGCGTGCGGACACGTCGAGAGCGTCGTCGCTCAGGCGGCCGACGAGCCCGGCCGCGATCCGGTCCGCCGTCCCGGGATCACGCGCCAGCACGCCCAGCGCGTCCGCCGCGTCCACGTCGTTCGTCGCCCCGACGACCATGTCGACGAGCGTCGGAACCGCCTCGGCCACCCCCCGGATCCCCGACGCCACGGCCGCATGCCCGCGCACCACGGGGTCGGAGTGCGTGAGGGCGTCCCGCAGCAGCGCGGTCGCCTCGTCGCCGGTCATCTCGGCGAGGGCACGGACCGCGCGCTCCCGCACCTCGGCCCGTGGTGAAGCGAGCCCCTCCGCCAGCAGCGCCGGCCCGCCGCCCGAGCGTGCCAGTGCCCAGCGCAGGGCTCCGGCGACGTTCGGGTCCGTCTCGCCCAGCAGCGCCTCGGCCAGCGCCTCCACCGGCACCTCCGCCGTCGAGGACAGGGCAGCGCTCTGGCGTCGGCCCGCGCTCTCCGATCCCAGGGCGTGCAGGAGGGCGACGGTCTGCAGGACGTCCTCCCAGTCGGCGGGCCGTGCGGCACCGATCCGGCGGAGCCGGGTGAGGAGCTCCGTCTCACGGGCGATCCGCTCCCGCGTCCGCAGCACCAGGTCGTCGACGAGCCGGCCGGGCGCGAACCCCGGATCGTCCAGCGCGCGCCCGACCTCATGCAGCGACAGCCCCAGCGACCGCAGGCTCTCGATGTGGAAGATCCGCCGGATGTCCTCGCCGGAGTACTCCCGGTAGCCGCCCGCGGTCCGGCCCGACGGCCGTACCAGGCCGAGCCGCTCGTAGTGCCTGAGCATGCGGGCGCTGACCCCGGACCGCCGCGCCACCTCACCGATCAGCACACTGCGTCACTCCTTCTCGCCCGCCGCGCCCAGGGCCACGATGCGCTTCGCCTCCTCGATCGCGTACTCGAACCCGGCATCAGGGTCGCTCATCAGCCGTTGCGTGGCGATCGCGTGCTGCCGCACCCGTGGGTCGGGGTCCGCCGTCGCGGCGTGCAGGAGCGGCACACTCGCCTCCCCGAGCGCGGCCAGCGCCCGGCCGAGACTCAGCTGCGTCCGCCTCCCGCCGCGCCCGAGCTGGGTCGCCAGCACCT
>KL568619.1:27493-28288 GCA_000715605.1 Streptomyces speibonae | reverse complement strand
TTCCTCACCCGCGGGCACCAGGACCACCGCCGCCCGCCAGGCGCTCCGCGCCACCTCGTCGTCCGCGTCGGTCAGGACCGCCCGGGTGATCGCGGGCCACGCCCGGCGGTCCCCGATCTTGGACAGCGTGTGCAGCGCCTGGCTCCGTGCCTGAGCACGCTCCGAGCGGACTTCCCCGACGAGCCTCGGGACCGTGGCCGACGGCGGGTGCCGGGTGAGCGCCCAGGTCAGCATGTCCCGCACCTGGAAGACGGGCTCGACCGCACTGCGTTCGACGAGTTTGCCGACCCACCGGAGGTCCGGGGCCGAGCCGGCCGCCAGCGCCGCCCGCAGGCGTGTCGACGCGTCGGCGTGCTCCAGCCCCTGGAACATCCGTCGTACGAGGTCCGTGTGCTCTTCGTGCGCGGTCATCGGGACCACCTCCTGGTCCGCAGTGAAGACCTTGTCACGGTGTCAAGGTCAAGCGGACCCGGGTGCGGACGCCCGCTCAGCGGTGGTCCACGCCGTGTTCGGCGAGCGGGCCGACGGCCAGTCCCGCCCTCCGGCAGTCGTCCACGATGCCGGGCAGCGCGGCCAGCGTGGCCCGCCAGCAGCCGGGTGCCGCCATCCGGTCCGTGTCGTGCAGCAGCACGGTGCCCCCGCCGCGCAGACCGGCTGTCACGGCCGAGCGCACCGACGCCGCGGTGGCCCCGGCGGTCCAGTCCCTGCCCCAGGCGGTCCACAGCACCGGGCGCAGGCCCGCCGCACGCGCTGCCGCCCAGCGCCCCGAGGTGAGGCTGTCTCTTATACACATCT
>KL568619.1:26961-27188 GCA_000715605.1 Streptomyces speibonae | reverse complement strand
TGGCTCCAGCCGTGCACGGCCAGCTCGTGTCCCCGGCGGAAGGTCTCCCGCACCACCGAGGGATGCCGCACGGCGCCGTCGCCCAGGACGAAGAAGGTCGCCCGGACCCCGAGCTCCTCCAGCGCGTCGAGGAAGCGCGGGGTGGAGTCCGGGTCGGGTCCGTCGTCGAAGGTCAGGGCGACATGACAGGGGCGGCCCACACCGGCGAGCCGCGGGACGCCGCGGCG
>KL568619.1:25653-26733 GCA_000715605.1 Streptomyces speibonae | reverse complement strand
GTACGACGGGCAGCCAGGTGGCGGCCGGAGCGATGTGCGCCGCGGCGACGGCGGCCGGCGGAGCCAGCACGGCGGTCGCCCACCGTACGGGCGAGGGGCCGGCGAACGGGGACATCGGGCCCGACTCCTTTCCGCGTGGGGCGCTCGGAGCGCCTAGGACACCGGACGGGGGGAGCCGCTGCCCGAGCGCCGCGACGTCGTGTCCCAGCTTCCGGAGACCGACGGGGCACGGGCCAGCTCCGCGGCGCCCACGCCGATGAGCAGCACACCGGCCACTGCGGGCACCACCAGCACACCGAGGGTGATTCCCTCTCCGAACACCGCCCACCCCAGCGCCACACTCGTCAGCGCGTCGCCGAGGGTCAGCGCGGGCGCGGACGCCGCCAGTGTGCCGGCACGGAACGCGCCCTGCGCCAACAGGAAGGCGGTCACTCCGGCGACGGCGGTGGCGTACAGCGGCCACGTGCCCAGCACGGCGCCCGCCCCGTCCGGGATCCTGCCGGTCACCTCCTTCATCAGCGCAGCCGTCAGGGAGAACGACACGGCCGACGCCAGCCCGAGGAGCGCCGCGCGCGCCGCGCTCCCCACCGCGCGGGCCGTCACCACCAGGGCCACCACGACACCCAGGGCCACCGCCGCGGTCACGAGCCACGCCCCCGCGGTGGCGGTGGACCGCCCCGGGGCCGGAGCGACGGAGGTCAGGAACACCGCCAGCCCGGTGGCCAGGGAGAAGAACGCCAGCCAGGTCCTGCGGTCCGGACGGCGGTGGAACACGACGCTGCCGACCACGAGCGTGAACATCAGCTCGGTGGCCATCAGCGGCTGGACCAGCGCGAGACTGCCCACGCCGAGCGCCGCGGCCTGCAGCACGGTCGTCACGATCAGCATCCCGGCACCGGCGAGCCAGTAGGGATTGCGCAGCACCCGGCCGAGCCAGCGCACGGCCCCGCGCACGCCCGCGCCGGCCTCCGGTTCGGCCGCCGCGGCCCGCCGTTGCAGCACCGTGGACGCGGCGTTGGCCAGCGCCGCCAGCAGGGCCAGCACGACGACCAGCACGCCGTGACGCCGTTCAGCCGAACA
>KL568619.1:24357-25505 GCA_000715605.1 Streptomyces speibonae | reverse complement strand
ACGACCAGCACGCCGTGACGCCGTTCAGCCGAACACGGCGGCGAGCCGCCGGTACAGGCCGGGCGCCGCGCCACGCACCCGGGCGGGCACGCGCAACCAGCCCGGGACGTAGACCTCGTCCCGCCCCCGCGCGACCGCGCTCCACACGGCGTCGGCGACCCGCTCGGCAGGCACCGGGCCCGGCCACCCGCGCCGGTAGGGGGTGCCGCGCCGTTCGAAGAACGGCGTGTCCACCACGCCCGGCACCACGAGACTGACGGCGACGCCGCTGCCGCGCAGCTCGTAGCGCAGGGCGTCGGCGAAGGCGCCCAGCGCGGCCTTGGCGGCCGAATACACGGCCTCGCCGCGCACGCCCACCGTCCCCGCGAGGGACCCGATCAGCACCAGACGTCCGGAACCGGCCTCCACCATGTGCGGCAGCACCTGCCGGACCAGCCGCAGGGTGGCGAGGAGATCGGTCTCCACGACCTCCTCGAGGGCGGACGGCGGCATCGTGCGGAAGTCCCCGGCCCAGCCGATGCCGGCGCCGGCCACCAGCAGGTCCACCCGGCCGGCGTGCTCCAGGGCGAACCGGGTCAGCCGGTTTTCGGCGCCGGGACGTGTCAGATCGGCGGGGAACACCGCCGCCGGGGCCGCCTGCGCGACCCGGAGCAGGCGCTCCTCGTCCCGGCCGTTGAGCACCAGACGCCATCCCCGCGCGGACAGCCGCCGCGCCACGGCGGCCCCGATGCCCGAGGAGGCGCCGGTCACCAGCGCGGCACGCGGACACCCTGCCTCGCCGGCCGCGCGGACGTCCGCCGCGTCGGCCCGCGCGGCGGACGTCCGGGAGAACGGCACACCGGTCGTGCCGGCACCGGAAGCGTGAGACATGGGCTGCACCTCGGCTACGAGGGGGAACGCCCGGAACACGGTCGGCCGCGGCCGCTCCCGGCGTTCGACGGGGGAGTGACATCCGGGAGTAACCCGGACCAGGCGGACGAAACCCCGCACAGCGTGTTTCACCGGCGCAGCGCAGGGAGACACGGCATCCCGTGCACTCACCGTCCTCGGCTCCCCGCCCGCCCGCGCCGGCGGACGACGGGCTGCGCCTGCTGATCGTCAGCGCGAGCATGGGGGCCGGTCACGACACGGTGGCCGGCGAACTCGCC
>KL568619.1:19377-24120 GCA_000715605.1 Streptomyces speibonae | reverse complement strand
CGCCCAGGTCGTGGACCTCCTGCGGCTGCTCCCGCACGGCCTGGGCGCCGGGCTGCGCCTCTTCTACCAGGCGTCGGTACGCCACTTCCCCTGGGTGTACGCCGGTCTCTACCGCGCGCTGCTGCGCCCGGGCCCCCGGTACCGCCCCAGCGGTCTGCCCCTCGCCCGGCTGGCGGGCGGCCGGCTGACGGACCTCGCGGACCGCACGGGCGCCGACGTGGTGGTCCCCGTCTTCCACCTGGCCGCCCAGCTGACCGGCCACCTCAGGGCGCGGGAGCGGCTGCGTGTCCCGAGCGCGGTTCTCGTGATCGACTTCGCCGTCCACCGGCAGTGGCTCCACCCCGGCAACGACCTGTACCTGTGCCTCACCGACGACGCCGCGCGGGACGTGGCGCGCGCCATCGCCGTGCCCGTCGAGACGACCGGTCCCGTCGTGGCCCCCGACTTCTTCGCACCGGCGCCCGGGGCCGCCGCATGGACCCGGCGCTTCGAACGGCACGCCCCCGGACACCCGCCCGTCGTGCTGTCCGCCGGCGCCTGGGGCGCGGCCTACGACCTGGACGGAACCGCCCGGCTGCTGGCCTCCGAGGGTTTCCTCCCGGTCGTGCTGTGCGGCCGCAACGAACGCCTGCGGGCCCGCCTGGCCGGGCTGCCCGGCGCGCTCGTACCGGACTGGGTCACGGACATGCCCGGCCTGCTGCGGGCCGCCCGCGTCCTGGTCGACAACGCCGCCGGCCAGACCGCGGTACAGGCACTGGCCTGCGGGCTGCCCGGGGTCGGCTACCGTCCGCTGCCCGGCCACGGCGCGGAGGGCGTACGGCGGATGGCGGCGCTCGGCGCCTCCGAGATCGCCACGGATTCCGCCGGGTTGCTGCGCGCGCTGCGGCGGCTCTCGGCGGACGGCGCCCACCGCGACCGCAGGGTGGCCCGCGGGCGGGAACTCTTCCGCGGGGACGCGCTGGCACGGGTGACCGCGCCGGCCGGCACGTCCGCCGTGTGAGCGGCCGGCACCGCCGGAGGAGGACAGGGTCAGCCGTTGTCGCGGGTCGGCTTCGCCCCGGCCGTCGGGGGCAGGTCGTCGGTGAACCGGTGCCCGTGGTGGTCCAGCAGCCAGCGGCCGAACAGGGCGCCGCCGAAGATCACGAACCCCACGCCGATGAGCCACGACTCGACGATGAGGACGACACCGACGGTGCCGTAGCTGATCGCGTTGTCGACGATCAGCGGGGTGAACACGAAGTAGGAGAAGCCCCGCAGGCCGATCAGCCCCGCCATGGTGGCGAGCGCGCCCGGCAGCAGATGCCACCAGCGGACCTGGCCGCCCAGCAGGAAGCGCTGGCCCCACCAGAAGAACAGCACACCGGTCGCCAGCGAGAGCGTGATCCGCTCCGGTCCGTACATGGCGTCGCGGGTGAGCACCTCCTGGTAGAGGTAGGCGGTCAGGACGCACAGCCAGGTCGCCTGTCGCCAGATCCGGTGCCACGGTCCCGGGGGCAGGGCCCAGGTGCGCTCGTACCCGTTCTGCACCACCCCGCCGAACGGGATACCGAAGACGGCGAGTGCCACCACGCCCCACACGCTGGTCGTGCCGACCACTTCACGCGGCGGGCTGATGATCTCCGCGAGCACGCGGGCGGACCGCCCGGACAACCCCATGCCGTCCGCCAGCCAGGCCGCGAAGCCGCCCCGCCCGAGCGGGTCGGCGGCGGCGATCACGATCAGCAGGGGGGCGAGGGTGACCAGGGCGAGGGTGGCGAAGCCCAGGGCCCTGTGCATCAGTTCGAGGTCACGGCCGCGCCGCAGCAGGACGTCGACGCCCAGCCACTCCCATCCGCGCCGGAGCACGCGCAGGTGACGCCTCACGGTGCGCTCCTTCATCGGCTCGCGTACCCGCGTCGGTGTCACGCGGTGGCAGGCGGGACGGACCCGGGCGGGTCAGGTGGTTCCTCTCGTGCATGGTGCGCCGGGCGGGGGCCGCGCGGCCCGCCGGGCACGCCGGGTACGGCGCCACACGCCCGACCGCGCCTTCGAACACCGGATCGTGCCGCTGGCACCCGGCGCGCAACACCGGGCCAGGCCCTCGGCACCCGGCGCACGGGGCCGTCGCCCGCCCGCCGAAACCGCCGTGCCCGGCCCCCCGCCACCCCACCGGCACCGGAACCCCGCGCCGTCCGGCGATCGGAGCCCGGCGGCGGACAGCGCCCGGAGCCTCGGGCCGGTCGCGGTCCGGTGTGCGGTGCCGGCCGGGGACCGCGCTTTCCGGGCGGCCGGCGCCGGGGGCACGGTAGCGGCTGACGAGGGGAGCGGCGGGTCGGCGGGTGCACGGAATCGCGGGTCCGTCCGGTGCCGGGGTTTGGGGTCGGTCGGTGTCCGGGGCTGCGTGGTGGCCGGGGGCTGCGGTCCGTGACCGGGTGGGGTCCGGTGTGCGGTGTCGGCGGGTGTGTGGAATCGCGGGTTCGTTTGGTGCCGGGGTTTCGGGTCGTGCGGCGCCCGGACCCCGGCGGGGGCCGGTGCCTGCGGCCTCGGGCCGTTCGCGGTGTCGGCCGGTGTGTGCGATCGCGGGTTCGGCCAGGTGCGGAGTGCCGGGGCGGTGGGGGGCCCTGGGGAGCTCGGTGGTCGTCGGGTCGGGGCGGCCGTGGTCCGAGGGCGGGCAGGGTCCGGGTGCCGGGGCTGCGGGGCGGGCGGGGTGCGCAAGCGTGGGCCCGTCGTGGGCCGGAGTCCCGGGACCGGTGCGGTGCCGGCTGATGCGGTGGTGGCCGGACGTGACGGGCGGGCCGGGCGGACGGTGAGCGGGCCGCGTGTCCCGGCCCCGGGACCGGACTCGCCGGTGAGGAGTGCTCCCCGGAGCCGGTCCAGGCAGCGTCGCAGGATGCGGGACACCTGCATCTGCGAGACACCGACGGCCTCCGCGATCTGCTGCTGGGTGCGCTCCCGGTAGAAGCGCAAGTACAGCACCCGGCGGTCGCGCTCCGGCAACTGCCGCACCAGGGCCGCCAGCGCCACCGTGTCCACGACCCGGTCCAGGGCGGGATCCTCGGCGCCGACCAGACAGGCGAGCGAGGACCCCTCCCCCTGCCCGGCGGGTTCGTCGAGGGACCGCGTGCGGCAGGCGTGCACCGCGCGCAGGGCGGACCGCACGCGCTCCTGCCCGAGCCCGGTGTGCGCGGCGATCTGCTCGGTCGTGGGCGAGCACCCGCCGAACCGCTGTTCGAGCTCCTCGACGGCGTTCAGGATCCGCCCGCTCGCCTCCTGGAAGGGGCGGGGGAGCCGCACCGTGGCCGTGCGGTCGCGCAGATGCCGGCGGAGTTCGCCCGTGACCTTGGGCAGCGCGTACGAGAGGAAGGCGTGGCCCAGGGCGGGGTCGTAGCCGTCGACGGCCTTGATCAGCCCGAGGGACGCGACCTGAAGGAGATCGTCGAAGTCCTCACCGTGGCGCTGGAAGCGGCGGGAGACGCGCCGCGCCATCGGCAGCAGTCGGCGGATGACCTGGTCCCTCAGGGCGGCCCGGCGCTGCCCCGGCGGCTGTGCCGAGAGCTCGCGCAGCAGCGCGTCGAGTTCCTCCGAGGACGGTTCCGGCACGGCGGTGTCGCGCGTCCGGTGCACGTCGGCGGCTGGTGGGGTGGACATGGGCCTCAGAGGGGGTCGGGCCTGGTGGGGAGACGGACGCGGGGCCATCGGCGGCCACCTCGCGGCGAGGAGCCGTGGCACCCACGTCAGAGTCGGAGTCACCCCCCGACCGGGTTCTGAAACCCCGCCTGGGCCGCGTGCGGGAACGCTGTCCGTCCGGTGGGTGACGCAGGGCGGCCGTCGCTTGCGCTCCCGCGCGCACGGCGCGAACGCCCCCGCCGCGTTCAATGAGGGCTGATGAGGAGCAGCGCGATGTCGTCGCCGGGGGCGGGCGCATGCCGGATGAGCGCGTCGGCCATGGTGCCGAGGTCGGCCGGATCCCCGTGTTCGAGGAGTCCGGCGAGGGCGGTGATGGCGTCGTCGAGGTCCACTCCGGGAGCTTCGACGAGCCCGTCGGTGTAGAGGACGAGCACGGAGCCGGGCGGCAGCGGAACCTCGCGGGTCGGGTAGCGGGAGTCCGGGTCGATCCCGAGCAGGAGGCCGGGCGGGACCAGGACGGGTTCGGTGTGTCCGTCGGCGTGGCGCAGCAACGGCGGCGGATGACCGGCGCTGGACAGGCGGGCGCGCCGGGTGGCGAGATCGAGGTGGACGTAGAGACAGCTGGTGAACAGATCCGGCTCGAGGTCGTTGAGCAGGCGGTTGGTGCCGGCCAGGACCCGGTCGGGGGACGACCCCGCGGTGGCGTGGGCATGGACGGCCGTACGTACCTGCCCCATGAGCGCCGCGGCGTCCACGTTGTGCCCCTGCACGTCGCCGATCGCGGCACAGGCGGTGTGCTCGTCGAGGCGGATGAGGTCGTAGAAGTCGCCGCCGATGGCGAGGCCCTGGGCGGCCGGGAGGTAGCGTGCGGCGACCCGCAGACCGGGGACGTCGGGCAGCCGGTGCGGCAGCAGGGCGGACTGCAGGCGGTGGGCGAGGTCGTGCTTGCTGTCGTAGAGACGCGCGCGGTCCAGCGCCTGCCCGATCAGCCCGGCGATCGACATCAGGACGGCGCGTTCACCGGGCGGGAACGGATGGCGCTTGCGGTAGGAGATGAGGAGTGAGCCCTTGGGCCGGCCGGAGGCGACCAGCGGCAGGATGGCCCACGCGGCCATCTCGTCCTCGTGCACGGTGGAC
>KL568619.1:18544-19222 GCA_000715605.1 Streptomyces speibonae | reverse complement strand
CCAGCGGCAGGATGGCCCACGCGGCCATCTCGTCCTCGTGCACGGTGGACGGATACTCGCGGGCGAGGTCCGTGAACGTCGGGTAGAAGCCGGGGACACCCGTGGTCAGCACCCGGACCACGGGGAGGTCCGAGCTCAGCCGGACGGACTCGAAGCGCTGTATGAGGTCGGGGCTGTAGCCGCGGTGGCCGATGATCCGCAGGCGGCCGTCGTCGACGGTCATCAGCACCATGCCCTGGGCGCCGAGCGCGGGCAGCAGCTGGTCGGCGGTCTGGTCCACCACGTCCTGCACGCCGACGGCCTCGGTCAGGGTGGCCGCCAGCTGCATCAGCTGGTAGAGCAGGGTGGCGCGACTGGGACCGACGGCCGCGTCGGACGGCGCGGGCGAGGCGGCCTCGTACGGGTCGGCGGGGGTGATGCGGACGCTGATGCCGGAGAGGTCCGGATACAGCTCGAAGGACAGCCAGGTCCGCGGCGGGCGCAGCACGGTGAACGTCTGCGGCTGCCGGCTGACCAGCGCGGCCCGGTAGCGGTCCTCGACCTGGGGGACGTCCATCCAGGGCAGGGCCTCCCAGGGCAGCGCGCCGATGAGGTCCTCCCGGTCACGGCCGAGGAGCTCGGCGCAGCCGGGGGTGACGAAGGTGAGGCGGCCGCGCACGTCCAGGGCGCAGGAGCCCT
>KL568619.1:18084-18327 GCA_000715605.1 Streptomyces speibonae | reverse complement strand
GGGCGCAGGAGCCCCCGGGCAGCCGGTCGACGAAGGCCGCGGCGGCTTCCGCGTCGTCCCGGGGGCCGAGCCGGCCGGCCGGCATGGGCAGTGTCCGCGGCCGCTCCGTGACCCGCACCGGAGCGCCGCGCTCCGTGGCCTGCTGGAAGATCGTGCCCAGGAGATGACAGCCCGACTCGATCGCCTCCCGCTCGAGGGCGGTCGGCTGCGGCGGCCGGGTTCCGGACCACAGCAGCACCAGCC
>KL568619.1:14438-17810 GCA_000715605.1 Streptomyces speibonae | reverse complement strand
GAGATGTGTATAAGAGACAGTCTCACCAGGCGCCGCTCGCGCACGGCGTCCGCCACCGGTATCGGGTCGGTCAGCGCCACGCGCCGCCACGGGGTCGCGAGCTCCTGGGGCACGCCCGCCACCATCACCAGCGACAGCGCGTCGGCGCCCGGCGGCAGTACGTACAGCAGTCCGCCGTACGCACCGCTCTCCCGGACCACGGCGGCCATCGCGGTGTCCATCAGCCGTCCATCCGATCCCACAGCGGCAGGGCAAACGGTCCTGGCGGGGCGGCACCCCACCAGTCACACCGCATACCACGCATATGCGGACACTACGCCCCGCGTGCCGTGATGGCATCCAGGTGTCCGGTAAGGGTGACGTCACCCCGTCGGCCCGGCTCCGGGCGCCGGTTCCGGGGAGCGCCGGGACAGGGCGCTGGGCCACCACGCCGGCGGGCCGATGTCGAGCGTCAGGGCGGGGACGAGCAGCGACCGCACCACGAGGGTGTCGAGCAGCACCCCGAAGGACACGATGAACGCGATCTGCACCAGGAACGCCAAGGGGATGACCATCAGCGCGGCGAACGTCGCCGCCAGCACCACACCGGCCGAGGTGATCACCCCGCCGGTCGTGGTCAGCCCGCGCAGCACCCCCTGCCGGGTGCCGTGCACGAGTGCCTCCTCCCGGACCCGGGACATCAGGAAGATGTTGTAGTCGACGCCGAGGGCGACCAGGAACACGAATCCGTACAGCGGTACGGACGCGTCGGTACCCGTGAAACCGAGCAGGTGCTCGAAGACGAGCGTCGCCACGCCGAGGGTCGCCAGGAAGTTGAGCGCCACGGTCGCGACCAGCAGCACGGGGACGAGCAGCGAACGCAGCAGCAGCACGAGGATCAGCAGGATGATGCCGAGCACCACCGGAATGATCAGGGTGCGGTCCTGCGCGGCGGTCTCCTGCGTGTCGTACTGCTGGGCGGTGTAGCCGCCGACCAGCGCGTCTGCCCCGGGCACCGCGTGCACCCTCTCGCGCAGCCGCTCGACCGTCCGCTTGGCGGCGTCGCTGTCCGCCGCGTCCTGAAGGGTGGCGTCGATACGGACGCGCCCGTCCACGATCCGCGGTTCGCCCCCCGGCCGTCCCGAGGCGGACACGGGGGCGGCCGAGTCCACGCCCTCGGTGTCGCGGGCCGCGGCCGTCACCTCCTCGGCGCGGTCGGCGTCGGCGATGACGACGGCCGGGTTGCCGGACCCGCCGGGGAAGTGCTCGCCGAGCTCCGCCTGGGCGGCCACCGACGGCGCGTCGTTCACGAAGATCTCGTCGAGCGGCGTCCCCTTGGCGGACAGGGAGGGGGAGAACGCCGCGAAGACGGCGAGGACCAGCGCGGTCGCCGCCCACACCCGGCGCGGCCGGCGGTCCACCGTCGCGGCGACCCGGCGCCACACCCCGTGGCCCTCCACGGAGGCGTCCGCCGCCTTCGGGCGGGAGGGCCAGTACGCCGCCCGGCCCAGCAGGGCCAGCACGGCCGGCAGGAAGGTGAGGGCGGAGAGGACCGCGCACACGATGCCGATGGCGCCGACCGGCCCGAGCGCCCGGTTGTTGGTGAGGTCGCTGGCGAGCAGGGCCAGCAGGGCGAGCGCCACGGTGGCCGCGCTCGCCACGATGGCGCCGAAGGAGCGGCGCACGGCCGCCGCAGCGGCCGCGGCCCGGTCGCCGCGCGCGGCGAGCTCCTCTCGGAAGCGCGCCGCGAGCAGCAGGGCGTAGTCGGTCGCGGCGCCGATCACCAGGATGGAGAGGATGCCCTGCACCTGGCCGTCCACCTGGACCACGTCCCGGTCCGCCAGCGCGTAGACCACGGCGCAGGCGAGCCCCAGGGCGAACACGGAGCCCAGAATGATCATGAACGGCAGCAGGACGCTGCGGTAGACCAGCAGCAGGATCAGCAGCACCGCGGTGAGCGCCACGCCCAGCAGCAGCCCGTCGATGCCCGAGAACGCGTCCGACAGATCGGCCTGCGTCGCCGCCGGTCCGGCGATACGGGCCGTGGTCCCGGGCACGCCGTCCGCGGCACGGCGCACCTCGTCCAGGACCGCGGGCATGTCGTCGCCCAGGTCGGACTCCAGCTGAACCACCGCCTGCAGGGCCTTGCCGTCCTCGGAGGGCACCGCCGGCGAGGGGCGGCCGACGACCCCCTCGGCCCCGGCGAGCCCGCCGACCGCGGCCGTGGCCTCCGCCCGCTGCTCCTGGCCGATCCGGGGGCCGTCCGCCGTCCAGACCACGATCGCCGGCAGGGTCCCGGACTGGTCGAACGCCTTACGTGCCTCGAGGACCTGGGTGGACTCGGCGCTCCGCGGCAGGAACGTGGACTGGTCGTTGGTGGCGACCTCGCTCAGCTTGCCCGCGTACGGGCCGAGCGTTCCGCCCACCCCCAGCCAGACGACGAGCAGGACCAGGGGTACGAGCCATCGGGCCCAGCGCGGCGTGTTCTTCATGAGCATCCCCACGAACCGTGAAATGAGTCAACCATCGAGTATCTCAATCATTGAGTGATCTTATACTGAAGCCATGAGCGGTACCGGTACCCCCTCGACGCCGATTCAGGGGCACGACCCGGCGGGACTGCGGTCCTTCGCCGTCCAGTTGCGCCGGATGAACAACGAGTTCAACCGCATCGCCCACGACTTCGCGCAGTCCCAGGGACTGCACCTCACCGACGTCCAGGCGCTCATCGCCATCCTCGACGCGGACTCCGATCCCGACGCGGAGGGCGAGCCCATGACACCCGGACGCCTGCGCAAGCAGCTCAACCTCACCTCCGGTGCGGTGACCGCCTGCGTCGACCGGCTGGAGAAGGCGGGGCACATCCGCCGCGTCCGGGCAACCGGCGACCGCCGGGTGGTGCACCTGGAGTACGCGGAAGGAGCCCGAGCCGTCGCCCGGGACTACTTCGGCCCCCTGGCCCGCAGCACCGACGCCGCACGCGGCCGCTTCAGCCCCGGCGAACTGGCGGTGATCGCGCGGTTCCTGACCGAACTGAACCGGGAGCTGGCCCTGCTGCGCGGGAACTCCGGCTGACCGCCCGCACGACCCGGCGCCCGCACCTTGCTTTTGCGGCCGGACTGACGGATAACACAGACATCGGCCGGGGACCGGGCCGCGGCGCGGTCCCCGCGGCCGATGCCGGTTGTTCCCGACGGACGGCAGGGAAGGGCACATGTCACAGCGCAGTGACCTGCGCCGGCACCGGGCCATGCTGGAGAGCGCGTGGTCCCGCTGGGTGCCGCAGATGCAGGCCGCCGGCCGGCGGCCCCTCGGAGCCGAGGCACTGAGGCAGGACGTGACCGAGTCCTGGCTGCGCTCACTGCACAGCGTGGACTCTGTCTCTTATACACA
>KL568619.1:8245-14209 GCA_000715605.1 Streptomyces speibonae | reverse complement strand
GCGCCGGCCGGTCGACGGCCTCACCGACGAACTGCGCGCCATAGCGGAGGACGCCGGATTCGTCACCGCGGTCACCGACGAGACCGGCACCATCCTGTGGACCTGCGGCGGACGCACCATGCGGCGACGCGCCGAGCGGGTCAACTTCGCGCCCGGCGGCCGGTGGGACGAGGGCGCCATGGGCACCAACGCCCTGTCCCTCGCCCTGCGCACCGGCCGGCCCAGCTCCGTCTTCTCCGCCGAACACCTGGTCACCGCCCTGCACGGCTGGGTCTGTTACTGCGCTCCCGTGCACGGCCCGGACGGGCGCGTCCTGGGCGTGCTCGACATGTCCACCACCTGGGACCGCTCCAACCCGCTCGCCATGGCCACCGTGCGCTCCCTGGTCGCCACCATCGAGTCCCGGCTGCGCACCGAACCGCCCCCTGCCGACCCGGCTCCCGCACCCGTACGGCTGACCTGCCTCGGCACCGGGGATGCGGCCCGCGACGGAGCCCCCCTGCCCCTGCCGCCCCGGCAGCTGGAGATCCTCACGCTGCTCGCACTGGAGCCGGACGGCTTCACGCCCGCCAGGCTCCGCACGGCCCTGTACGGCGACCGGACGGTCACCGCCTCCACGTTCAAGGCGGAGATCTCCCATCTGCGCCGGGCCCTGCACGGCGGCATCGCCACCCGCCGCTACGCGCTGACCGCCCCCGTGTCCTGCGACGCCCGCGAGGTGCTGCACGCCCTCGAACACGGGGACGTGGACACCGCGCTGCGGCTCTACCGCGGCCCGCTGCTGCCCCGCTCCGAGGCGCCCGGCATCGAGGAGTGGCGAACCCACCTGGAAGTGGCCGTGCGCGAGGCCGTGCTGGCCGGCTCCAGCCCGGAACACGCCCTCAGCTATGGCGAACGGGCCCCTTACGACGCGGAGGTGCACCAGCACGCCCTGCGCCTGCTCGACCCGCACGACACCCGCCGCGCGCTCGCCGCCGGCCGGCTCGCCACCGCCCTGCGGTACTGACACCCCGCCGCGGGACGCGGCACCAACCTCCCGCCAACCCCGGCGGCGCACAGTGCCCACCGTCACGACGGACCGGACGGTCGGGACCGTCGCACTCGCCACCCATCGAGGAGAGCCGCCATGGTGTACGCGCAGCCGGGAACGGACGGCAGCATCGTCGACTTCGCGTCGCGGTACGACAACTTCATCGGCGGGGACTGGGTCGCCCCCGTGGAGGGCCGGTACTTCGAGAACCCCACGCCGGTGACCGGCGCGACGTTCTGCGAGGTCGCCCGCTCCTCCGCCGCCGACGTCGAACTCGCCCTGGACGCCGCGCACGCCGCCGCGGGGGCCTGGGGCGCCACGTCCGCGGCGGAGCGGTCGAACATCCTCAACCGGATCGCCGACCGCATGGAACAGCACCTCGAGAAGATCGCCGTCGCCGAGACCTGGGAGAACGGCAAGCCCGTACGCGAGACGCTGGCCGCCGACATCCCGCTGGCGATCGACCACTTCCGCTACTTCGCCGGAGTGGTCCGTGCCCAGGAGGGCAGCATCGCCGAGATCGACGCCGACACGGTCGCCTACCACTTCCACGAGCCGCTCGGCGTCGTCGGCCAGATCATCCCCTGGAACTTCCCGATCCTCATGGCCGCCTGGAAGCTCGCGCCCGCGCTGGCGGCCGGGAACTGCGTGGTGCTCAAGCCGGCCGAACAGACCCCGGTCAGTCTGCTGTACGTCATCGAACTGATCGCCGACCTGCTCCCGCCGGGCGTCCTCAACGTCGTCAACGGCTTCGGTGTCGAGGCCGGCAAGCCGCTCGCCTCCAGCCCGCGCGTCGCCAAGGTCGCCTTCACCGGCGAGACCACCACCGGACGCCTGATCATGCAGTACGCCAGCGAGAACATCGTCCCCGTCACCCTGGAACTGGGCGGCAAGAGCCCGAACATCTTCCTGCCCGACGTCACCGCCGCCGACGACGACTTCCTGGACAAGGCCGTCGAGGGGTTCGTGATGTTCGCGCTGAACCAGGGCGAGGTGTGCACCTGCCCTTCCCGCGCGCTCATCCACGCGTCCGTCTACGACGAGTTCATGGCCCGCTGCGTCGAACGGACCAAGGCCATCGTCAGCGGCGACCCGCTGGACCCGGAGACCATGATCGGCGCCCAGGCCAGCAACGACCAGTACGAGAAGATCCTGTCCTACATCGACATCGGCCGGCAGGAGGGCGCCGAGGTTCTCACCGGCGGCACCCCGAGGGCCGTGCCGGGCCTGGAGGGCGGCTACTACGTCGAGCCGACGATCTTCCGCGGCACCAACGACATGCGGATCTTCCAGGAGGAGATCTTCGGCCCGGTCGTCTCCGTCACCACCTACGACTCGGTCGACGAGGCCCTGAAGATCGCCAACGACACGCTGTACGGCCTCGGGGCCGGCGTGTGGACCCGGGACGGCAACACCGCCTACCGCCTCGGCCGCGGCATCAAGGCCGGCCGGGTGTGGACCAACTGCTACCACGCCTACCCGGCGCACGCGGCCTTCGGCGGCTACAAGAAGTCCGGCATCGGCCGTGAGAACCACAAGATGATGCTCGACCACTACCAGCAGACGAAGAACCTGCTGGTCAGCTACTCCGGGCAGAAGCTCGGGTTCTTCTGATGGAGGCCCGCACCCGGCGCGTCGAACTCACGCCCGCCGCCGAGGAGTTGGTGCGGCGGCTGGTGGCGGTGCACGGTCCGGTGATGTTCCACCAGTCGGGTGGCTGCTGCGACGGCAGCGCACCCATGTGCTACCCGCGCGGCGAGTTCCGGGTCGGCGCCTCGGACGTCCTGCTCGGGCACGTGGCCGGCGACTCCCCCTTCTGGATGAGCGCCGACCAGTACGCGTACTGGTCGCACACCCACCTCACCGTGGACGTGGTCGCCGGCCGGGGCGGCGGCTTCTCCCTGGAGGCCCCCGAGGGCGTACGCTTCCTGCTCCGCTCCCGGCTGCTCACCGAGGAGGAACTGCACCGCATCGAGACCGAACCGCCCCTGCCCACCGGGGCGGACCCGGCCGGATGAACCCCGGCGGCGTCACACCGGGCGGGGGCCGTGCCACGGCCCCCGCCCGGCCCCCGTCCCCTCGTCAGCTTCCGCAGGTGCCCTTGATCCACCGGTGCGAGCGCAGCTTGTACGTGCCGGCGAGGTTCCCCTTCTTGCCCTGCTTGGTGCAGCCCTTCCGGGTCCCGTAGTCCTTCCCGGAGTAGTAGGCGACCCCGCTCCAGTTCGAGCTGGTGCCATTGTTCTTGATCGACTTCACGTTCTTGGTGGCGGACCAGGAACACTTGATGTTGCCGTTGCGCCAGTCCGGATCGGCCTGGCTCCACATGCACATGTCACCCGTGTAGTTCGAACCGGTGTAGAAGCAGACGTACTTCTCCGGGCAGGGCGGCGGCGCGGAGGCGGCGGCGTTGGCACTGCCCGGCATCACCAAGGTGGCGGCGGTGGCCACCCCGGCGGCGAGGCCGGCGAGCATGGTGCGGGTCTTTCGCATTGTTCCCCCTGTGGTGGGGGCGATCCGGCGGATCGCCCTCGTGCCTGTCTGTCCGGTTACTCTCCCCGACCCGGGCCCGCGCGGCCAGGCCTTTGCTCCCTGCCGCAAAAGCCCAGGTCACGTGGGAGAGCGGAATGCCGCGGGCGCACTTCGGTGATCCCGGCCGCGTACGGCCCGGCGGGGTGCCGCGGCCCGCGAGCGCCGCGCCCGGCTGGGTGATCACCGGTGGCGGGGCGGAACCCCCGCTCATAGCTTCGGCTCATGAACAGACGACACATCGCGTATCTCGCATGCACCACCGCCGTCTTGGCCGCCGGTGTGGGAGCCGCCCCGTCGACCGGGCACCACCCCACCGTGCACCGTGTACAGCCCGGCCAGTCGATCCAGAAGGCCGTCGACGCCGCCGAGCCGGGCGACACCGTACTCCTCGCCCCCGGCACCTACCGGGAGAGCGTCACGATCACCGAGTCGGACATCACCCTGCGCGGTCACGGCGCCAACAGCACCCTCCTGCTGCCCGCCGAGAAGGCCAAGGGCGCCTGCGCCGAGGCCGGAAACGGCATCTGCGTCACCGGCACCGACAACAAGCCCCTCGAGGACGTCTCCGTACGGTCGCTGACGGTCCGTGGCTTCGACAAGAACGGCGTGTGGGCCACCGGGACCGAGGGACTGAAGATCCGTTACGTCACCGCCGAGAAGAACGGCCAGTGGGGCATCGCCGAGGAACGCTCCACGGACAGCGACATCAGCCACAACGTGGCACGCGGCAACGGCGACGCGGGCCTCTTCGTCGCCAACACCGTCGACACCGAGGAAGGCGCCCGCGACGCCCGGAAGACCGTCGTCCGGCACAACAGGACGGAAGGCAACCGGGTCGGCGTCACCGTACGGCGGCTGCGCAACCTCAGCGTCACCCACAACGAGGCCACCGGCAACTGCGCCGCCGTGTTCGTGGTGGGCGACGAGACCACGCCCCGCTCCGGCCACCTGGACGTGAAGTACAACCACATCCACGCCAACAACAAGTACTGCGCCAAGACACCGCGCCTGCCGTTCCTTCAGGGCTCCGGCATCGTCCTCACCGGCGTCGAGAAGACGGTGGTGGCCTACAACCGCGTGGAGAACAACAAGGGCACCTCCCCGCTCTCCGGCGGCATCGTGCTCTTCAAGAGCCTCGTCGGCACGCCCAGCGAACGCAACGAGATCCGCGACAACCTGGTGACCGGCAACAGCCCGGCCGACCTGGCCAACCGGGACACCGCCACGACCAACACCTTCAGCCGCAACACCTGCACGCTCTCCGAGCCCGCCGGTATGTGCTGACCCGCACCCCCCACCCACTGCACCACAGCAGAAGCGAGGCAACGGATGACCACCGTTGATCAGGCTCCCCCGCCGCCCATGCGGCTGAGGGAGCTCGTATTCGGGGCGGCCTGCGCCGCCGCCGTACGCGCGGCCGTGCGTCTGGGCGTTCCCGACGCCCTGGACGACAGCCCCATGACCGTCGACGACCTGGCCGCCGCGGTGAAGACGCAGCCGCACACCCTGCGCCGGCTGCTGCGCGCACTGTCCTGCCAGGGCGTCTTCACCGAGAACCCCGACGGCACCTTCGCGCACACCGAGATGTCCCGGCTGCTGCGCGAGGACGACCCGCACAGCCTGCGCTACATCGCCCTGTGGTGCACCGAGCCGTGGACCTGGAACGTCTGGCCGCTGCTCGACGAGGCGGTGCGCTCCGGCCGCAACGTCTTCGAGGACGTCCACGACCGCGAGTTCTTCACCTACCTCAACGAGTCCGCCCCCGAGTCCGCCCACGTCTTCAACCGGGCGATGACCACCTCCAGCGAGCAGTCCGCCCGTGACGTGGCCCTGCTCCTCGACCTGGACGACGCCTCCTCGGTCGTGGACATCGGCGGCGGCCAGGGCCACGTCCTGGCCAGCCTCCTGGAGAAGCACGCCCACCTCCACGGCACCCTGCTCGACCTGCCGGGCGTCGTGGAGAACGCCGACCCCCGGCTGCGCCCGGGCGGCGCACTCGCCGGCCGGGTCGACGTCGTGGCCGGCGACTGCCGGGAGTCCGTCCCCGTCGAGGCGGACGTGTACATCATCAAGAACGTCCTGGAGTGGGACGACGACAGCACCCGCCGGGCCCTGGCGAACGTCCGCGCGGCGGCCCGGCCGTCGGCGCGTGTCGTGGTCATCGAGAACCTCGTCGACGACACCCCGTCGATGCGGTTCACCACCGCGATGGACCTGTTGCTCCTCCTCAACGTCGGCGGCGCCAAGCACACCCGGCAGAGCATGACCGACCGCCTGACCGACGCGGGCCTGACCATCGACGAGATCCGCCCCGTCAACGCCTATCTCCACGCCTTCGAGTGCACCGTGCCCGGCTGATCCGCGAGGTACCGCACACCCCGAGGCCGCCGGCTCCGCGACTGACG
>KL568619.1:3183-8000 GCA_000715605.1 Streptomyces speibonae | reverse complement strand
GGACCGGCGGCCTCGGGGTGTGCGTACGGCCGCGGCTCAGGAGCCGGCGTCGCGCTCCCAGCGGTAGAAGCACTGCGCCATGGCGTCCTTCGGGCTGCGCCACGTGGCCGGGTCGTAGGGGCTGACGTACGCCTCCAGCCGCTCGCTGATGCCGCGGAACTCCGGATGCGAGGCCAGCCTGGCGATGGCCGGCGCCGGGTCCTGCTCGGCCTCGATGAGGTGCAGGTACACGTCGTCGCCGAACTGGAACAGGCTGCGCCTGCTGACACCGACCAGATGGGGGAGTTCACCCCGGTCGGAGGCGGCGAACGCCTCGGCGATGTCCGGCGCGGAGCCGGGCTTCATCCGGGCGACGATGAGGGCGTGGTGCATGGGATGTCCTTCCCTGTCCGGGTCCTCGGGTCCTTCCAGGATCGACGCTCAGCGCGAGGACGCGACGGAGGCGCTCTCGCTGTCGCGGGCGACCTGCTCGATCCGGTCCCGGATGAGGGCCATCTGCGTACGGGAGTTGCGGTTGATGTTGTCCGTCATCCACGCGTCGTCGACCGGGGCGTCGGGCTTCATCGCGAAGTCCTGCGTCCAGCGCATCTGGACACCGCCCGGCAGCTCCGCGTACTCCCACAGGATGTCCATGTGGGCGAACGGGCCCGTCTCCACCCGGCGGGCACGCACGATCCGCTTCTCGCGGTCCGGGGTGCGCTCCGACACCCAGCTCCACACCTTCCCGTTCTCGTCGGGGTGCATGGTCAGCCGGAACGTCGTCGTGTCACCCTCGCGGGAGAGGATCTCCACGGACGCGTACTCGCTGAAGAGCCGCGGCCAGTTCTCCAGGTCGTTGGTCATCTCCCACACGAGGTCGAGGGGAGCGTCGATCGTGATGCTGTTCTCGGTGTGTCCGGCCATGGTTCAGGCTCCAGCCGTGAGGGTGCTGTTGACGAGGTTCAGGAACTCGCGGGGCGTCTTGCAGCGCTCCGAGTCGGGGGGCAGCGACTGGCCGTACCGGTTCTCCAGCTCGCCGACGATGCCGAGCAGACCGAGCGAGTCCAGCCCGAAGGAGTCGAACGGGGACTCCGCGGCCTCCTTCAGCTCCCGCGGGTCGACGGTGATGCCGGCCGCCTGCTTCATCAGGGCGGACAGCTCTTCGAAGGTCACTTCGGTGGTGATCATGGGTGACTGCTCCTTCCCCGCCCGGACCTACCGGGCGGATTCGTCACCGCGACGCACGACCAGCGCCGCGTTGGAGCCCATCAGTCCCCTGCTGAGGACGAGGGCGGTGCGCAGCTCGGCGGGACGAGCCTGCGACATCACCAGGTCGAGGTCGTGGCAGATGTCGAACACGTTGGGCGTCGGAGGAATCAGGCCGTGCTCCATCGCGAGCACCGCCGCCACCGTGTCCAGCACGGGCGCCGCACAGTAGGCCCGGCCGATGCCGGTCTTGGGCGCCGTGACCGGCACCCGGGTGCCGCGCCCGCCGAAGACGTCGGCGATCGCCAGCGCCTCCGCGTGGTCCGCCTCCATCACGCCCATGGCGTCGGCGAACACGACGTCGATCTCCTCCGGGGCGCAGTCCGCCTCGTCGAGGGCGCCGCGGATCGCGCGGGCCAGGCCCTCCCGGGACTCCGCCCAGCGGGAGGCCCCGGTGAACGTGGCGGCGTGGCCGGCCACGGTCGCCCGCACCGGCACCCCGCGCTCGCGGGCCCGCTCCTCGTCCTCGACGACGAGCAGGGCGCCGCCCTCGGCGGGCACGAAGCCGCACGCCTTCTCGGTGAACGGACGGTAGGCGCGGTCGGGGTCGTCGAGGGTGCTCAGTTCGGGGTAGCCGAGCTGGCACACCATCGAGTACGGGGCGAGGGGCGCCTCCGCGGCGCCCACGACCATGACCTCGGTACCGCGCTGCACGGCCCGGCTCGCGTGCGCGAGGGAGTCCAGACCGCCCGCCTCGTCGCTCGCCACCACCCCGCACGGCCCCTTGAGACCGCCGCGGATGGAGATCTGGCCGGTGCTCGCGGCGTAGAACCAGGCGATGGACTGGTAGGGGCCGACGAACTTGGAACCCTGCCCCCACAGTTTCTGCAGCTCGCGCTGGCCGAACTCGCCGCCACCGGACCCGGCGGCGGTGACCACCCCGACCGAGAAGGGCTCCGCGGGTTCACCGCCGAGCCCGGCGTCGTCGAGGGCGAGGGCGGCCGCGGCCATCGCGAAGTGGCTGAACCGGTCGGTCTGCACCAGGAACCGGTCCTCGATCAGGGCCGCGGGGTCGAAGGACCGGACCTCGCCCGCCACCCGCAGCGGCAGGTGGCCGCAGCCCTCGCGGCCGATCAGGTCCAGTACGGTGAGCCCTTCGCGGACGGACTTCCAGTAGGCGTCGGACCGCAGTCCGTTGGGCGCGATCACACCGATGCCGGTGACGGCAGCGCGCCGGGGGCGCCGATTGCTCATCGTGTCCTCCCGCCCGTCCCCGTCAGCAGCACCGCGGACTGGAAGCCGCCGAACCCGCTGCCCACGGAGAGCACGTTGGTCAGCGTCCGCGGCCGCGCGGTGCGCGGCACGTAGTCCAGGTCGCACTCCGGGTCGGGGGTCTCGTAGTTCGCCGTCGGCGGCACGACCTGGTGCTTGAGCGCGAGCACGCACGCGACCACCTCGATCGCGCCGATCGCGCCCAGCGAGTGCCCCACCATCGACTTGATGGAGCTCATGGGCGTGTCATGGGCGTGCGCGCCCAGCGACCGCTTCACGGCGGCCGTCTCGTGCCGGTCGTTCTGCCGGGTGCCGGACCCGTGCGCGTTGACGTAGTCGATCAGCGTCGGGTCGATACGGGCCTGCTCGAGCGTGGTGTCGATCGCCCGGGCCATCTCCAGGCCCTCGCTGGTCAGACCGGTCATGTGGTAGGCGTTGCCGTAGGTGGCGTAGCCGCTGATCTCGCAGTGGATCTCCGCCCCGCGGGCCCGCGCGTGCTCGTACTCCTCGAGGACGAGCACCGCCGCGCCCTCGCCCATCACGAACCCGTCGCGGTGGGCGTCGAAGGGCCGGGAGGCGTGCTCGGGGTCGTCGTTGTTCGGCGACGTCGCCTTGATGGCGTCGAAGCAGGCCATGGTGATCGGTGAGATCGGCGAGTCCGATGCCCCCGCGATGCAGACGTCGGCCCGGCCCTCGGCGATGGTGTGGAAGGCGTAGCCGACGGCGTCGAGCCCCGAGGTGCAGCCGGTGGAGACGGTCTGCACCGGGCCACGGGCGTCGAACTGCTCGGCGACGACCGACGCGAGGGTGCTGGGGGAGAAGGCCAGATGCAGCTTCGGCTCCGCCTTGCGGTGGTCCACGTCCCAGCGCCGCCCGTGCTCGCTCACGCGGACGTAGTCGCTCTCCAGCCGGGTGGTGCCGCCGACCGCGCTGCCGAGGGAGACCGCGGTGCGCCAGGGATCCACGGCCGCGGTGTCGAGACCGGAGTCGCGCACGGCCTCCCCGGCCGCCACCACGGCGAACTGTATGTACCGGTCCGCGTGCCGGCACAGCTCCGCGTCCAGACCGTGCTCGTAGGGGTCGAAGTCGCACTCGGCGGCTATGCGCGAACGCAGGCCCGCCGGGTCGAACAGGGTGATGCCGCGGGTCGCGGTGCGGCCGGCTGCGAGAAGATCCCAGAACGCCGTCGCTCCGATGCCGCCGGGAGCGACCACACCTATACCGGTGACGGCCACTCGCCGGGTCATTTTATGGCCTCGCTCGGCTCGGCCGGCCGGCCGTGCTCGGGACCGCCGACCTTCAACTGCGGCCCGGCGACGGCGCTCTCGGTCTCCTCGGTGTCGACGTGGCCGAGGCTCGGATGCGGCGCGAGCGGCCCCAGGTGGAACACCATCCGGGCCTCCTGGTCGCCGACGTTGCGGAAGCGGTGCCGCATGTCGACCGGGATCATCAGGGCCTGCTCGGCGCGGAGCGCGAACGGCTCGCCGTCCAGGTCCACTTCGAGCGCGCCGCTGACGACGTACACGAACTCCTCGGAGTACGGGTGGTAGTGCTCACCGATCCGTTCGCCGGGCTTGATGACGGCCAGGCCCATGAAGCCGCTGGTGGAGCCCACGGTGGCCGGCGTGAGCAGGGTCCTGAGGTCACCTCCGCGCCGTCGGTTGGGTTCCGTCTCGCTCAGGTCCACGATGCGTGGATGCTGCTTGGACATGGTTGATACCTCCGGGTGTGCCGGTGACGTGCGCGGCGGGAACGGCCGCGGACGTCACCGCGGTCGACCGTCAGGAATCCGCTGAGCTGCGGTCGGTGACGGGCAGCATGTCGGCGTGCGCCAGCAGGCTGTTGAGGTTGCGCTCCGAGTCCAGGGCGCCCTCGACACCGATCGCGGCGCCGTCCAGGAGACGCTCCAGCTCCGCCGCCTTCCCCGCACCCTTGATGCCGAGGGCGGCGGCCGGGTCCAGGTCGAGGTCGCGGGTGACGTCGACGAGACGCACCACGGTGTCGTCCCGCTGGAACACCGTGCTCGCGAACACCGGGCTGTCCGGGTCGTCGGCCGCGGTCTCGTCCTGGTGGGCGAGGAACCGGGCCAGGTCCATGCCACGGCCCTCGACGGCCGGGTAGTACAGTGCGTGCCGCCGCAGCCCGGCGGGCTCCGGCCGGCCGGCCGTCACATGGTGGACGGCGGGGAGCGCGGCCCGGGTGAAGAAGACCCGCGCGGACTCGGGGTCGGTCAGATCCCGGTCCTGCTCCAGATACGGGTTGATGGCCTCCTCGACCGCGCGCACCTCCGGCTGCCGGGCGACGTGCCGCAGCGCGGCCAGCAGGTCGCCCTCCACCTCCACGGCCCGCACGACGCGGTT
>KL568619.1:990-3008 GCA_000715605.1 Streptomyces speibonae | reverse complement strand
AGCGCGGCCAGCAGGTCGCCCTCCACCTCCACGGCCCGCACGACGCGGTTGCCGTGCATGAACAGCGACGTGCGGCGCAGCCGCGTGGTGTCGTCGACCTGTGCCTTGGGCGACTCGTACCCGGCCAGCAGCTCCGCGACCTTGGACTCGGACCCCGGCTTGACGGTGAAGGTGAGGGCGTGGCGCGCCACGCCGTCGCCCACCCGTGCGGCCGTCTGGAGTCCCGCCGAGGCGGCCTCGGGGGTGAGCGGCCGGTCGGGGTGGGTCTCGCGCAGGATGCTGTAGCGCATCGACCGGGTGTCGCGGACGCAGCTGTGCATCGGCCGGACGGTTTCGACGTGTTCCTCGCTGTTCACCCACGCGAGGAACGGCGGGGCGCTCTCCCACTCGCTGGTGATGAGCCACTGCGAGGGGTTCTCGATCGACTGGCACAGCTGGTCGCTGATGTGTCCGGGGACGGACGCGACCTTGTTGCGCATGTGCTCGTAGGCGTCGAGGAACTGCTCCTGGGCCCCCTCGTACAGATCGAGCAGCAGGATCACCCGCAGTCTGGAACCGTCGAAGGCCGACTGCGCTATGCGTCCCGACGTGGTCATCCGGCGCACCTCTCCTCTTCTCGTGAAGCCCCTGCGCGGGGCTTCTTCCGGAAGCTCTTCACGGAAGGTCAGGGAACGACCGCCGTGTCCGATGGGCCGGGGTCGCCATGTGTCGATGGTTGACGCGACCCCAGCGGCGCGCGAGCGACACGGGGCACCCGGGTGAACCCCGCGCCATCCGGGTGCCGCCGGGACGCGAAGGGGCCCGTACCGGGCATGGAATGTGCGTCCCGTTCCGCAGCCCGTCCCGGGCGACGCTGGAGGCGTTTTCCATGAACCGACCCAACACGGCCGGCGAGGCGGTTCACCGCACGCCCGTCCTCATCGTCGGCGGCTCCCTGGTGGGGCTGTCCATGTCCCTGTTCCTGGGGCGGCTCGGGGTGCCGCACACACTCGTCGAACGTCACGCGGGCACGTCGATCCACCCGCGCGGCCGGGGCAACAACGTCCGCACGATGGAGCTGTTCCGGACCGCCGGGGTGGAGCGGCGCATCGCGGAGGCGGCGTCGGTGCTGGCGGACAACCACGGCATCCTGCAGACGCCGAGCCTGGCGGGCGACGCCGGCGAGTGGCTGTTCCGTGAGATCGACCCCGGCGGCGGGCTCGCCCGCTTCAGCCCGGCCGGCTGGTGTCTGTGCAGCCAGAACGACCTCGAGCCCGTGCTGCTGGCGAGCGCCCGGGAACTCGGCGGCGACCTGCGCTTCGGCACCGAGATGATGTCCTTCGACCAGGATCCCGACGGGGTGACGGCGCACCTCAAGAGCCGCGAGACGGGCGAGCACACCACCGTACGGGCGGACTACCTGGTCGCCGCGGACGGCCCCCGCAGCCCCGTGCGCGAGCGGCTCGGCATCGGGCAGAACGGACCCGGCGACCTGTTCCACAACGTCAGCGTCACCTTCACCTCCCGGGACCTCGCCGGGGTCGTCGACGACCGGAAGTTCATCGTCTGCTACCTCACCAGCCCGGACGCCGACGGCGCGCTGCTCCCGGTGGACAACCGTGAGCACTGGGTCTTCCACGCGCCCTGGCACCCCGAACACGGCGAGACGCTCGAGGAGTTCACCGACGAGCGGTGCGCCGCCCACATCCGGAGGGCCGTCGGCGTCCCCGATCTCGATGTGACGATCACCGGGCGGGCGGCCTGGCACGCCGCCGAGCGGGTCGCCGAGCGGTACACCGAGGGCAGGGTGTTCCTGGCCGGTGACTCGGCGCACGAGATGTCGCCCACCGGGGCGTTCGGCTCCAACACCGGCATCCAGGACGCCCACAACCTGGCCTGGAAGCTGGCCGCCGTGCTGGACGGCCGGGCGGGTGTGGCCCTGCTCGACTCCTACGACGCCGAGCGCAGGCCGGTCGCCGAGGCCACCAGCGCCCGTGCCTCGTCCCGCTCGGTGGAGCACAGCCACCCCGGGTACACAC
>KL568619.1:505-723 GCA_000715605.1 Streptomyces speibonae | reverse complement strand
CCCGCGCGGCGCGGTGCTGGGCGCCGACCCCACGGCGCCGGTGGTCCCCGACGCCCTCGCCCTGACCGGCGAGCCTGGTACCCGCGCTCCGCACCTGTGGCTGGACCGCGCCGGTACGCGGATCTCCACGCTGGATCTGTACGAGCGGTCACTGGTCCTGCTGAGCGGGGAGGACGGGGCGTGGCACGAGGCGGCGGCTGTCTCTTATACACATCTCT
>KL568619.1:0-258 GCA_000715605.1 Streptomyces speibonae | reverse complement strand
TCGCTGCCGGTCGAGTCCTACCGGGTCGGTGAGGGCCCCGATGCCGACCTGACGCCTGAGGCCGGCACGGACTGGACCGGCGCGCACGGCATCACCCGCGACGGCGCGGTCCTGATCCGCCCGGACGGCTTCGTCGCCTGGCGGTGCACGCAGCGCCCGGCGGACGCGGAGACGGCACTGCGCGACGCAGTCACGACGCTGCTCTGCCGCCCCTGACGCCGTTCGTACCGTGCGCCGGGCCGGCCGTGGGGTGTTCGC
>KL568618.1:33322-33458 GCA_000715605.1 Streptomyces speibonae | reverse complement strand
GGCGGGGTGGGCGGAGGGTGCCCTCTGGGGCCGACGGTTCGTGAGGCTCACCGTGGCCCCGGGGGCGGATGCCGTTCGCCGAGAGGTGCCCCCATGAGCGGGAGGTGCCCCCATGAGTGGGCGGTACCCCCACCAC
>KL568618.1:27807-33027 GCA_000715605.1 Streptomyces speibonae | reverse complement strand
GGAGGCACGACTGCCCGCAGGCTGTGCGGCACGGCTGGCCGCAGTTATGCGGGGGTGGGGAGGTGTCTGGTGGCGAAGTCGAGTTCCAGGCGGACTTGTTTGATGCGTTCGTCGACCACCAGGGAGCCGTGGCCGGCGTCGTAGCGGTAGACCTCGTGGACGGCGTTGCGGGACTCGAGACGCTTGACGTAGTTCTCGATCTGCTGGATGGGGCAGCGCGGGTCGTTGACGCCGGCCGAGATGTGGACCGGGGCCCTGACCTCGTCGACGTAAGTGATGGGGGAGGAGGCCTCGAAGCGGTCGGGGACCTCTTCCGGCGTGCCGCCGAGCAGCGTGCGGTCCATCGCCTTCAGCGCCTCCATCTCGTCGTGGTACGCCGTGACGTAGTCGGCGACCGGAACCGCCGCGATGCCCACCGCCCACGCGTCCGGCTGGGTGCCGAGGCCCAGCAGGGTCAGATAGCCGCCCCAGGAGCCGCCGGTGAGGATCAGCCGGGCGGGGTCGGCCAGACCGGAGGCGACCGCCCACTCGCGGACCGCCGCGATGTCCTCCAGCTCGATCAGGCCCACCCGGTGCTTCAGGGCGTCCGTCCAGGCGCGCCCGTAGCCGGTGGAGCCCCGGTAGTTGACGCGGACCACCGCGTAGCCGTGGTCGACCCACGCCGCCGGGCCCGCCGCGAAGGAGTCGCTGTCGTGCCAGGTGGGGCCGCCGTGGATGTCGAACACGGTCGGGAGCGGGCCGGTCGCGCCGGCCGGCTTCTGCACCAGCGCGTGGATGCGGCCGCCGGGCCCCTCCACCCACACGTCCTCCACGGGCACCGACCCCGGCGACTTCATCCCCGGCGGGTCCAGGACCACCCCGCCCGTCGTGGAACGCACCGCCGGCGGTTCGGCCGCCGACGACCACAGGTACTCCACGCTGCCGTCCGGGCGGACCGTCGCCCCGGAGACCGCGCCGCGCGGCGTGGGGATCCTCACCAGCCGGCGCTCGGTCAGGTCGTAGCGGAACAGCTCGCCGCGGGCCTCGTAGCCGTGCGCGATGAGCAGACCGGTGCCGTCCGGGTACCACTCGGCACTCACGTCGCCGGGCAGCTCCAGCACCAGGTCGGTCTCCTCCCCCGTCGCGACGTCCCACACCAGCGGCTCCCAGCGTCCGCGCCGCTGGTGACCGATGAGCAGCCGGGTGTCGCCCTCGACCGGCGCGAAGCCCAGCACCTCCAGGCCGAGCTCCTCGGTGCCGCCCCGGGTGTCGTCGAGCTCCGCCACCGTCGTGCCGTCCGGGCGCATGACCCTGAGCGCGGAGTGCATCGCGTCCCCGTGCTCGGTGTGCTCCACGGCGATCAGCGAACCGTCGTGGGAGAGATCACCGACGCCCGCCGACTCGCGGTGCCGGTACAGCTCCACCGGGGCCTCACCGGTGCGCACCAGGTGGATCGTCGTACCGTCCTCGTCCGTGGAGCGGCCCACGACCGCCGTGCGGCCGTCCCTGCCCAGCGCGATCCCGGCCGGGTAGGAGGGGTCCAGGCCCGGGGCCGCGAGCTCGTCCTCGCCGCCCGAGAACCGCTGCCGCCGCCAGACGCCGAACTCGTCGCCGTCCTTGTCGTCGAACCACCAGATCCAGTCGCCGTCCGGCGAGAGCACCCCGTCCGTCGTACCGTTGGGCCGGTCCGTCACCTGGCGCTGCTCACCGGTCGCCCGGTCCCAGGCGTACAGCTCGTACGTCCCCGTCGCGTTCGACACGAACAGCGAGCGGTCCGGGGCGTCCTCGGCCCAGTCGGGCAGGGACACCCGGGGCGCGCGGAAGCGCTTCTCCCAGTCGGGCATGTCCTCGGCGCCCTGGTGCCGCGTTCGATCGTTCTGGTGGTCCGCCCGGCCCGGCGCGTCGGACCCGTTGCTCTCAGTCATGACCCCATACTGCCCGCCCGGAGGGTCATCGCGCGGCCCAGCTCCCCAGCCTGTGGACAACTTCTCCCGGATCTTTCACCGGCCCCCCGGGACACCCCGGCCCGACCCCTCGGACGCGCCCCCGCCCGAGCCGTCGGTCGCGCCCCCGCGCGCCCACCCCGCGGGCCGGGAACCGCCCGCGGACCCGTACCGTTGAGGGCGTGTACCGGTTTCTGCTGACGCCCCGCTGGTGGGGGATCAACGTCTTCCTGCTGCTCTCCATCCCCTTCTGCGTCTTCATGGGGTCCTGGCAGCTGGGCAGGTTCGAGGACCGGGTCGACAGCCACCGCGAGGCGGAGTCCCGGATCGCCGAGGACCGGCGGGAGGCGCCCAGGCCACTGGACGACCTGCTGCCGGTGACCAAGGCCACCTCCGGCAAGCAGACCACCGCGAGCGGCCGGTACGACACCGAGCTGCTGGTGCCCGACCGCAAGCTGGACGGCGAGGACGGCTACTACGTCCTGACCCTGCTGCGCACCGACACCGGCCGCGCGCTGCCCGTCGTCCGGGGCTGGCTGCCCGGCACCGCCGACCCGGCCGAGGTGCCCCCGGCACCGGCCGGTGAGGTCACCGTGACCGGCGCGCTCCAGGCGTCCGAGACCCCCGGCAGCAACGGCGTCAGCGCCCGCGGCGGCCTGCCGGAGGGGCAGACGTCCGCGATCAGCGCGGCCTCGCTGGTGAACCTGGTGCCGTACGACGTGTACGACGCCTGGGTCACGCTCAACCGCGGTGACGCGGGGATGCGGGCGGTTCCGGCGTCGGCGCCGGACGGCACGGGTCTCGACCTGAAGGCGTTCCAGAACCTGGGCTACACCGCGGAGTGGTTCGCCTTCGTCGGCTTCGTGATCTTCATGTGGTTCCGCCTGCTGCGCCGCGAGGTCGAGCTCGCCCGCGACGCGGAATTGGGCCTGCTCCCGGACGGGAGCGCCGAGGACGGGAACGCGGACGACGGGAACGCGGAGGACGAGGACAGCCCCGGCGGCGACGGCGGCGACGCGCCCCGTCAGCCGACGGGCGTCAGCAGGCCCGTCCAGTAGACCGTCCCCACGCAGGCGTTGCTCACCGTCGTGGTGGCCGAGCTCGAGCCCGTCGACGCCGTGTACGTCACCGCCACGCTGCCGCCGGTGCCGCCGTCCGTCCTGACCAGCTGAGTGGCCGTACCGTTGTCGGACGTGCCCGAGGAGGCGCCGGTGGTGTTCGTCGGCTCGCCGGTGGGCGAGGGGTCGGCCGAGGGCCCGCCGGTGCCGCCGCCCGCGGTGTCCCCCGGGTCGGAACAGGTCTCGGAGGGCACCCAGGCGAACTTCACCTCGTACGACGCGCCCGGCTCGAGGACCTGTTGTGCGGCCTCGAGGGAGGGGTCGGGCAGCCCGGCCGCCGCGTCGCCCGCCACATGCCGCGTCGCGCTCACCTTGCCGGCGGCGGCCTTGCCCTGCGGGGTCACGTTCACGACGCCGGGGCCGTCGACGGTGCAGCTCGCGGTGGAGACGTTGGTGACCCGGAAGGAGCCGTAGACGGCGCCCGTGGTCTCGGGGGAGGCGCTGCTCGCGACCGCCGGGCCGAGCTGGGCGGCGGTGCACACGGACGCCTCGTCCTCGGTGTCCGCCGAGGTGTCGTTCCCCTCGGTCGTGCCCGCGCCGGAGCCGGTGCTGCCGCCGCCCTGGTTCCTGTCCTTGGTGTCGCCCTTGTCGGTGCCCTCGACCCGGTTCGACGGACCGCCCGCGGTGCTCTCGCCACCGCCCTGGTCCTCGCCCCGGCCGGTACCGCCCTGCGTCTGCGAAGCGTGACCGACGGCGGACGGGTGGGCGTCGGAGCCGGAGCCGCTGGAGACGTGGACGACGGCGGGGACCGCGGTGCCGACGAAGAGGGCGGCGGCGGCCATGCCGACGAGGGCCTGGCGCTTGCGGGCCCGGCGCGCCGGGACGGCCCGGCGCAGATACTCCAGGGTGCCGTCGCCCGGTTCCACCTCGCGCACCGCCTGGTGCAGCAGGGTGCGCAGTTCCAGCTCGTCCGAGTCGAGCCCCTCGGGGCTCTGTTCGTCCCGGCCGTCGTTCACAGTTCCGTTCCCAGCATGCGTCTGCTTCAGCTCTTGCCCACCCGGCACCCCGGCCCGACCCACCCCGGACCCCGTACCGTCCCCGGACCCCGCACCGTCCCCGTCACGGGAGCGCGCACCGCTCCCCTCACCGTGACGCGCACCGTCCGCACCGGACCGTACGCCGCCACCGCCACCGGGCCGCGCGCCGGCCCCCTCACGGGACCGCGCACCACTCCCGCCGCCGGACCGCGCGCCCTCCGCACCGGACCGCACACCGTCCCGGTCACCGGACCGCGCACCGCCCCCCTCACCGGACCGCGCACCGCTCCCATCGCCGGGCAGCGTGTCGTCCGCCGCGGACCGCGTGTCCTCCGTGGAGGCGTGCGGGGCGTCGGAGGCCGACGTCGCGTCGGAAGCCGGCGCCCCGTCGGAAGCCGGCACGGCGTCGGAGGCGGGCGGGGTTTCCGGCTCGCGGGCCCCGGGCCGCGGGTCCCTGGCGTTGGCGTCGCTCATGCCGGGGCCTCCATGGCCAGCCGCAGGGCGGCGATGCCGCGCGAGCCGTACGCCTTCACCGAGCCCAGCGAGATGCCGAGCGTCTCGGCGACCTGCGCCTCGGTCATGTCCGCGAAGTAGCGCAGCACGAGCACCTCGCGCTGGCGGCGCTGGAGGCCCTTCATCGCCTTGATGAGGGAGTCGCGCTCCAGCTGGTCGTAGGCGCCCTCCTCCGCGCTCGCCATGTCCGGCATCGGCTTGGAGAGCAGCTTCAGCCCGAGGATGCGGCGGCGCAGCGCGGAGCGGGACAGGTTGACGACCGTCTGGCGCAGATAGGCCAGGGTCTTCTCCGGGTCGCGGACGCGCTTGCGGGCGGAGTGGACGCGGATGAACGCCTCCTGGACGACGTCCTCGCAGGAGGCGGTGTCGTCGAGGAGGAGCGCGGCGAGGCCCAGCAGCGAACGGTAGTGGGCGCGGTAGGTCTCGGTGAGGTGGTCGACGGTGGTGCCGGCGGCGACGGCGTCGTCCGCGCCGTCACGCTGGCCGGGTATGTGGGCGGGACGCGCAGCGGGCATCGGCGCGATCACCGGCATGCCGCCGGACGGACCGGACGCACGGGGTCGGAGTGCCTGGCGGGGCGGGCGGAAAGCCGTGCCCCGCGGCGCTGTGAAGTCGAGTACCTCAGCCACGTCAGTTGGACACGCTTCCCCTCGTAAGGGTTGTACGTGCCGGGCGGTACTTTTGCGGCGG
>KL568618.1:27321-27550 GCA_000715605.1 Streptomyces speibonae | reverse complement strand
GCCGCCCGCCCGCGTCAGGCAGCACCGCCGACAGCGCTTCCATTGCCCTCATGCGTCCCGCTCTTCCCCTGTGTCCCATATGAACGGGCGTCCCCACGCCCGGCTCCAGACGTCCCCACGTCTGAAAGGCAGCGTCCCCACGTCCCGGATAGGGGTGACCGCAAAGACGCTCCCCGCCCTCCGCTCGGTTGCGGAGGACGGGGAGATGAATCCTCGTGCCATCCTCGGT
>KL568618.1:23123-27105 GCA_000715605.1 Streptomyces speibonae | reverse complement strand
CCGCCCTCCGCTCGGTTGCGGAGGACGGGGAGATGAATCCTCGTGCCATCCTCGGTCGGCGGACAGGCACGTTCAAGTGGTCCAGACCGAGAACCGCGGCTCACAAGACTTACACAGATCCTACAAATGAATCCTGTGTGATCCAGAACTTTTCACTGCTCAGCCACCACGAGCTCGGCGATCTGCGCGGTGTTCAGCGCCGCTCCCTTGCGCAGGTTGTCCCCGCACACGAACAGCTCCAGCGCCGTGGGATCGTCCAGGGCCCGCCGGACGCGCCCGACCCAGGTCGGATCGGTGCCGACGACATCGGCTGGGGTGGGGAACTCCCCCGCGCCCGGATTGTCGAAGAGCACCACGCCGGGTGCCGTGGCGAGGATCTCGCGCGCCTTGTCGACGGTGACCTCGCCCTCGAAGCGGGCGTGCACGGTGAGGGAGTGCGTGGTGATCACGGGGACGCGGACACAGGTGACCGCCACGGGCAGCGTGGGCAGGCCCAGGATCTTGCGGGACTCGTCCCGGACCTTCATCTCCTCCGACGACCAGCCGTCCTCGCGCAGCGACCCGGCCCACGGTACGACGTTCAGCGCGACCGGCTCCGGGAACGGCCCGGTGTTGTCGCCCACGGCCCGCCGTACGTCACCGGGGTTCGTGCCCAGCTCCGTGCCGGCGACCAGGGACAACTGCTCGCGCAGGGTGCGCACGCCCGCGTGCCCGGCACCGCTGACCGCCTGGTACGACGAGACGACCAGCTCGCGCAGGCCGAACTCGGCGTGCAGCGCGCCCAGCGCGACGATCATCGACAGGGTGGTGCAGTTCGGGTTGGCGACGATCCCGCGCGGACGCCGCCGTACGGCGTGCGGGTTGACCTCGGGCACGACGAGCGGCACGTCCGGGTCCATGCGGAACGCCCCGGAGTTGTCCACCACCACCGCGCCCCGCGCGGCGGCGACCGGCGCCCACTGCCCGGCGACCTCGTCGGGAACGTCGAACAGCGCGACATCGACCCCGTCGAAGGCCTCCTCGGTGAGCGCGACGACCTCGACCTCCTCGCCGCGCACGGCCAGCTTGCGGCCGGCCGAGCGCGGCGAGGCGATGAGCCGGATCTCGCCCCAGATGTCCGCCCGCTGGGACAGGATCTGGAGCATGACCGTGCCGACGGCCCCGGTCGCTCCCACGACCGCGAGCGTCGGCCGCCCGGAACGGCCGGGTCCCGCTGTGCCGGCCATCAGCGGCCGGTGCCTCCGTAGACCACGGCCTCGTCGCTGTCGGAGTCCAGACCGAAGGCGGAGTGCACGGCGCGAACGGCCTCGGGCACGTCGTCCTTGCGCGTGACGACCGAGATGCGGATCTCGGAGGTCGAGATCAGCTCGATGTTCACGCCGGCGTCGCTGAGCGCGGTGAAGAAGTCGGCGGTGACGCCCGGATTGGTCTTCATGCCCGCGCCGACCAGGGAGATCTTGCCGATCTGGTCGTCGTAGCGCAGGGAGTCGAAGCCGATGGTGCCCTTGTTCTTCTCCAGGGCGTCGATGGCCTTGCGGCCCTCGGTCTTGGGCAGCGTGAAGGAGATGTCCGTCAGGCCCGTGGAGGCTGCGGACACGTTCTGCACGACCATGTCGATGTTGATCTCGGCATCGGCGATCGTGCGGAAGATCGCGGCCGCCTCGCCGGGCTTGTCCGGCACGCCGACGACCGTGACCTTGGCCTCGGAGGTGTCGTGCGCGACACCGGAGATGAGAGCCTGCTCCACCTGCTTGTCCCCTTGCTTCTTCGGCTCGCTGCTGACCCACGTGCCCTGCAGTCCGCTGAAGGACGAGCGGACGTGGATCGGGATGTTGTACCGGCGGGCGTACTCCACACAGCGGTGGAGCAGCACCTTGGACCCGTTGGCGGCGAGTTCGAGCATGTCCTCGAACGAGATCCAGTCGATCTTCCGGGCCTTGCTCACCACGCGCGGGTCGGCGGTGAACACGCCGTCGACGTCGGTGTAGATCTCGCACACCTCGGCGTCGAGCGCGGCGGCGAGGGCGACGGCGGTGGTGTCGGAGCCGCCGCGGCCGAGGGTGGTGATGTCCTTGGAGTCCTGGCTGACGCCCTGGAAACCGGCGACGATGGCGATGTTGCCCTCGTCCACCGAGGTCTTGATCCGGCCCGGTGTGACATCGATGATGCGGGCTTTGTTGTGGACCGAGTCGGTGATGACACCTGCCTGGCTGCCGGTGAAGCTCTGGGCGTTGTGGCCCAGGTTCTTGATCGCCATGGCCAGCAGGGCCATGGAGATCCGCTCTCCGGCGGTCAGCAGCATGTCGAGCTCGCGCCCGGCAGGGATGGGGGAAACCTGCTCGGCGAGATCGATCAGCTCGTCCGTCGTGTCGCCCATCGCGGAAACCACGGCGACCACCTGGTGGCCGTTCTTCTTGGCTTCCACGATCCTCTTGGCGACGCGCTTGATGCCTTCGGCATCGGCTACGGAGGAGCCTCCGTACTTCTGCACGACAAGGCCCACGTGCGCTCCTCGCTCAGTCCGTCGTTGTCCACAGTCCGCACACATATGTGTCCGCTGCGGTCGGCTCAGTCTATCGAGCGCCCGGAAAACACCTTTGCGATACCGCATGGTGAGACTCCCCAGCGCTCTTGCAGGGGGGCTCATGCCCATCCCCACGCGGACCACTCGGAAAAGTGCCCCGCGTCACAATCCGACCCGTACGAACGAGCCGCCTCCGTCCGCGGTCAGGTGACCGGGCGGACGCCCAGGGGGGCGGCGATTTCCTCGGCCATGACCTTGCCCGCCTCGAACTCCAGGGTGTCGTCGCCCATGCCCTGGTCGGTGTCGAGGCCGTCGAGTTCGGCGAGGGGCTGGTTGAGGCGGACGTGGGCGACCACCGACTGCAGGGCGCGCAGGGTGGCGGACGCGGTGGAGCCCCAGTTGGAGAAGTAGGAGAACTGCCACCACCACAGGGCCTCCGTGGTGCGGCCGGCCCGGTAGTGGGCCATGCCGTGGCGGAGGTCGGTGATGACGTCGGTGAGGTCGTCGGAGATGCGGGCCGGGACGGGCGCCTTGCGGGGCTCGTACGGGTCGAAGACCTCGGAGTAGACGTCGATCGGGTCGAGCATGCGGGCGAGGTTCTCGCGGAGCTGGTCCACGTCCGGCTCGGGGCCCGGGTCGGGCTCGTAGCGCTCGTCGGGGACGATGTCCTCGTGGGCGCCCAGGCGGCCGCCGGCCAGGAGCAGCTGGGAGACCTCCAGCAGCAGGAACGGGACCGCCGAGTCCGGCTCGTCGCCCTTCGCGACCTCCGTGACGGCGACCAGGAAGCTCTCGATCTGGTCGGCGATCTGGACCGCGAAGTCGTCCGGGTTCTGGTGCGTCGCGTGCAGCGTGGCGTCAGACATCTAGGAGTCGTCTCCCCTCGAAGGCGCGACCGAGGGTCACCTCGTCCGCGTATTCCAGGTCGCCGCCCACCGGGAGGCCGCTGGCCAGGCGGGTGACCTTCAGGCCCATGGGCTTGATCATGCGGGCGAGGTACGTCGCCGTGGCCTCGCCTTCGAGATTCGGGTCCGTGGCCAGAATGAGCTCGGTGACCGTGCCGTCGGCCAGCCGGGCCAGCAGTTCCCTGATCCGCAAGTCGTCCGGGCCCACCCCGTCGATCGGGCTGATCGCGCCGCCGAGGACGTGGTAGCGGCCGCGGAACTCACGCGTGCGCTCGATGGCCACGACGTCCTTCGGTTCCTCCACGACGCAGATGACGGCCGGGTCGCGGCGGGTGTCGCGGCAGATGCCGCACTGCTCCTCCTGCGCGACGTTGCCGCAGGTCGCGCAGAAGCGGACCTTCGCCTTGACCTCCATCAGCGCGTGCGCCAGGCGCCGCACGTCCGTCGGTTCCGCCTGAAGGACGTGGAAGGCGATCCGCTGCGCGCTCTTGGGACCGACGCCGGGCAGCCGCCCGAGTTCGTCGATGAGGTCCTGGACCACGCCTTCGTACAACGG
>KL568618.1:20784-22930 GCA_000715605.1 Streptomyces speibonae | reverse complement strand
CGACGCCGGGCAGCCGCCCGAGTTCGTCGATGAGGTCCTGGACCACGCCTTCGTACAACGGACTTCCGTCCTTCCTGGTGTGCCTTCAGTACGTACCGTAGAGGCCAGCGGGCCGTCTTAGAAAGGTCAGAAGGGGAGACCGGGGATACCGCCGCCGCCCAGGCCCTGGGCCAGCGGGCCGAGCTTCTGCTGCTGGAGCGCCTGGGCGTTCTCGTTGGCGGCCTGGACCGCCGCGACGACCAGGTCGGCGAGGGTCTCGGTGTCCTCCGGGTCCACCGCCTCCGGATCGATCTTCAGCGCCCGCAGCTCGCCGGAACCGGTGACGGTGGCCTTCACCAGACCGCCGCCCGCCTGGCCGTCGACCTCCGTACGCGCCAGTTCCTCCTGCGCCTTGGCCAGGTCCTGCTGCATCTTCTGGGCCTGCTGGAGCAGCTGCTGCATGTTGGGCTGGCCACCACCGGGGATCACGATGAACTCCTTGGTCGATCGGTCGGTCCGTGCTGTCGGTGTTTCGGGGTGCTCGCGGTTTTGCCGTTCGGCACGAGCCTACGTGGTCGGGGGAGGCGTCGCCCCAGCACTCTTTCGAGTGAGTTCGGGCGGAGGCCCTATACCTGATCACGGCCATCTTCCGAGGGAAAGAGGGCGCGAACCCCCGACGCGGCCACCCATTGGGCGGTAGGAAGGGGCGGCACGCGCGGACACGGATCGTCATGGTGTGAGCACGGAACGTAGTGGGCAGGGTCGGCAGGGGTCAGCAAGGGTTCAGCTCAGTAGGGAGATACCGGGTGGGTCAGCCGGAGATGCAGCCCGAGGGTCGGCCTCAGGGCCGGCGGGGAGAGGGGGCGGCCGGACTGCGGCCGGGCCGTCCGACGGGGCGGGAGTTCCCGCTCGGCGACTGGGGCGAACCGGCGGCCCGGCTGGACGAGCTGTACCGGTGGGTGGAGCGCGGCGCGCTGGACACCGCCGCCTGGTATCTCGAGGACCGGGCGTGGAAACGGCGGGGCGCGTGGGCGCTGCGGTCCGGGACCGCGGCGGGCGCGCTGACCGGGGCCGCGCTGCCGCTGCTCGATCTGACCGGGGTGGCCGACGGCTCCGCGCCCTGGGGGTATCTGGCGCTGCTGCTCGCGGTGGCGTGCGTCGCCGGGGACCGGTTCTTCGGGATGACCTCCGGCTGGATGCGGGACGTGGCGACGGCGCAGGCGGTGCAGCGGCGGTTGCAGAGGTTCCAGTTCGACTGGGCGTCGGAGTGCATCCGCGAGGTGCTGGGCCCCACGGAGGGCACGGCGAGCGAGGCGGCCGAGCGGTGCCTGTCGGTGCTGCGGCGCTTCTCCGAGGACGTGACGGAGCTGGTGCGCGTCGAGACGGCGGACTGGATGGTGGAGTTCCGCAGCGGCGGCGCGCCGCTGGGCGTGCAGACGGCGCTGTCGGGGGCGGCACGCCCGGAGAGCGCCGTACCGCACGGCCGCTTCCCGGCCACGCCCGGACCGGCCCGCCCGAACATGCCGAGGCAGCGACCACCCGAGCCGCGCTGAACCGCACGCGGGGCGTCAGTCGCGGGTGTAGGTGAGTTCTCTGCCGTCGCCGGTGCTCACGCGCCGCAGCGAACCGTCGGGGAGCAGGGTGATCTCGCTCGCGGAGCCGGGACTGCACGCGCCGGGGGGCCGGCCGACGGTGACGGACGACGGGCCGATGTCCAGCCGGCCGCTCGAGGCGGCGGTGAGCCGGGCCTTGAAGACGCAGTGGTACGAGCCGCTTCCGGTGGGCCCGTCGGCGACGAGGGACAGCATCGTGTCGCCGATCTCGCCCTGCTCGACGGTCAGCCGGCGGTTGTGCCGCCCGGCGGCGTTGGTGAACGAGGTGGACCAGGTGCCCAGGAACTTCTCGGGCACGGTGCCGTTGTCCGCCGGCGCGGAGCTGCTCGGCGGGCGGGTGTCCGGTGACTGCCCGGGGCCGGACGCGTCCGGCTCCGTGCCGGAGGACGCGCCGCCGGTCGCCGTGGCGGGGGCCGACGGGTCGCCTCCGGCACGCTGGTCGCCGTCCCCGCCGCCGCTCATCAGCGCGTACACGGTGCCGCCCGCGGCGAGCGCGACGACCAGCGCGACCACGACGAGCAGCGCGGTCGACCGCCGGTCCCTGCGCGGCTCGA
>KL568618.1:19945-20591 GCA_000715605.1 Streptomyces speibonae | reverse complement strand
GCCGTACGCAGGCGGCTGGGGGTGCTGCTGAGCGTGCCCGTAGGCGCCACCGCCGGGGGTGGGTCCGGGCGGTGGCGTGGGCGTGCTCCGGCCGGCGATCAGGGTGGGGAGGTAGTTCACACCCGGCTGCCCCGGCGGCGGCGGAGCGGAGGGCTCCACGGCGCCGGAGTCATCGGCGGCACGGGCGTGTTCGGGCGTCCCGCCCGGGTCCTCGGCGGGGCGCGACTCAGCCGCGGGAGGCGGCTCTTGGGAGGGGGTCTGCCCGGACGGTCCGGGCGCGCCCGGCTGCCCGTCCGCGGATGACGCGGAACCGTCGCCCGGTTGTCCCGCACCCGCCGCCCCGGGCCGACCCGGCTCCCCCTCAACCGGCGTCCCCGGCATCCGACGTCCCCCGGCGGGCGCCGCCTGACGCGCCGCCCCGGCCTCCGGCCGCCCCCCACCGGATGAAGCGGACACCCCGCCCGACGGACCGGCACCCGGCCCACCCGGACCACCGGCCTGCCCCGCCACCGCCCCGCCACCAGCACCCGCCTCCCACACCCCCGGCCGCCCCTCAGCGGGTGACGCGGACCCACCAGGCCGATCCGTACCCGCCGCGCCGGGAACGGCCGCTGCGGGCCCACCCGGCTGTCCGCCACCGGGCGCC
>KL568618.1:14909-19741 GCA_000715605.1 Streptomyces speibonae | reverse complement strand
GGACCGCACCCGCCCGGGGGGCATCCGCATCCCCGTGCACCTCATGTCCCGCAGCGGGCGCCGCCGGAAGCCCTGGCCCAGGCCCGGCCGACTGCCCGCCACCGGGCGCCCCCGGCCCGCCCCGCTCCCCCGCGACCAGCGTCTCCGGCGTCGGTGGTGCCAGGTGGCCCGGTCCGGGCGGCGTCCCTCCCGGCGCGGGTTCCGGGTCCTCCGCGTCGAGGAGGCGTACGGCGTGGCGGCCGAGCTGGGCGACCAGGGCGCTGGGCAGCCAGGGGTCGCGGGAGCGGCCGTCGACGACGGTCTCCTCCGCGCCGGTGCGTGCCAGCACCTCGTCGAGGCCCGGCCGCGCGGCCGGATCCTTCCGGAGACAGTCGCGGACGAGCTCCGCGAGCCCCTCCGGCACCCGCTCCAGGTCGGGTTCCTCCTGGGCGATGCGGAACATCAGCGCGTGCACGCCGCTGTTGGCCGTGCCGAAGGGCACCGCGCCGGTCGCGGCGAAGGCGAGCACCGAGCCGAGGCAGAACACGTCGCACGCCGGTGTGATGCGGTCACCGCGCACCTGTTCCGGGGCCATGAAGCCGGGCGAGCCGACGAGCGCGCCGGTGCGGGTGAGCCCGCCGTCGGCCACCGTCTCCAGCGCCCGCGCGATGCCGAAGTCGATGACCCGGGGACCGTCGATGGTGACGAGGACGTTGGACGGCTTGAGGTCGCGGTGGACGATCCCCGCGGCGTGGATGTCCCGCAGCGCGTGCGCGAGACCGGCGCCGAGGATGCGCACCGAACGCTCGGGCAGCGCCCCGTGATCGTGCCCGACCACCTGCTGGAGGCTGGGCCCGGCGACATACCCGGTGGCGACCCAGGGCACGGGCGCCTCGGTGTCCGCGTCCAGCACGGGCGCCGTCCAGTCGCCGCCGACCTGCCGGGCGGCCCGCACCTCCTGCCGGAAACGCGCCCGGAACTCCTCCTGCCGCGCCAGCTCCGCACGCACCAGTTTCACGGCGACCGTGCGCCCCCGGTCGGAACGCGCGAGGTAGACCTGCCCCATGCCGCCGTCGCCGAGCCGCGCCAGCAGCCGGTACGCCCCGATCCGGCGCGGATCCCCCGCCCCGAGCCTGTCCATCGCTGCCCGCCTCCCCCCTGCAGTGAGCAACACGTCGAGGATAGTGGCGGGCCGCTACTCAGCGCGACGTTCCCGTTGTCTACGGTTGCGTAACAGGCGGACCGGGAGCGCCGAGGATGCCGGACGGACGCTCCGGGCCGCCGGCGTCGACAACATGTCGCGGAAACCCCCCGACCGCAGACAGCCCGCCGATGTCGCGGGCCCGGCGCTCCCGCCTACCCTCGGCGGCATGACCCCTCAGCCGAACCCCGAGGCCGGCGCCGCCGTCAAGGCCGCCGACCGTGCGCATGTGTTCCACTCCTGGTCCGCGCAGGAGCTCATCGACCCGCTCGCCGTCGCCGGGGCGGAGGGGTCGTACTTCTGGGACTACGACGGCCGGCGCTATCTCGACTTCGCCAGCGGACTCGTCTACACGAACATCGGCTACCAGCACCCCAAGGTCGTCGCCGCGATCCAGGAGCAGGCCGCCCGGATGACGACGTTCGCGCCCGCGTTCGCCGTCGAGGCGCGCTCGGAGGCGGCCCGGCTGATAGCCGAGCGGACCCCGGGCGACCTGGACAGCATCTTCTTCACCAACGGCGGCGCCGACGCGGTCGAGCACGCGCTGCGCATGGCCCGGCTGCACACCGGGCGCCCCAAGGTGCTCTCCGCCTACCGCTCGTACCACGGCGGCACCCAGCAGGCCGTGAACGTCACCGGCGACCCACGCCGCTGGGCCTCCGACAGCGGCACCGCCGGGGTCGTGCGCTTCTGGGCGCCGTTCCTGTACCGCTCGCGCTTCTACGCCGAGACCGAGGAGCAGGAGTGCGCGCGGGCGCTGGAGCACCTGGAGACGACGATCGCCTTCGAGGGTCCGTCGACCGTCGCCGCGATCATCCTGGAGACCATCCCGGGCACCGCCGGGATCATGCCGCCGCCCCCCGGATACCTGGCCGGCGTCCGCGAACTGTGCGACAAGTACGGCATCGTCCTGGTCCTCGACGAGGTCATGGCCGGGTTCGGGCGGACCGGGACGTGGTTCGCGGCCGACCTGTACGACGTCGTGCCGGACCTGATGACCTTCGCCAAGGGCGTGAACTCCGGCTATGTGCCGCTGGGCGGTGTCGCCATCAGCGGGGCGATCGCCGAGACCTTCGCCAGGCGGCCGTACCCGGGCGGGCTGACGTACTCGGGGCACCCGCTGGCCTGCGCCGCCGCCGTGGCGACGATCGGCGTGATGGCGGAGGAGGGCGTCGTGGAGCACGCGGCCGGCCTCGGCGCGTCCCTCGTCGGGCCCGCGCTGCGGGAGCTGGCCGAGCGGCACCCCTGCGTGGGCGAGGTGCGCGGCGTCGGCATGTTCTGGGCGCTGGAGCTGGTGCGCGACCGGGAGACCCGGGAGCCGCTGGTGCCGTACAACGCGGCCGGGGAGGCGAACGCCCCGATGGCCGCGTTCGCCGCCGCCGCGAAGGAGGGCGGGATCTGGCCGTTCGTGAACATGAACCGCACCCATGTGGTGCCGCCGTGCAACGCGAGCGAGGCGGAGCTGAAGGAGGGTCTGGCGGCGCTGGACGCGGCCCTCACGGTGGCGGACGGCTACGTGGCGTAACCGAGCGTGCGGGTCGGAGTGACCCGGCCGGAGCGGGCGCGGGGCGGCTCTCCCCTCGCGCCCGTTCGAACGTCCCGGCCCTTCCCGACCGCGTAAGGTGGCGTTTCTCGCGGACATTTACCGTGCACGTCATTCGAACGCGACGAGGGAGACGCCCCGAACATGCCCGGCAGCAGCGGCACTGGCGCCGTGACCCGCAGCACCTTGCGGCAGCAGATCGCCGACGCGCTCCGTGACGAGGTGCTGGGCGGGCGGCTCCAGCCCGGGCAGGAGTTCACCGTCAAGGAGATCGCCGAGCAGTACGGCGTCTCCGCGACCCCGGTCCGCGAGGCCCTGGTCGATCTGTCGGCGCAGGGGCTGCTCGACGCCGACCAGCACCGGGGCTTCCGTGTGCACGAGTACTCCTGCGACGACTTCCGCGGCATGATCGAGGCCCGCAACCTGGTGGTCGACGGCATGTTCCAGGCGCTGACCGAGGGTCACCTGGCCCAGCTCCGGCCGGACGAGCCGCGGGTCGCCGCCGCCCTCGCGGGGGTGCGCCGGCGCGGCGAGGAGGCCCAGCGGGCCGCCCTCGCCGGCGAGGTCACCGTGCTCATCGGCTACGACCTGCGCTTCTGGCGCGAACTCGCGGCCGTGTTCGGCAACCCCTACCTCACCGACTTCCTGCACCGGCTCCGCGTCCAGGGGTGGGTGTACGTGGTGCAGCATCTGCGGCGGCTGCCCGATCTGCGGGGACTCCTGTGGGCCGAACACACCGATCTGGTGGACGCGCTGATGCGCCGTGACACCGATTCCGCCCGGGCGATCGTCGACGGGTACAACACGCACGCGCTGTCCCTCGTGGAGGGCCTGATGGCCGGCGGGATGGGTAAGGGACCTGCACAACCTGCACGACCCGCACAACGGTCCGCACCGGGGGAGTCGCCCCGCCCGGGCGCGGATACCCTTCCCTGACCGGGACGACCACGACCGGCACGACCACGACCGGCACGACCGCCCCCGACCACCGCGCGATGCGAGGAGCCCTCTTTTGGCCTGTGACCTGTGGCTGGTACCGCTCGTCGACGTGTTGTGCCACACGCCCGACAATCCGTTCGCCGAGGAACTCGCGCAGTACAACGCGGTGCTGGCGGAGGCGGGGCTGCCTCCGGTGCCGGTGTATCAGTACATGCCGGGACTGACCGGCGAGGTGGCTCCGGTCGCGGGCTTCGACTACGACGCGCTGCACTTCCTGCGCCGGGTGTACCTGCTCCAGGTGTGCGGGCTGCCGGTCACTCCGGTGGACGAACTGGGCGGCGACTACGAGCAGTTGCTGGAGATGTTCGAGACGACGGCCCAGCAGTCCCACCTGGTCTGGCACTACGACCACGCGGGCGCGTACGTCCCGCTCGACTTCCCCGCCCCCCTCTCCAGCGACGAACTCCTCGCCGGCGGCGGCCCGTTGGGGTCCTCCCACGCGCTGCTGCGGGAACTGGAGCTGGTCGCCCCGTCCATCAGCATCGACCCGGCGAACCCCCCGGCGGCACCCGAGCCGCCGCGCGGCCCGACGGAACTGGAGGAGCCGGCGGTCCCGGCCCCTTACGACCCCAGCCCCTTCGCCCGCGAGCGCCACGTGTGGCTGGGCCTGCACGCGGCGGCGACACGGAGCCTGGCGCAGGGTTCGATGATCGTCTTCAGCTGACCGTCACCGCGGCTCGCAGAGCCCGTGCACCGGCCTCCCGGGTGGGTGCCGGCGCACGGGTCGGCCGGGCTACAGGAACGAGTTGATCTGGATCGTCTCGGTGCGGCCCGGGCCCACGCCGATGGCGGAGATCGGGGCGCCGGACATCTCCTCCAGGGCCTTGACGTACGCCTGGGCGTTCTTCGGCAGGTCGGAGAAGGACGTGGCCTTGCTGATGTCCTCGCTCCAGCCCGGGAGCATCTCGTAGACCGGCTTCGCGTGGTGGAAGTCCGTCTGCGAGTACGGCAGCTCCTCGACGCGCTTGCCGTCGATCTCGTAGGCCACGCAGACCGGGATCTGCTCCCAGCCGGTGAGGACGTCGAGCTTGGTCAGGAAGAAGTCCGTCAGACCGTTCACCCGGGTCGCGTACCGCGCGATCACCGCGTCGAACCAGCCGCAGCGGCGGG
>KL568618.1:14491-14649 GCA_000715605.1 Streptomyces speibonae | reverse complement strand
GTCGCGGCCGGTGGTGACACCGCGCTCGCCGCCGATGCGGCGCAGGGCCTCGCCGTCCTCGTCGAAGAGCTCGGTCGGGAACGGGCCGGCGCCCACACGGGTCGTGTACGCCTTGAGGATGCCGATGACCCGGCTGATCTTCGTCGGGCCCACGCCGG
>KL568618.1:8243-14221 GCA_000715605.1 Streptomyces speibonae | reverse complement strand
GTTGGACGAGGTGACGAAGGGGTACGTGCCGTGGTCGATGTCGAGCAGGGTGCCCTGGCCGCCCTCGAAGAGGACCACCTTGTCCTGCTCCAGCGCCTGGTTCAGCACCAGCACGGTGTCGGCGACGTACGGCGCGAGCCGCTCCGCGTAGCCCAGCAGCTCCTCGACCACCTGGCCGACGGCGATCGCGCGCCGGTTGTAGAGCTTGGTGAGCATCTGGTTCTTGACGTCGAGGGCCGCTTCGACCTTCTGGGTGAGGATCGACTCGTCGTACAGGTCCTGGACGCGGATGCCGACGCGGTTGATCTTGTCGGCGTAGGTGGGGCCGATGCCCCGGCCGGTGGTGCCGATCTTGCGCTTGCCGAGGAAGCGCTCGGTCACCTTGTCCACGGTGACGTTGTACGGGGTGATGATGTGAGCGTTTCCGCTGATCAGGAGCTTCGACGTGTCGACGCCGCGCTCGTTCAGACCGCTCAGCTCGGAGAGCAGGACCGACGGGTCCACGACGACGCCGTTGCCGATGACCGGCGTGCAGCCGGGCGACAGGATTCCGGAAGGGAGCAGGTGGAGGGCGTACTTCTGGTCACCCACGACCACCGTGTGGCCGGCGTTGTTGCCGCCCTGGTAGCGCACCACATAGTCGACGGAACCACCGAGCAGGTCCGTCGCCTTTCCCTTGCCTTCGTCACCCCACTGAGCACCGAGCAGCACAAGTGCGGGCACGCGCGTACACCCCTTCCGGGCGGGGCATGTCCAAGGTCAGGGGCGCACACGGAGGATCACCGCCGCGTGCACCGCGACCACCGTTGGCCGCCAACCGTCGGACCGGATGCCCCGGAATAGACGAAGCCCCTGGCGCAATAGCGCAAGGGGCTCTTGCACAAAGATGCTACCCGAGGAAGCGAGGCATGGCCGAGGTGGCGACTTCCAGGACCTTCTCCGCGGCATCCGATCAGCTCCTGGTGGTCGTCGACCCGGTCGCCCGGCGGGCGGACGGCGAGTCCGTCCGGATCGCGAAGGACGTGATCGGCGCGGGTGCGGCGGGCACGAAGGTGTGCCTGCCGGACGGTCCGGAGGAGTTCGCGCGGGCGCTGGCGCGGCGCGGGTCGCGCCGGCCGGTGGTGGTCGGCGACGACCGGGCCCTGGTGCGGGCGGTGACGCTGCTGCACCGGCGGCGGGAGCTGGCCGGATGTGCGCTGTCCCTGGTGCCGGTGGGCGGCGCGGTCTCCCTCGCCCGGTCGCTCGGGGTGCCCGCGGGCGCGGTCGCGGCGGCGCGGGCGGTGCTGGACGGGGCGGAGCGCCGGATGGACCTGCTGGTGGACGACAGCGACGGGGTGGTGCTCGGCACGCTGCGGATCCCGCCGGTGGGCGGGGTGACACCGGTGCGGGAGGACGCGGCCGGCGGGGCGGGGCGCCCCTGGCTGCGGACGTACCGGACGCTGGTACGGACCCTGGTGCCGGCGCGGCCGTCCGGGACCGTGTCCGCGCCGGAGGGGGGACCGGCGCGGCTGCGGGTGGAGGTGGACGGGGCGACGCTGGTCGATCTGGGGCAGCCCGTGGAGGGCGTCTCGGTGATGCCGGGCGCTCCCGGCCGCGCCCAGGTGGAGGTGCGCCCGGCGTCGGTGGGCACGGAGGCGTCCGCGCTCTCGGCCGAGGGCCGCACGGTGACCGTGTCGGGCGCCCACTTCCGCTACCGGGCGGACGCGACGGTGTCGGGCCCGGTACGCACGCGGACGTGGGTGGTGCGGGAGGGGGCGTGGGGGCTGGTACTGCCCGCGCGGTAGGGGCGCGTCAGGGCTGGGGCGCCTTGAAGTCGGTCGTGTCGAGCACGCTGTCGAACGGGGCGGGGATGGCGAGCTTCTCGCCGAAGGGCTTGGTGTCGCGGGACTCGTAGCCCTTGGCCGAGGGCATCGAGAAGACCGTGGCCCGCTCCTCCTGCATGTCGAGGAGGAGGTAGACGGGGACACCCGCCTTTCCGTAGGTCTCGACCTTGTCCGTCATGTCGTCGTCGCGGGTGGACGGGGAGGTCAGTTCGGCGACGAAGGAGAGGGCTTCGCCGTCCAGGTGGCGGCTGGTCGTCTCGAAGGCGCTGTCGGGCGCGGCATGAACATCCGGTCCGTACGCGCGCTCGTCGCCGGGAAAGACGTAGAGGAACGGGCCGAAGCCGATGGAGTGCCCGGCGGGGAGGTGGGGTTCCAGCTGCCTGCACACCTGGCGCATGACTCGGTGGTAATACCCCTTGGACCACGGCGACACGACGATGGTCCCCCTGATGATCTCGGCCTTGTAGCCGTCGGGCACGTCCAGCTCGTCGAGAGTCCTCAGCAGGTCCTCGAAGCTGCCTGACTCGGTGCCGCTGGTCGTCGGTCGCTCTGCCATGACTGTCATGATGCGCCCTCCCCGGTGATACGGACCAGCCGTGACTCAGAGTATCCGATCAGTCACTCCACCCTCGCCACCTCACCCTCAGCCCCGCCCGAACCGCTCCTCCCGATGCGTCCGCCAGCGTTCCATCATCGCCTCGAGCTCCTTCTCCACGAACTCGAGGAAGGCGAGCGTCTCCGCCAGCCGGCGGCCTGCCGGAGTGGCCTCGCCCAGGCTGGTGACACCCTCGCGCAGGGCGTCCTCCCAGCGCCTGATGACGGCGTCGCGATTGGCGAGGGCCTCGTACCACTGGTCACCGTGGACCCGGTACCGCTCCCGCCGGGAGCCGGGTTCGCGCTCGCGGGAGACCATGTGCTGCTGGGCGAGGTAGCGCACCGCCCCGGACACCGCGGCCGGTGAGATCTTCAGCGTTTCGCCCAGTTCGGCGGAGGTCAGCACCCCGGTGTCGGAGGCCAGCAGGGCCACGAAGACACGGGCGGGCATCCGCGGCAGGCCGGCCTCCACCAGGTGCGCCGCGAAGTGCTCGACGAACCGCGAGACCGTCTCCGGATCCCGGTCCGCCTCGCTCGGCTCACTCATGTCCACTCCTCTCCCGCTCCCGTGATCAAGTTTACCGGCGGTGGATTTATACGCTTCCTTAACTTCACAAATTTCTGAAGGAAGCGTACGTTCCGAAGCATGACGAAGGCCATCACCGTGTCCGGGCTGCACAAGTCGTTCGGCCGGACCCACGCGCTGGACGGACTCGACCTGAGCGTCGGGTCCGGTGAGGTCCACGGCTTCCTCGGGCCCAACGGCTCCGGCAAGTCCACCACCATCCGCGTCCTGCTCGGCCTGCTCCGCGCCGACGCCGGTGCCGCGCAGGTGCTCGGACGGGACCCGTGGACGGACGCCGTGGAGATCCACCGCCGCATCGCCTATGTCCCCGGCGACGTGACGCTGTGGCGCAACCTCTCCGGCGGCGAGGTCATCGACCTGTACGGCAGGCTGCGCGGCGGCCTGGACCCGCGGCGCCGCGCCGAGCTGACCGAGCGCTTCGAGCTGGACCCGACGAAGAAGGGCCGCACCTACTCCAAGGGCAACCGGCAGAAGGTCGCCCTGGTCGCCGCGTTCGCCTCCGACGTCGACCTGCTGATCCTCGACGAGCCGACCTCCGGCCTCGACCCGCTGATGGAGGAGGTCTTCCAGCGCTGTGTCGCCGAGGAGCGCGACCGCGGGCGGACCGTGCTGCTGTCGTCGCACATCCTCAGCGAGGTGGAGGAGCTGTGCGACCGGGTCAGCATCATCCGCAAGGGGCGCACCGTGGAGAGCGGCTCGCTGGCCGAGCTGCGCCATCTGACCCGCACCAGCGTGAGCGCCGAGCTCGCCGGTCCGCCGAACGGCCTCGCCGGACTGCCGGGCGTGCACGACCTCGACGTACAGGGCCACCGGGTGCGGCTCCAGGTCGACACCGACCGGCTCGACGCGGTGCTGCGCTCGCTGAGCGAGACGGGCGTGCGGTCGCTGACGTCCACCCCGCCGACGCTGGAGGAGCTGTTCCTGCGGCACTACCAGGACGCGCAGGACGAGGTGACGGCCCGATGAGCGCCGCCGCCTTCGCCGTACGGCCCGCGAGCGCGCGCCAGTTCGCCGGCACCGGCATCCTGCTGCGGTTCGCGCTGCGCCGGGACCGGGTGATGATCCCGGTCTGGGTCGCGGTGAACGCCCTGCTGGTGCTGTCCATGCCGAGCACGATCGAGGGGCTGTACGGCACCCCCGCCGAACGCGCCGACCTGGTCGCGCAGATGGGCACCAACTCCTCCCTGCGGGCCATGGTCGGCCCCGTCTTCGGCGACTCCCTCGGCGCGCTGACCGCCTGGCGGGTCGGGATCACCGCGGGCGTGCTGGCCGCCGTCACCGGCCTGCTGGTGGTCGTACGGCACACCCGGGACGAGGAGGAGAGCGGGCGTCAGGAGCTGGTGATGTCCGGGACGGTCGGGCGGCGGGCCGCGCTGACGGCGGCGCTGCTCGCGGCGGCCGTCGCGAACGGGGCGCTGGCGCTGCTGGTGACGGCCGGCCTGGCCGGGCAGGGCGCGGCGGGCTCGCTCGCGTTCGGGCTGGGGGTCGCGGGCGTGGGGATGCTCTTCGCGACCATGGCGGCGATCGCGGCGCAGCTGACGGAGAGCGCGCGGCTCGCGCGGGGGCTGACGGCGGCCGTGCTGGGGGCCGCGTTCGTGCTGCGGGCGGCGGGCGATTCCGCGAAGGACGACGGGTCCTCCCCGCTGACCTGGGCCTCGCCGCTCGGCTGGCTGTCGAACCTGCGGGCCTTCGCCGGTGAACGGTGGTGGGTGCTCGGCCTGTTCGTCGGCGCGGTGCTGCTCCAGGCGGCGGTGGCGTACGCGCTCGCCGGGCGCCGGGACGTCGGCATGAGCTTCCTGCCGAGCCGCCCGGGTCCGGCCGCCGGACGGCTGGGCAGCGCGGGCGCGCTGGCCTGGCGGCTGCAGCGGGGCGGTGTGCTCGGGTGGAGCATCGGCTTCCTGCTGGCGGGGCTGGTGTACGGCGGGATGGCGAAGGGGGCGGCCGATCTCGTCGGGGACAACGACAACGCGCGGGAGATCTTCCAGCGGATGGGTGGGCAGTCCGGGCTGACCGACGCGTTCCTCGCCGCGATGGCCGGCATGTTCGGGCTGGTGGCCGCCCTGTACATCGTGGCGTCGGTGCTGCGGCTGCACGCCGAGGAGACCTCGGGCCGCGCCGAACCGGTCCTCGCCGGGGCGGTCGGGCGGCTGCGCTGGGCCGCCGGGCACCTGGCGCCCGCGTTCGGCGGGTCGGTGCTGCTGATGCTGCTCGCGGGTCTGGGACTGGCCGTGGGCCACGGTGAGCAGGCGGGCCCGATCCTGGGGGCGTGCCTGGTGCAGGTCCCGGCGGTCTGGGCGGTCGGCGGGATCGCGGTGCTGATGTACGGACTCGTGCCCGGGGCGGCGACGGGCGCGTGGGGCGTGGCCGGTGCGGTGCTGCTGATCGGCTGGGTCGGCCCGGTCCTGGACGCCCCGCGGGCGGTGCTGGACCTGTCGCCGTTCGGTCATCTGCCGAAGCTGCCGGGCGGGCCCATGGAGTGGCCCCCGCTCCTCGTCCTCACGGCGCTCGCGGCGGCCCTGACGGCGGCGGGGCTGGCCGGGCTGCGGCGCAGGGACATGACGAGCTGACGGGAACGTCAGTCGACGTACCGCTTGAGCTCCTCGGTGTCGAGTTCGATACCGAGGGGTTCCGGCAGGGAGAGCTTGTGGCCGAACGTCTTCCTGACGGTGATCTGGTAGCCGTCCGTCGGTGACGGGTCGCTGAACAGCGTGACGGAGCAGTCGTCGCGGTCGATCAGCAGATAGTACGGAATACCCGCATCCGCATACCCGGCGGGCTTCTCCTCACGGTCCCGGCGGTGGGTGTCCGAGTCGTAGGACGTGACCTCGACCGCCATGATCACGCCTTCCGTGTCGGCCCAGTCCCCCTTACCCGCGAACGTCCCACGGGGTGCGAGTACCGCGTCCGGGAGGGCACGGCCCCTGCGGTACTTCTCGATCCGCAGCCCCAGCTCCCCGCCTCCGTACAGCCACAGG
>KL568618.1:4664-8033 GCA_000715605.1 Streptomyces speibonae | reverse complement strand
ACCACAGGCCGCTGCCCGCCAGGAGGAAACACTCCTGCAGCCAGCGGATGATCTCGCTGTGGTTGCCGTCCGTCATGCCCTTGATCCCGACCCGTCCGTTGATGAACTCCAACCTGACGGCGTCGAACCTCTTCGCCACGTGGGCAGCGAGCTCCTCGAACTCCTCCACGGACATCTGAGCCATGTGCTGCGTCATGACCGTCATGGTGCCCTCCTTCGCAGGCGCTCACCAGCCTGCCCGGCCATGGACGAGCACCGGGCCGAACTGTGACCGGACCATCCGAACGGGTGATCAGCCCACTTCCACGGCCAGTCCCTCCAGGCCCCTGATCACGAAGTTCGGCTTGCGTCGGGGTTCCGTCGCGAGACGCAGGGTCGGGGCCTTCCTCAGGAGGGCCGTCATCGACGCCGCCAGCTCGATGCGGGCCAGTGGCGCGCCGATGCAGTAATGGATGCCGGCGCTGAAGGAGATGTGCGGGTTGTCGCGGCGGGTGAGGTCCAGGCGCTCCGGGTCGGTGAAGACGGCCGGGTCGTGGTTGGCGGAGCCGAAGAGCATCGCGATCTCCGCGCCCCGCGGGATCACCTGCCCGTCGATCTCGATCTCGTCGAGCACCCAGCGCTCGAAGAGCTGGAGCGGGGTGTCGTAGCGCATCAGCTCCTCCACGGCGGAGGGGACCAGGGAGTGGTCCGCGCGCAGGGCGGCGAGCTGATCGGGGTGGCGGAACAGCGCCCACCAGCCGTTCACCGTGGAGTTCACGGTGGCCTCGTGGCCCGCGTTCAGCAGCAGCACACAGGTGGAGATCATCTCCTGCTCGGTGAGCCGGTCGTCGTCCTCGTCGTGGGCGGCGATCAGGCCCGAGATCAGGTCCTCGCCCGGGTTCTCGCGGCGCTCGGCGATCAGCTCCCGCAGGTACTCCGAGAATTCCAGCGACGCCCGGACGGCCTTCTGCGCCGTCTCCTCCGGCGGGTTCAGCTCGTACATCCCGCAGATGTCCGCCGACCAGGGGCGCAGCGGGGCCCGGTCCGCCTCCGGGATGCCCAGCATCTCGGCGATCACCGCGACCGGCAGCGGCTCGGCCACGTCCGTGAGCAGGTCACCGCCGCCCGCCGCGACCAGGGCGTCGGCCAGCTCACCGGCCAGCCGCTCGACGTACGGGCGCAGGCGCTCCACCGTGCGCGGGGTGAACGCCTTCGACACCAGGCGGCGGATGCGGGTGTGGTCCGGCGGTTCGAGGTCGAGCATCCCGTGGTCGTTGAGGGTGTGGAACGGCTCGTGCTCCGGCGGCGGGGCGGTGCGGCCGAACTCCTCGTGGGTGAAGCGGTGCTGGTAGGTCCGTCCCAGGCGCCGGTCGCGCAGCAGGGCCGAGACGTCCGCGTGGTGGCCGACGAGCCACTGGTTCGTCGACTCGAAGTAGCGCACCCGGCCCGCTTCCCGCAGCTCGGCGTAGGCGGGGTACGGGTCGGCGACGAACGCGGGGTTCCACGGGTCGAACGCGAGGTCGTCAAGGGCAGCCATACGCACGGACGGTAGCCGCGCACCCCGCCCCCTGGCCAGGGTCAGCCCGGGGTGACCAGCCGGGCCTCGTAGGCGAACACCGCCGCCTGGGTGCGGTCCCGCAGGCCCAGTTTCACCAGGATGCGGCTGACGTGCGTCTTGATCGTCGACTCGGCGACCACCAGCCGCTCGGCGATCTCCGCGTTCGACAGGCCCTGCGCGATCAGCACCAGCACCTCCGTCTCCCGCTCGGTCAGATCACCGTACGCCGCCTGCGCGGACGGCATCAGCCGGGGCGCCTCGGACAGCTTCGAGAACTCGGTGATCAGGCGCCTGGTGACCGTCGGCGCGAGCAGCGCCTCGCCGGACGCGACGACCCGCACCCCGTCGGCGAGCTGGCGGGCGGAGGCGTCCTTGAGCAGGAAGCCGGAGGCGCCCGCGCGCAGCGCCTGGTAGACGTACTCGTCGAGGTCGAAGGTGGTCAGCACGAGGACCTTGGCGTCGCCGCCGGCGGCGACGATCTCCCGGGTGGCCTCGATGCCGTTCAGCTCGGGCATGCGGATGTCCATCAGCACCACGTCGGGGGCGAGCTCGCGGACCCGCTGGACCGCCTCCCGGCCGTTGACGGCCTCGCCGACGACCTCGATGTCGGGCATCGCGCCGAGCAGGACCGAGAACCCCTCGCGCACCATCATCTGGTCGTCCGCGATCAGCACACGGATGGTCATGCCTCACCCTCGTTCGCCGTGGTGACCGGCAGGAAGACGGCGACCTCGTAGCCGCCGTCGTCGGTGGACCCGGCCGTCATCTCCCCGTTCAGCATGGTGACCCGCTCGCGCATGCCGGTGATGCCGTGACCGGCGCCCGGCGAGGGTTTCACGAGGCTGGGCTCGGGGGCCGGGCCGTTGACGACGCGCACGCCGAGTCCGCCGAGGACGTACGCGATCTCGACGCGGGCGCTCGCGCCGGGCGCGTGCCGCAGGCTGTTGCTCAGCGCCTCCTGCACGATCCGGTACGCCGACAGCTCGACGCCCTGCGGCAGCTCCCGCACCGCGCCGGTCACCGTCTTGTCCACGGTCAGGCCGGCGTCGCGCACGTTGACGAGCAGGTCGTCCAGGTCGGCCAGGGTGGGCTGCGGGGCGTCCGGGGCCTCGTAGTCCTCGGCGCGGACCACGCCGAGGATGCGGCGCAGCTCGGTGAGGGCGGCCACCGCGTTCTCCCGGATGGTGGCGAAGGCGCGCTCCAGCTCGGGCGGCGGGTTCTCCACCCGGTACGGCGCGGCCTCGGCCTGAATGGCGACGACCGACATGTGGTGGGCCACCACGTCGTGCAGTTCGCGGGCGATGGTGGTGCGCTCCTCCAGCGCCGTGCGCCGGGACCGCTCGTGCGCGGTCACCGTCTGCTGGGCGGTCACCTCCTGCTGGGCCGCGTGCCGGACGTGCCACAGGGAGACCAGGAGCAGGGCGAAGGCGGACACCACCAGCATGGGAGCGCTGTTGGAGTAGTAGTACGAGCCGGTGAAGGCGAGGTCCGAGAGGAGGGCGTACGCGAACGTCATCCCCCACATCCACACGGCGGTGCGCGGCCGGGTGCGCAGGGCGACGACGACCAGCACCGTCAGGTGCGAGACGAACGCGCCGGGCATCCACGGCCATTCCAGACCGTTGCCGTAGAGGACCGCCACCACCGGGGTGACGGCGAGCGACAGCCAGAAGGCGCCGACCGGCCGGACGAGTGTGGCGAGCACCGGCAGCGCGCACAGCACGCCGCTCAGCAGGGACGGCAGGTCACCTCCGGGCAGACCGCTCGACAGCGAGCCGACGGCCAGGGTGAGCAGCGCGACCGCCGCCACCGCGGCGTGCGGCAGGTGCCGC
>KL568618.1:2205-4474 GCA_000715605.1 Streptomyces speibonae | reverse complement strand
CGCCACCGCGGCGTGCGGCAGGTGCCGCGCGGACTGCCGCAGCCTGCCGGGCAGCCGCCGGACGAAGGGACCGTCGGTGTGCCGGGGCGGCAGCGGGCGGTAGGCGAAGGGGTCGTGGAACAGGTCCTCGCGCAGTCCCCGCAGGGCACTCTGGGCCAGCCGGTACTCCGGGCTGCGCGTCCCGGCCCCGTCGCCGCCCCGCGGGGCGCCCGGGTTCTGCTGGTGCGTCGTCTCGGTCACGCTCACACGGTAGGCCGACCGGGTGGTCGCGGTCGTCCCCGCTGAGAGGGGTTCCGGGGCGTCCGTCTCAGGTACTACGCAGGCCGCACGCGGTTACCTGCCGGTACAGAGGGTGTGCCGGGAGGTCAGTACCCGGAGGGCCGTACCAGCCCCGACTCGTAGGCGAACACCGCGGCCTGGGTGCGGTCCCGCAGGCCCAGTTTGACCAGGATCCTGCCGACATGCGTCTTCACGGTCTGCTCGGCCACCACCAGACGCAGCGCTATCTCGGCGTTCGACAAGCCCTGGGCGATCAGCGCGAGCACCTCCGTCTCGCGTTCGGTCAGCTCGCCGACGCGCTGTCTCAGCGGGGTGCGGGGCCGGGGGTCGAGCCGGGAGAACTCGGCGATCAGCCGCCGGGTGACACCCGGTGCGAGCAGCGCGTCCCCGGCCGCCACCACCCGCACCGCCTCGGCGAGCTGGTCGGCGGAGGCGTCCTTGAGCAGAAAGCCGGACGCCCCGGCGCGCAGCGCCTCGTACACGTACTCGTCGAGGTCGAACGTGGTCAGCACCAGCACCCTGACCTCCGGGGTGGCGGAGGTGATCCGGGCGGTGGCCTCGATACCGCCGAGTTCGGGCATCCGGATGTCCATCAGCACCACGTCCGGTGCCAGCTCACCGACCTGCGCGACCGCGTCGAGTCCGTCCACCGCCTGGCCGACCACCTCGATGTCGGGCTGCGTGTTGAGCAGCACGGTGAAGCCCTGGCGGACCATCTGCTGGTCGTCGGCGATGAGTACACGGATCATGCGGTGCCGTCCTGGGAGGGGGGTTCGGTGGCGGGCGGTGCGGAAGCCGGGAGGTAGGCGTCGACCCTGTAGCCGCGTCCCGCCCAGGGACCGGCCGTCAGCCTCCCGCCCAGCATCACGGCCCGCTCCCGCATGCCGAGCAGCCCGTGCCCGGCGCCGGCGGACGGCGGTGCCTCGCGGGCCGGGCCGGTGTTGACGACCTGCACCCGCAGCCCGTGCGGATCGTAGGCCAGGGCCACGTGGGCGGTCGCGCCGGGGGCGTGCCGCAGCACGTTGCTCAGCGCCTCCTGCACGATCCGGTACGCCGACAGTTCCACGCCGGGCGGCAGCGGGCGCCGCTCGCCGCTGATCTCGGTGGTGACGGTGAGTCCGGCGGCGCGGGTGTTCTCCACCAGCGCGCCGAGGCGGTCGAGGGTGGGCTGCGGCGCGTGCCGGGTGGTGTCCGGGGCGTCCGCGCGCTCGCCGGGGGCCGGGTGCTCGGCGCGCAGGACGTCCAGGACGCGGCGCAGTTCGGTGAGCGCCTCCACGGCGTTCTGCCGGATGCCGGCGAGGTTCTCCTTCAGCTCGTCGGACGGGTCCGCCACCAGGTGCGGGGCGACCTGGGCCTGGATGGAGATCACCGACATGTGGTGCGCCACCACGTCGTGCAGCTCCCGCGCGATGCGGCCGCGTTCCTCCAGCAGGGTGCGCCGGGCGCGTTCCTCGGCGGTGAGCGTGGTCTGCTGGAGGAGTTCGGCGCGCGCCTCGCGGCGGCCGCGCAGGGCGCTGCCGAGAACGACGGCGAGGGCGAACAGGATGACGGCGACCTCGCCGTTGCTCACGTGGTTCCACGCGCCCCACAGGCCCTGGAGGACATACGTCTGCAGGGCCGTCACGGCCAGCGCCACGACGGCGGCGCGGGTGGGCACCCGCAGGGTGAGGAGCAGCAGCACCAGTGTGTGGGTGGCGACCCCCCACTGGGTCCAGGGCCACGGGAACCCGTCGATCTGGCCGGCCATCAGCATGCGGCGCTCCAGGACCGCACCCGCCAACGAGGCGGTGAGCGACAGCCACAGCGCCGGCACCGGACGCCGCAGCGCGAGGACGGCCGCCGCGCACTGTCCGAGCGCGACCAGCAGGGCGTTGCCCTCGCCGATCCTTCCGTGCCCCATGAGCTGGTCCAGGTCACCGAAGAAGATGCCGAACGCGGCCAGGCACACGACGCCGTGCGGCACCCAGCGCAGCCACTCCGACGGCGGCAG
>KL568618.1:0-1997 GCA_000715605.1 Streptomyces speibonae | reverse complement strand
TCAGAGATGTGTATAAGAGACAGACGGCAGCGGGTCGGCACGCACCGTCAGCAGATCGCCCCGCAGCGCCCGAAGCCACCGCAGGACGGTCCTCGCCCCCTTGTCCGCCACGCGCTTCAGCCTAGACATGACGCACGTCCTCCGTCGCGGGCCGGTGCGCACGCACCACCCGGGACCGCCCGCGCCGCCCGCCGCCGCCCCGCTCCCCGTGCCGGAACGCCGCCCAGCAGAGCAGGAGGGCGAGGGCGAACACGGGCAGCCAGAGCAGCCGGGCGGCGACCCAGCCGAGGCCGTCGGGCACGGTGTGCAGTCCGGGCAGCGGGCCGGCCAGTAGGCCGGTGGCGGTGGTCGCCATCAGGGCGGTCTGGTGCCAGAGGAAGACCGTCATCGCCCAGAGGTTGACCAGCGCCACCGCCGCCCAGGCGACGGGCCGCCGCATCGCGCGGCGCAGCCGGTCGCGCAGCAGCAGCGCGAGCCCGCACTGGGCGAGGCCGAAGGTGACGACGGCCAGCGTCGGCGGGTCGAGGTTGGACACCCCGGCGCCCGGGACGCCCACCATCGACGCCGGATACCCGGCCCGGGCGACGAGCGCGGCCGTGGCCGCCGACCCGGCGAGCAGGAGGAACCAGCCTGACCGGCGGCGCTCCAGCTCGCCCCGCGTCCACGCGGCACCCAGGGTGTACGGCACCAGCCAGCCGGCCGCCACGTTCAGCAGGCCGATCCCCTCGGGGGCGCCGAGCCCGAACCGCAGCAGGTCGACGTGGAGGACCACGGCGAGCGGCCACAGCGGATGGAGCCGGGTGAGGAGCGGCGTCGCGGCGGTGAGCGCGGCGAAGACCAGCAGGAACCACATCGGCGACAGGGCGAGCTTCACCAGCGTGCGGAGGGTGGCGTACTCGGTCCCGGAGAGCGCCAGGGCGACGGCGACGACCGTCCACAGGGTGAGGACGGCGGCGACGGGTGCGAACAGCCGGGCCATCCGGGCTCGCAGCCACCGGTGGTACGGGATGCCGCGGGCGCGGGCCGATCCGTACGAGAGGGTCGCGACATGGCCGCCGACCAGGAAGAACACGGCGAGCGTCTGGAACGCCCAGGAGACCGGGGCCAGCCACGGCATGTGCTGGAGCGGGCTGGCCGTGCGCAGCGTACGGCCGTCGGCGACGAGGGCGGTGACCAGCCAGTGGCCCAGGACGACGCCGAGGATGGCGGCGGCGCGCAGGGCGTCCACGGCCCGGTCGCGGTGGACGGGGGTGGTCGCGTCGACGCGCCGGGCGGCGTCGCGTATCGCGGCTGCGGGAGAAGTCATGGGGTCACCGCCTGGGTCTCGCCGAGGACGATCCGGGTCAGGTTGGTCAGGGAGGGGGAGCCGGGCGCGAAGTAGTCGCTGTGGCCGCCGTCGCCGGCCGCGAAGACCCGGGCGCCGAAGGCCGGGGACACCGGGTCGGTGCCGAAGCCGACGGTGGTGCCGAAGAGGCCGAGGCTGACGTGCGGGACGTGCTGCACCCAGTCGCCGGCGGCGCGGGCGGCCCAGATCCGGGCCCGGGTGCGCAGACCGGCGGCGGTGTCGGCGCCGGTGCCGGGGCTGCCGAGGAGGGCGATGTCGTCGACGTCGAGACCGGCGGCGGCGCGGGCGCAGACGACGGAGCCGTAGGAGTGGCACAGCAGGGAGACCCGGGTGCGCGGTCCGGCGACGGCCCGCACGTCGTGCACCAGCGTCCGGAGCGCGGGGGCGGCCTCCTCGGCGCGGTCGGTGGTGGCGACGGCGGTGCTGAGGGTGCCGGGCGTCTCGTAGCCCAGCCAGGCCACGACGGCGGCGCGCCCGCCGAGCCGCTGGTGCAGGGCCTGGGCGGCGGCGCGGAACCGGCCGTAGGTGTCGATCGAGGTGTCGGAGCCGGGCACGAGGACGGCGACCCGGTCGGCGCCGGCGAGATCACCGAGCACCTCGGTGACCCGCCCGGGCCCGCGCCCGTCGAAGTACAGCAACTGCCGCCGGGCCA
>KL568617.1:54980-55596 GCA_000715605.1 Streptomyces speibonae | reverse complement strand
GGGCATGCCCTCGGCGCCGAGCCAGTGCTGGATGAGGAACGTGGTGTGGAAGCCCACGAAGAGGGTCCAGAAGTGGATGTACTCGAGACGGGTGCCGAGCATGGTGCCGGTCATCTTCGGCCACCAGAAGCTGAATCCGCCGAACATCGCGAACACGATCGTGCCGAACAGCACGTAGTGGAAGTGGGCGACGACGAAGTAGCTGTCGTGGACGTGGAAGTCCAGCGGGGGTGAGGCGAGCAGCACGCCGGTCAGCCCGCCGAAGAGGAAGGTGACCAGGAACCCGATCGCCCACAGCATGGGAGGTTCGAAGGACAGGGAGCCCTTCCACATCGTGCCGATCCAGTTGAAGAACTTCACGCCCGTCGGGACGGCGATGAGGAAGCTCATGAAGGAGAAGAACGGCAGCAGCACGGCGCCGGTGGCGAACATGTGGTGCGCCCAGACGGTCGCGGAGAGCCCGGTGATGGTGATCGTGGCACCGACGAGCCCCATGTAGCCGAAGATCGGCTTGCGGGAGAACACCGGGATGATCTCGGTGACCACGCCGAAGAACGGCAGGGCGAGAATGTAGACCTCGGGGTGGCCGAAGAACCAGAACAGGTGCTGCCACAGG
>KL568617.1:53525-54775 GCA_000715605.1 Streptomyces speibonae | reverse complement strand
ACCAGAACAGGTGCTGCCACAGGACCGGCCCGCCGTTCGCCGCGTCGAAGATGTGGGCGCCGAACTTCCGGTCGGCCGCCAGCGCGAGCAGGGCGGCGGCCAGCACGGGGAAGGCCAGCAGCACGAGAACCGAGGTGAGCAGCACGTTCCAGGTGAAGATCGGCATCCGGAACATCGTCATGCCGGGGGCGCGCATGCAGATGATGGTGGTGATGAAGTTGACCGAGCCGAGGATGGTGCCGAATCCCGCCAGTGCCAGCCCCATGATCCACAGGTCGCCGCCGATCTGAGGGGTGCGGTCGATGCCGCTGAGCGGCGTATAGGCGGTCCACCCGTAGTCGGCCGAGCCGTCCGGGGTGAGGAAGCTGCCCATCACGATCAGCCCGCCGAGGGCGAACAGCCAGTACGAGAGCATGTTCAGGCGGGGGAACGCCACGTCGGGGGAGCCGATCTGCAGGGGCATGATCGCGTTGGCGAACCCCGCGAACGTCGGCGTCGCGAACAACAGCAGCATGATCGTGCCGTGCATCGTGAACGCCTGGTTGTACTGCTCGTTGGACAGGATCTGAAGGCCCGGTCGCGCCAGCTCCGCACGGATCGCCATGGCGAGAACGCCACCGATCAGGAAGAAGCCGAACGACGTGATGAGGTAGAGGTGGCCGATCTTCTTGTGATCGGTGGTGGTCAGCCAGGAGACCACCACGTGGCCCCGTCCCCGGCGCTCGGCCACGGGTACCGGAGCCACCGGCTCGGTGTGGGTCGCCATCACAGTCCTCACTCACTAGCGGCACAGCGCTCATCCGGCTGGGTGGACGGTATGCCGACCCACCGGCGGCCACGCGCACACCGAGCGCCTTCGTAGGCCGAGTGGCCGCATGCTCCAGTCGTCCGGGTGACCCACCCGTCAGTGACCGGGGTCACATCCGGCTGCTGTCAGGAATCGCGTGGCGGTCTCGTTCAAAGGACACGCGAACGAGACAGGAGCAGCGTCATGAAGCACCGCATCGTCGTCCTGGGTGCCGGATACGCCGGAGCCTTCGCCGCCGGGAACCTGGCCCGTCGGCTCTCGCCGGCCGACACCGACATCACCGTCGTCAACGCCGTGCCCGACTTCGTCGAGCGGATGCGCCTCCACCAGCTCGCGACCGGACAGGCCGTCCCCTCCCGCAGGCTCGCCGACGTGTTCGCAGGCACCGGGGTGCGGCTGCGCGTGGCCCGGGTGACCGGCATCGACGCCGGCCGCAGGACCG
>KL568617.1:50818-53381 GCA_000715605.1 Streptomyces speibonae | reverse complement strand
TCCCTCGCGCCATCAGAGATGTGTATAAGAGACAGTACGACACCCTTCTCTACGCGCTCGGCAGCTCCGTCGCCCACCACGGAGTCCCCGGCGTGGCCGATCACGCCTTCGACGTGACGGGCCGGCCCTCCGCGCTGCGGCTGCGCGAGCACCTCGCCGGGCTGAAGGAGGGCGGCACCGTCCTGGTCGTCGGCGAAGGGCTGACCGGCATCGAGACCGCCACCGAGTTCGCCGAATCCCGGCCCGACCTCTCGGTCGCGCTCGCCGCCCGCGAGGAGCCGGGCGCCTGGCTCTCCCCGAAGGCCCGCCTGCACCTGCGGCAGGCTTTCGACCGGCTCGGCATCACCGTCCACGAACACACCCGCATCACCGCCGTCGAGCCGGGCCGCGCGGTCGCGGCCGACGGCACCTCCGTCCCGGCCGACGCGACGGTGTGGGCGGCGGGGTTCGCCGTGCACCCCATCGCGGCCGCCGCCGGACTGGAGGTCACGGAGAACGGCCGGATCGTCGTCGACGGCTCGATGCGCTCGGTCTCCCACCCGGACATCTACGCCGCAGGTGACAGCGCCTACGCCATCGGCGAGAACGGCCGGCCCCTGCCCATGTCCTGCGCCTCGGCCGGCTTCACCAACATGCAGGCGACCGCCGCGATCATCGCCCGTCTGACAGGCCGGGAGGTCCCGGTGAACGGGCTGAAGTACTACGGCAACCACATCAGCCTCGGACGACGGGACGCGATCTTCCAGATGGTGGACGGCGACGCCCGGTCGAAGAGCTGGTTCCTGGGCGGCCGGACCGCCGCACGGCTCAAGTCGGGCGTGCTCACGGGGGCGGGGTGGGGCATCGCCCACCCGACCTTCGGGATGCCGAAGCGCAGGCGCCGACTGGCGGCCACGAACGAGCGCGCCGGTGTGGGAGCTGCCGCCTAGGCTGTCCCGCATGGACGTCGCAGCCATCGACCGCTTCGAGGCCGGCCGGGCACGGCTGGCCTCGCTGGCGTACCGTCTGCTCGGTTCCGCGGCGGACGCGGAGGACGCCGTGCAGGACGCGTTCCTGCGCTGGCAGGCCGCCGACCGGGAGCGGATCGAGGTGCCGGAGGCATGGCTGACCAAGGTGGTCACCAACCTCTGCCTCGACCGGCTCCGCTCGGCGCAGGCACGCCACGAGCGCGCGGCCGGTGCCTGGCTGCCCGAACCGCTGCTGGACGGCGACCCGATGCTCGGCCCCGCCGACACCGTCGAGCGGCGCGAGTCGGTGTCCCTGGCCGTGCTGATCCTGATGGAACGTCTCTCACCGGTCGAGCGTGCCGTGTACGTCCTGCGCGAGGCGTTCTCGTACAGCCACGCCGAGGTCGCCCGGATCCTCGACATCAGCGAGTCCGCGAGCCAGCAGCACCTGCACCGGGCCCGGACCCGGGTCACCGCCGAGCGCCACCGCGGAGGCGAAGCCGACCCCGCGTCCGCGCGCCGGGTCGTCGAGGAGTTCCTGGCCGCCGCCACGTCGGGGCGCACCGAACGGCTGGTGGCGCTGCTCACCGACGACGTGACGGCGGTCTCGGACGGCGCCGGACTGAGCACGCGGATCCTGCGGTACCGGACACGCGAACGGGTCGCGTCCCTCGTGCAGGGCGGCTTCAAGCCCACGCAGGCCAAGCGGCGGCTGGCGGGCGGCACCCTCGCGATGCACATCGCGTGGGTGAACGGCAGCCCGGCCGTCGTCGCCGTGGTCGACGAGAAGGTCGTGGGTGTCGTGGCGTTCGAAGTGAGCGACGGCAGGGTTTCCTCCGTGCACGGCATCGCCGCCGCGGCCCGGCTCTCGCGCGTCAACGAGTTCTGGCACCGGCACGCACCGGATGCGCCGGTCATCAGCGCATGGTGACCGGGCGGTGCCGTACGGTCGGGGCCACTACCCAGGAGGACGGCCGATGCGCAGCGTGACCTATTCCATGAACATCTCACTCGACGGCTACATCGTCGGGCCGGACGGCTCCTTCGACTGGTCCGAGCCCGCCTCGGAGGTGTTCCGCCACTGGATCGACGAGATCCGGCGGGTCGACGTCCACCTGCTGGGGCGACGGCTGTACGAGACGATGCTCTACTGGGAGACCGCCGAGCAGGAGGGCTCGCTCGACAGCGCGGAGCGCGAGTGGGCCGCGCTGTGGAATCCGCTTCCCAAGGTGGTGTTCTCCACCACGTTGTCCGAGGTGCGGGGCAAGGCCGCCCGTCTGGCCTCCGGCGGGGTGGCGGAGGAGATCGCGCGGCTGCGGGCCGAGCCGGGGGAGGGCGAGATCGCGATCGGTGGTGCGACGCTCGCCGCCCAGGCGGCCGCGGCGGGGCTGATCGACGAGTACCGGGCCGTCGTGTACCCCGTGCTGGTCGGCGGCGGTACTCCGTTCTTCCCCCGGGACGAACGCCGGGTGGACCTCGAGCTCGTCGAGACCCGCACCTTCGCTTCGCGGTTCGTCCTCCTGCGCTACCGCACCGCTCACAGCTCGGAGACGACGAGCCGGTAACCCACGTCGATGGTGTCGCACGTCCGCAGGCCCTGTCTCTTATACACATCT
>KL568617.1:48235-50574 GCA_000715605.1 Streptomyces speibonae | reverse complement strand
GAGATGTGTATAAGAGACAGGTCTGGGCCAGCATCGAGATGCCGGCGCGCACCTGGGGGTCGAGGTAGCAGTGCGGGCGGCGCCAGCAGGCCGCGGCGAACCCGTCGACGCAGTCGTGGGGGATACGGACCGGCTCCTGGCGGCCGCCCCCGAGCAGGCCGAGCAACCGGTCGACCGGGACGGCGCGGGTGTCGTCGAAGGCCGCGGCCTCCGGGAGATAGTCGCGGACCAGCCAGAACCGCTCCCGGAACACGTGCTGGTCCCATGTCAGGACGACGATGCGGCGGCGGGCGACCCTGCGCAGTTCCCGCAGCCCGGCCGCCAGGTCGCTCCAGTGGTGGATGGTGAGCAGCGCCATGACGGCATCGGCCGCGGCGGAGGGAAGCGGGAGACGTTCCGCGACCGCCTGCACGGCCGGTGCCGCACCCTGCGGCCGCTGGGCGATCATGACCCGGCTGGGCTCGACAGCGAGGACCGTACCCGGCGGCTCGTAGGAACCCGCCCCCGCTCCGACGTTGATCACATCGGCGGCGTCTCCCAGCGCGCCGCGGATCTGTGCGGCGATCCGTGGATCCGGCAGACGTGTCCTGGCATAGGTCGTGCCGAGCGTGTCGTAGGTGGCCACGGCAGCCAGTATGCGGGGCCCGCCGGGGTCACGGGCCCGGCTGTCGGAGAAGTCGTATCGGTGAGTCGAATCGGTGGAGGGGCACGCCCTCGCGGGCTCAGGGCGTGTCCGTCTCGTACTCCGGGCGACCGGTGGTGCGGTAGGTCTGGATCGTCAGCCCTTTCGGCGTGGACCGCAGATCGACCAGGTCGAGTCCCAGGTCCGGGCCGGTGGCGGGGAAGAGCCGCTTGCCCTGCCCGACGACCACGGGATAGGTGAGCAGCACCAGTTCGTCCACCAGCCGGTGGCGGAGCAGCCAGCGGACCAGGGTGCCGCTGCCCCAGACCTGGGTCTCGCCGCCCGGCGCGGCCCTCAGCTCCTCGACGGCGCCGGCGATGTCACCGGACAATACGACGGTCCCCGGCCGCCGCGCATCGGTGAGCGTGTTCGAAACGACGTACTTGGGCCGCCTGTTCAACGCCTCGCCGACGGGGTTCCCCGGATCCATGCCCGCACCCCAGGAGCCGGCGAAGATCTCATAGGTCCGCCGGCCGAACAGGAACGCGTCGGCGCGCTGGAAGGTCCCGGAGATGAAGGCCGAGGCCGCGTCGTCGAGGAGCGGCGGGGCCCATCCGAAACGCTCGAATCCGCCGCCGCCCTCCGCGTCCGGCGCCCCTGTTCCGACGTCGATCCGCCGATGCCCCTCTGTCACTCCGTCGAGGGAGACGTTCGTGACGGTCGTCAGTTTCATGATCCAGTCCTCTTTCCGCTGCCGGCGTCGTAGGTACGACCGGACGCGGGCGCCGATCTCATCTGTCGCGGTGACCGGCTCCCGTTCGGCTCGTCGGCACGACGCGCTCCTGCGGCCCGAACCGGTCCTTGTCCGGCCAACTTTCCCAGGAGGACGATCACGGCATGCGAGAACACGCCACGGAGCGGGCCGCGCCCCTCAGCGCGCGGCCGGTCAGCCACGCGATCCTCCGGGCGGCCCGGCTGTACAAGGCGCTCGCGGGCCGGCTGCTGCGGGAGAGCGGGCCGCGTCCGGGGCAGGAACGCGTGCTGATGGTGCTGTGGGACCAGGGACCGCAGCGGCAGGTCGACCTCGTGACGGCCGTCGATTCGGACGCCCCGGCGATGACGCGCGGCATCTCCCGGATGGGGAAGGCCGGCCTCGTGCGCCGCCGCCCCTCACCCACGGACGGGTGCGAGGTGATCGTCGAGGCGACCGAGGCGAGCCTGGCGCTGCGGGACAAGGTGGACGAAGCGTGGGCGGAGCTGGAGCGCCTGACCACCACGAGCCTCAGCGCCGCCCGGCAGCGCGAGATCCTGGCCGATCTCACCCTGCTGGAATCCGTACTGACCCGAGCGGACAGCTGAGCCCGGCTCGCACCACGGAGCCGCCAAGCGCTCCTGCCGGCCGGGCCGGTGAACGACGGCGCCTCGATCCGCCGCCGCGACGGTCCGGCACGTCAACGCCCCCGCGTTTGCGCTATGTCACCGAAGTCGTGGTCAACAAGCCGGAGCGCAGGGAAGAATGACGCCATGAAGGAAGACGGCTCGTCCATCGATTCCACCAAACCGAGTATCGCCCGCGTGTACGACTATCTGCTGGGCGGCAAGGACAACTACGCGGTGGACCGCCAGGTCGGTGACGTCTTCAAACGCGACCTTCCCGGTTCGGTGGCGATCGCCTTCGCGAATCGCGCGGCCCTGATCCGGGCGATCCGGACGATCG
>KL568617.1:44128-48068 GCA_000715605.1 Streptomyces speibonae | reverse complement strand
GATCGCCTTCGCGAATCGCGCGGCCCTGATCCGGGCGATCCGGACGATCGCGACGACCACCGACGTGCGGCAGTTCATCGATCTGGGCAGCGGTCTCCCGACCGCCGACAACGTCCACCAGGTCGCGCAGCAGCACGACCCGGCGTCCCGGGTCGTCTACGTCGACACCGACCCCCAGGTGCTGGTCCACGGCCGCGCGCTGCTCGAGGAGAACGAGGGCACCCGCATCGTCCCCGTCGACGTCCGCGAACCCGAGCGGATCCGTACGCACCCCGACACGCGGAAGCTCATCGAGTTCGACCGCCCGGTGGCCGTCATATTCAGCGCCATCCTGCACCATGTGAACGACGACGAGGACCCGGCCGCAATCGTCCGGTACTGGCGCGACCACGTGCCGTCCGGCAGCTACTTCTTCATCAGCCACTTCCGTTCGGGCAACAACCCGGAGACCGCGGAGGCCGAGAAGGTCCTCCAGGAGACCTTCGGCCGCGGCCGGTGGCGCTCGGACGAGGAGATCGCGGCCCTGCTGGACGGCCTGGAGCTGCTCGACCCGGGCATAGTTCCCGCACCCCTGTGGCGTCCTGACGCGGTGGACAGCCCCTTCACCGGAGACGGCGGGCGCGAACTCACCGTCTGGGAGCGCCTCATCGCCGCCGGTCTGGCGCGCAAACCCTGAACTGCTGACGACCAGGGCCTCAGGGCCCGCCGTCCGGATCGCGCCGCCCCGCCCGCCGGCCCTCGGCCAGGGCGCGTACCGCCCGCTCCAGCCGCGTCCGCCGGGTCTCCGGCGTGGTGGCCCGGAGCAGCGGGAGCATCACCAGGTAGCGGGTGGTCCGGTCGAGCGCGTCGAACGCCGCACGGGCCGCCGGGTCCGCGGCGAGCGCCGCGGCCAGGTCGTCCGGGACGACGGCCGTCGCCTGCGACGCGTACGCGCGGTCCCAGCGGCCGTCCTCCTGCGCCCGCCGGACCTCGGCGAGGCCGGGCTCGCGCATCCGGCCCGCCGCCGCCAGCGCCGCGACCTTCTCGACGTTCACCCGCGACCACAGGCTCCTGGGCCGTCGCGGTCCGTACTTCTGCAGGTAGTGCCGGTCGTCCGAGCCGCGGCGCTGTCCCGAGATCCACCCCCAGCACAACCCCACGTCGACCAGTTCGTCAGCCGTGACCGACGGGATTCCCGACCCCTTCTTCGCCACCTCGACCCACACGCCCTCGCGGCGGGTGTGGTGCTCGGCGAGCCATGCGTCAAAGGCCGCCGCGTCAGGGAACGAGACGACCTCCACCCCGTTGATCTCTTTCATGGGCGTCAGGCTAGGGGAGCCGGGCCCTCTTTGTCCGGACCAACTTTGTCTAGACCTCTTGTCGTGCCTGTCATGTGCAGGTTAGTTTCGCGCTGTACGGAGTACTGCGCTCTTCCTTCAACTTCCTTGATGAGCAAGGCTGGAAGGAGCATGTCCGCATGCAGGACCGGAGTCTGTCCAGGCGCACCGTTCTCGCCACCGCGACCGGAGTCGCCGCGGGCGCGACGGGTGTCGTGGGCGTCACGGCCACCCCCGCGGCCGCACACCGGCGGGACCGGCGACTCAAGAGGATCATCTCGCGCATGAGCGTCGAGGCGAAGATCGGCCAGCTGTTCGTGCCGTACTTCTACGGAGCTTCGGCGACTTCTCCCAGCCAGTACGACCAGGAACGCAACCTCAGGGAACTCGGCGTCCGCACCGTGGCCGAACTCATCGCCAAGTACCACATCGGCGGTGTCATCTGCTTCCACGGCTGGACGAACAACATCCACGATCCCCGGCAGATCGCCGACCTGACCAACGGCGTGCAGCGGGCCTCGCTCGGCCTGCCCACCCCCGTCCCGTCGCTGATCTCCATCGACCAGGAGCACGGGGTCAACGTCCGCATCGGCAGCGGCGCCACCCAGCTGCCCGCCGCCATGGCGCTCGGCGCGGGCCGCTCGCTGGCCGACGCCCGCACCGCCGGATGGATATCGGGCACCGAACTCGCCGCCCTGGGCATCCATCAGAACTTCGCCCCGGTCGCCGACGTGAACGTCAACCCGGCCAACCCCGTCATCAACGTCCGCTCCTTCGGCGCCGACCCCCGCGCCGTGGCGCGCATGGTGGCGGCCCAGGTGAGCGGCTACCAGCGGTCCGGCGTCGTGGCCTGCGCCAAGCACTTCCCGGGCCACGGGGACACCGGGGAGGACAGCCACACCGGACTGCCCGTGATCACCCACAGCCGTGAGGAGTGGGAGCGCATCGACGCCCCGCCCTTCCGCGCCGCGATCGCCGCGGGCGTCGACTCGATCATGACGGCCCACCTCCAGGTCCCCGCGCTCGACCCCAGCAACGACCCGGCCACCCTGTCGCCCGCGATCCTCCAGGGCGTGCTGCGCGGCGAACTCGGCTTCGACGGCGTGATCGTCACCGACGCCCTCAACATGACCGGCGTGCGCACCAAGTACGGCGACGACCGCGTGCCCGTCCTCGCCCTCAAGGCCGGCGCCGACCAACTGCTGTTCCCGCCGGACATCGCCGTGGCCTACAACGGCGTCCTGGCCGCCGTGCGCAGCGGGGAGATCACCGAGTCCCGGCTCGAGGAGTCGGTCCTGCGCATCCTCCGGATCAAGGACAAGGCGGGCCTGCTCGACGGCAGCCCCTACGTCTCCCGCAGGGAGGTCGACCGGGACGTCGGCGCCCGCGGACACCGGCGCGCCGCCGCCCGGATCGCCGAGCGCACCACCACCCTCCTGGTCAACGAGGACGAGACGCTCCCGCTGCGCCGCGGGCAGCGCAAGCTGCTCGTGGTCGGCGCCGCCCCGGCCTTCCCGACCGACGACACCCGGACCACCGTGCCCGAACTGGCCCGGGCCTTCGACGAACTGGGCTACCGCACCACCCACCTCGCCACCGGCCGGGCCCCCGACGCGGCGGCGATCGACGCGGCCGTGGCCGCGGCACGGGGACGCGATGCCGTGGTGGTCACCACCGAGAACGTCGACGCGACCAGCACCCAGCGCACCCTGGTCTCCCGGCTGCTCGCCACGGGCGTCCCGGTCGTCCACCTCGCGGTGCGCAACCCCTACGACATCGCCCACCTCGACGGCGTCCCGGCCTCCCTGGCCTGCTACTGCTGGACCGAGGTCGAACTGCGCGCCGCCGCGCGGGTGATCGCCGGCCGGGTCGATCCGCGCGGCCGACTGCCCGTGCCCGTCCAGCGGGCCGACGACCCGGCCAAGGTCCTCTTCCGCACCGGGCACGGCCTGTCGTACGACGACTGACGAGCGGGCCGGGGCGTGCGCGAGGGCGGCCGATCAGGCCACGCGCCGCTCGTCCTGCTCCGGCTCCTCCTCGTCCGGCAGATGGACATCGTTCACCGCGATGTTCACCTCCACGACCTCCAGACCGGTCATCCGCTCCACGGCTTCGACGACATTGGCCCGGACGTCCCCGGCGGTGTCCGTGATCGACGCGCCGTACTCGACGACCACCTGCAGGTCGACGGCCGCCTGGCGTTCGCCGACCTCCACGCCGACTCCCTGGGTCACGCTGGTTCCGCGACCGGGCACGCGTTCACGTACCGCGCCCAGCGCCCGTGCCGCTCCGCCGCCGAGGTTGTGGACCTCGGGGATCTCGCGGGCGGCCATGCCCGCGATCTTCGCGACGACGGCGTCGGCCACGGTGGTGTTCCCGCGCTGACCCGGCGGGGCCGCGGCCCCCTTGCGCCCCCGCTGAGATGTTTCGTTCCCGGACCGGGATGTCGCCTCCGTGTCGATGCGGTGCGCGGTTTCGGCCATGACGGTCACCTCCGCGGTCGTTGGGGCGTCTGTGCTGGGTCTCGTCCCTCTACCCACCCTAAGCGCAAGCGGCACAAGGGACTAACGCTGACGAAAGGGTGCAGTGGACACGAACCGGGCGCGATGCCCGGCGGGGCCGGT
>KL568617.1:41855-43883 GCA_000715605.1 Streptomyces speibonae | reverse complement strand
CGACCGGCCGGCCCCGCGGGTGGCGCGCCCGGCTGCATGCCCAGAAGGGTCCGGAAGGACTGCTCCACCTCGCGGACCAGTGCGCCCGCGTCGTCACCGGCGAGGCGCCAGGCCGCTTGGTAGCAGCCGAGAGCGGTCTCGGCCGCGAGCACGGCGGTGGTCCGCGGTGCGCCGAGGGCGGCGAGGTGCTCCTCCAGCAGGCCGGCGTAGTGCCGGATCTTGCGGGCGTGACGGTCGGTGAGCTCCGGGTGCCGCTCGACCAGTTGGTAGTAGAGCGCGTAGTGGTCGGGACGGCGGGCGATCTCGGTGCAGAGCTCGGTCACCAGGCGCCGGGACGCGGCCAGCGCCTGCCCGAAGTCCCGCAACGGTTCGGCGGCCGGGTCCTGCCGTGGCTGAGCCAGGACCCGCACCACCTCGCTCTGCGGGGAGAAGACGACCTCCTGCTTGTCGCCGAAGTAGCGGAAGAACGTGGTGCGGCCGGTCTCGGCGCGCCGGGCGATCTCGTCGACGGTGACCTCGTCGAAGCCGCGCTCGACGAAGAGCGCGAACGCGGCCTCGATGATCCGGTCACGGGTCTGGCGGCGTCTGCGGTCACGCAGGGACTCCGCGGCCACCGTGTTCGAACTCATCGCACCAGGATAGTCCCGCTCTCCCGGGCGCCCTCACGCCTGGGCCCGTGAGGCCTCCGGGAGATCGTCGGACAGGCCCACGAGACGTGCGGCCTCGTGCCAGAGTTCCTCCTCCCGGTCTTCGTCGTACGACTCCGGTGACGAGGGGACCGGGCTGCCGCGGTCGAGGTACGAACCGGTCGACGCGGCCGGTCCGGCCAGGATCGTCTCCGTCAGGAGAAGCCCGGCCCGTTGCGGCGTCATGCCGCGCCCGACGGCGACCTGGAGCCGGAAGAAGCCGTTCAGCAGCGCGCGCAAGGGAGCGGGGGAGTGCCGGAAGAACCCGGTGCCCGCCACGAGTGCCGGGTTGTAGGAGAAGACGTCGACACCCGGGGGCAGGCGACGGGCGAGCGCGTGCGTCAGGTAGACGGTGGCGAGCTTGCTGGTCGCGTAGGCCCGCGCGCCACCCTGGAGGCCGTCGCCGCGCGGTGTGGCGAGACGCTGCGGGGCCTCCCAGCGCGGCGGCGGCGTGGCCCCGAGCGTGTAGCGGAACTGCCCGAAATGGCAGTCGCTGGTGGTCAGGACGATCCAGGCCGGCGCAGTGAAGCGGCGCATCAGATGCCGTGCCAGCGCGTAGTGGGCGAGCACGTTGACGCCGAAGGTCAGCTCGTACCCGTCGGCGGTGTGCTTGTCGGCCGTGGTGCACACCAGCCCGGCGTTGCCGAGGTAGCCGCCGAGCGGTGGCAGGTGGCCGGCGTCGAGCCGGTTCACGATGTCCGTCGCCGCCCGGGTGATGTCGGCGAGCGAGCTCAGGTCGCAGTCGACTCCGGTGATGTGCGTGCCGCCGGTGGCGGCGGCAAAGGACTCCGCGAGCCCCTCGGCGTCGCCTCGGGCCAGCAGGACGTAGTGGTCCCATGGGCGTCGCCGGATCAGAGACGTCGCGGCCTCGTGGCCGATACCGCGGCTGATGCCGGTGAGCACGATGGTGCGGACGCTTTCCGTCTTTTCCGTCTTTATGGCCCCATCTCCAGTGGTACTCGGTTCCAAGTGGTACTGAGTACCATATGCCGTTCCGGGCCCCGACGGGAAGCGCACGTATCGCGGAGCTCATCTGCTCCACTACGGTCTGACGTTCGTGTGGCACGTCGGCCGCGATGCCGAACTGGTCGTGCTCGCACGGGACCGGACCCCGCCGGCGGCATGTGTTCCCTGTGCACATGGACAGCTGACGACCCGCAACGGCCCGACACCACGAAGGAGCAGAGCCCCACGATGGACCAGCCCGCACGACGTCCCGGCGCCCGCTACCACGGCCGTACGGCGGTGGTGACCGGAGCGGCCTCAGGCATCGGAGCCGCCACGGCGGAGCGCCTCGCGCAGGAAGGAGCCGCCGTGGTACTCGCCGACGTCGCCGCGGCGG
>KL568617.1:38457-41657 GCA_000715605.1 Streptomyces speibonae | reverse complement strand
GGGCGGCGTTCGTCCCCGCCGACGTCTGTGCCGAGGCCGACTGGGATCGCGTGGTGACCGCCGCCCACCGTTTCGGCCCGGTGGACCTCCTGGTCGGCAACGCCTGCGCCGTGGAGGTCGCGCCCGCCCACGAGCTGACAGCCGCCTCCTGGCAGCGGCAGCTCGACGTCAATGTCACCGGCAGCTTCCTCGGTTTCCGCGCCGTCCTGCCCGACCTGCGCGAACGGCGCGGCGCGGTGGTGCTGACCTCCTCCGTCCACGCGCACGCCGGCGTTCCCGGCCACCCCGCCTACGCCGCCTCCAAGGGTGCGCTGCTCTCCCTGTGCGGACAACTCGCCGTCGAGTACGGGCCGGAGGTGCGCGTCAACGCCGTCCTGCCGGGACCGGTCCTCACGCCGGCGTGGGACAGTGTCCCGCCCGACGAACGCGACCGCAGAGCCGCCGCGACCGCGGCCCGCCGCTTCGGCACGCCCGGGGAGGTGGCCTCAGCCATCGCCTTCCTCGGCAGCGACGACGCCTCGTTCATCACCGGCTCGCACCTCATGGTCGACGGCGGCTGGAGCGTCGTCACGGCCTCCGCATGACGACCACCGTCCGCCCTCCGCAGCAGAGAGGCTCATGGCCCCTGCCCGACGCGGCGCAGCGGGAACGCCCGCTCGGCCTGCCGGACGGCGCCTGGGCGGCCCTCACCACGGAGTGAGGGCCGCCACCGACAGGGCCGGCTGTCAGCCCTCGTCCTCCTCGTCCTCCTCGTCCCCTTCGAAGAAGTCCCCGATCTCGTCGACGACTTCGGCGGCGACCATGCCGCCGGCGACACCGACCGCCAGTCCGGCCGCGCCCGCGGCCAGGGCCGCGCCCGCCCCGGGGCCGGAACCGTGGTGGTGCGCGTGCGCGTGCGAGGCCCGCTGCTCGGTCAGCCGACGCATCCACTCGTCGATCTCGGCGTTCCAGTCACGGGAGTCGTCGTGGCCGACGGTGATCGTCGTCAGCGCGTCGTGGCCGCCGCTGAAGGGGCCGCCGCGCTTGTCGGCCTCCAGGACGATCTCCATGCCGCCCGGGTGCGCGAGGAAGGTCACCTCGATCTCCCGCATCCGGTCCGCGTACCGAGGCGGCGGGGTCAGCTCGATCTCCTGGTAGAAGGGCAGCTGCTGCCCGGTGCCGCCGATGTGCCCGTACTCCAGATCGGCCGACGCGAAGCCGAAGCCGAGCTGACCGAACGCCTCCAGGATCGCCTCCTGCACAGGCAGCGGGCCCACGGCCAGCGGGTCGAGGTCGCCCTTGTCCCGGGCGCCGGCCACTGACAGCTCGGTGCGCACACCGAGGACGATGCCCAGCTGCTGGCCGTACAGCTCGGTCATCGGCGTCTCCCAGGGCAGGACCACGCTGAACGGCACGCTGTGCCGCCCGCCCTCGGCAAGGCGGAAGCCGCCCCCGACGGTGAACCGCTCGAAGGCGAGACCGCCCTGGCTCTCGCCCTCCTCGTGCTCGACCTCCACCCGGGCGACGAGTTCCAGGGTGATGTGCTCGATGTCGAAGGCGGTGCTGCCGCCCTCGAGATGGACCTGGCCGGTGAGCGCCGTGCCGGGCCGGAACGGGCCCGGGTCGAGGACCGTGTCGACGGTGGGGCCGCCCACACCGAGCGAGCCGAGCAGTCGTTTGAACACCATGGTGGCGTCCACTCCTTGAAGGTGCGTGTGTTCTACAAGCCAGTAGAAGCTTAGAGGGACCGGGGCCGCCCGGGAGCACTGTCCGAACGGGCAGCGCAGCGGTCATACGACCCTGAAATCACGGGAGTTCGGTAGCGTGCGCTGCCATGGCAATTCTGCGGATGCACAACGTGGGCGTCGTCGTCGAGGACCTGGATGCCGCCATCGCGTTCTTCGTGGAACTCGGCATGGAGCTGGAGGCCACGATGGAGGCGCGGGGCACCTTCGCCGACCGGGCCACCGGACTCGACGGCGTCCACTGCGACACCGCGATGCTCCGTACCCCGGACGGTCACAGCCGGATCGAGCTGGCGAAGTGCCGCAGCCCTGAAGCGATCACCCCCGGTGTGCGCAACCAGCCGCACAACGTCCTCGGCACGCACCGCGTCATGTTCGCCGTCGACGACATCAGGGACACCGTGGCCCGCTTGCGCCCCCATGGCGCCGAACTCATCGGCGAGTTCGCCGAGTTCGAGAAGAACGTGCTCTGCTCCCTCCGCGGGCCCGAGGGCATCATCGTCGGACTGATCGAGCCGCCGCGCTGACACGGAGACCCATGAGCCCACCGGAAAACCGGTTCCGGAGGACCGGTCAGGGCTCCTCCGCGCGGACGCGGTCCGTGATGCCCAGGGTCAGTGCTTCCGCCTGGTCCTCGAGGTCCCACTCGCCGTCGCGGTAGGCGTGGTTGCTGATCCAGAAGACGAGGACACCGTCGCGCAGAGTGCGGCTCAGCAGCCCCAGCGTCCATTCGTTGCCGCCGTCGTGCCAGGCGAGGGGGCCCGTCCGGCGTGTCGCGGATGTTCCAGCCGTACCCGTACCGGCTCTCGGACTCCGGCTCCCGGACCCGCGGCGCGAAGAGCTTCTCCCTGGCGCGCTCCGGCAGGACCGTGTCGTCCAGCAGCGCACGGTGCCAGCGGAACATGTCCGGGGCGGTGGAGAGCATGCCCCCGTTGCCCCGCAGGTTCCAGTAGGGCCCGTCGGGGGCCCAGGGGTGGTCGAAGGGCCGTCCCTGTCCGCGCCCCTCGCTGTCGTACTCCACCGCGACGAGGTGCCGCGGCCAGTCGGGCAGCACATAGCCGGTGTCGCGCATCCCGGCAGGACGGAACAGGTGCCGGGCCAGGAACCGCTCGTAACTCTCACCGGACGCCTCCTCGATGATGACCGCGAGGAGGCTGTAGCCGGTGTTGGAGTAGTGGAACTCCCGGCCCGGGACGGACCGCAGCTCGGACGACAGGGCCCGGCGCACCAGCTGCTCCCGCGTCAGCGGGTCGTAGTCGTCGCCGAGCGACTCGGTCAGCCCCGACGTGTGGGTGAGCAGATGCTCGACGGTGATGGCGCGCTTGTCCTGCGGGAGGGGACCGCCGTGGCGGAGGAACCGGCTGATCGGATCGCTCACCCGCAGCCGGCCCATCACTTCCAGTTTCACGATCGCGGCCGCGGTGAACTGCTTCGTGATCGACGCGACGTCGTACACGGTGCGGCAGCTCGCCGGCG
>KL568617.1:37580-38242 GCA_000715605.1 Streptomyces speibonae | reverse complement strand
GCGGTCGGCCGTGCCGAATCCGCCGCAGTACGCGAGCCGGTCGCCGTGGGCGGCGATCACGGTGCCGCCGGGTCCGACGGGCAGAGTGCGGCGGAGGAAGTCGGCGACGGACTCGCCGTCGCCGGTCCGGGACGCCGCACGCCCCTCCGCCCCCGTGCCGGGACCCGCCCCGCATCCGCCGAGCGTCAGCACGACGGCGAGAGCGGCGGCGCCGGCCGTGCGGCGGCGGTGAGGGCGGCGACGGAACACAGTGGTACGCACATGACCTCCAAGTCCGGGAATCCGTCAGGAGGTTGACCGCCCCTCTCGCCGCTCCTCAAGCGGCTATGGTGTTCGGACGTGTGCGAGACCGTGTACGTCCAGGTCAACAGGGGGAACCGCGATGACCACAGCACCGCCCGCACCGCCGGACACCGACGCGGCCGCCTTCGTGGCGGCGCTCCGACGCCTGAAGGCATGGTCGGGCCTCAGCTACCGCCAACTGGAACGCCGCGCGGCGCGGGCGGGTCACCACCTGCCCTACTCCACGGCGGCGACCATGCTCGGCCGGGACCGGCTGCCCCGCGAGGAGCTGGTCGCCGGGTTCGTCGCCGCCTGCGGGGTGGGGGAGGGCGAGGCGCAGGCGTGGCTGGACGCGCGGCTGACCCTCGCCGGCGGAGGGC
>KL568617.1:35432-37261 GCA_000715605.1 Streptomyces speibonae | reverse complement strand
TGACGCGTATCTCCACACGCATGTCGGCGAGGCCGAGGACCGTGACTCCGGTCTCGGTCCAGATCGGCGCGCGGCCGCCCAGGCGACGGCGGAACTGCTCGGCCATGACCCGGTTGTGGTCCTCGCCGATGGCGTCGTCCCCCGGAGCGACCTTGTGGTAGGAGTTCACGTGGATCACGTCCTTCCACGTCGCGCCGACCGTGGCGAGGGCGCGCTCGACGTTGTCGAAGGCGAGCACGATCTCGTCCTCGAGGGAGTCGGGGACGATCAGGTCGTCGTCCACCCCGGCCTGGCCGGAAGTCTCGACCCGGTCGCCGACCCGGACGGCCCCGCTGTAACCGAGGGCCTGGTGCAGCTTCTCGCCGGAGCCCGGGGCGATACCGAAAGTGACCGTGCTCATGATGCTCCTCTTCCCGTGCATGGGGGTGCGTGTCGCCCTTGAATGACTTCACGCGTAAAGTGAGGCTAACAGCGATCACTTCAAGCGCAAAGTCATGACGGGTCCCGCGGAAGCGACGGGGACGATCCATGAGCAGCACGGGTGAGGCCATGAGCAGCAAGGGAGAGGCCGTGAACGGCAAGGGTGAACACGAGGGCGACGAGGAGGTGCGGTGGCTCGACGAACAGGAGAAGGCCGCGTGGACGGGGCTGATCTCCCTCGTCCTGCTGCTGCCCGGCAAACTGGAGTCGCCGCTGCGCCAGGAACACGGCCTCACCCTGTTCGAGTACCTCGTGCTCAGCCACCTCTCCGAGGCGCCGCGGCGCACCCTGCGGATGGGGGAGCTCGCCTTCCTCGCCAGTGGTTCGCTCTCCCGCCTGTCCAACGTCGTCAAACGCTGTGAACAGCGGGGCTGGATCAAGCGGTCACCCGACCCGGCCGACGGTCGCTACACGCTCGCCGCGCTCACCGACACCGGCTTCGATGTCGTCGGCCGGGCGGCGCCCACGCATCTGCGCGCGGTACGGCACATCGTCCTCGACGCGCTCAGCTCCACCGACCAGAAGGCCCTCACCCGTATCGCGGACAAGCTCCGCATCGTCCCCGACGACTTCCGCTGACCGCCCCCGGCCCGGTCAGGGCTGGTCGCGCGCCTGGTCGGCGGCCCGCTCGGCGGCGTCGCTCTCCGAGGTGGCGCCCCGGGTGCTGAGCTTGCCTCCGGTGGACTCCAGGTGCGCGCGCACGAACCACTGGAACAGCTCCAGTCCCCGCAGCTGCTCGATGAGCAGGTCCTGGGTGACCGGGTCGGACGTCTCGGTGGCCTGCATGGCCTCGCGGTGATCCTTGATCACGCCCGTGTAGACGAGGTCCAGCGCCCCGAGGTGCTCGATGGCCTCGGCCAGGCCGATGGAGTAGTCGTCCCACGAGCGCTCGGCGACCAGCGCGCCGGGCGTTCCCTTGGGCTCGCCGCCCAGGGTGGAGATCCGCTCGGCGAGGTCGTCGGTCATCGACCGCACCTGATCGACCTGCGGGTCGAGCATCTCGTGGACGGCGATGAAGTGCGGGCCGACGACGTTCCAGTGGATGTGCTTCAACGTCAGATGAAGATCGTTGAGCGCGTGCAGGCGGGTCTGCAGCAACTCCACGATCCGGCTGCTGTCCTGCCTGCTCAGTCCCGGCACGGTGTACGAGAGGTCGGAACCTTGTGAGGGCACGGCGTCACTCCTCAGATCGTCATACGCGGTCCTGAGACACCACAGCAGGCCCCGGGCCGTCCGTCGTGGGGCCGCGCCCGACGGCCCCGCGACTGTCACCGGAGCGGAGCACGTGACCCGCGTCCGGGGGTGCGCGGGCCGGTTCCCGCGCCGCCCGGCCGTGCCCTGCGGCTCCG
>KL568617.1:33657-35270 GCA_000715605.1 Streptomyces speibonae | reverse complement strand
CGCCTCCCTCGCGCCATCAGAGATGTGTATAAGAGACAGATGGTGACCCAAGGAGTGTGTCCCTACCGGAGGTGCAATGATGCGCGCCGCGGCAGCCATCGTCTCCACGGCTGTCAGTATGGCGCTCGTCCTCGTCACCTCGGCCTGCGACCAGGGGGATTCGCAGTCGTCGGACGCCAAGTACGGTGACTGCCCGGTCTCCGGGACCTACGGGGAGTTCCACCTGTCGCCCGAGACGCCGGGCACCCTCACGGTCAGGACGACCCTGCCCGCGCCCGGCTGGTGGAACGGTGACACACCGGACTCCGTCAGGAGCGGCTATGAGTACTGCATGGCGGCCAACATCGCCTACCGGTCCGGACTCGACCGGGTGACGGTGAAGAACGCCCCCTTTCCGGACGTCGTGTCCGGCCGCACCGACGACTTCGACCTGGCCCTGGCGCAGATCACGATCACCCCGGAACGGAAGAAGGTCGCCGACTTCTCCCCGCCCTACCTCTCCTCCACTCTGGGACTGCTGATCAGGGACGGCGAGGACATCGACGAGAACAACATCCGCGGCGCCCGCATCGGAGTGGCCGAGGGCACCACGGGCGAGGAGTTCGTCGAGAACCGCATCAGGCCGCTGCGGCCCGTGACCGCGTTCGCCAACGACCCGGACATGGTCGAGGCGCTGGAGGAGGGACGGATCGACGCGGTCATCCACGACACGACGATCCTGCTGGCGTATCCGCAGAAGATGGAGGACAAGGTGCGCCTCGTGGGCCAGTACCGGACCGGCCAGAGCTACGGCGCCCTGTACCCGAAGGGTTCGGCCGAGAGGGAGGAACTGGACCGCGTCATCCGGCAGCTGATCGACGACGGGACGCTCACCAAACTGTCGGCCGTCTACCTCGGGGCGGCCTTCGGCCAGGACCCGGTCAAGATTCCGTACCTCGAGATCGACGACGGCTCCTGACCGCGCACACGACTCCCCGGGCCCGCACCGCCTCACAGGTCCGCCATCAGCAGCTCGCCCAGGTCCTCGGGGCCGCCGGAGTCGAGCGACTGCTCGGCCCAGATGATCTTGCCTCGGTCGGTGTACCGGGTGCCCCAGCGGCGCGACAGCTGCGCCACGAGGAACAGGCCGCGGCCCCCTTCGTCGGTGGTGGCCGCGCGGCGCAGGTGCGGAGAGGTACTCGTGCCGTCGCTGACCTCGCAGATCAGACTGTCGCCGTCGCGCAGCAGCCGCAGGCCGATGGGGCTCGCTCCGTAGCGGATGGCGTTCGTGACCAGTTCGCTGAGGATCAGCTCCGTCGTGAAGGCCACCTCGCCGAGCCCCCACGACTCCAGCATCTCGCTGGCCTCGGAGCGGATGCGGGACACGGCGGCGGGGTCCTCCGGCACCTGCCACTCACCGACCTGCCCCGGGTCGAGCAGCCTGGTGCGGGCGACGAGCAGGGCGATGTCGTCGCTGGCCCCGACGCGCAGCATCGCGTCCAGCACCGCCCGGCAGGTCTCCTCCGGGGTGGCGCCGTCCGTACGGGCCAGCGCCTCCCTCAGCATGCCGAGCCCGACGTCGATGTCCCGGCCCCGGGCCTCGACGAGCCCGTCGGTGTAGAGCCTGTCTCTTA
>KL568617.1:29555-33481 GCA_000715605.1 Streptomyces speibonae | reverse complement strand
GTGTAGAGCACCAGCCGGCTGTCGGCGGCCAGCCGCAGTTCGGCCGTCTCCACCGGGAGCCCTCCTCCCACGCCGAGCGGCGGGGCCACGGGGATGTCGGGGAAGGTCACCGTGCCGTCCGGGGTCACCAGCGCCGGCCCCGGATGGCCCGCCCGGGCCAGCACACACCGCCCGGACACCGGGTCGTAGACGGCGTACAGGCAGGTGGCGCCGGTGACGGTCTCGGTGTTCCCCTCGGCCGCCGCGTCCTGGTCGATCCGGGCGATCAGGTCGTCCAGATGCGCGAGGAGTTCGTCCGGCGACAGGTCCAGGGAGGCGAAGTTGTGCACCGCGGTCCTCAGCCGGCCCATCGTCGCCGCGGCGTGCAGCCCGTGCCCGACGACGTCGCCGACCACCAGGGCCACCCGGGCCCCCGGCAGCGCGATGACGTCGTACCAGTCGCCGCCCACGCCCGCCTGAGCGGGAAGGTACCGGTGCCCGACCTCCAGGGCGGACAGCTCGGGGAGCGTGCCGGGCAGCAGGCTGCGCTGGAGGGTGACTGCCGTGGTGTGCTCGCGGGTGTAGCGGCGCGCGTTGTCGATGCACACCGCCGCCCGGGCGGCGAGTTCCTCGGCGGGGGAGAGGTCGTCCGTCTCGAAGGGGTCCTGCTCCGAGCGCCAGAACTCCACCACGCCCAGCAACTGGCCGCGCGCCTGGAGCGGCACCGAGATCATGGAGTGGATCCCGTACTCGATGACCTTCCGGGTCTGCTCCGGGTCCTGGGCGCGCCACTCGTCGGCCATGGCCAGGTGCGGCACCAGGACCGGCCGGCCGGTGGTCATCCCCACGGACACGGGACTGTCGGGGACGTAGTGCAGCGTCGTCCCGACGGGCTTGAGGGGCGCCTCTTCCCGGATCCCTCCGGAGGCGATGCGGCGCATCTCCATGCGCGCCCCCGTCGGTTCCCCGCCCTCCAGCACCGGCTCGACCAGCTCGACCGTGGCGAAGTCGGCGAAGCGCGGCACCGCCACCTCGGTCAGCTCCTCGGCGGTGCGCTTCATGTCCAGGGTGGTGCCGATCCGTGTGCTGGCCTCGTACAGCAGTTGCAGGCGCCCGCCCGCCACCTCCGCCCGGCCCGCGAGGGCGCGCAGCTCCGTGGTGTCGCGCAGGGTGGCCACGACACCTCCCTTCGGGCCCACCGGCCGCAGACTGACCGCGAGCAGGAGGTCCCCGGCGAGGAACACCTTGTCCGTGACCGCCCGGCCCGACGTCAGGAGCCCGACCAGGGCCGGGCTCAGCCCGAGCGCGGTGACCGGCCGGCCCTCGGCCTGCTCCGGCAGGACGAGCAGCCGGCGTGCCTCGTCGTTGGCCAGCAGCAGCCTTCCGTCCCCGTCCAGGATGAGCACCCCCTCGCGGACCGCGTGCAGCACCGCGTCGTGATGCTCGTACATCCGGGTCATCTCCACCGGCAGCAGCCCTCGGGTCTGCCGCCGCAGACGCCCGCTGACCAGGGCCGACCCGCCCGCGGCCAGCAGCAGTGCGACACCGCCGGCGGCGAAGATCACTGGCAGCTGGTGGTCCACCACACTGGTCACCTTGTCCACCGTGACCCCCACCGTGACCAGGCCGACCGCGGTCCCCTCCCGGTCGAAGACCGCCACCGTCGAGTCGACGGCCCTCCCCAGACTGCTGTCGAACGTGGTCTGGTAGGGCTCACCCTCGAGCGCCTCGCCGTACGAGGCGGAGACGTGCTTCCCGATCTGCTCCGGGTCGGGGTGGGTCCAGCGGAAGCCGTACGGACTCAGCGCCACGACGTAGTCGACACCGGTCTCCTTGCGCACCTCCTCGGCATGGGGCTGGAGCGCCGCGGTCGGGTCGTCGCTCCGCATCGCCTCCGCGGTGCCCGGTGCTCTCGCGAAGGACTCGGCCACCACCAGCGACCGGTCGCCGGCCTCCTGGAGCACGGTGTTGCGGTCCTGGATCACGAGAGCCACCACGGCCGTCGCGATGAGCAGCAGCACGACCGCCAGTTGCAGCAGGAAGACCTGACCGGCGACGCTGCGCGGCCTCAGCAGGGACGACAGACGCCGGTCGGCGGAACGGCGACGTGCCTGAGGGCCGGCTTGCGCCGTCCCGGCCTTCGGCGGCACCCGTTCGCCCCGTCGACGCTTCGGGGCGTATTGCCGAAGTTTGCCCATTTGTCCAGTATCAGCGACCGGCGCGCCGGTCTCAGGTGCGGCGCGGACACGGCGGGGCGTAGTCGAGGCGGGGGAAGTGGCGGGCCCAGGCGTCGCGGTCGATGGCGGTCCGGACGCGGTCGCAGGCGTCGGCGAGCGCCCGGTCCAGGTCGGTGTACCAGATCTGGACGCTGTAGTGGGCCGTCACGGTGAGGAACGTCCCGTCCGCCGCGAGGGGTCGCACCTCCTTCACCGTCCCGCGCGGGTTGGTGAGGTGGGCCAGGTGGGCGGGGCGCGCGCGGTCGGTCACGTCCCAGACGTGCACCGAGCTGTCCACACCGACGGTCACCGCCGTGCGGCCGTGCGGGCGAAGGCCACGCCGGTGACGATGTCGGTGTGTGCGGCCAGCTCGCCCAGTTCCCGGTGCCGGGGAAGGGCGCTGATGTCCCACAGCTTCGCCGTACGGTCGTCGCTGCCGCTCAGCAGCGTACGGCCGTCCGGGCTGAAGGCGAGGGCGTCCACGAAGTGCCGATGGCCTTCGAGGACGGTGACGGGGGAGGCGTGGCGCGGGTCGGTCACGTCCCAGACGCGGACGTCGCCGTCGTCGGCGCCCGAGGCCAGGGTCCTCCCGTCGGGACTGAAGGCCACGGGTTTGACGTTGCCCTCGTGCCCGGTGAGCGTGTCCAGGAGCCGGGGGCGGGCCGGGTCGGCGATGTCCCACAGACGGATGGTGTCGTCGTAGCTGCTGGTGGCGGCGATGTGGCCGTCGCGGCGCACGGCGATCGAGTAGAGCGGGCCGGTGTGACCCGTGGGCCGTTCCGACAGCAGGACCGGACGGCGCGGATCCGTCACGTCCCACAGCCGCAGCACGCGGTCGACGCCCGTCCCGGCCAGCGTGGCGCCGTCCCCGGTGAACTCGATCGCGTTGAGGGCGACGCCGTCCGCGTCGAGGGAGCCGAGCCGGCGGGGCAGCAGCGGATCGCTCATGTCCCACAGGACGACGCGCGAGCCGTCGGCCATGGCCAGGGTGCGGCCGTCGGCCGTCAGCGCCGGTGCGTGCCCGGCAGGGGTGTGCTCGGCGGGTGCCTGCCCGGCCGGCCGGGACCCGAGCGTCCCGGAACCCGCCGACGCCACGGACAGTGTGCTGAGCAGGGCGTCCCGGGTACGGCCTTGCGGGGACCGCTGGTACGCGGCGAGGGCGATCTGCACCGCCAGGGACGGACTGTGCTGACTGAGCCGCACGGACTCGGCGGCGGCCCGCAGCGCCACGGCCTCGTTGCGCTGCCGCGTGACGGTCCCCTGCGCCCGTACGGCGAAACCGGCGGCGGTCACCGCGCAGACCAGCAGCACGACCAGCGCCCCGGCCAGACGGCGCAGACGGCGCAGCCGGTCGCGGTCCCGCTGCTGTTCCTGCCGGGCGGCCGCTTCACCGGCGTCGAGGAAGGCACGCTCCCGGGCGGTCAGCACCTGCGGCGGAAGCTCCCTCGCGGCGGCGAGGCGCGCTCCGCGGTAGAGGGTGTCCGGGTCGTGGTCCATCGACTCCCAGAGCGCCGTCGCCTCGGTGAGGGCACGGTGCAGGCGCTCCTGGCCGCGGTCCTCCTCCAGCCAGCCGGCGAGCCGGGGCCAGCACCGGATCAGCGCCTCGTGGGCGATCTCCACATGGTCCCCGTCGGCGGTCAGCAGCCTCGCCCTGGTCGCCTGTTCGAGTACGAACCGGGTGTCGGGGCCGTTGTCGAGTTCCCGGCGCGGCACACGGCGCTTGGTGTCCTC
>KL568617.1:27572-29266 GCA_000715605.1 Streptomyces speibonae | reverse complement strand
GACAGCAGGGGCAGCGCCCCGGGCCTGCCGTGGGCGTCGGCCGTGAGGGCGGTCAGCAGCGCACTCTCCACGGTGAGCCGGCAGCGGGCGGCGGGGCGCACGATCACGGCCCGCAGCTCCTCGGCGGTCATCGGACCGACGGAGTGGTGGGCACGGGGCAGGGCCTCGGCGAGCTGGGGCAGCCGGGTGCAGTGCGTGTAGAAGTCGGACCGTACGGCGAGGGCGACGCGCGCGCGGCTGTCGGGTGCCTGCGCGGCGTGCACGAGAGCCGCGACGAACCGCTCCCGCTCCCGCACGTCGCGGCAGAGGGTGAACACTTCCTCGAACTGATCGACGACCACGAGCAGTTCCTCGGGCCCGGGGCCGGGGTCCCGCCGCGAGGCGAGGACCCGCCGCACCATCCGGTGGAAGGCGCCCGGCTCCGCCGCGAGTCCGGCGTGCACCGGGGCGGGCGCACAGTCGGCGCGGGCCGCCAGCCGTGACCCGCATTCCTCCAGCGGGTGCGCACCCGGTGTGAAAACCAGAGCGGAACCCTCGGGAAAGGCGGGAATCACCCCGGCGCGCAGCACCGACGACTTACCGGATCCGGACGCCCCGAACAAGACGAGAAGCCGCTTTTCCTTCAGATGTTCGACAAGGGCCCCGGTGAGTTTCTCGCGCCCGAAGAAGAATCCGGCATCGGCCTCCCCAAAGGCGAACAGACCGGCATAAGGAGGCTTGGCGCCGCCCTTGTCCCCCTGCTCCTTTCCGTCCCCGGCCGACGCGTCCCCACCGCTGCACGCATCGGCCGTCCGCTGCCAGATCACCTTCCATTCCCGCTCGTCACCTCCGCACGCGCGCACATAGGCGAGAGTGACGGCCAGGCTGGGAAGCTGACGTCCCGCCGCGGCCGAGGACAGCGTCGCGATCCCGTAGTGCGCCCGCTGTGCGAGGTCCCGGTAGGTGGGGCGGCCGGCCTCCTCCCGCAGTTTCCGCAAACGCGCCGCGAATTCGAACAGAGGACCGCCGTCCGGGTCCAGAGGAATCTCTCCCCGTGGCACGCTCCGCCCCTTTCCCCACGGCCCGCCGGATTGTTCGGCATCCGTTTGTTCACCGTCGGCCGACCGGACCTGAACAACAGATTAGCGGCTAGAAACGGTGCATCAGGTCCGGCCACCAGGACCGGACAACGAACGGAAATGAGGAATCCCATGAGGAATCCCGTGTCGATGCGCAAGCGCGCGATCGGGGCGCTGCTCGCCTCGGCCGCCCTGACCACCGTCACCCTGGCCGCGGCCGGTCCCACGCACGCGGAGACGCCGGCGGCCCGGCACCGGGTGACGACGGTCGAATCGGCCACGGGCACCGCCGAGGCGGCCGCCCTGCCGTACTGCGCGCCCAACAGGATCTGCGTGTGGTCGGAGCCCCACTACCAGGGCACGCGCTACGACTGGAGCCCGGACCAGGGCAATGTCTTCCTCGGCCCGCACGGGCTCGCCGACAAGGTCGCCTCGTTCGTCTCCACGGCCAGGGGCTGCTTCGAGGACGCGCCGCCGCCGCAGCCGGGTGCGAGGCGCGAGGTCAACCCGGGCGACCACAGCTCGGACTACCTCTTCGGCCGCAAGGTGGACCGGATCAAGCCGGCCTGCTGAAGTCCGGTCTGCTGACAGCGGCAGGCACCACACGGGCGCCGACGTGCGCGGCCCGGTCCGCGC
>KL568617.1:27112-27321 GCA_000715605.1 Streptomyces speibonae | reverse complement strand
GGGCCGGGCCCCGGCCACTCGGCTGGCCGGGCCCGGCACCGACGCCCCGTGGGGACGGAGCCGCCGACGGCCCTTCGGCCTGGCACGACGACACCCACGCGCTGCCGTCCCGTCAGAAGCCCTCTCCCGCACGAAAGGAACACCACCATGTCCACGTCCGCCTTCACCCACCACACCTCCCGGCGCTCCGCGACCTGTCTCTTATACAC
>KL568617.1:25537-26862 GCA_000715605.1 Streptomyces speibonae | reverse complement strand
CGGCCGCGCGGCGGCTGCGGCCCCGGCGCCCAGCGGCGCCACGCCCGGGCAGGCCGCCGCGTCCTTCCCCACCTGGGGGACACGCTGGGTCGTCCACGCCACGCCCGACATCGGCTCGCCCTCCGTCGGCATGATCAACCGCACCGCCGCCGGCCAGGACCGGATCACGGCCGACTACCAGGTCGACACCGGCCGCCGGGTCTGCGAGGGCAGCGCCTGCTCCGCCTTCATGGCCCACATCACCCGGCCCGTCACCGGCTTCCTCACCGTCGTCGCGGTGGACATCCCCGAGGACCGGCTGCCGGGCGTCCCCGTGCAGGCCTGGAACCCCGATCCCCAGCCCGCCTCACGGCAGCGGACCCTGGAGCGCGCCGCGATCTGGCTCACGGCGAACAACGGGCGCCCGGTGCCCTACTCCCAGGGGGAGCACTGGCGCGACGGCTACCGGCAGGACTGCTCCGGGTACGCCTCCATGGCGCTGGGCCTGCCCGCCCCCGGCACCAACACCAAGGGGCTCGCGGACCGCAGGCACACCCGCCCCATCGCCATGAACGAGCTGAAGCCCGGCGACCTCGTCATCGACGCCATCGGCGACAACAACACCCGGCACGTCGTCATCTTCGAGAAGTGGAACGACGCCGCCCACCGCTCCTACACGGCCTACGAGCAGCGCAGCAGGTACGGCACCAGCCACCGCACGGTGACGTACGGCCTGAAGGCGGGCAGCGAGTACAAGGCCCACCGCCCACTCCAGTACGGCGACTGACACCGGACCCGCCCGCAGACCGCCTGGTACTCGCGGTCCCCAGGTCCGGGAAGGTTCTGGGCCGTCGCTGTCCGCGTTCCTAGCGTCGTCGGCGAGTCGAGCGGGGCACCGGCCCCGCCGCTTCCCCTCGGTCCCCGCACGGGGTCCGTTGACCGTGAAGGAGATCCCGATGACCGACTCCGGCCTCAAGGACTGGTACCTGCGCTATGTGGCGGCGCTCAACGCCCACGAGTTCGACGGCATGGACGAGTTCATCGCCGATGACGTGGTGCTGAACGGCGATCCGGGCACCCGCGACGACGTGATCGCGGTCCAGAAGCACGACATCGACGCCGTGCCGGACCTCCACTGGGAGGTCAAGGAGCTGCTGTTCGACCGGGACCGGATCGCCGTGCGGGCGGTCAACACCGGCACCCCGGTCAAGGAGTGGCTCGGCGTTCCTCCCTCCGGTGTCTCCTTCGAGATCACCGAGTACGCCATCTACAAGGTCAAGGGCGGCCGCTTCGTACAGATGACGGCGCTGCACGACTCGTCCGACCTGCTGCGGCAGCTGGCCGCC
>KL568617.1:23210-25319 GCA_000715605.1 Streptomyces speibonae | reverse complement strand
GCTGGCCGCCTGACGCCGCAGCCGACACCCACACCTAACCCCTTTCCTTGGCTTGACAGGTTACAGGAAATGCTGTCGACTTACCCCTGCAAGTAACCACTCAATGTCAGGTAAGGGGTTAGGTATGAGGGAGATCCGTCACCAGTACGCCACCGTGCGGGGGCATCGCATCTTCTACCGGGAGGCCGGCCCCCGGGACGCTTCGGCCGTCGTGCTCCTGCACGGATTCCCCACCAGCTCGCGCATGTTCCGCCGGCTGATCCCCGCGCTCGCCGACCGGTTCCGCGTCATCGCTCCCGACCACCTGGGCTTCGGCCGCTCCGACACTCCGGCGGCGGACCGGTTCCCGTACACGTTCGACGCGCTCACGGACATCACGGAGGCGTTCCTGGCCGGGCTGGGAGTCACCGACTACGCCCTCTACGTCCAGGACTACGGCGCCCCCATCGGCTGGCGGCTCGCGCTGCGCAACCCCCGGGCCGTCACGGCCGTGGTCACCCAGAACGGCAACGCCTACGAGGACGGCTTCGTGCCGGAGTTCTGGGAACCCGTCTGGGCCTACGCGAAGGATCCCGGACCCGGGACGGAGCCGGCCGCACGCCACGGGCTCAGCCTGGAAGCCATCCGATGGCAGTACCTCCACGGCGTGGACCACCCCGAACTGGTCGACCCCGACCTCTGGATCGCCGATCACCGCGACGTGAGCCGCCCCGGCAACGACCTCGCGCAACTGTCCCTCTTCCGGGACTACGCCACCAACCGGCCTCTTTACCCGCAGGTCCACGCGTACTTCCGCGAGCGCCGGGTGCCGCTCCTGGCGGTCTGGGGCGCCGAGGACCCCATCTTCGGTCCGGACGGAGCGCGGGCCTTCGCGCGGGACCTGCCGGACGCCGAGATCCATCTGGTGTCCGGAGGCGGCCACTTCCTCCTGGAGACTCACCTGGAGACCGTGTCCGACCGCATGCGGGACTTCCTGACCCGTACGTTGTCGAGTTCGCTGTAGAACGCGAGGAGGGTGTCGGCGAGGCGGTCCGGTGCCTCCATGGCCGCGTAGTGCCCGATACCGTCGAGTGACACGCCGCGCACGTCCGTGGCGACCTGTTGCATGGTCGCGGAGGTGAACGCTCCCGAGCCGCCTCCCACGGCGAGCACGGGCGCCTTGAGCCCTCTCCCCGCCAGTTCGCGGATCTCCTCGGCTTCCGTGAGCAGTGAGCGGTACAGCCCGGAGGCTCCGGCGAAGCCGTCCGGTCGTGCGTAGCAGCGGGTGATCTCGTCGATGTCACCCGTTTCGAAGGCGTCGGCGGTGGCGTTCAGGGAGGGGATCGCGTACTCGGCGATGAAGGCGCGCTCGCGGCCCGCGAGCAGCATGTCCGGTATTCCGGGCGCGGCGAGGACGCCGATGTGCCAGGCCCCGCCATGGGTGACATCGGCGAGTGCCTCGAGGCCGAAGCCGGGCAGGCCGGTCTCGATCGCCGTGTAGCTGCGGACGAGTCCGGGGTGCGTGGCGGCGACCCGGAACGTCGCGGGGCCGCTGAGGTCCTGTCCCGTCAGATGGACCGGGCCGAGGGCCAAGTGCTCGACGAGCGCGCGCACGTCGTCCGCCGCGGTCGCGCTGTCGTGCTCCGCCGTGGCGGTGGCGGAGTCGCCGAAGCCTCGCAGGTCGACGGCGAAGACGCGGTGCCGCCCGCTCAGCAGGGGGATCAGCTTGTGGAACACCCACCAGGTCTCCGGGAAACCGTGCACCAGCAGCACGGGCGACCCGGTCGCTCCCGCGGAGACGTAGTGAAGCTCGGTGCCGTTCACGCGGACGCGGTGGTGATCGACGCCGGGAAGGGTGGCGCCGCCGGGACTGACGTTCATGGTTCTTCTCTCCACAGTTGGACAACCAGGTTGCCTACCTTAATAGTGGACAACCTGGTTGTCCATATGTGCTCCCGTTATGATCCGCCCCATGGCCGCATCCCCGGGCGCCGAACTGGCACTGCTCCTGCTCACCGGTTTCCACTCGATGACCGACGAGGTGATCGCCGAACTGGCGAAGCGGGGTCATGACGGCGTCCGGCCCGTCCACGAGTTCGCCCTCCGGGCCATCGACGCGGGGGCGGAAAC
>KL568617.1:21050-23049 GCA_000715605.1 Streptomyces speibonae | reverse complement strand
CGGCCCGTCCACGAGTTCGCCCTCCGGGCCATCGACGCGGGGGCGGAAACCGCCTCCGACCTGGGCCGTCGGATGGACGTCTCCAAGCAGGCGGCCGCGAAGACGATCACCGCGCTGCAGCGGCTGGAGTACGTGGTCCGGGAGGCCGACCCGGACGACGCACGCCGCAAGAGGCTCCGGGTGACACCCCGTGGCCACGAGATGATGGCGCTCGGCGGAGAGCTCTTCGACCGGGTGCGCGACCGCTGGGCGGCGCAGATCGGGGACCGCCGGCTCAAGGACCTGGAATCCGACCTGGCCCGGCTGACCGGGCGCCCGCCCGTCGGCACCGACGCACTGGCCCGGCTCGACGACGGTCGGCCCCCGGAACCCGAGTGACCCCGCGCGACCCGAGCCACCGGGGCGCGACGCCACCGACCACTACAGCAGGTTCTCCACAGCGATGTTCCACCAGTGCCTGAACTCGCCCCCGACGCGATCCTGCATGCCGGCCGGGGTCTCTCCGGGCCGGATGTCGATCTGCAGGGAGAAGAACACGCAGGGTCCTTGAAGGCTCGCGTTCGTGCGGATCTCCGAACACCACGATTCAGTACCCCAATACCGGTCCAGGGCTCGCAGGGCGGGTTCCTTCGTCGCTCGGACCAACTGGTCCATGACCTCGCGGGACACCGTTGTGTCGCTCTCCGAGTCGCCCAGTTGAAGGATGAACAGGAACCCCTTCGGAGCCGAAGCGCCTTCGGTGCCGCGCCCTGACTCCGACTTCTTCCTCGAGGACCATCGCACTGCGCCAAGCCTCCTTGAATCCCCAGTTCTCCGCCGCCGTGCCCAGCCGGAAGGGTCCGGTTGGGAAGGCACCAGGAGCCACACCGGGAGCGTACGGATCGCCGGGGTCCCCTCCCGCGCGGCATGTGCATGAAACCGGCGAAGACGGGCAGACGGTCGACCTGCGACCGGGAGGGTGTCATGACGATGACGGAAGAGCCGGCCTCGTTGACCAAGGAGGAAACCGCGCGTTGCGCACACCACGACGGTCACGGACCGATGGCCGGTGCCGAAGAGCCCGAGTCCCCGCGTGAGCGGGTCAACCGCCGCTGGAACGAGGTGCTGCAGGAGACGCGGGTCACCCAGACCGGCGTGCAGATCCTCTTCGGCTTCCTGCTGAGCGTGGCCTTCACCCCGCTGTTCCGCCAACTCGGCACCGTGGACCACGTCATCTACGTCATCACCGTGGTCCTCGGCGCCTCGGCCACCGGAGCCCTCATCGCGCCCGTCTCCATCCACCGCTTCCTGTCCGGCCAGCGGATGAAGGACGAAGTCGTGGAGGCCGCCTGCCGTCTGATGATGTGCGGCATGGTCCTGCTCGCGCTGACCATCGGCTGCACACTCCTCCTCATCCTGCGCTTCGTGGTACCCGGCGTCCTCGCCGAAGTACTCGTCGGCGGGGTCATGCTGTGGTTCGGCCTCTGCTGGTACGTGCTGCCTCTGCGCATACGGCGTCGCGCCGCCTCCCCCTCCGGTGTCGACAAGCGCTAGCTCAGTAGGCTGGTGGCGTGCGCACGGTCGAGCTTCTTCTGGACGAGGCGGCGGAGCTTGCCGTCCAGGAAGCCTGGCGGCGCCTCGCGGACGCCGGGCTGCCGAGTCAGGCGCGTCACCGCTCGCCGACCAACCGGCCGCATCTGACCCTGGCCGCCTGCCCCGAGCTGACCGCCCCGATCCGCTGGGAGCTCGCCGAGGTGGCGGCCGCCCTGCCGCTGCCGGTGCGCTTCACCGGCCTGGTCCGCTTCGAGCGGCCCACCTCGGTGCTCGCCTGGTCGCTGGACCGCGATCCCGCGATGGCCGGGTTGCACCGCAAGGTATGGGACGCGGTGGCCTCGGACAGCCCGCCCGGGGTCCTCAGCCCGTTCCACGACCCCGAGCGCTGGACCCCGCACATCACCCTCGGCCGCACCCGGCGGGCGGGCGCCTTCGCCGGCCGGCGCATCCCCGAACTGCTGCCGGC
>KL568617.1:19000-20773 GCA_000715605.1 Streptomyces speibonae | reverse complement strand
CTCGTCACGCTGCGCAGCTTCGACACGGAGACCGGTGCCTTGGAGGTACTGGAACCCCGCTCCTGACGGGCCGTCAGCCGGCCGCCCCGCCCTGGACGGACCCTCCTCTTCCGGCCCACCATGACGCCACGAGCCCGCGCAGAGGCGGCCGTTCGGCCTTGAGGGGGCCCCGGTGCCCGATGAACGGACCACACCCGGATCCCGACGTGCCGTGCTGTCGCGGGTGGTGGCGGTGTTCGCCGCCGCCGTGCTGCTGTGGTGGTTCGTCTTCCACGGAGCCCCGCTGAGCGACACCTACGACCGTCGTACGCACACCGTGCGGGCCGTGCTGACGACCCTGCTCGTCGTGCCCATGGTCCTGGCCGCTTGGCGGTTGACGGACCGCCGGTCCTGGACCGACCTGAAGCCGGCCTCGCCGGGCCGGGCCGGACGACACCTGTTGCTCGGTATGGCGTGCTGGGCCGTACCCGCGGGTGCCGCCCTCGGACTGTGCCTGTTCCTGGGGTGGGTCGACATCGTCGCGCGGACCACCACCGCGGAGACCGCGCGAGTCGCCGTCCTGCTCGTCGTCCTGGTCCTCCTCTACGAGGCGCTGCCGGAGGAACTCGTCTTCCGTGGCTATCTCCAGGGCAATCTCGGCGTCCTGCTGCGCCCCTGGCAGGCGGTCGGGGCGCAGGCCGCGCTCTTCGCCCTCTTCGGCCTCCTGCTCGGCATGGCCCCCACCGCCGGCCGGCTGTCGGTCTTCTTCGCCTTCGCTCTCGTGCTGGGCGTCATCCGGACCGCGACCGGCGACATCGCCGCCGGAATCGGCTACCACCTGGCGTTCCAGACCGCGGCCCAGCTGTTCCTGGGCGAGGGCGCGGTCTTCGACGTGAGCGGGAGCACCGTCCTGGAGGTGTTCGTGCTGGGCGGTGTGCCGTTCACGGTGGGCTGGACGGTCATGGTCCACGTCCACCGCGACCGCACCGGCCGGCGTACGGCCGGGTGATGGACCGGAGCGTCCCGCGTACCGGTCACGCCCGAACCCTGATGCCGTCCAAGGCCATGGCGAGCACCCGGTCCCGTTGCGCCTCCTGCACGAAGTTCGCTCCGCTGACGCCGTTCACCAGGAAGAGCACGTCGTCGAAGCTGACGTCCGTCCGGGCGGTGCCGGCGGCCTGGGCGCGTTCGAGGAGCGGCCTGCCCGCCGCGTGGATCATGTCGCGGCCGGTCGTGAACATCTCCGCGCGGTGCGCGATGGAGTCGTAGATGGCCTTCTTGGTGGTCGCGTAGCTGACGAACTGGCGCAGCCAGGTCTCCAGGGCGTCCCACGGTTCCCGGTCGCCGAGCTCGTCCGCCATGCGGGCCAGGGCCTGGACCTCGTCCAGGTAGACCGTCTCGAACAGATGCTGACGGGTGGGGAAGTTGCGGTAGAGCGTCGCGATGTTGACCCCCGCCCGCCGGGCGATCCCCTCCAGCGAGGCATCGGCGCCCTCGGTGGCGAACACCTCGCGCGCGGCGTCCAGCAGCGCGTCGAAGTTGCGGCGCGCGTCGGCGCGGGTCGGCCGGCGCACGGTGAAACCGGCATCGGCCCGTCCACCGGACTCGGGCGTGGCCATCGCACGTTCCTCCTGATCTCCTTGTGAAACGAAGGGGGGTCTGCGTTAAAATCAAGGCATGCCTTCGTTTATTCGCAGGCATGCCTTAGCTTAAGTGAACCCAGAGGGAGACCATGACCACCATCGGCTTCATCGGCAGCGGCAACATCGGCGGCACGCTGGCCCGCCTCCTGGT
>KL568617.1:17653-18784 GCA_000715605.1 Streptomyces speibonae | reverse complement strand
GCCTCCTGGTCGACGCCGGCCACGACGTCGTCCTCAGCAACAGCCGCGGCCCGCACACCCTGCACGACCTGGTCACGCGCCTCGGCCCGCGCGCCCGCGCGGCGACCCCCGCCGAGGCCGCGGCCGCCGGCGACCTTGTCGTCGTGACCATCCCGGTCAGGGCCTACCGGCAGGTCCCCGCGGAACCCCTGCGCGGCAAGGTCGTCATCGACACCCTCAACTACGACCCCGCCCGCCTGGGCCACGTCCCCGAGATAGACGCAGGGAACACCCCGCCCCACCTGCTGCTCCAGACCCATCTGCCCGGCTCGCACGTCGTCAAGGCGTTCAGCAGCATCTTCCACAGGCACCTGGCCACCCTGGGCCGTCCAGAAGGAGCACCGGACCGCAGCACACTGCCCATCGCCGGTGACAGCGACGACGCCAAACGGGCGGTCGCGACACTGATCGATTCCCTCGGCTACGACACGCACGACGTCGGCCCCCTCGCGGAGAGCCGCCGGTTCGCGCCGGGCACGCCGGCCCAGCTCGCCCATCTCGACCCGGACGGCATGTTCGCCGCCCCCGGCCGGCCCGTGACAGCGGCCCACCTCATCACCCTCCTCACCGCCCACGGAGCGTCATGACCGGCCCCGGCCCGCCTGAAGCCGCACATCGTGGCCTTCCACGAGGCGTTCGCCGACGCACGCGTGCCCTCCTGCACGACATCGTCGCCTCCTCCGGCCTCGTGGCCGTACGCGGCGCCCCGGGTGGGCGGAACGCGGGCGGCGCATCCCCCCTGAGAGCTACACGTGCTGTCCATCGGCGGGTGACTCGCGGACGTCGGCACATTCCTAGCGTGGTCGTCAGGTCGCGACCGGCGCGACCACCACCGCCAAGGAGGCCACCACCATGGGTACGACGTCCGCCACACGCCACGACACGGGCGCCGGCCCGGACAAGGGCCACGAAGGGCGTGACGGGCACGACGGACGCGGCCGTGCGGCCCGGATCGTGCGCCACCCGCTCGGCTGGATGGCGGCGGGGATGGTCGGCGTCGGCGTCGTGTCGGGCCTGACGGCGACGGGACCCGGCCCGGTGCCGATGCTCGGGGCGGCCGCCGCGGTGGCCGTGTACTGGTGGGTCATGCGC
>KL568617.1:16205-17475 GCA_000715605.1 Streptomyces speibonae | reverse complement strand
GCCGTGTACTGGTGGGTCATGCGCCGCTGCGCCGGACGCCCCACGCCGGAGATCGCCCGGCGCGGAGCCGGCCGGGAGGCCCTGCTGGGCGGCGCGATCGGCCTGGGCTTCATCCTCGTCTCCGCCCTCCTGATCACGGCGATGGGAGGCTACTCGTTCTCCTGGGCGGGGGACGGCTTCGTGCCGGTCGTCTGGACGGCGGTCATGGTGCAGATCGGCGCGGCGGTCACCGAGGAGTTGCTGTTCCGCGGTCTTGCGCTGCAGGCACTGGAGCGACTCTGGGGCAGCTGGGCAGCCATCGTGATCACATCGCTGTTCTTCGGTGTCGCCCACCTGGGCGCTCCGGGTGCGAACGCCTGGAGCGGACTCGCGATCGCCCTGGAGGCGGGCGCCCTGCTCGGGGCCGCGTTCCTGTGGCGGCGTAACATCTGGTTCGCCGTGGGGCTGCACTTCGCCTGGAACACAACGGAGGAACTGCTCGGCGTCCCGGTCTCCGGACACACCCCCGAGGGTCTGTTCACCGTGGATGTCGACGGCTCCGCTCTCCTGACCGGCGGCGACTTCGGCCTGGAGGCGTCGGTGGTGCCGGTCCTCATCGGGGCGGTCCTCGCCGTCACGATGCTCGTCCTCGCCCGGCGGAACGGCGAGGTCAAGTCCCGGCACGGCGCGCGGCGTTGAGACGGGCCGACTGGAGGAGAACGAACGTGATGTCCCGGCAGGCACCCTGGAGTGTCCCGCTGCTCCGGGCGCCCCTCGACTGGTGGCGCGAGCGCAATGCTCCCTTCAAGGACGGCGTCCTCGCCCTGACGCTCACATTGCTGGCCGCCGTCCCGACCCTGTCCAACCTCGGTGCACAGATAGGCGATCTGCCCGAGCGGCCTGCCAACCTGCTGAGCGTCGGGCTGATCCTGGCCCAGACCCTGCCGCTGGCGGTCCGCCGCAGGTGGCCCGCGGGGTGTCTGGTCGTCGTCGCGGGAGCGTTCGCCGTGTACCAGGCGTGGAGCTTCCCCACGACCTTCGCGAGCGTGGGCCTGTATCTGGCCCTGTACTCCGCCGGGGCTCACCAGATCCGTGTCCGCGCCGGTCTGGCCGCCGTCGCGAGCGGGGCCTACGTCGTACTGGCCATCGTCCTGAACCGTCTCGGCTCACCGCTGGCGGTACCGGACTATCTCGCGTTCTACCTGTTCCTGGCCGCCGTCTGGCTGGTGGGGAGCATGGTGCGCACGCGGCGTGCGGAAGAGGCCGAGTCTGTCTCTTATACACATCTCTG
>KL568617.1:14491-15993 GCA_000715605.1 Streptomyces speibonae | reverse complement strand
CGCGGATCGCCCGCGAGCTCCACGACGTGGTCACCCACCATGTGACGGCCATGGTCGTCCAGGCCGACGCGGCGCAGTTCGTGCTCACGACCGCGCCGGACCGCGCCGGCGAGGGACTGTCGGCCGTCAGTGACACCGGCCGTCGCGCCCTGACGGAACTGCGGTACCTGCTCGGTGTCCTGGAGGCCACCGGCGAGGCCGCGTCCGCGGATCTGGAACGCGCGGGCCGGGCACCCGTCGCGGGACGCATGGAGGACCTGGTCGACCAGGCCCGCCAGTCGGGGCAGCCGGTCGAGTTCCGTGAGCAGGGTGAGCGCCGGCCGCGGAGCATGGATGCCGAACTGGCCGCCTACCGCGTGGTGCAGGAGGCCCTCACCAACGCCATGAAGTACGCGGCCGGGCAGCCGACCCGGGTCGTGCTCCGGCACGCCGCCGAGCGCATGGAGGTCGAGGTGACCACCGACGGACCCGTCGTCACGCACGTCAAGCGGAAACCGGACGCCGCCGGAGGACGCGGACTGACGGGGCTGCGTGCACGCGTGCGGCTGCTCGATGGTGAACTGAAGGCCGGTCCCCGGCCCGAGGGCGGGTTCGGGGTCCGTGCCACCATTCCGTCCCAGCCCATTCAGGAGTGACCCCGTGAGCGATGCGCAGCCACCGATCCGTGTGCTGGTCTGCGACGACCAGGCGCTGGTGCGCACCGGCTATGTCACCATCGTCTCCTCACAGCCCGACATGGAGGTCGTGGGGGAGGCCGAGAACGGACACGAGGCGGTGCAGACCGCGCAGCGGCTGCGCCCCGATGTGATCGTGATGGACATCCGGATGCCGCTGCTCGACGGCATCCAGGCGACGCGGCAACTGGCCGGTCCCGACGTCGAAGGCGCGCCGAAGGTCCTGGTCGTCACCACGTTCAACGTCGACGCCTACGTCTATGACGCGCTGCGGGCCGGGGCGAGCGGCTTCCTCCTGAAGGACTCACAGCCGACGGAGCTGGTCAACGGCATCCGGACCGTAGCCCGGGGGGAGGCGCTGCTGGCGCCCGCCGTCACCCGCCACCTCATCGGCCACTTCGCCCAGCATCTGCGGCCGGCGGACACCTCCCGTCCGGCCAGGGAGGACGTCGTACACGCACTCGCCCCCCGCGAGCTGGAAGTGCTCCAGCTGATCGCCGAAGGGCTCTCGAACGCGGAGATCGCCAAGGCGATGCACATCACGCCCGAGACCGTGAAGACGTATGTGTCGCGCATCCTGGCCAAGCTCGGCCTGCGCGACCGGGTCCAGGCCGTCGTCCTCGCCTACCGCGTCGGACTGGTGTCCCCGTGACCGCACGGCGTACCGGGGGTCAGTAGTTCTCCCACTCGTCCAGGACGTACTCCAGCACGGCCGGCTCCATCAGCGTGCTCGCCCGTACGTCCTGGCGGCGGCGGTCCACGGGGAACACCGAGGCGGCCTTCAGGACCGCGTCGTCCAGGTAGCGCAGGGGCTGTCTCTTATACACA
>KL568617.1:8300-14279 GCA_000715605.1 Streptomyces speibonae | reverse complement strand
GCGGCGGGGGAGCGCCGTCGCCCGGGACGGCCAGGACGAAGCCCCAGTTGCCGAAGCTCGGCACGTCCACCTGGAAGTGGCTGGTCGAGTAGCCCGCCGTCTCGATCGTCTTGGCGATGGACCAGTACGTCTTCGGCGCGAAGAACGGCGACCCGCTCTGCACCATCACCCTGCTCTGCGGCGTCAGGACCTGCCCGAGCAGATGGTAGAACTCCACCGAGTACAGCTTCGCCAGCGCCGCCGTGTCCGGGTCGGGGAAGTCGATGACGACCGCGTCGTACGACTGCCGGGCGCCGCGCAGCCAGTTGAAGGCGTCGGCGTTGACGACCTCGACCCTCGGGTCGCTCAGCGCCTCGTCGTTGAGGTCGCGCAGCGGCTCGTAGTGGCGGGCGAGCCGGGTGATCGCCGGGTCCAGTTCCACGAGAGTGACGTGCCGTACGTCGTCGTAGCGCAGCACCTCGCGCAGGGCGAGCCCGTCGCCGCCGCCCATGATCAGCACGTTGGCGCGGGAGCCCGCGAGCGCGGGGTGGACCAGGGACTCGTGGTAGCGGTACTCGTCGACGGAGCTGAACTGCAGATCGCCGTTGAGGAAGAGCCGGATGTCCGGTTTTCCGGTGAAGGCCGTGGAGCGGGTGACCACGATCTCCTGATACGGCGTCGTCTCCGCGTGGACGATCGGGTCCCGGTACATCTGCTGGCGCGCGGTCACCTCGAGGTCGTCCGCGAACGCGTACGCCGTACCGAGGACGACCAGCACCGCGGTCACCCCGGCCAGCAGGGCGTTGCGCACCCAGCGCCGGATCTGCCGGCGGAAGATGAACACCACCACGATGACCCCGGCCACCGCGTTCACACAGCCGACCACCAGCGCGCCCTTGAGCTGCCCGAACGTCGGCAGCAGCCACAGCGGGAAACACAGGCCGCCGACCAGCGCGCCGATGTAGTCGACGGCGAACATGTCGGCGACCGCGCTGCCCGCCTCCTGTCGCCGGATCCGCTGGAGCAGGGTCATCAGCAGCGGGATCTCGGCGCCGATCAGCAGGCCGACGGCCATCGCCACCACGATCATCGCCGGGGTGTACAACTGCAGCCAGGCGAACGCCGAGTACAGCACCAGCACCGACAGACCGCCGACCAGTGCGAGCACGCCCTCCACGAGCGCGAACGCGCCCACCGCGCGGCGGCGCAGGGGTTTGGCGGCGAGCGAGCCCAGCCCCATGGCGAACACCATCACGGAGATCACCACGGAGGTCTGGAGCACCGAGTTGCCGATGAGATAACTGCCCAGCGCCGTCAGCGCCAGCTCGTACACCAGACCGCAGGCAGCGCAGAGGAAGACGGAGAACAGCAGCAGGAAACGAGCCCCCCGGGTGGGCCGCACGACCGGGGGGCGGGAGGGTGTCGCGGCGGTGTCGCGACCTTGCACGGTGGGAGCGCTCATCGAGGGGGCGCTACGAGATCGCCGCGCCGACCATGAACCCGGTGCCCAGGTACATGCCGGCCTGCACCCAGGCGGCGGGATGCGGACGGCTGTCCTGGTCGTCGAGGACGACCGCGCCCATCTGGCCCGGCGTGACCACGCCGATCACGACGCCGACCACGGTCATCACCAGCACTCCGGCCAGTCCGTACAGCAGTGTGCTCACCAGACCGTAGCCGAGGCCCTGTTCGGACTCGCTCGCCTCGATGGCCTTCATGATGACGAGGCCCACGGCGACGGACTGGCTGCCGAGCAGGACGGCCGCGCCGCGGTTCCGGTCGGTCCATACCACGTGGTACAGCTTGCCCGGCGTGACGAGGTCGAGCGCGATGAAGCCGACGGCCATCACGACGAGGCCCACGAGTCCGTAGAGCAGGGCCTGGCCGGTCGACTCGAAGATGTCGGTCACTGCGTTGCCTTTCTTGGGGCGGGGTCGGGGCGTGGTCCAGGGGTGGTGCGGGAGGAACAGGGATGCGCCGGCGGGCGGGCCCGGCCGGTCACCGGGTGCTACTTGCCCTCACCGGGGCCGCCGCCGCGGAAGCTCGCGCTGTCCGGGTCCGGCCAGTAGGTGAGGTGCCGCCGGTGGCGGTGGTAGCCGTTGCGGTAGTCCTCGATCTCGATCAGGCTGCCGCTCCGGTACGGCGAGACGGTGACCATGTCGTCGCCGTACCGCAGGAATTCCATGTTGTCGCCGGAGGCGCGGTCCAGTTCCTCCCGCTCGTCGTGGATCGCCTGGGCGACCTCGCGCGGACTGCTGTCCGGGTCGAGGTAGTCCCCTCCGTTGGAGGTGTACGTCTTCCTGATCCAGTCGCGCGGGACCGCGTTGCCGTCCCCGTCGCTGGAACAGGCGGCGAGCAGGGGCGCGGCCAGCACGGCCGCCACCGCTGCGCGGACGAGTCGGGCGCTGTTCATCGGGCCTCCAGCCGGCTGTGCGTCGATACGATCTGGCCGTTCTGCGGATATGTGTGCCAGGTGCGCCAGACGAGCCCGGCGCCGTGCGGTCCCGTGGCCGGTTCGACGACCACGGCCGTGACCGCCTCCGGTGAGCCGGGAAAGACCCCGCACAGGCTGTGCTCGGCGTCCGTGGCCCGGTCCAGAATCCGCGCCACCTCGGTGCTGAACTCCCCGCGCGGGAGACGCCGGGTGAGGGCTCCGAAGTCGTAGACCCAGCCGGGCAGTTGACGGGAGCAGGCCTCGGGCAGCCCTCGCTCCGCGCCCTGCAGACAGGCCACGGTCTCCCGCACGGGACCGGCGAACACCTGGTGCGAGGCTCCGAGCAGCCGCAGCCGCACATCCAGCCCGCCGAGTGAGACCGCACGTTCTGCCAGCGCCGGACGCTCCTTCAGGCCCAGCGAGAAGCAGAGTTGATCCGCGTCCGTGTCCAGGTAAGGAGCGTCCAGAGAAACGGTGTACACACGGCCCCCCGGTCGTTTCCTGCCATGATCGGCGCTCGAGTATGACACACACGTTCACGGAGGTTGAGGGGAGGGGCGGAGGCATCACGGAAGGGGCTGTTGAACGTCCTCCCCGGCGTCGTACGCCCGTTGGCAGTCCTGAATCTCCGCGCTGTGCTCGACGGTCCAGTCGTAGAGCCGGCCGAACGGCTCCCGCAGGGACTCGCCCAGGGGTGTCAGCGCGTACTCGACACCGACCGGCCGGGTCGGCAGCACGGTGCGCCGGATCATGCCGTTGCGTTCGAGACGGCGCAGGGTCTGGGTGAGGACGCGCTGCGTGATGCCCTCCAGCCCGCGCCTGAGTTCGTTGAACCGCATGGGCCGCTCCAGCAGCGCCATCACCATCATCGACCACTTGTCCGCGATCTGGTCGAGGATCGGCCGGCTCGGGCAGTCCGCCCGGAAGACCGGGCCCGTCTCCACGTCGATGCTGTGCGGGTCGGTTTCCTTCATGATCCCAGGTGCTCCCAAAGTGCGTTCTTGACCGGCGGGCCGGCACTGCCGACGGTAGGTATGCATCGCAAACCTACGTGCCCTTCGGTAATCCACGGAGAAAAACTCATGACCAACGATGTCCACTCGACCCTGCGCGTGAGCGGTGAGCACGGCGTCACCCGGATCGTCCTCGACCACCCCCCGGTGAACGCGCTCGGAACGACCATGATGCGGGAGCTGCGGACCGTCCTGACGGCCCTCAGGGACGATCCGTCCGTGCGCGTGATCGTCTTCTCGAGTGCCGACCCGGAGTTCTTCATCGCCCATGTGGACATGCGCATCGGCGAGGAGACGGACGTTCTCCGGAATCTAGCGGCCTCCGCGCCGCCGGACGTCAACGTGTTCCAGTCGATCGGTGAGTTGATCCGTCGTCAGCCCCAGGTGACCATCGTGAAACTCGCCGGGAAGGCACGCGGAGGCGGTGCCGAGTTCGTCGCCGCGGCGGACATGACGTTCGCCGCCGTCGAGACCGCCGGCCTCGGCCAGATCGAGGCGCTGATGGGCATCGTGCCCGGCGGAGGCGGAACGCAGTACCTCCGCGACCGTGTGGGGCGCAACCGTGCACTCGAAGTCGTCCTCACCGCCGACCTGTTCGACGCGGAGACCGCCGCGTCCTACGGCTGGATCAACCGTGCCCTGCCGGCCGCCGAACTCGACGCGTACGTCGACCGTGTCGCCCGCAACATCGCCGCCCTGCCGGACGGCGTCATCGAGGCGGTCAAACACGCGCTGCCCGCTGACGACTTCAAGGAAGGTCTCCTCCGCGAGAACGCGGCCTGGACATCCGCCATCGGCCGTCCCGCCGCGCGGCATCTGATCGCGGAGGGCCTGCGCGGCGGGGCACAGACACCGGCCGGCGAACGGGACCTGGAGAACCTGATGCGCGGCATCGCACACTGAGCAACTGAGGCCACGCCCGAAGCGTGGGGCCCCGTTCTCAGCGCTTGTGACCGTCCTGCGGTTGTCCGGTGCGTGCCGCCCGGGCGTATCGGGCGGCGAGGTCCGCGCATGCGGTGGCGAGTTCGGGCGGGCCGATGATGTCGACATCGGCGTCGAAGCGGCCGAGGGCCGCCGCGAGCCCGGTCCATGACCAGGAGCCCAGGGTGAGGCGGCAGCGACGGGGACCGAGTTCCTCGACGATGCCGTCGTCCACGAAAGGCGCGACATCGGTGGCGGGCAGGTGCAGGACGACCTCGCCCACGCAGGGCCACTCGCTGGTGGTGCCGTCGTTGCCCCGGAACCGGCCGGTGATGAAGGCGGCGACGTCGCCGCCGGGCAGTGCGCGAGGGGTGAAGCGGGGACCGGTGGGGGTGCGGGGCCGGATGCGGTCGACACGGAAGGTCCGCCAGTCCTCGCGGTCGAGGTCCCACCCGAGGAGGTACCAGCGATGACGCCGGGCGACCACATGGTGGGGCTGCACCCGACGGGGGACAGGGGCTGAGGTCTCCGAACCCGCGACGTAATCGAAACGCAGTTCCTCGCGTGCGTCGATGACACGGCTCAGTTCCGTCAGCACCCTGGTGTCGGGGTGCGCCGTGTCGTCGGCTACGGGCGGTCCGACGGCGGTGACGCGCACCTGGTCGACGCGGTGACGCAGGCGCGGCGGCAACACCTGCCTGAGAGTGCTCAGAGCGCGGGCCGCGTCCTCGGCGACCGTGGTCCCGGCGGCCACGGTCCGGAGCGCGACGGCCAGGGCGACGGCCTGGCCGTCGTCGAACAGCAGGGGCGGCATCCGAGTGCCCGCCTCCAGCCGGTAGCCCCCGTCGGGCCCTTTGAGGGTCCTGATCGGATAACCCAGTGCGCGCAGGCGGTCGATGTCACGACGCACGGTGCGTGCGGTGATGTCGAGACGCTCGGCGAGATCGTTTCCGGACCGGTCACGGTGCGTCTGGAGCAGGGACAGCAGCGCGAGCAGCCGGGAGGACGTCTTCTGCATGAATCCCATCCTCCCTCCAGTACAGGACACCCCCTGTCCTCTACCTCTGTGACCGTGGCACACGTGCCGTTCGAAGGCACCGAGGTATCGACGTATCGAGGTAAGGAACAACATGTCCGTCACCACCACGACTCATCTGAACTTCCGGGGCGCCGCGCGTGAGGCCCTGGACTTCTACCGGTCCGTCTTCGGCGGACGGGTCACCGTGGTCACCTACAAGGACGCCGACGCGGTACAGAACGGGAGCGAGGCGGACTGGGTGATGTGGGGCGAGGCGGCCGCCGACAACGGCTTCCACGTCATGGCCTACGACGTGCCCTCACAGCTCCCTTGGAGCCAGGGCGAGAACCCGTTCTTCGTCTCGGTACGCGGTGACGAGGCGGAGGAGATCAGCGCCCTGTGGGCCAAGCTCGCCGAGGGCTCGACCGTCGTACGTGCGCTGGAGCCCGCGCCGTGGTCGCCGCTGTACGGCATGCTCACCGACCGGTTCGGCGTCACCTGGGTCCTGGACGTCGTGGCCCCCTACAACGGCTGATCCGTCCGGCCTGCGCGGGACGGCAAGGCATCGCCGGGAACCACCGGGACGGCCAGACCCTGGCTGCTCGGCTCGACGC
>KL568617.1:7551-8072 GCA_000715605.1 Streptomyces speibonae | reverse complement strand
CAGAGATGTGTATAAGAGACAGGACCCTGGCTGCTCGGCTCGACGCCGCCGACAGCGTCCGGTGCCTGCTCGAAGCCGCCGAGAGGTGAATCCCGGATACGCCGATCACCGGTCGTCCGAATGAGGCCGGCCCGAGCGGAAGTCAATGGACAACGCGTGCCGGGGCGGGAGAATGACGGGACACCGGACGTCCCTGACAACTGCTGGAGCTGGGGAGCATGAGCGGCAGGCGCATGGTGGGGCACGCGTGCCGGAGCTACGGCCGCCCCAAGGCGTACAGCCTGCATCCGTGGCGCGAACGGTACGCCGGACTGTCCGAGTACCGTCAGCGGCCCGGCTGGGAGCACTCGCTGGGCAGATATGAGTACGGCAAGGGCTGGTGCTGCCCGGTGTGCGGCGACGAGTGGTCGCTGCGGGTCGCGCTGGGCGGACTGCTGAGGTGGTGGTCGCCGGCGCGCGACGCGGAGTCGGGGAAGCAGTTCAACTCCGGGCCGGACAGCACATGGTGGTCCCGCGGCTAT
>KL568617.1:3472-7325 GCA_000715605.1 Streptomyces speibonae | reverse complement strand
CGTCGAAGCCGAGGCGGCGGGCACCCGGTGCCCCCACACCCGGGTCAGGGAAACAGAGGTGGTCCGGCGAGCGGACGCGTCCAGCAAGAGCGTGCGGCTGTATCGCTGCCGCCGCTGCGGACGGGTCGTCCGCTGGGAGCGGATACCGCGGTAGGACACGATCCCGTGTCATCGCCTCGGCGCCGGGCCGTTCGTCGGGCGGGCCACCGGTTCCGGACACCGGTGGCCCGCCCACAACGCTCGAGGTTCAGGCGTTGTATCCCCCGTGGGCGTCCAGTACCGCGCCCGTGACGTACGACGCGTCGGGGCTCGCCAGGAAGGCGATCGCCGCGGCGATTTCCTCGGGACGGCCCGTGCGCTGCAGGGAGAGTGAGCCGAGCAGGGCCTCGAGGGCCTCGGGGCCCGGCCCCTCCATGCCGCCCTCCATCATTCCGGCCTCCACGACGTTGGCCGTGATGTCGCGGGCGCCGAGGTCCCGTGCGGCCCCCATCGTGTACATCTGCACCCCCGCCTTGGTCGCCGCATAGTCGGCGACCCCCGGGATACCGGCCCGGGAAGCCAGTCCGGAGCTCACCGTGATGATCCGGCCGCCCGTGCGCAGCACCCGGGAGGCCGCCCTGATGACGGCGATCACCCCGAGGTAGTTGGTGGCGTGCATCCGGTCCAGTGCGGCGGTGTCGGCGTCGGGGTCGTCCACGGCCCCGTTCACCGAGATCGCCGCGTTGTTGACGAGAATGTCCAGGCCGCCGAAGTGCGCGACCACGTCGTCGATCAGAGCCGGCGCCCGGCTCGTGTCCGCCTGGTCGGACCTGAAGGCGACGACCTTCGCCCCCTTCCCGCGCCCCTCGTCGACGACGGCCTGCGCCCGTTCCTCGGAACTGACATAGGTGAACGCGACATCGGCGCCCTGCTCGGCCAGCAGACGTACGGTCGCTGCTCCCAGCCCCCGCGACCCCCCGGTGACGAGGGCGACCTTGCCCGTGAGCGGCTTGCTCATGCTTCTCACCTCATTGATTGACCTTGTTATGGCTGTCGCAACATTAATGGTTACGACAAGCAGTCGCAACCATCACTGTTACGACAGTGCTGTCGTAACATGAAGTGTTCCGGCAGGGAGGAGGGACATGAGCGCCAACAGCAGGCTGACCATCGCCGCCCATGCGCTGGCCTGGATCGGCCTCTACCAGCGCCAGGGCCACGAGGTCGCCACCTCCGAGCAGATCGCGAGCAGCGCGAACACCAACCCCGTGGTGATCAGGCGGCTGCTCGGCGAGCTGCGCAAGGCCGGGCTCGTGGAGTCCCGGCGGGGCGTGGGGGCGGGCTGGTCGCTGGCGCGGGAGCTGGGGTCGATGACCCTGCTCGACGTCTACGAGGCGGTGGAGGCCGGACCGCTGTTCGCGATGCACCGCGCCACCCCGGACCAGGGATGCGTCGTGGGCCACGGCATCCAGCCGGCGATGCGGGGCATCTACGACGGCATCGAGGAGACCCTGAGGAGCGAACTGGCCCGCGTCACGCTCGAGGACGTACTCAGGGACGTGCTCGCGGTCCCTCGCTAGCCTCCCCGGCGCGCCCCGCCATCACCGGCCCCCCCCGGGTCACCGACCCTCCGAAGTCCCCTCCCGCGGCGGTGCCGTCGAGGCGCGTACGACGAGTTCGGTGGCGAGTTCGATGTGGTGGGACTCGACCTTCTCGCCGTTGGCCAGTCGCAGGGCGGTGCGCAGGGCGGCGGCGCCCATCTCCCGGAGCGGCTGACGCACGGTGGTCAGGGGCGGGGAGACCATCTGCGCGAGGCTCGTGTCGTCGAACCCGACCACACTCAGGTCTTCGGGAACGCGCAGGCCCCGGGCGCGAGCGGACTCGATGACACCGAGCGCGATCTCGTCGTTGCCCGCGAAGACGGCTGTAGGAGGCTCCTCCAGATCCAGTAGCGCCTCGGCGCCGGTCCGGCCGGTCTCGAACGTGAACTCGCCGGTGTGGACATGGGTGTCCGGAATGCACGCTCCCTCGGCCTCCATGGCGGCGCGGTAGCCGTGCATGCGTGCCTGGTTGCAGACGGCCATGGCCGGCCCGCCGAGATACGCGACGCGGCGGTGGCCGAGGGAGAGCAGGTGCCGGGTCGCGGCCAGACCGCCGGCGAAGTTGGTCGCCCCCACACTGTTGACCTGACTGTCCGGCAGATGCAGCGGGTCCAGCACGACGAGCGGCAGTCCGACCCTGGCCAGCTCGTCCAGGTGGGCCGCGGTGTACACGCTGGTGACCGCGATGACGGCACGGCGTCCGGCCGACACCAGACCGCGTGCCCAGTGCGGGGCGCCGGACGCCTTGCTGACCACCACCGAGGCGCCGACCTCGGCGGCCGTGTCGATGATGCCCTCCAGGGTGTCGGCCACGTACGACTTGAGGCCGCCCTTGAACTGCACCTCGATGGTCGGGTTCTCGACGCCTTCGGTGTGACGGAACACGGGCGCGAGGTAGTCGTGCTGATGCAACAGCTCCTGCACCCGGACGCGGGTGTGCGGTGCCACGTCACCGCGGCCGTTGACCACCTTGGACACGGTCGCGACGGAGACTCCAGCCGCTTGGGCGATGTCCGCCAACGTGGTGCGCCTGGCGTTCGGTCGCATCGGTTCCTCTCAGCTCTGGGCCGCACCTCGGTCGTGGCGAGAACGGCACCGGACCCCCGTGGCCCGGCATGACCTGCATCGACAGTGTGTCAGCCCGCAGCCGCGGCGTCACCCCCACCCCGGAGGGACCGTTTCGAAAGAGTTTCGATCCCGCCCCAGGCCCTTCGCGTGCCGTTGTGGTGCTGATATTGCAGGGGAGACATCCGTTCACGGATCCGTTGCACGCATCTTGACACGGCGTCCGATCGAAACCTAGCTTGCACGAACAGAGCTTGAAACCGAAAGTTTCGAAAACCTTTCACCATGACTCACGAGAGCCTGGCGCTCTCGAGTGCGGAGAAAATCATGGCGCTCTCTCGACGTACCCTCCTCGGCCTGGCGGCCGCCGTTCCGGTCTCCGCCGCGCTGTCGGCCTGCGGCGGCTCATCAGGACCCGGCAAGAGCGGTGGTGCCACGTACTGGTATCTGAACGGACAGCCGCAGGAAGGCGTCAGGGCCGGCGCCGTGGACGCGTTCAACAAGGCCCACCCCGACGACCAGATCGACGACACGACGTACCAGAACGACGCGTACAAGACGAAGATCAAGACCGCCATCGGTGCAGGACAGGCGCCGACCATCATCTGGGGCTGGGGAGGCGGCACGCTGCGCTCCTACGCGCAGGCGGGCCAGGTCGAGGACCTCACCTCGTGGTTCGACGAGAACCCCGACGTCAAGAAGGGGCTGTTCCCGTCCTCGTTCGGCGCGGCGACCGTCGACGGCAAGATCTACGCGATGCCGTGCGAGACCGTGCAGCCGATCATCCTCTACTACAACAAGAAGGTCTTCGACCAGGTCGGTGTGAAGCCACCGGAGTCCTGGGACGACATCATGGCGCTGGTGCCCAAGTTCAACGCCAAGGGCATAGCCCCGTTCGCCCTCGGCGGCCAGTCCCGGTGGACCAACATGATGTGGCTGGAGTTCCTGTTCGACCGCATCGGCGGTCCCGACGTCTTCCAGGCCGCCATCGAAGGCGAGAAGAACGCCTGGTCCCACCCGGACGCCATCAAGGCACTGACCGCACTGCAGGACCTCGTCAAGGCCGACGGATTCATCAAGGGCTTCTCCTCGATCACCGCGGACTCCAACGCCGACCAGGCCCTGCTGTACACCGGCCGGGCCGCCATGATGCTGCACGGCGCCTGGTCCTACGGCATCCAGCAGACCGACGGCGGGGACTTCGTCTC
>KL568617.1:2701-3203 GCA_000715605.1 Streptomyces speibonae | reverse complement strand
AGCGGGGACTTCGTCTCCAGCGGCTCCCTGGGCTACATGACCTTCCCGCCCGTCGAGGGCGGCAAGGGCGACCAGAGCAACACCGTCGGCAACCCCGCCCAGTACCTGTCCATCTCCGCCAAGGCGAGCGCGGACGAGAAGAAGATCGCGAAGGAGTTCTTCGCCAAGGGCGTCCTCCAGGAGGAGGAGGTGAAGGCGTGGATCGGCAACGGGTCGGTCCCGATCCGGCTCGGCACGGAGAAGCTGCTGGCCGCGTCCGACAACGCCGAATTCCTCCAGTTCACCTACGACCTCGCCAGCAAGGCCAAGGTGTTCGTCCAGTCCTGGGACCAGGCGCTCAGCCCGACGGCCGCCGAGACCCTGCTGGACAACATCGTCAAGTTGTTCCAACTGTCCATCTCACCGAAGCAGTTCGCGAGCAACCTCAACGCGGTCACCGCCGCATGAGTGCGCTCACCAGTCGGCCGTCCCTCCGCGAGCCACGCAGCGGCGTCCTGCCGTG
>KL568617.1:1565-2479 GCA_000715605.1 Streptomyces speibonae | reverse complement strand
CTGCCGTGGCTCGCGGTGCCGGCCCTGCTGTTCTTCATCGGTTTCGCCGTGATCCCGCTCATCGGTGTCTTCGTGCTGAGCTTCACCACCTGGGACGGCATCGGCACCATCCGCATGACGGGACTGACCAGCTGGCGTGAGGTACTCACCGACCCCGGGCTGCCCCACGCCCTCTGGGTGACGTTCCTCGTGATGGCCGTGTCCTGGCTCGTGCAGACGCCGCTGAGCATCCTGCTCGGCACGTTCCTGGCCGGCAACCAGCGCTACCGCGCGGTGCTGGGCGTGGTGTACTTCATCCCGCTGATGCTCAGCTCCGCGGCCATCGCGATCGCGTACAAGGCCCTGCTGGACCCCAACTTCGGCCTCGGCGCCGGGCTGGACGTCGCGGCGCTCAGCAAGGACTGGCTCGGCCGGCCCTGGCTCGCCTTCGGAGTCGTCATCTTCGTCGTCTCCTGGCAGTTCATCCCGTTCCACTCCCTGATCTACCAGGGCGGCGTCCAGCAGATCCCGAAGTCCCTCTACGAAGCGGCACAGCTCGACGGGGCCGGACGGATACGGCAGTTCTTCAGCATCACGCTGCCGCAGCTCAAGTACACCATCATCACCTCGTCCACCCTGATGGTCATCGGTTCGCTGACCTTCTTCGACCTCATCTTCGTCCTGACCGAGGGCGGCCCCGGCGACGCCACCCGGGTCCTCGCACTCGACATGTACAAGCGGGGATTCCAGGCCAGTCTGATGGGACCCGCCAGCGCCATCGCGGTCATCCTGGTCCTCGTGGGCCTCGCCCTCGCCCTGCTGCTGCGCCGCCTCGGAGGCAAGGACGCCGGCGCGAGCCAACTCGAGGGGGCCTGACATGACCACCACGCTCACCAAGACCCCACGACCGCAGAAGGTCACCCACAGAGAGGGGC
>KL568617.1:0-1351 GCA_000715605.1 Streptomyces speibonae | reverse complement strand
GGCGCAACTGGGCGGGCGGCCTGGCCGGCTGGCTCTGGCTCGTCATCGTGGCCGTACCCCTGTACTGGACTCTCATCACCAGCTTCAAGGAGCGCAGCCGCTACTACGCCAGCAACCCGCTGCTGCCGTCGGGCGACCCGACACTCGAGAACTACCGGCTGGTCATCGAGTCCGACTTCCTGCGCTACTTCATGAACAGCGTCGTGGTGACCGTCGGCGCCGTGGTGCCGGCGGTCGTGGTCTCCTTCATGGCGGCCTACGCCATCGTCCGCGGCTGGCGCATGCGGGTCCTGCGCGCCATGAACGGGCTGTTCCTCATGGGCCTGGCCATTCCGCTGCAGGCGACGGTGATCCCCGTCTACCTGATCATCATCAAGATGCAGCTCTACGACAGTCTGATGGCGCTGATCCTCCCCTCGATCGCCTTCGCCATCCCGCTGTCGGTGCTGATCCTCGCCAACTTCATCCGCGACGTGCCCAAGGAACTGTTCGACTCGATGCGGGTCGACGGCGCCACCGAATGGACGACCCTGTGGCGGCTCGCGGCACCGCTCACCCGGCCGGCCATCCTCACCGTGAGCATCTTCAACGCCCTGACCATCTGGAACGGGTTCCTGCTGCCGCTGGTCCTCACCCAGAGCCCCGACCGCCGGACGCTGCCGCTCGCCCTGTGGACCTTCCAGGGGCAGTACGGGGTCAACGTCCCCGCCGTGCTCGCCGCCGTCGTCCTGACCACCATGCCCGTCCTGGTGCTGTACGCCTTCGCCCGCCGCCAGCTGCTGAGCGGTCTGACCGCGGGATTCAGCCGTTGACCGACGCACCACACACGAACGCGACCACCCACAACACAGACGCAGACACGGGAGGCGCCACGCGGTCCGCCTCGCCCCAAGCCCCACTCGTACACCGGTTCGCCCGTCCCGCCCTGTGCAAGGGCCCGGCGGGCGCGGGAGGAAAGTGAACGCCGACGTGGCCGTAGAGAACACCACCGCAACCCCTCTCTGGAACGACCCCACCGCCTCCGTCACCGACAGAGTCGACGCCCTGATCGCCGCGATGACCGTCGAGGAGAAGATCGCCCAGCTGTACGGAGTGTGGGCGGGCGCCTCCGACGAGGGCGGCGAAGTGGCCCCCCACCAGCACGAGATGGAGGAGGCCGTCGACCTCGACGCGCTGCTTCCCAATGGTCTGGGCCAGCTCACCCGCCCCTTCGGCACGGTTCCCGTCGACGCCGCCGTGGGCGCCCTCTCCCTGTCCCGCACCCAGCGCCGGATCGCCGCCACCAACCGGTTCGGCATCCCCGCCGTCGCCCACGACGAATGCCTGGCCGGCTTCGCCGCCTGGGGTGCCA
>KL568616.1:21354-23247 GCA_000715605.1 Streptomyces speibonae | reverse complement strand
CCCCAGCCCGAAGAAATTGAAGGGAACGGACGAGATCGAGGAGATGAAATCCCCTCCCGGGGACCATACGGCCGTCACGTAACGCGGTCTGCGCGTCACGTTGATGAGATTGTTGTTGTGCCGCACCCTGCCGCGATGGATGAGCTGGGCCCCGCAGATGTACGGCTCGCAGTGGTAGGTCTTCTCGTGTGCGCTCCATGAGCGATGAGGGGTCCTGAACGCGGCGACGTCGAGTTTCCCGCGGTCCTTCCTCATGTACGAGATCTGCAGCTCGACACTCACGGTGTCGTAGCCGGCGTCCTTGGGGAGCTGGAAGACCCGCTGTTGGGTGTACTCCTGCCCGACGTCGAGCGAGTTTCCCAGGTCGTAGAACCGTCCGCTGCTGATCGTGGTGTATTCGAGCTGGTCGACGTAGAGTTCCGCCTCCCCCTCGCGCGCTCCGCGCCGTTCCACACTGTCCTGCCACTCCGCCGTCAGGTCCTCCTCGCCCCGGGAGTAGGCGGCGATCCTGCCGCGGACCGTGTAGATGTCGTTGATGATGTACACAGGGATTCCCCCGGTGTTCTTCATGTGGAGCGTCAGGGGGACATGCACGTAGGGGAGGTTCTTGTCCTCCCACGCCTTGCCGAACTCCGCCTTCAGGGCGAAATGCATCGGGGCGGCCGCGGGCTGGTACATGGTGGAGTAGGCAAGACTGACGGCCGTCAGGAGCGCCGTGGCGACGACTCCGGCGGCGAAGGTCCTGGGCTGCGGTATCCCTTTCCATGACTTGTCCCGCAGCAGCAGGAACAGGGCCCACAGGGACCAGCACAGCCCGGGCAGGTAGATGAGCAGATGGCCCGTGTACTCCCTCTCCTCCAGCCAGAGGCTGAGCAGGAGGCCGTCGGTGGCCAGCACGACGACGACGCCGAGCAGGGTGATCGCCCCGGAGACCCGGAACTGCCTCCTCCCCCAGTAGTCGGCCGCGGCGATCGCCGCGATGCCCACCACCACGCCCGACAGGACGAACAGCACGCCCGTGATGCGCTGTGCGAAGGTCAGTGCTCCCGAGGCGTCCGGCCATCCGATGAGGACGTTGAACACCATGGACACGAGGAGCCCGGCCGTCATGAGCGCCATGACCGAGCGCCTGCGCCAGGGGCGGTCGGGCCAGGTACCGCTGTCGCCCCCATTCCAGCGGACGGACGCCGGATCCTCCAGATTCATGTCCTCCGGGAGGCCGAGGCGGCTCAGTACGCGGCGCAGCTCGCGCAGTGACCAGGCGCTGCCGGCCCTCTCACCGCCGACGGTGACGCGGCGCAGGCCGCGGCTGTCCGGCGGCTCCACGACGACCCAGGGACGGAGGCTCATGACCACAGACTCGAACCGGGGCCCTCGGGGTGCATGCGGGGCTGACCCGTTCGGCCCCGGCCGGGCGGGTCCGGCGCGTCAGGGGAAGCGCACCTCGACGCGCAGGCCGCCCCGCGGGCCCGGTGCCGCGGTCAGGACCGCGCCGTGGGCCTCGGTGATGGAGCGCACGATGGACAGACCGAGTCCGTGGCCCGTCTGGTGGCCGGTCCGGTCCCGGGCCACCCGCCGGAAGGGTTCGAAGAGGTCGTCGAGGCGATCGGCGGGCACCTCGGGGCCGGTGTTGGTGACGGTGAGGGTACGGCGGTCCAGGGCCAGCTGGACCCGGCCGCCCGGGTGGTTGTAGCGCAGGGCGTTGCCGAGCAGGTTGCCGATGAGGTGGCGCAGCAGGACGGGGTCGCCGTCGACGGCCGCGGGCGGTCCGTGCACGGTCACGTCCACCGTCACGTTCTCCGTCACGGCCTGTGCGGACTGTTCGGCCGCCGACTGCCGGGCGAGGGCCGCCAGGTCCACCCGCTCCGTCTCGGCCAGGCCCCGGTCGCTGCG
>KL568616.1:20809-21168 GCA_000715605.1 Streptomyces speibonae | reverse complement strand
GGCCAGGCCCCGGTCGCTGCGGGCCAGCAGCAGCAACGCGGCGATGAGCTTCTCCGCGTCGCGGTTGGCGGCCAGCAGGTCCTCGCGCACCTCGGCCAGGCCCTCGGGGAGGGGGTCGGCCAGCCCCACCTCCAGGCTGCTGCGCTGGACGGCGAGCGGTGTGCGCAGTTCGTGCGAGGCGTTGGCGACGAAGCGGCGCTGGCTGTCGAAGGCCTTCTGCAGCCGGTCGAGCATGCCGTCGAAGGTGTCGGCGAGGCGGTGCAGTTCGTCGTCGGGGCCGGTGAGGGCCAGACGTTCGTGGAGGTTGAGGTCGCTGATGCGGCGGGCGGTGTCGGTCATCGCGGAGATCGGTCTCAGGG
>KL568616.1:20272-20568 GCA_000715605.1 Streptomyces speibonae | reverse complement strand
GCCACCAGCCGGTGGCGGCGGCGAGCAGGGCCATGACGACCAGTCCGACGCCCGACCAGAGCAGCATCTGCCGCAGCGCGGTGTCCTGGACGGCCCGGACGGTCCAGTCGAGTTGCTGGATGGCGATGCCCTCTCCGCTTGCGGGGACGTCCGCCGCGCGTCCGGCCGGGGGCGCCGGCCCGACCTCCTCGTACGCGCCCGGGGCCGAGGGCAGCGGGGTGATGCGCATGCCCTCGACCTCCTGCGTCGTCCCGTAGCTGTCTCTTATACACATCTCTGATGGCGCGAGGGAGGCG
>KL568616.1:19048-20047 GCA_000715605.1 Streptomyces speibonae | reverse complement strand
GCCCCACCGGGCGAGGACGGTGCGCGGGGCCGGCCGGAGCGGGTTCAGTCGCACAGCCGGTAGCCCTGCCCCGTGTCGGCGAGGATGGTGTCCGGGCCGCCGAGTTTGGCGCGCAGCCTGCTGACCGTGGCCCGGACGGCGCTGGTGCGCGGGTCGAGGTTCTCGTCCCATATGGTGCGGACCAGTTCGCGGTGCGGCACCGCACGGCCGCGGGCCTCCATGAGCACCTGCAGCACGGCGAACTCCTTCGGCGTGAGGTCCACCGGACGTCCGTTCACCCGGGTTTCGTGCCTGGCCCGGTCCAGCGAGATCCCCTCGTGGTGCAGGACGACCGACGGCGGCTTGGGGGTGCGCCGGGCGAGCGCGCGGATCCGCGCCAGCAGTTCGGCGAAGTCGAACGGCTTGGCGAGGTAGTCGTCGGCGCCCAGCCGGTCGAGGCCGTACACCGTGTCCTCGATCGAGCCGGCCGCGGTCAGCATGAGGATGCGCGGCGGGTCCTCGAGCCCGCGCAGGCGCCGGCAGACCTCGTCGCCGCTCAGCACCGGCAGATCGCGGTCCAGGACCAGCACGTCGTAGTCGGTGAGCAGGCAGCGCTGCTCCACCTCGTCCCCCGCTCCCACGACGTCCACGGCCATGGAGGCGCGGCGCAGTCCGGTGGCGACGGTACGTGCCAGCACGTGGTGGTCTTCGGCTACCAGAACCCTCATGGGCGTCATGGAATCAGGCACCGGATTGCACGGAGGTAAAGGCGCGTGACCCCGTAGCCTGGCGCTGTGCCGACTTCCCGCCTGCGCCGTGTCGCCGTCCTGGTCCTGGAGGGTGCCAAGCCGCTCGATGTCGGCATCCCCGCGCAGGTGTTCACGACCCGGTCCAGCATGCCGTACGAGGTGCGGGTGTGCGGGGCGGAGCCGGGCCGGGTGGCGGGCGGCGACGGTCTGGCGTACGACGTCGCCGACGGTCTGGACGCGGTCGCGTGGGCCGACATCGTCTTCATCCCCG
>KL568616.1:18454-18780 GCA_000715605.1 Streptomyces speibonae | reverse complement strand
GGGCCTGCTGGACGGCAGACGGGCGACCACGCACTGGCACTACACGCGGGCGCTGGCGGCGAAGTACCCGCTGGTCCGGGTCGACGAGAACGTGCTGTTCGTCGACGAGGGCAGCGTGCTGACGTCGGCGGGTGCCGCGTCGGGCATCGACCTGTGCCTGCACGTTCTGCGCGGCGACCTCGGGGTGGGCGCGTCCAACCACGCGGCCCGGCGCCTGGTCGCGGCCCCCTACCGCAGCGGTGGTCAGGCGCAGTACGTGCCGCGCAGCGTGCCCGAGCCGCTCGGCGAGCGGTTCGCCGCCACGCGCGAGTGGGCGCTGCGCCGGC
>KL568616.1:12212-18219 GCA_000715605.1 Streptomyces speibonae | reverse complement strand
AGCTCGGCGAGCCGCTCACGCTGGAGGTGCTCGCCCGGCACGCGGCGGTCTCGCCGCGTACGTTCTCCCGGCGCTTCGTCGAGGACACGGGCTACACACCGATGCAGTGGGTCATGCGCGCCCGCGTTGACCTGGCCCGTGAGCTGCTGGAGCGTTCGCAGCGGACCATCGAGCAGATCGCCGCCGACACGGGCCTGGGAACCGGTGCCAATCTTCGGCTGCACTTCCAGCGCATCCTCGGCACCACTCCGAGCGAGTACCGGCGCACGTTCACCCACGGCGAGTAGTCCCCCGCATCCCCGGGCACCTCGTGGCGTGATCCTTGTGAACCATGGCAATCACGCCGCTGTCCCGGCGGGGAGCCGCGCGCGACGCTGGTGGCGGACCGAAGGGAGACCACTCATGACCCGCATCGCGATCAACGGATTCGGCCGCATCGGACGCAATGTGCTGCGTGCGCTGCTCGAACGCGACAGCGACCTGGACGTCGTCGCCGTCAACGACCTCACCGAACCCCGCACCCTCGCCCGGCTGCTCGCCTACGACACGACGGCGGGCCGGCTCGGCCGTCCGGTCAGCGCCGAGGGGGACGCCCTGGTCGTCGACGGGCGGCGCATCGCGGTGCTCGCCGAACGCGAACCGGAGAAGCTGCCGTGGGCGGATCTCGGAGTGGACATCGTGCTCGAGGCGACCGGCCGTTTCACCTCGGCCGAGGCCGCCCGCGGCCACCTTGTGGCCGGCGCGCGGAAGGTCCTCGTGAGCGCCCCGTCGCAGGGTGCCGACGTCACGCTGGCCTTCGGGGTCAACACCGATGCCTACGATCCGACCGGGCACACGATCGTGTCGAACGCCTCGTGCACGACCAACGCGCTCGCGCCGCTGGCCAAGGTGCTCGACGAACTCGCGGGCATCGAGCACGGATTCATGACGACGGTGCACGCCTACACGCAGGAGCAGAACCTCCAGGACGGTCCGCACCGCGACGCCCGCCGCGCCCGCGCGGCCGCCGTCAACATCGTGCCGACCACCACGGGCGCCGCCAAGGCGATCGGTCTCGTGCTGCCGAACCTCGACGGCAAGCTCTCCGGCGACTCGATCCGTGTCCCGGTGCCCGTCGGGTCGATCGTCGAGCTCAACACCACGGTCGCGCGTGACGTGACGCGCGACGAGGTGCTGGCGGCGTACCGCGCCGCGGCGCAGGGGCCGCTCGCCGGCATTCTCGAGTACTCGGAGGACCCGCTGGTGTCGTCCGACATCACCGGCAATCCGGCGTCGTCGGTCTTCGACTCGGCCCTCACCCGGGTCGACGGGCGGCACATCAAGGTCGTCGCCTGGTACGACAACGAGTGGGGCTTCTCGAACCGTGTGATCGACACGCTCGAGCTGCTGGCCGTCGGCTGATCCGGCGCGCCGCTCGTGTTTGCGGGGGGCGTGACGTGTCCCGACGGGCTCGTGCCTCGTTGGCCGGTGGAAGCCAGCGCACTCCGCCGCTCCCGAGGAGCCCCGTGGTCAGTTCGAGCCCGCCGCCCGTCGCCCAGGACGCAGGAACGCCGGCCCGTTGGCGTTCCCGCGTGGAACGCGCGCCCAGCCGGGAGAGGGGACGCCGGCGGGTCCGGTGGGGCGCGGACCCGGCCGTGGCGGTCCTCAGGTGAGCCCGCGACAGCCGGTGGTGCTGCACGTCACGGGCGTCCGCAAGGGGTTCGGCTCCCGGCAGGTGCTGCGCGGGGTCGGCTTCGAGGCGCGGGCGGGGCAGCTGCTGGGCATCGTCGGGGAGAACGGCGCCGGGAAGACGACCCTGCTGCGCATCCTCAGCGGCGACCTGCGTCCGGACGGGGGACGCGTCGCCCTGGTGGGCACCCGGGGGTACTGCCCCCAGCACCCCGTCCTGGACGAGGAACTGACCGTGCGCCAGCATCTGCGGCTCTTCCAGGTCGCCTACCGCCTCCCGGGCCCCGGCGGTGCGCTGCGGCTGATCGACCGGCTGGCCGCTTCCTCCTACCTGGACGCGCAGGTGAAGACCCTCAGCGGGGGCACCCTGCAGAAGCTGAACCTGGTACTGGCGTTGATGCATGACCCGGACGTCGTCCTGCTCGACGAGCCGTACCAGGGCTTCGACTGGGAAACCTATCTGCGCTTCTGGGACCTCGCCCATAAACTGAAGAGCCGCGGCCGCACCGTGATCATCATCTCCCACCTCGCCCACGACACCGAACGCCTCGACGTCCTGTACCACCTGCACGACGGCGTCCTCGGGCCCCCACCGACGACGGACACCGCATGAGCGCCTACCTGGTCGCCAGCCGTTACGCCCTGCTGGCCGTGGCGAAGAACCGGCTGGCCGCCGTGCTCCTGATCGTCTTCATCCCGGTGTGGATCACCGTGGCGAAGACCCTCACCACGCCGAAGACGTTTCCCTTCCGGCTGCGCGCCACCGGAACCTGGCTGCGGGCGGGCGGCGACGAGATCACGATGATCAGCGGCTCCCTCAACGCCGTGTCCCTCCTCCTGGGTTTCCTGATGTTCAGCGCCGCGCGCCGCACCCGGGCCTTCGACCGTCGTCTCACGGCGGCGGGATATCCCCGCACCGCCCTGATCGGCGCAAAGCTCACCACGCTCGTGGTCGCTTCCGTACTGGTCAGCGCCTACGCCACGGCCTGGATGCTGCTGTTCTGGACTCCCCTGCAACCGGTCCTGCTGGGTGTCGCCGTTCTGGCGGACTGCCTGGTCTACGGGGCGATGGGCATGTTCCTGGCCCTCTTCCTGCGCGGCGAGGTCGAGGGCCTGGTCACGATCATCATGGCCAGCATCATCGACCTCGCACCGCAGAGTCCCGTCGCCAGCACCACCGCCGACAAGCCCCTGGTCGAGTTCCTGCCGAGCTACGGCTCCCTCCAGACGAGCCTGGCCGCGGGCTTCACACGGGACGTCACGCTGAGTCCCCTGCTCCACAGCACGGCCTGGCTGACGGCCATGACCACCACGGCACTGGTCGCCTTCGTCCTGCGGACCCGGGTCCATCAGCCGCATCGCCTCGATCACGACGCGTGAGGGCTTGGGGTGGCGCGGTCCCGTGTCATGTCAGGTGTGGCGCGCCGTGCGGTTCAGGCGGAGGGCGGAGACGAGGAAGAAGACGCCTCCGAGGAGGGCGTAACCGGCCAGAGGAGTGAGGGAGGGGTCCTCCTTGCCCGCCTGTACGGCGAAGGAGGCGCCGGCGACGGTGGAGAGGGCGCCGCCGGCGATCATCGCCCACTGGCCTCCGAGCCGGCGCCGGAGGGCACCGACGGCGAGCTGGACGAGGCCGGCGGTGACGGCCCAAGCGCCCCAGACGCGCAGGACCGCCGGGACACCGGATGCGGCGGCGACGGCGAGGCCGAGGCCGGTGAGGGAGCTGAGGGCGATGTTCAGGTGCAGGCCGCGCACCGGGCCGTCGTGCGTCCTGGCGGACCGGAGGTCGACGACGGCGCACGCCACGTCGAACAAGGGGTAGATCACCAGGAGCGTCACGCTCAGCGGGTCCAGTGTGCCGGCGGCCGTGAAGAGCAGGGCGGCCCATACCGCGGCGAACGCGAAGCGAGAGAAGTACAGCTTCCGCAGGGCCGTGGGAGCGCTGGCGGGGGCGGTGCCGACGAGGGTGTCCACGTAGGTGCCTTTCGGTGTCGGTGCACGCGGATCGGTGCATGCGTGCGGGTAACGGGCCGGATCGGCCACGAGGGAGAACGTTCGGTCTCATCTGCATCCAACGCGGGCAGTGCCCGCGCTGTCAAGACCGAACGTTCTCCCTCGGCGGTTTGGTAGCGTGTGGCCATGAGTCGAGGCACAGAAGGCCGTCCCTCGCAGGCGCGGGCCAGGCTGCTCACCACGGCGGCCCGGATCTTCTACGCGGAAGGGATCCATTCCGTCGGCGTCGATCGCATCATCGCGGAGGCGCAGGTGACCCGGGCGACGCTGTACCGGCACTTCACGGGCAAGGAGGAGCTCGTCCTCGCCTACCTCGACGAGGCCGACCGGGGAATCCGGGCGCAGGTGGAGGCTGCCCTGGCGGGCGCCGGGTCGCCGGCGGAGCAGGTACGGGCCGTCGGCCGTTCCATCGCGGAGGGCATCCGCTCCCCCGGCTTCCGCGGCTGCGCCTTCCTCAACGCGGTGGCCGAGTACCCCGATCCGGCGCACCCCGTCCACCGGGCGGTGCTGGCCCACCGGCAATGGTTCCTTCAGACCGTCACCGGGCTGCTGGAGCGGGCCGGTCACTCGCCCGCCGACGCGGCCGGCCGTCACCTGGTCATGCTGCGGGACGGGGCGATGGCTGCCGGCTGCCTCTTCGACCCGCAACTGATCTGTGAGACCTTCCTGCGGGGCGTCGAGGGCATCCTCGACGCGCGCCCCGCTGCCACGCCCTCGCGGCACACGACCGCGCAGCACTGACCGGCCGGCCCAGGAGGAAGCATCGTATGGAACCCCTGCTGTTGCGCCGCGCCGTCGAAGCAGGACGGGCGACCGCCGCCGGCCTGGGGCTCCGGGCCGACGATGTGAGCGTGATCCACGACTCGGACCGGGTGGCGCTGCGTCTGGAGCCGTGCGGTGTGCTGGCCCGGGTGGCGCCCTTGGCGCAGCTGGGCGAAGCGGAGTTCGAGGTGGAGGTCGCCCACCGTCTCGCCCGCGTCGACGCCCCGGTGGCCGGACTCGATCCCCGCGTGGAGGGCCGGGTCCATCTGTGGGACACCTTCGCCGTCACGCTCTGGACGTACTACGAGCCCGTGGGGGCCGAGATCACGCCGGCCGACTACGCGGACGTACTCCTGCGCCACCATGCCGCCCTGCGCCGGGTCGACTGGGAAGCGCCGCACTTCACCGACCGCGTGGCGGTCGCCCTCACAGAGGTGCGGGACCCGGAGCGCAGCCCCGAACTGCCCGATCCTGACCGGGACCTGCTCGTCGGCACGCTCGAGGGGCTGAGCGCCGCGATCCGTGAGGCGGCGGCCGGCGAGCAGCTGCTGCACGGCGAGCCGCATCCCGGCAACGTCCTGAACTCCGTCGGAGGCCACCTGCTCGTGGATCTCGCCACGTGCTGCCGCGGGCCGGTCGAGTTCGACCTCGCCCATGCGCCCGAAGAGGTGGGACGGCGCTATGCGGGCGCCGACCAGGATCTGCTCCGCCGATGCCGCGCCCTGACCTGGGCGTTGTTCGCGGCCTGGCGGTGGCGGCGGAACGATCGGATGCCTGAGCGGGAGCACTGGAGGGCCGAGGGCCTGCGCCTGGTCCGTGCCGCGCTGGAACGCTGCTGAGGGCCGCGCTCAGAGGGTGTCCGGTGCGGGGGCGCCTGCCCGCGGCGGGGCGCTGCCGTCCGTGCGCACGGGAAGGAGAAGGGGGCGTTTCGCACTGCGTCCGTCCCCGGACGACGTGCCCTTGAGGCGGCGGAGGAGCCAGGGGCCCAGAAAGCCCGCCAGCCAGCGGAGTTCGGTGGCCGCGGCATGCCGGCGGGTGGGCAGGGGCGCCGCCGGGAGAGGACGGGTCCAGCTTTCGTCACTGCCGGGGAGGTGCAGGGCGTGGGCGAGGGCCGCGGCGATGCGCTCGTGGCCGAGGGAACTGGCGTGCAGACGGTCGGTGCTCCACAGCCGGGCGTCGCTCGCCACGGGGTGGAGAGCGGTCTCGGCGACGGTGACCCCGTGTCTGCGGGCGGCCTGGCGTATGCGCTGGTTCAGCGCCGTGACGCGCGGCACGAGGGGGCGTGCGAGCGGGCTGATGCGCGCGGGATCCGGGATGGTGATCGTGGCCACGTGGGCACCCTGCGCCGTGAGCGCGGCGAACATGGCCTCCAGCTGCCCGGCGACCTCGTCGGCGTCGAAGCGGGGCCTCAGCAGGTCGTTGACGCCTGCGACGACGGTGGCCAGGTCGGGGCGCAGGGCGAGGGCGGGGGCGAGCTGTCCGGCGTGGATCTGTGCGGCAAGGCGCCCCCGGACGGCCAGGTTGGCGTACCGGACGGCCGGCTCGTGGCGGGAGAGGTGTTCGGCGA
>KL568616.1:10553-12036 GCA_000715605.1 Streptomyces speibonae | reverse complement strand
ATGTGTATAAGAGACAGCGGGAGAGGTGTTCGGCGAGACGGTCGGCGAAGCCGCGCGGGCCGGTGAGGTCGTCGCCGTCGCCGAGTCCCTCGGTCTGGCTGTCGCCGAGGGCGACGTAGCGCAGGTACGCCGTGTCAGTGCCGGGCATGAAGCTGCCGCCTCTCCTTGAGGACGTCGACGGTGCGCAGGCACCAGTCGCGGTTCTCCCGCTCGAAGGCCACGCCGCGCAGACAGGTCAGGTAGGGGCCGATGCGGTCGCCGTGGCGGAGGAACTCCTCCTCCGTACGGTGGCCTCGCAGGCGGTGCAGCAGCGTCCCGAACAGGTCGATCTTGGCCTGGGCGACGCGGGCGCGGTCGGTGAGCTGGGCGATGAGGGCGTCGGTGTCGACCCGGTCGGCCGCCTGGACCTTGACGAGCAGGTCGTCCCGGATGAAGGCCGGCTTGGCGGAGGCGGCGGTGAAGGCCTCCAGCTCCGCAACCCCGGCGTCGGTGACGTGGAACAGCCTCTTGTTCGGCCGTGACTCCTGCACCACCTCCCGGCCCGCGACCAGCCCCTCCTTCTCCAGCCGGGTCAGCTCCGCGTAGAGCTGTTGCGGCTGCGCGTACCAGAAGTTGGCCACACCGACGTCGAACGCCTTCGCCAGTTGGTAGCCGCTGAGCTCGCCGTCGAGCAGCGCGGCCAGCACGGCGTGCCGTAGTGCCATGGGGATCCGCTCCTTGCCTGCCTCTGTCGCTCCGCAAGGCTCCCATGGTAGTCATAAAAATGACTAATCTGATTCATGACTGGGGAAGGTGGTCCCGTGGACACCGCAGACCGTTTCCGCGCAGCCGTCGACGACCGGGACCTGGCCGCCCTGGAGGACCTGTTCACCGACGACATCCGCTTCTACAGCCCCGTGAAGTTCACGCCGTTCGAGGGCAAGCCGATGGTCATGGGGCTCTTCGGGGTCCTGCTGCGCACCTTCGAGGACTTCCGCTACATCGGCGACCACACCGGCACGGCCCGCACGAGCGCCGACGACACCGCAGCGCCCTCCGCGGTGCTGCTGTTCCGCGCGCGGGCGGGCGGTAAGGAGATCCACGGTGTCGACCTGCTGCACTTCGACGACGACGGCCGGATCAAGGAGTTCACCGTGATGGTCCGCCCACGCTCCGCCGTGCACGCCCTCGGCGAGGCCGTCCTCGCAGGGCTCGTCGAGGAGGGTCTGGTTCCCGATCCCGTCCGTCCGTGAAAGCCCTGGCCCGGTGTGCGCGATCATGACGCGGTCGGCGCCCTCGCCGTCAGGGAGTCCCCGCTGGTGCTGTGCTCCTCCTTCGTGGTGGCGGAGGCGACGGCCCGGTACCTGCGGTCCCGCGCGTGCCACGGCGTCACCTTCGTCGTGACCGGGGAGGACGGGCGCGCCGAGGAGGATCTGGCGTGCGCCGAGTACATCGCCCGCAGGGCCGGCGGAGCCTCGGCGGACGCGGCTCCGTTCCTCCGGCG
>KL568616.1:9835-10314 GCA_000715605.1 Streptomyces speibonae | reverse complement strand
GGCCGCCGCCGAACTGGCGGAAGGGGTGCGCCGCGGCGTGCATCCCGATGACGTTCCGCTCTGTCTCGAACCCGACCGGTTCGGCTTCGCGATGGTGGCGGCGCCGGAGGACGCGCACATGGTTCTCCGCCCCTCGGGTGTCAGGGGGTACGGTCCGGCGGGCCGAGCAGACGGGTCCGCAGGCGGTAGTCGACGGTGACGTCGTGGTAGTCGCGGCCGGGGGCGACCACCTCCGGGAGGTGGTCGCGGTGGCTGTGGCTCAGCGACTCGCGCTCACCGGTACCGGGGAAACGCACGGCCGTGCGGGGCTCCTCGGCGAAGCGCAGCCGCTCGGCGCGGACCGTCGCCCGGAACGAGATGTCCGGCGGTGCCGGGGTGCCGTCCGGCGTTCAGGGCGGCTCCTGTTCCCCTTCGGGAGCACGGCGGCGACGGGGGCGCGGAGGCGGCTTGCCGTTCTCCGTGCGTACTCGGCGCCTGCC
>KL568616.1:4565-9563 GCA_000715605.1 Streptomyces speibonae | reverse complement strand
CCGGCCTCACCGGCGACCTCCGGGGCCGCCTCGCCGACGTCCTCCACCGCGCGTCCGGCCGATTCCGCCGCGCTCCCGGCCGCGTCGCCCACCGCACCGCCGGCCTCACCGGCGACCTCCGGGGCCGCCTCACCGACGTCCTCCACCGCGCGTCCGGCGCCGCCGCCCACGTCCTGGACGGCCTCACCGGCACCCCGGCCGACGTCCGCCGCGGCCGAGCCCACGCCGCTCCCCACGTCCTCGACCGTCTTCCCGGCTCCGGCGCCGACGTCCTCGACGGCCCGTCCGGCACCGCCCCCCACGTCCTCGACGGCCCGCCCCGCACCGCTGCCGACATCCTCGACGGCGCGCCCGGCGCCACTGCCGACATCCTCGACCGCGGCCCCGGCGCCCCGGCCGACGTCCTGGACGGCGCGGCCCGCTCCGGTGCCCAGCTCGCCCACCGCCTCGCGGGCCCCGCCGCCGACGTCCCGGACGGCGGATCCCACGCCCCGGGCCAGTTCGTGCAGGATCTCCGGATTGCGGTCGAGCGTGGTCAGCACCCGGTCGATGATCGCGGCGACGTTGTCGAGCCGCACGTCGAGCCGCGCCTGTGCCTCCACCCCGTGGATGCCCAGATGGACCCGCCCGAGGGCCACGTCGGCACCCACGTTGAGCCGCAGCAGATCCAGCACCTCGGCCTGAAGCGAGACATGCGCCCGGAGGTTCTCGACGTCCAGGTCGATCTCGTCGACCTTCAGGACGGGGACGTCCAGATGGACGTCCGGATTCACGTCGGCGGCGACGGCGTCCTCGTCGTACGGTTCACCCGCTTCGAGGGCAGCCTCGCCGTTCTCGGTGTCGTCGTCGTGCATCACCGCACCTCCCGGTTCACCGGTACGCACTGTCCATCTTGCGCGGTTCCGGCCCTCCGTGCGCGCTCGGACGTCAGTGGTCGCCCGGTCCCGGGGCGGGTCGCAGCGCGTCGACCAGCAGGTCGAGGAGCGGGGCGACCCTCTCCGGCGCGTCGATCGCCGTGGTGGAGAGAAAGACGCCGAGCAGCATCATCGTGACGTCGTCGGGGTCGACGTCGGAGCGCAGCGAGCCGGTTTCCGCGCCGCGGCGGAGCATCTCGGCGATGGTGGCCGTGACGCGCTCCCGTGTCGCGGGCGTGGCGATGCTGCCGGAGGCCCACCCCGCCCGCAGGGTCTCGGACATACCGCGCTTGATCTTGAAGAAGTCCGCGTACCGGTTCATCCAGGCCCGCAGGGCAGCCTCGGGCTCGAGCTGCTCGAGGAGAACGTGCGCGCTGGCGACGACCTCGTCGAGTTCGGCGGCGTAGAGGGCTTCGACCAGCGCCTCCCTGGTCGGGAAGTGCCGGTACAGCGTGCCGATCCCCACGCCGGCCGCGCGGGCGACCGCGTCCAGCGGAACGGCGTCCGGCGTCGCGGCGAAGGCCTCCCGGGCGGCGGCGAGGAGCTTGTCCCGGTTGCGCCGGGCGTCGGCCCGTACCGGCCGCTGCGGGGCCGGGCCGCGGCCGGGGTCTCGGGACTCGGACTCAGTCAAAGCGGAGGACCTCCGTTTAGTGCTACGGTGACGGAAGCGGAGCCACTCCGTTTCCTGTCCCATGGTCCCACACGAAGGGCACACCCATGGCTTCTCCAGCACGTTCTCCTCAGGTCACCGCATCCGGCGCCCCGCGCCCCGGCGGCCCCGGGCGACTCGGGGACCGCACCGTCTCCCGCATCGGTTACGGCGCGATGCAACTCGAGCGCCTGCACGGCGACCGCAAGGCTGCCGTCGCTCTGCTGCGCCGCTGCGTCGAGCTGGGAATCGACCACATCGACACCGCGCAGTTCTACGGCAACGGATTCGTCAACGACCTCATCCGCGAAGCCGTCCGTCCCGAGGACGACGTCGTGGTGGTCAGCAAGGTCGGCGCCGAGCCCGACCCCGGCGGCCCGCTCCCCCTCCGCCTGGCGCAGCGCCCCGAGCAGCTGCGGGCGGCCGTGGAGGACAACCTCAGGACCCTCGGCATGGAGCGGATACCGCTGGTCAATCTCCGCCGTACGGATTCCGGTCCCGGGCTGCGCGCCCAGGGGGACCAGATCGTGCCCCTCGACGACCAGCTCGCCGTCCTCACCGAGCTGCGCGACCAGGGCAAGATCGGCGGGATCGGTCTGAGCAGCGTCTCCCTCGACGTCCTGCGCCGCGCGCTGCCCGCGGGGATCGCCTGCGTGCAGAACGCCTACAGCCTCCTCGTCAGGGACGACGAGGACCTGCTCGGCCTCTGCCGGGAGGAGGGCGTCGCGTGGGTTCCGTACTTCCCGCTCGGCAGCGCCTTCGCGGGCATGCCGAAGGTGACCGACGAGACCGCCGTGCGCGCGGCGGCGGACGAACTGGGGGCCACGCCCGCCCAGGTGGGTCTCGCCTGGCTGCTGCACCACGCCCCCAACGTCCTGCTGATCCCCGGCACCGCCGACCCCGCGCATCTGGAGGCCAACGTGGCCGTCGGCGGGGTCGCCCTCGACGAGGCGACGCTCGCCGCCCTAGACGCCGTGCCCTCCCGCTCGGCGGACGTCACCTTCGACTGACCCGCCGCATCCGGCGGTCGACCGGGATTCCGTGGCGGACCGGCCGCCCGCAGTGGACAGTGGACGGCACACCCCACTGCGAAAGGACCACGCGCATGAGCAAGGTGACCTGCGACCTCACGGTCACGGTCGACGGGTACTCGGCCGGGCACCACCAGAGCGAGGAGCGCCCGTTCGGCGACGACGGCGGAGACGGCACGGGCGACCGGCTGCACGCCTGGATGTTCGACACGGCCGAGGAGAACCGGGCCGAGCTCGACCGGATGGCCGCCGCCAAGGCGTTCATCATGGGACGCAACATGTTCGGGCCGGTGCGCGGCGCGTGGGACCGGGCGTGGAACGGCTGGTGGGGCGAGGATCCGCCGTTCCGCGCGCCGGTGTTCGTGCTCACCCACCATGCGCGCGAGCCGCAGCCGATGAAGGGCGGCACCACGTACCACTTCGTCACCGACGGGATCGCGTCGGCCCTGGAGCGCGCCCGCGCCGCGGCCGGGGACGGCGATGTCGCCGTCCACGGCGGCGCGACCACCGTCAACCAGTATCTCGCCGCCGGCCTGATCGACGAACTGCGGTTGCACGTGGTGCCGTTCTCCCTCGGCGCCGGCACGCGGCTGTTCGAGGGGGTCCCGCCGCTCGAACTGGAGCAGGTGGCGTCGCGGTCCGCGACACGGGTCACGCACCTGACGTACCGCGTGGTGCGCTGACCGCCGGCCCGTGCCGCGTGCCAGGCGGGTGGGAGGGCGTCAGTCCACGTAGATCTCGGCGCGGTCGATGCTCACGAAGGCCGCCCGGGACTGCGCGTTGTGCTCGCCCGTGACCCGGACCCGCAGGGTGTGCCTGCCGTGGGCGAGACGCGGGCTGGTGTACTGCACCGCCTCGCCGACGCGGATCGGGGCGTGGAAGTCCACCCGCCGTTCGGGGCCGCCGTCGATGCTGAGGGCCGCGTAGCCGTTGCCGGTGTCCTTGACGGACAGCAGCACGATGCGGGTTCCGGTGAAGGAGAACGTCGCCGTGGCGCCGGCCCGGTCGCTCCAGTGGTCGTCGCTCCAGAAGCACTGCGCCGCACAGCCCGTTCCGGAGTTCCACGCTCCGCTGTAGGTGACGCCGCCGGGACCGCTGGAGCGGCCGTCGTCGTTGATCCAGTGGTTACCGGATCCCGGGTCGCCGGACGGCAGGTCCTGGGTGGCTCCCAGGGCGAGCGGGCGGCCGAAGTCGGGGCTGCCGTCGGCGCGCCAGGTGAACTTCTGTGCCCGGGTCGTGCGGTCGCTGTACGTGTACTGGGACGTGGTCTTGGCGTGATGGACGATCCAGTCCTCGGTGCCGTCCGGGGAGCGGAAGAAGGCATGGTGCCCGGGCCCGAACACACCCCGGTCGTCCGCGCGGGCGAACACCGGTCCGTCGTGCTGCCGCCAGTTTCCCGGCACCAGCGGATTCGCGCCGAGCGGCATCGACATCATCCAGACCTGGTAATCCGGCTTGCCGGTGTCGCAGGTGGAGTAGGTCATCCACACCCGGCCGTTGCGGTACAGGAACTCGGGACCCTCCCGCACCTCGGGGCAGCCGCCGGCCGCGTCGATGGCGACGGCGTCCCCCGACACGGTGTACGGGTCGGACATCGGGGCGATGTTGAGCCCGTTGTGCTGGTACCGGTTGACGCCGCTGTACGCGAGGTAGAGGCGCCCGCCGAGCTGGAGGATGCCCGCGTCGATGGCGAAGTCGTCGGCGTGGTTGGGCGGGGCCAGCTTCGCCTTGAAGCGGTAGGGGCCGGCCGGGTCGTCCCGCTGCGACTCCAGCACGTAGAGGCGGTGGTGCTCGTCCACGCCGTCGTCGGCGGTGTAGTACAGGTACCAGCGGTTGCCGAAGCGGTAGAACTCCGGAGCCCACAGGTTGCGGTTGCGCGACGGGTCGCTGTCCCTCCACACGGTGATCGGGTCGGCCGTCGGCAGGGTGCCCAGGGACGGGGAGCGCCACATGGTGATGCGGTCGCCCTGGGTGGTGGTGAGGTAGTAGGCGCCGTTCCAGTGTGTCATGAACGGGTCGGGTCCGCTGTTGAGCGGGTTGCGGAAGGTGCCGGCCGCCGCGGCGGCGGTCCTGGGTGCGGAGGCCGGTGCGGTCGCGGCCGCCGGGGAGGCGACGGCCGGCAGCAGCCCGAGGAGGAGCCCGAGCAGGGCGGCGAGAAGCAGGCCGGTGAGTCCTCGGGGGCGTCGGAGAGATCTGGGACGCATCGCACGCATGGGGGAGGTCCTTTCCGGTCGTACGTGGGGGGCCGGAAGGCTGGGACAGGGCTCGGCGAGGCCGGAACGGCCCTGATTACATCGATGTAATGACGCCGCGTCATGGTAGGGACGGTGTGCGGGGGCGTCAATGGCTGCCGTCGGCGGTCAGTGGATCAGGGCGTTGGCTCCGATGATCACCAGGCCGATGA
>KL568616.1:3194-4292 GCA_000715605.1 Streptomyces speibonae | reverse complement strand
TGTATAAGAGACAGGTCCAGGCCCCGCCGACCGCGAGGAGCGCGGTGTTGACCAGCAGTGCCGTGTCCACCGCGTCGCTCTCGGTCCACCAGGAGGGCACCGCGAGCAGCAGGAACACGAGGGTGGGAACGGCCGCGGCGACGAGGGGCCACTCGGCTGACATGGCGCGCAGGCCGACCCCGATGCCACTCCGCTCCGCGGACATCCGGTGCGCGAGAACGTGGGCGTAGCCGTGGGCCGCCGCGGCGGCCAGGGCGGTGAACAGCACCCAGAGCGCGTCCGATCCGGGGTCGGTCTGCTCGTCCGGCGAGTCGAGGGCGGCTGCCAGCGCACTGGCGAGGACGAGTCCGTAGACACCGCTGATCAGCCATGACTCCGGCGCGGGCCGGGGAGAAGGGTGGGCGGGATGGTGCATCGCGACGGCCTTCGGTGAAAGGAGCTGGAACGGGACCGTCCGGCTCAACTCCCGGGACGCGCCGAAGCAACGCCCGGTGGCGCGGCGTGCACCATTTGCCGACCGCGGGCGCGCCGCACGGACGGACCGCGATTGACCTCAAGCGGACTTGAGCTCTTACGTTCGTGACACAGCCGCCGGAACGGCCGGCGGGCTGCTTCGAGGAGGTCTGCCGTGGCCGAGCACACTACGGGCGTCGGGATTCCCGACCGCTACCGCTTCGCCGTGATCCCGCACATCATGGTCGACGACGCCCGGGCGGCGATCGACTTCTACCGACGGGCGTTCGGCGCCCGCGAGGACTTCCGGATCGACGCCCCGGGCGGCGGGGTCCTGCACGCCGAGATCACCGTCGGGTCCTCGGTGCTCATGATGGGGGACGCGAGTACGCGGGAGGCGGAGGCCGGCGCCTTCGCCTCGCCGGCCGCCCTCGGCGGGGGCACCACCGTCACGCTGCATGTGTTCGTGCCGGACGTCGACGCCCTGGCCGAGCGCGCACAGGCCGCCGGTGCCGAGATCCTCCAGCCGCCGACGGACATGTTCCACGGCGACCGGACCGTCATCCTCAAGGACCCCTCCGGTCACATGTGGGTCTTTCTGACCCACCTGGAGGACGTCTCGGAGGCGGAGCTCCGGCGACGGCT
>KL568616.1:1497-2981 GCA_000715605.1 Streptomyces speibonae | reverse complement strand
ATCAGAGATGTGTATAAGAGACAGGGGGAAAGGTGCGCGGCGGGCGGGTCACGGCGGACTCGCGGAACTCCGCGATGCGTGCCTGCACTTGACGCATCAGGTAGGTGTCCTCGATGCGGTCCAGATAGAGGCACCGGGCGGCCAGGCCCGGCAGGTCGAAGGCGAAGTACAGGGACATCAGCGGGTTCACGAACAACTCGCTGCCGCGGGTGCGGTCGGTGAAGCGGACGTCGCCGAAGGAGCCGCGCACGGCCGCCGCGACGGAACCGTTGACGATGCTGGGGTGCTCGGGGGTGTGCTGCTGGGCGTGCTCCACCGCGTCCAGGTACAGCGCGCCCTCACGGGTGGCCCGGGGTATCGAGAACGCGCCGAGGTAGGCCCCCGCGCGCTCCAGGGCGGCGATGTTCTCCAGGACCTGGACGTGGTTGACACCGTGGTAGGCGTCCACGCCGAACCCGACCGACACCACGAGCCGTCGGGGTACGGCGTCCAGCGCGGCGAGCGCGGCGACACTGGCCATGTCCTCCTCCGGGGTACCGAGGCCGGACTCGTCACCGCGCAGCAGGATGTCCGTGCCGCCGTCGACCAGCACCACGGTGTCGATACCGTGCAGGCCGATCAGAGCCCGGTAGGCGTCACGCAGCGGGCGTACGCCGGTCTGGGGGAAGGCGTAGACCGTGTCCGGGTATCCGTGCCGGTTCAGCCACTGGGCCAGGGTGCGCTCCGGGAAGTAGCTCTGGTGCGGGGCGGTGTCCTTGGTGACGACGGCCAGGTCGTCGGCCGCCCAGTGGTGGGCCGGCAGCCCCGCGAGCGCGCTGAAGGACAGGTTGGCGAGGAACACCTCCTTGCCCTGGTGCAGGAGGGACAGGGCCAGCGGCAGGCCGGAGTAGATGTCGAAACCGCCGCCCGCGCCCGCGACGAGGATCCGCCGGGAGCCTGCGAGCCGGGTGAAGAGCGGGTTGGTGTGGAGAGAGGTCACAACGATCATTGTCGCCGCGCCGGCCGGAGCGGGGTGCGCGCTGACGGTCCGTCACTTCCGCGCGCGCTCCGCTCTTTGCCGTCGCCTTTCCTGTTAGGAGTCGGGATCCCGGGAAACACGGGTGTCGTACCGACGGCAACAAGGAGAGTGTGAGATGGGCATCATCGCGTGGATAGTCATCGGCTTGCTCGCCGGGGCCATTGCCAAAGCACTCATGCCGGGCAAGGACCCGGGCGGCATCATCATCACCATGCTCATCGGCATCGCGGGAGGGCTCCTGGGCGGGTTCCTCGGCAAGGTGATCTTCGGGGTCGATTCCATCGACGGATTCTTCGACCTCTCCACCTGGATCGCGGCCATCGTCGGCTCGGTCATTCTCCTGGCGCTGTACCGCATGTTCACCGGGCGCGGCCATCGCCGCGGACACGCCCACGCCTGACAGCGGCACGGCCGGCCACCCGAGCGCTCCCGTTCGCGGAACGGGAGCGCTCACGTGTGCCGGCTC
>KL568616.1:388-1285 GCA_000715605.1 Streptomyces speibonae | reverse complement strand
GGCCGCCACCCCCGCACCCGCTTCGGGGCGCGCACGGCGCGTACCTCCTCCAGGATGGGTCACGGACCCCCCGTCGCGGACGGGCGGTGAGGAAGCATCGCGAGACCCCAGGGAGGGACCGTGGACGGGCAGGGGCAAGGGCGCACCGCGCGGTTGCGCTGCCTGGTCACCGGCGCGTCGGGGTACATCGGCGGGCGGCTGGTTCCGGAACTCCTCGCGGCCGGCCACCGGGTCCGGTGTCTGGCCCGCTCCCCCGGCAAGCTCCGCGACCACCCCTGGGCCCCGGACGTCGAGACCGTGCGCGGCGATGTCACGGACCCCGCCTCCGTCGCCGAGGCCATGGACGGCGTCGACGTCGCCTACTACCTCGTGCACGCCCTCGGCACCGGCGCGCGCTTCGAGGAGACGGACCGCAGGGCGGCGGAGGTGTTCGCCGCGCAGGCGCACGCCGCGGGCGTGGGCCGGATCGTCTATCTCGGCGGGCTGACACCGCGGGGCGTGCCCGAGCGGTCCCTGTCGCCGCATCTGCGTTCCCGGGCCGAGGTCGGGCGCATCTTCCTCGACGCACCGGTGCCCGCCACCGTGCTGCGCGCGGCCGTCGTCATCGGATCGGGGTCGGCGTCGTTCGAGATGCTGCGCTATCTGACGGAGCGGCTGCCGGTGATGGTGACACCCCGTTGGGTGCACACCCGGACACAGCCCATCGCGGTCCGCGACGTGCTGCGCTGTCTCGTCGGCTCCGCCACCATGCCCGCCGATGTCGACCGCGCCTTCGACATCGGCGGGCCGGACGTGCTGACCTACCGCGACATGATGTCCCGCTACGCCGCGGTCGCCGGCCTGCGGCGGCGGGTGATCCTCCCGGTCCCGGTGCTCAGCCCCGCGCTGTCCAGCCAC
>KL568616.1:0-166 GCA_000715605.1 Streptomyces speibonae | reverse complement strand
TGTCCAGCCACTGGGTGGGGCTCGTGACGCCGGTGCCGGCGTCCATCGCCCGCCCTCTGACGGAGTCACTGCGTCATGAGGTCGTGTGCCACGAGCACGACATCGCCCGGTACGTGCCCGACTCCCCCGGTCCGCCGCTCCCGTTCGACACCGCGCTGGCACTGGC
>KL568615.1:93117-95848 GCA_000715605.1 Streptomyces speibonae | reverse complement strand
CCGAAGCCATCCACTCCGGGAGCCCGGCCCACTTCGGGCAGCGCCACCCGTCCCGCCGGCGGGGCCGCCGTCCTGGGCCACCGGCGGAGCAGACCCTCGGAGCCATCCACTCCGGGAGCCCCGGCCCGCTCCCGGCGAAAGCGCCCGCTCCTGGCCGGCCAGGGCGCCCCCCACCGGCGGGGTTCGCCGGCACATCCTCGGACGGCGGAACCGCGCGCGCCGTTCCGGGCCGGGTGGGTGCTCGCCCGTTCAGTCCGGGAGGGTCAGCCGGCCCGTGCCGCCCGGCTCGACGCGGACCGTGCGGCGGTCCGGCAGGTGCACGTCGATCGGGGCGCGTCCGGACTCGGGCACGGTGATCTCCAGCAGACCGCGCTCCAGCCGCAGCCGCACCCCCCAGTGCCCGTGATAGCGCAGGGTGAAGCCGTAGGAGGACAGCTCCGGCAGCGGCACCGGGTCGAGCCACAGGGCGCCCCCGCGGGTCTCGAGACCGGTCAGCCCGCGCTGGACCAGGTCGAGAGTGCCGGCCATGGCGCCGAGGTGGATGCCCTCGCCGGTGGTACCGCCCTGGATGTCGGCGATGTCCGCCCGCAGGGCCTCCTGACAGAACTGCCAGGCGTCCGCGCGGCGGGCCCGCGCCAGCACCCAGCCGTGGACCAGTCCGCTGAGGGTGGAGCCGTGGCTGGTGCGGTGCAGATAGTGGTCCACCGTGCGCCGCCAGGTCCGCTCGTCCAGGCTCAGCCCCAACCGGTGGAAGACGCCTTGGAGTTCGGCGGGCGAGAAGAGGTAACCCAGCATCAGGACGTCCGCCTGCTTGGAGGCCTGGTAGCGGTTGACGCTGTCGCCCTCGGCCTCCAGGATCCGGTCCAGGCGGCGGATGTCGCCGTACCGGCGCCGGTAGCCCCGCCAGTCGAGTTCGGCGAGTTCCCCGTAGCCCTCGAACTGGCTGATGACGCCGTCGTGGAAGGGGACGTGCAGCATGCGGGAGATCTCCTCCCACTCCTCGAGTTCGCCCCCGTCCAGCCCGGTCCGTTCGGCCAGCTCCCGGCGCCTGGGCTCGGGCAGCCCGTCCAGCACGTCCAGGGTGCGGGCGAGCACCCAGGCGGCGGTGACGTTGGTGTACGCGTTGTCGTCGAGGCCGGGTTCGGCGGCGTCCGGGTACGCGTCGTGGTACTCGTCGGGACCGACGACACCCTTGATGCGGTAGCGGCCGAGACGGTCGTCGAAGTTGGCCGAGTCCGCCCAGAAGCGGGAGATCTGCAGCAGCATCTCGGCGCCCTTGGTGTGCAGGAACTCCTCGTCGCCGCTCGCCTCGCAGTACTGCCACACGTTGTACGCGATGGCCGAGCCCACGTGGTGCTGAAGGTGGGAGTGGTCGGGCAGCCAGCGGCCGGAGCGGGGATTGAGGTGCAGTTGCTGGGTCTCCTCCCGTCCGTCGCTGCCGCTCTGCCACGGGTACATCGCGCCGTCGCGCCCCTTGTCCCGCGCGGCGGTGCGGGCGCGTTCCAGGCGCCGGTACCGGTAGTGCAGCAGCGCGCGCGAAACCTCCGGGAAGTGCAGGTCGAGGTAGGGCAGGACGAACAGCTCGTCCCAGAAGACATGCCCCCGGTAGGCCTCGCCGTGCAGTCCCCTGGCGGGGACGCCGACGTCCAGGTCCGCGGTGTTCGGGGAGAGGGTCTGCAGGACGTGGAAGAGGTGCAGCCGCAGGATGCGCCCCGCCTCGCCGGGCACGTCCAGCTCGGCCCGGCGCCACAGCTGCTCCCACACCGTCAGATGGGGTGCCAGCAGCGCGTCGAAGCTCCCCGCCCGGCTCACCCGGTCGACTGCGGCGTGCAGCGGGTCGCTGATCGCGGCGTCGCGGGAGGTGTGCAGCGCGACGATCTTGTCGACGGTGGCGGTGCTCCCGTCGGCCAGTTCCAGGCGGGTCGTCTGCACGGCACGCGGCCGGTCGTGCCGCACCGAGACGGGCGCGGGTGACGTCAGCCGCGCTGCGAGGGCGATCCGCACGTCGGAGGTGCGGGTGCGGCAGCGCAGCCACACGGTGTCCGCGGAGGTCGTGCCGGTGAGCACATGGGTCAGATGGCGGCCGTCCAGCTCCTGGTAGCGCCGCACCCCGGAGTTGGTGACGCCGCCGTCGAGCGCCGCCTCGGTCTCCAGGGTGCCGGAGAAGCCCTCGGCGGTGAACTCGGTGCGCAGTCCCGCCAGATGGGGGTCGGCCATGTGCACGAACCGGAGCTGGCGCACGAGGAGCGCCCGCTGCGCGCCGAGGCCGTACCGCGTCCTGCGCTCCAGCAGCCCGGAGGACAGGTGCAGGGTCACGGCGTGCTCCAGCACGGTCGCCGTGTCGGGGGTGAGCCAGTCCTCCCCGGGCAGCCGGAAGCGCAGGGGGAGCCAGTTGGGCAGGTTGACCATGTCCTCGTTCTCGACCTGCCGCCCGGCGACCTGGGAGGTGAGCCGGTTGTAGATGCCGGCCGCGTAGGTGCCCGGGTAGTGCACCTCGTCCGCCGAACACTCCGCCAGGGCCCCGCGGGTGGCGACGTATCCGTTGCCCAGGGTGCACAGCGACTCGCGGAGGCGCGCGTCGGCGGGATCGTATCCCTCGTACTCCCAGGTCCAGCCCGTCATCGACGCTCCTCCCGCCGACGGTGCACCCGTGCCGGCCGTGCCCCTCCCGGCCGCTGCGGCCGGAGGCCGCCAACGAGTACCCCCGCCGGGTGACGACCACACACCGTGG
>KL568615.1:91452-92896 GCA_000715605.1 Streptomyces speibonae | reverse complement strand
CGCCACACCAGCGTGGTTCCCTCGCCGGGGGAGGCGGTGATGTCGAAGGTGCCGCCGAGCTGCCCGGCGCGCTCGGCCATGTTGCGCAGCCCGCTGCGGCGGCCCCCGGCGGGGACGCCCACGCCGTTGTCCGCGACCGTCAGCCGGACCTCGCGCCCGTCGGTCTCCAGCACCACCTCGGCGCGGTCGGCGCGGGCGTGCCGGGCGATGTTGGTCAGCGCCTCGGAGAGCACCGCCACCACGTGGTCGGCGGTCTCCCTGGGCACCTCGGTGTCGATCAGGCCCGCCATCCGCACGCTGGGCGCGAACCCCAGCACGGGGGCGGCCTCGCCGACCACCCGTACGGCGCGGGCGCGCAGCAGGCCGGTGCCGTCGTTGCCCTCGGCGGGATGGGAGCGCAGGCCGAAGATGGTCGAGCGGATGATCTTTATGGTTTCGTCGAGGTCGTCCACGGCCCGCAGCACCCGCTCCGAGGCCTCCTTGTGCTCGATGAACCGGCCGGCGCTCTGCAGCGTCATGCCGGTGGCGAACAGCCGTTGGATGGCCAGATCGTGCAGGTCGCGGGCGATGCGGTCACGGTCCTCGAGGACGGCGATCTGCTCGGCGTCCGCGCGGCGTTCCGCCAGCTCCATCGCCACCGCCGCCTGCGCGGCGAAGCCCTGGAGCGGCTCGGTCTCCTTGTCCGTGAACGGGTTGCGGGCGGCGGAGCGCACCAGCAGGACGATGCCGCGCACGCGGTCGCCCGAGCCCATCGGCACGGCCACGGCCGGACCGAGGTCGTCCAGGCGCTGAGGGCCCGGGAAGACCCGCTCGTCGCTGGTGATGTCCGGGCTGGTGACCGGGGCGGCCGTGGTGAAGGCTCGGCCCAGCAGACTGTTCTCGACCGGCACGACGAGCCCGCGGTGGCTTTCGGCACCCTGGCCGACCGCCAGTTCCACGGTCAGCGAGTCGGTGCCGGGCATGGGCACCGCGATCACGGCGAGGGCGGCTCCGGTGATCTCGCGGGCGCGCTCCGCGATGAGCATCAGGGCGGTGCCGCGGTCGCTGCCCGACATCAGTTCGTGGGTGATCTCGGCGTTGGCCTGCAGCCAGCGCTCCCGCCGCCGGGACTCCTCGTAGAGGCGCGCGTTGTCGATGGCGACGCCGGCGGCGACGGCGAGGGTGGACAGGACCGACTCGTCCTCCTCGTCGAACTGCGCCCCGTCACGCTTCTCGGTGAGGTACAGGTTGCCGAACACCTGGTCGCGGACCCGGATGGGGACCCCGAGGAAGGTGTTCATCGGCGGGTGGTGGGGCGGGAATCCGTACGAGGCGGGGTGCTCGGAGAGCTTGGCCACCCGCAGCGGTTCGGGGTGGCGGATCAGTTCGCCGAGGATGCCGTGGCCCTCGGGGTAGTGGCCGATGCGGGCGATCTCCTCCTCGCTGACACCGACGGTGTGGAAGG
>KL568615.1:88141-91215 GCA_000715605.1 Streptomyces speibonae | reverse complement strand
CCACCACCGCGGCGGCTGCCTCGACGATGCTGTGCAGCACCTGCTCCAGCTCCAGTTCCCGGCCGACCGAGAGCACGGCCTCCAGCAGGCTGCGCACCCGGTCGCGGGTGCCGCGGGCCGCGTCGATACGGGCCTGCAGCTCCTCCAGCAGCTCGTCGAGGCGCAGCTGCGGCAGCCGTACGCGGGCGTCCTCGTCCCGCTCGGAGCCTTCCACCCGTGTGCCTCCTGTCCCCATGCCTTCACACCGCCGCCCGGCGGTCTCCCGGCCGGGCGCCCGGTAACGGTCCAGTAAAGGCGACGGTACGGCATCGGCCGGACGAGGGGTGCGGCGGGGAGTCCGACCGGCCGCACCGGGCCGCTGGGCCGGTCGGCCCTCGTGCGACGGCCGTCCGCCTGGGCCACAGGTCCCGCTCGCACGGGACGACGGTCCCGTATCCCCGGCGACGGGGCCATTACCACCGGATACAGGCGGCGGCGGTTGCTATACAGGTGCTGCCGTCGGTCCGGACCCGCGGTCCAACCCCCTTGTTCCGTCCCGCCTTTGGGAGACTTCATGCTGTCCGAAGAGTCCGCCGCAGTGCTGCGGGCCACCCTGCCCGCCGTGGCCGGGGCGCTCGACGAGATCACGACGCGTTTCTACGACGCGATGTTCCGCGACCGGCCCGAGCTCCTGGACGGCCTGTTCAACCGGGGCAACCAGGCCAGCGGCGCCCAGCGGCGGGCGCTCGCCGGCTCCATAGCCGGGTTCGCCCAGGCGCTCCTCGACGACCCGGAGAGCCGGCCGGACGCCCTGCTGGCCCGGATCGCCCACAAGCATGTCGCGGTCGGGATCACCGACGACCAGTACACGATCGTCCACAAGTACCTGTTCGGCGCGATCGCCGAGGTGCTCGGGGACGCGGTGACCCCCGAGGTCGCGGCCGCCTGGGACGAGGTGTACTGGCTGATGGCGGGTGCCCTCATCGCGCTGGAGGCGCGGCTGTACCACGACGCCGGGGTCGAGCCCGGCGACATCTGGCGCCCGTGGACGGTCGTGGAGCGCCACGAGGAGACGGACGACGTGGTGTCGTTCCTGGTGCGCCCGGCCGACGGCCGGCCCGCGCCGCCGGCCCGCGCCGGTCAGTACGTCAGCGTGCGGCTGCGCATGGACGACGGGGTGCACCAGCTGCGCCAGTACAGCCTGTCCTCCGACCCCGGCGACGAGCTGCGCCGCATCACCGTCAAACGGGTCGCGGGCGAGGACGGTGCCCCGGACGGCGAGGTCTCCAACCTGCTGTTCGAGCGGATCGGCACCGGGGACGAGCTGGACCTGTCCGTGCCCGCCGGTGACGTCGCGCTCGACGAGGACCGCACCCCGCTGGTCCTGGCCTCGGCGGGGATCGGCTGCACCCCGATGCTGGGCATGCTCGCCCGGCTGGTCGCCACGGGTTCCACCCGGCGGGTGCTGGTGCTGCACGCCGATGCCTCCCCCGCCGAGCACGCCCTGCGGACGGAGACCCGCGAGGCGGTGAACGCGCTGCCCGACGCGGAGGCGGTGTTCTGGTACGAGCGTCCCGGCCCCGAGGAGCCCGGCGCCCGCGAGGGGCTGATGGATCTGGAAGGGCTCGACGTCCCGGCGGACGCGACGGTGTACCTCTGCGGCCCGCTGCCGTTCATGCGCGCCGTGCGCGGCGCGGTGCTCGGCCGCGGGGTCCCCGCCCGGTCCGTCCACTACGAGGTCTTCGGCCCCGACCTCTGGCTGCCCGAGGCGGCCTGACCGCCCGGCGGCCCCGGGGCGTGCGCGTGTGGCCGTACGCGCACGCCCCGGGCCCCGGCTCAGACCTCCAGCTCCGACTCGATACGGCGCAACTGGTGGCGCGCCATGGCGAGGTTGGCCCGGCCCGCGTCGAGCACCACGTAGAGGAACAGGCCGTTCCCGCCGCGTCCCTTGAGCAGGCGGATCAGGTGGTACTGGCTGCTCAGGGTGATCAGGATGTCCTCGATGTCGTCGTTGAGCCCCAGGTGTTCCATGGTCCGCAGCTTGGAGCGCACCACGTCGGTGTTGCCGGCGGCGGCGACCTCCAGGTTGAAGTCCTTGCTGCCGCCCAGGGTGCCGAGGGCCATCCCGCTGGTGTAGTCGACGAGTGCGGCGGCGGTGGCGCCGTCGATGGAGCTGAGGCATTCCTTGAGCGAGGTCTCGGTGTTGGCCATGAGTGGTGTCCTTTCCATCGGAAATGGGTGGTTCGGGCCGGCCGCCGGGTCGTGCGCGGGCGTCCGGCCGGGAGAAAAGGCTGGGTTCGGCCGCCGGGCTGGGTGCGGGGGCCGGGGGTCAGCCGCCGGGCTGGGTCCGGGGCCGGTGGGCGGGCAACTGCGGGGTCCGCACCGGGAGGGTGCCGATGGGCCGGGACGGGTCCGGGTCCTGGGCCCGTGCGGGAAGGTCCCGGGGCGCGAGCCGGTCGGCGTGCCGGCCCCCGCCCGGGCCGGCGTGGGACTCCACCAGTTCCGCGATCCGGGCGCCGCTGCGCCGGCCCTCCAGGTGCAGCCGGCCCACGTTGACCCGGTCGTCGGCGAGGAGGGTGAGGACGGCGGTGGGTCCGGCCGCGTAGGTGGCGATGTAGCCCCGGCCGCCGCGCACCAGGAGTTCGCAGAACTCGCCGCGGGCGGCCGCGTCCGTGAGGCGGTGCGCGACGCCGAGCGCGGCGGCGGTCAGCGCGGCCAGCCCCTCCGGTTCGGTGTCGGGGACGTCGTGGGCCAGGACGAGTCCGTCGACGGTGGCCGCGAGGGTGCCCGCCAGCCGGGGTATCCGGGTGCGGAGCCGACGCAGTTCGTCCAGCACGTCGGTCTCGACGGCCATGAGCAGTCTCCTTTCGGCACGCTGCCGGCGCGCGCGGATCACAGTGCCTCCAAGGCGTCCAGGAGCCGTCGCAGCAGCGCTGTGTCGGGCTCGTGCCACGCCGTGCCGCCCGCGCCGGGGACGGGTGTGGCGGGCGGCGGTGGTGGCGCGGGCGTGACCAGCCCGTCGGCGGCCAGACGGCGCAGTTCGACGAGGGTGTGGAAGGTGCGATGGGCGAGGGCCGACGCGATCTGTGCGGCGG
>KL568615.1:86561-87885 GCA_000715605.1 Streptomyces speibonae | reverse complement strand
GGGCGAGGGTGCGGCCGCGGCGGGGCGGCAGCCCGGCGGGATCGGCGCCGTCCGCGCGGGTGAGCGGCGCGGTGTCGACGGCCGGGTCGGGCCAGATGCGGTGCAGCAGATCGCCGCGGCGGCGGGACTCGCGCAGCACGGTGGCCACCGGTACCGGGCGCACCGCGCCGAACCAGTGGGCGACGCCCGGGCGGAAGCGGACGGCGGCACCGTCGTGGGCGAGCGCGAAGTACGCGGCGTCGAACAGCGCGCCCAGATGGCACAGTTCCAGGGCACCGGTGGTCAGGCGTCCGCTGTCCACGAGCCGGCGGCCCACCTGGTGCGCCGCGCCCGCGCGTTCGACCGCCTCCCACCAGCCGGCCGGCGCGACGGCGCCGCTGCGGGTGAGCAGGTCGCCGAGGTCGGGGCTGTGGGCGGACTCGACGTGGACGACGTGTCCCGCCGACAGGTAGAAGATCCCGGACTCGGTGGACAGCGCGCCGGTGGCATGCTCGGCGGCGAGGGTGCCGAGCAGCTCGGGCGCGGATCCGCCGGTGCGTTCCACGGTGGTCATCCGAGCACCAGCCGGTCCGCCATCTCGGCCAGCCGTATGCGGGCCAGGGCGAGGTTGCCGTCGGCGCGGTCGAGCCACAGGTACAGAAAGACCGTGCTGTCGAAGGTCGTGACGACGAAGCGCAGCAGGTGGTACGCGTCCGCGCCGGTGAGGATCAGGTCCTCCACGGGCGATGTGCCGCCGGCCGGGCCCGTCCCGCCGCCGTCGGCCAGGGTGCCGCTCTCCATGGCCTGGCGAGCGAGTTCGGCGGTCTCCGCGGCCGTGGCCTCCGCGTCGCCGCCGGGCGCGTCGCCCACCGCGCCCAGGGCGAGTCCGCTGATCCAGTCGGCCACCAGGGCACCGCGCGCCCCGGGCAGACGCATGGCTTCCAGCAGACTCTCGTCGATTCCGGGCACGCCGGATCCCCCCTCCTCGCACGGCTGTACCGCGAACGTGACGTCGACGCTACGGTGTGTGCTCGACCGAGGTGAGGGCTTTGGTGTTTTCCCGGGGAATATGCGACACGGGTGATTCGCCGCTGGTAGGGTCCCGGCTTTTGCCCGGGCGACGGGTACCGGCGGTCCGCGCCGGTGCGGGCAGGGCCGGCCCCGATGCGGATGGTGGGCCGGCCCTGCCCGCGGGCCCATTGTGGTGATGTCCGTACCGCCTGGACCATGGGTGAACGGCCGTCACCACGTGCGCGCCGCGCACACCCCGCGCGCGACACGCCGCGCGTCCGCCTGGCGCCCCGCGTCCCTGTCGCCGGCCGCCGATGGCGATACTGGCAGGTAG
>KL568615.1:86104-86336 GCA_000715605.1 Streptomyces speibonae | reverse complement strand
GGCCGCCACACCGGAAACCGGCCCGACGAGGCGCTCCGGCGCTCTCTGCGCCGGCTCAAGGACGCCGGGGACATCGACGACTTCCTGGAACTCCCCGCCGACGACACGGCTCCCGACCTGGTCTTCGAGTCCCGCACGCGGGTCGCGGGCGAGGTCACCGTGCGCGCCCGGCTGACCCTCGCGCCCGGTACGGACCGGGGCCGGGACTGGACCCTGCTCGCGGAGGCGGAGC
>KL568615.1:85129-85900 GCA_000715605.1 Streptomyces speibonae | reverse complement strand
GACTGGACCCTGCTCGCGGAGGCGGAGCAGCCGTGGCAGCACGCGTGGCCGTCACCGGCCGGGATGTTCTGGGAACAGGAGGCCGACGCCGACTGGCACCACGACCCGGCGACGGGACTGCTCCCCGGGGAGATCCACTTCCTCCCGGAGGACGACAAGGCCGTACGCCGGCTGCTGCGCGACTGCGCGCGTGACCCGTGGCACATCCATGTCGTCGTCCACGAGGCGATGACCACGGACGAGCGCGGCCGGGTGCCGCTCGCCCGCTGGCTGCCGCCGGGGCTGCGGCACCGGGTCGTGGAGCACCGGGCGCTGCCGCAGCAGTCGCGGGTGGCGAACTGGGCGCTGCGCGAGTTCGGGGTGGAGGTCCCGCGCGGAGGTGCGGCGGTGCTGCCGGGCGCTCCGGCACCGGACGGGTACGAAGCCGACGCGTTCGCCGTGCGGGCGGTGTTCCTGGACGGGACGCGGCCGTCGGGCCTCGTCGACGCGGTGACACGTTTCGACGCGCTGCCGCGGGCGCTGCCGGACGGGGCGCGGGAGGCGCTGACGGCGCTGCGGGAGGACTGGCACCTGCTGTCCCTGGAGGAGGAGCTGGCGAGGGAGCGCGCGCTGGTGACCATGTACGCCGAGGCCCTGGAGGCCATGACGAAGTCCCGTGACCTGTACCGGGAGGCCGCCGAACGGGCCCACGAGGCCCTGGCCGCCTACCAGGACGCGCCCACCGCGCCGCCACCGCCGCGGACGCCCCCCACCCCCCTGCAGCACCTGACC
>KL568615.1:84761-84917 GCA_000715605.1 Streptomyces speibonae | reverse complement strand
GATGTGTATAAGAGACAGCACCTGACCCGCACCCTCGACCGCCTCCGCCCCCGCCGCGCCCCCTCACGCACGTCCGAAGAACCCGCCCCGGAACCCCGGACGACAGCGCCCGAGCGCTGACCACCCCGGGGGAGAACGGCGGGGCGTGTCCCGCAC
>KL568615.1:81429-84505 GCA_000715605.1 Streptomyces speibonae | reverse complement strand
GTGCGGGACACGCCCCGCCGCGCGGCAGCGAACACCGCACCCGAACCCCCGTCGCACCGCCCGGCACCGCTGCCCGCCGACGACACCGCCGTGTCCGACCAGCCCGCACGTGGCCACGCCCCCACGGGGGGCCGGAACGCCCATCCCCCAACGCCCACAACCGCTCCCCCGCCCAACCGCCGACGGCACCGCCACACCCGCACGACCCGCGCCCCGCCGCACCCAACCGCCGTCCACCAACACACCTAACCGCTCCCCCACCCAACCACCAGCGGCACCGCCACACCCATACGGCCCGCGCCGGGCCACGCCCCGCCGCACCCGACCGCCGTCCTCCAACGCCCACAAGCGCTCCCCCACCCGAGCCCGGCGATGTAGCGCCCTGTGCCCCCTCGTGGCGGCGGGCGGGCGCCCCGGTGTCCGCGTCGGGGGTGGGGCGGGTCCCCGCGGTGGAGCGGGAGTTGTCCGGGCGGCGTCCGGACAACTCCCGCTCCACCGGTCGTGTCAGTCGGCCACGCCGTGGGGCTCCGGCGGGGGCCAGGTCCAGTGGGCGCCCGGGGAGGGGAAGATCACCCGGACGACCAGGGCCGTCAGGGCCAGCACCGCGGCCGCCAGGGCAGCGGACATGGCGAGCCAGGTGGGGGCGAGTGCGAGGTCCACCGCGCGGGGCAGTCCCGCCGGGGGGACGGTGCCGCCGTAGGCGTGGGCCGCGGCGAGGGCCGTCGGCACCACGACCGCCGCCGCCAGGGCCAGCGCACCAGGACGCACCACCAGGATCAGCGCCAGCACCGTACAGAGCACCGAGAGGCCGACGGCGGAGGCGAGCAGGCCCAGCGGGACGCCGTCCTGCCGCAGCGGGAAGTGCGCCACCGCGCACACGGCGAGGGCCACCGCGACGAGCCAGCTCGACCAGACCACGGGCCTGGCGGCGACCGGCCGCGGAGAGCGGGCACGGGCGGCGGCGGTGGCGGGGCTCCGGCGCGGGCGCCGTGTCCGCCGGGCGCCGTCGCGGACGGCGGGCCGTCGCCCGCGACGCAGGCGGAATCCGGCGCGTGGGGTGGCGGCGTCGGCGTCCTCCGGGTGTGCGTCACCCCGCGGGCTCGCGCTGTCCCCGTCGACCCGGGTGGCCTCCGTCGCCGCCCTGCGCAGATGCTCCGGCGGCTGGTGCAGGGCCAGACGGTCGATCAGTTCGACGAGTTCACCGACGGAGCGGCCGGTCGCGGCCGCGCGCAGCGCCTCCTCACGGCAGTGGGGCGCCAGCGGCTCGTTGTGGAGCAGCGCCACCAGAAGGGTGACGTCCTCCACTGAGCGGTGCGCCGCCGCCGCGCGGATGGTCTCGTCCGCGCTGCCGACGTCGCGGGGCGGCCGGGTCAGCAGGGCGACGAGCCGGGTGACGTCCTCCACGGACCGGTCGATCCCGGCGGCGCGCAGCGCGTCGACGACCGCCCGCGTGTGCTGGGGCGACCGCTCCAGCACGGTGATGAGGTCGACGACCTCTTCGAGGGGCCGGTCCGCCACGGCCGCGTGGACGAGGTCGCCGACCGGATCGCCGTACGGCCTTCCGGCCGCCGGGGCGTCGGGGTGCGGGGCCGGGCCCGGCGCACGCGTGGGTCCGGTGTGCTCGAGGGGGTCCACGAGGTCGACCGTGGCGACGGGGTCGCGCGCGGCCACGGTCTCCGGCGGATCCGCGCGTTCCGTCACCAGCGGCGTTCGCGGCGGACCGGACCGGTGCGTGCCGGTCGCCGCGACCGTGCCGGCGGAGGGCGGTGCTCCGGCCGCTCCGAGGGGTATGACCGGTTCGTTCGAGCGGGACGACGAGGGCAAAGTGGTCATGATCGGCTCCATGGGGAAGGCTGATGACCATTACTAGGCGCCCCCACACCTCGGTGCCACTTGACTGCTCCACCGGGATGACCTGCGGCGATCGGGCGTTTCACCGGGAGACGGCAGGGCATCGGACGCATGCGCGCATGGCCGGTCCCCGCCGCCATACCCGGGCCGTCAGCGGGCATCCGACCGGAGAGGACTGTGCCGCGGCCGACGGGGCCGCGGCACTCCGGTCACCGGAAGGAGGGCAGCGGGGTTGGAGTCGACCACGGCACTGCTGACCGTCGCCGCGGTCCTCGCGGCCGCGGTGCTGGCTGCGGCCGTCGCCGTCCTGGTCCGTCTGGTCCGTACGCGGCGGGAGTTGCGACGGGCGGGGCTGCCCACGGGGCCGCGGTGGGTGTTCTGGGGTGCCGTCCTGTACCTGGTGCTGCCGGCCGACCTGCTGCCCGATCCGGTCTATCTGGACGACATCGGCGTCCTGCTGCTCGCTCTGCGCACCATGCGTGGCTCCCTCGACGCGGGAGCGCCCTCAGCACCTTCCCGGCGGTCCGGGCGACACCCCGTCGATGATTACGCTCCGTAAGGAAACCAACCACCCGTTCGATTCGTATAAGTCTCTGGAAGCCGAAAGAAGTCGGCGGACCAAGCAGCGGACCACAGCGGGCCGTTGCCTGGTCGGCGCAGACCGACGAGGGAGACACGATGCAACCGTTCGCGCTCAACTACGCTCGCCCGGCAGTTGAGTTGGCCGTTGCCACTCCGTATGCGTACGACTCCGGACTGCAGTTGAACGTACTCGGGGACGGACGGATCGCCGCCTGCGACCACGCGCTGCTGCGTGAGGTGGGGACCACGACGTCCACCGCGGGCTCCAAGACTCACTTCGACGACTGAACGCGGACCGTAGACGATGACCGTGCTGATCCTCACCTGTGAGGAGGACGTCACCGCCGACATGGTGGTCGTCCATCTGAACGGCTCCGGAGTGCCCGTGGTACGCCTCGACCCCGCCGACCTGACCGACGGCGTCTCGTTGTCCGGCGAGTTCGTCCACGGCCGCTTCCGTGGCCATCTCTCCGTCGGGGGGCGGCTGGTGAGCATCGGCGGCCTGCGGTCCGTGTGGGTGCGCCGGCCGGGCACTCCGGCCGGGCGCGCGCCGCAGCCGTCGGCGTGGCTGACCGAGGAGGCCTCGCAGGCGCTCTACGGCATGCTGCGCGGCTGCGACGCGCGCTGGATGAACCATCCGGAC
>KL568615.1:75208-81225 GCA_000715605.1 Streptomyces speibonae | reverse complement strand
AGCCCAGCGCTGCGGCCTGCCCGTGCCGGCCACGGTGATCACCACGTTCCCGCGCGCGGCGCGGGAGTTCGCCGAGCGTTTCCCCGACCTGGTGGTCAAGCCGGTGTCGGGGGCGCATCCGCAGGATCCGCCGAGGGCCGTGCCGACCAGCCGGGTCGCGCCGGACACGGACTTCTCCGCGGTGGCGTACGGGCCGACGCTGCTGCAACGGCGGATCGCCAAGCGGGCCGACATCCGGCTGACCGTGGTGGGCGAACGGCTGCTGGCGGCCCGTAAGGCGACGGCACCGGACGCGGACCCGGACGACGTGGATGTGCGTTTCGCCGCGCCGGGGTCACCCTGGGAGCCGGTGGAGGTCCCGGCGCGCACCGCCGAGGCCGTCCACACGTACATGAGCCAGGCCGAACTGGCGTACGGGGCTTTCGACTTCGCCGAGGACGCCGACGGGATGTGGTGGTTCCTGGAGTGCAATCAGTCGGGGCAGTTCGGGTTCGTCGAGGTGGAGACGGAACAGCCGATCGCGCGGACCATAGCGGAGTGGCTGTCCCGTCCCATTCCCGAGGAGCCCGCGGAACTCAACGGGGCGAGCACCACGGTGCGGTGAACCGTGGTGCGGGGGTCAGCGCGACCGCGGTCCGGGCAGCATGGCGGTGCGCTGCCAGCCGTTGCCCGGTGACTGCGGCCGGTCGGGGCCCGGGCCGTAGCCGGGCCGCATGACCGACTCCAGTTCCCTGCTCACGCGTTCGGCCTCGGTTCTGACCTGTGCGGGCACGTCGCCGCACTCCGCGACGAGTCGGTCGTAGATGGGGGAATCCTGGAACACCCGTCAACGTGCCTTTCTGCTCGGCGGCCCCGGTGCGGGGACGCGACTGCCGAGTGTAGGGGCACGTCCGGCGCGAGGTGCGACTTCCCCCGGTACGACGGGATACGGAACGGTCACATGGTATTCGCCGCGGATTGCGGTGCCGGCGGCTGCGGCCGGGCGGTCAGGCGCCCGTGGTCGAGCCGGGACGGACGATCATCAGGACCGTGACGGTCGCCCAGAGGAGATTGAAGACGCCGGTGAACATGGCGAGCCGCACGGTGCTCCGCCGGTCGACCGGCAGGTGCCCGGTGAGCTGTTCGACGAGCTCGTCCTGACGGGGCAGCACGAAGGCGAGGAGGACCCCGGCGGCCACCGCGGTCAGGGTGATCGAGGCGATGAGCCAGCCGTCGCCCAGCACGCCCATCGCGAGGGCGGTGGCGAGGCCGAGGAGGGGCACGAGGATTCCGATGCGGGCGTAGACCCGGCAGATGCGGTGGAGCAGGGCGACGGTGGTGACCGCCTTCGGGGCGGTGGCGTCGCCCTCCGCCGGGGCGGCGCGGCGTACGGCCGGCGGGAACATGCTGGCCGCGACGGTCACGGGACCGACGGCGATGATGGCGGCCAGGACATGGAGAGACAGCAGGAGCTTGGTCACCGGACTCTTTCCTTGGTGTGATCTGGCTTCTGATCAGCGGTGCCGGGCTCACGCTAGAGGCGCCCCGGGCGGTCACCCAGAGGCTGAAACGACAGGTTCCAACGGGTTCCCGCCAACGGTCTCCACCAGGGTCACTGCATGTCGGCGCGCCGATTGCGCGGTTCAGAGGCATGGCGGGAATCCGTCTATCGTGGGGTCATGCACTCCGTGGCGATTCTGGTGCTCGATGGCGTCGTGCCGTTCGACATGGCGGCGCCCATGCAGGTCTTCGACTGGACGCGGCTGCCCGACGGCCGGCATCCCTACCGGGTGCGGCTGTGCGCCGAGCGGCCGGAGGTGACCGCGGACGGTGGCTTCGGCCTGCGCGTCGACCGCGGGCTCCGGGCGCTGGCCGACGCCGACACGATCATCGTGCCCGGCCGCGCGGAAGACGCTCCGCCACCCTCCCCCGCGGTTTTCGCCGCGCTGCGGCGGGCGGCCGCGGCGGGTACCCGGATCGCCTCGGTGTGCGTGGGCGCCTTCGTCCTGGCGGAGGCCGGGCTGCTGGACGGCCGGCGCGCCACCACGCACTGGGTGGCCGCCGCGCGGCTCGCCCGGGACCACCCCCGCGTCGACGTGCAGCCGGACGTGCTCTACGTCGACAACGGACAGATCCTCACCTCGGCCGGTGCCGCCGCCGCGCTGGACATGTGCCTGCACATGATCCGCCGGGACTGGGGCTCGGCCGTCGCCGCGAACGCCGCCCGCATGTCGGTGATGCCGCTGGAACGGGAGGGCGGCCAGGCCCAGTTCATCGTGCACGAGCACCCGCCGGTGCCCCGCGGGTCCGATCTGGAGCCGCTCCTGGACTGGCTCGAGGACAACCTGGCCCACGAGGTGACGCTCGCCTCGATGGCGGCGCGCGCCGGGATGAGCGAGCGCACGTTCAGCCGGCGCTTCCGCGAGCAGACGGGCACGACGCCGTTGCAGTGGCTGCTGCGGGCCCGGGTGCGGCGGGCGCAGTATCTGCTGGAGAACAGCGACCACACGGTGGAACGGATCGCGCAGCAGGCCGGCTTCGGCTCGCCCACGGCGTTCCGTGAGCGCTTCCGCAAGGTGGTGGGCACCACCCCGCATGCCTACCGCTCATCGTTCAACGGGCGGCGCGCCGTCACCGCGCGGGCGTCGTAGCGGCCGGCGGGTGCTCAGACGGCCAGGGACAGACCGCTGTCGCCGTCCGCCGGCGCGGTGCGGCCGGGAGGAGCGGGCCGGGCGGCCCGGTCGAGCAGCGCGTCGGCCCTCGCTATGGCCTCGTGGATGCCGGATGCCCCCATCGTCACGCAGAGCGTGTGGCTGATCTCCTTCAGTTCGCGTGCCGCCGCGGGCGTGTACCGCTCCGCCTGAGCGATCCGCAGCGTCGCGTACCGAGTCAGCAGGTGTCTGACGGCCTTCGGGTCCGGTCCGAGCACGAATGCGTCCCCTCTCTGGTTTTCGCTGCGTATGCCCGAACCAGGCGGAATCACTCACCTCACGTGCGCAAGTGACTGAAATCATACGCCCCCTGACCGACACTCGATGCCCTGTGACTCCCTCACGGACGGCACCGCGTGCCACGAACACCGCGAAGGCCACGACAAACCCGGCGCGTCACGCGAGCGGACGACCAACACCCGCGCCCCGGGGCCACGTTGATGCGCGGCCGACGGCCAGGCACCGGCCATCGCTACCGCGCGACCGGGCTTCCCGGCGAGGGGCCGGTCCCCCACGTCCGCACGAGTGGGCGACCGGGCCGTGGCCGCAGGAACCGGCCACCGGACCGCCGCACGGCTAGGCCTTCGGCGAGGGGAGCGGAACCTGGGGCGCAGCCCTCGCCAGGAGTGCGGCGCGGTCAGGAGGTCTCGGGGGCCGACCGGTGGCCGGGCGTCGGACACCGGACCGCCGGGCTCTCCGACGAGGGGGCTCCGGTCCCCGTGCCGGCCGCCCGTCGTGAGCGCGGCGCGGTCAGGCGCACGCGCTCCACCCCGCGGCAGTGGCACCGCGCTGCGGCGACAGGGACACCCGACCGACCGACCGAAACAGCGCACCGCCGGGACCCCACGACGAAGACGACCGACCCCCAGGACCGTCGCGAGCGCGGCCCGGACAAGGCGCACCCGCTCCACCCCGCGGCGACGGAGGAAGCTCCCCTGCTGTGAGGGAGCGGCACCCGGGAGCCGCAGCCCCGCAGGAACGCGGCGCGCTCAGGAGGTCTCCAGGGCCGGCCGGTGACCAGGCATCGGCCACCGCACCGCCGGACGCGGCGCGGTCAGGCGCACGCGCTCCACCCCGCGGCGACGAGCGCCGGGCTCGGCCGCCGGAAGGCCGCACGGTGGGGCACCCGCGTCGGGAGCGCGACGAGGTTCGGCGTACTCGCCGGTGTCGCGGGCTGCGGTGGCGGGGCCGCTGGTGCGGGTCGGGTGTGGGTGAGGTGCCGTCCGTCAGCTCACGTGCCGTCGGGTCAGGCGGCGTCCAGGGCCGCGATCTCCTCCGGGGTCAGTTCGAGGCCGGCGGCCGCTGTCGAGTCGCGGACGGACTCCGGGCGGCTCGCTCCCGGGATGGGCACGACCACCGGGGACTTGGCGAGCATCCAGGCCAGGCAGACCTGGTGCGCGCTCACCCCGTGCGCGTCGGCGACCCGGGCGAACGCCGCGTGGTCGGTGGCGAGTGCGCCGGCCCGGGCGATGCCCCCGAAGGGGCTGTACGGCAGGAACGCGATGCCGAGCTCGTCGCACAGCTCGAGCTCCGGCTCGCTGGACCGGAAGATGGGCGAGAACCGGTTCTGCACCGAGACCAGCCGGCCGCCGAGGATCTCCCGGGCCTCACGGATCTGGTCCGGATCGGCGTTGGAGATGCCCGCCATGCGGATCTTCCCCTCGTCCAGCAGCTCCAGCAGCGCGCCGACGGACTCGGCGTACGGCACGCGGGGGTCGGGCCGGTGGAACTGGTAGAGCCCGATGGCCTCCACGCCGAGCCGGCGCAGGGACGCCTCGCAGGCCCGCTTCAGGTGGGCGGGACTCCCGTCCTGTGTCCAGCTGCCGTCGCCGGGGCGCAGATGGCCGCCCTTGGTGGCGACCAGGACGTCGCCGCCCCGGTCGTGGGAGGCGAGGGCCTTGGCGATCAGGGTCTCGTTGTGGCCGACCTCGCCGGCGTCCCTGTGGTAGGAGTCCGCGGTGTCGATCAGCGTGACGCCGGCGTCCAGGGCGGCGCGGAGGGTGTCCAGGGACCTGGCCTCGTCCGGGCGGCCCTCGATCGACATGGGCATCGCGCCCAGACCGACGGCACCGACTTCGACATCACCGATACGGCGGGTGTGCATAAGGAAGTGACCTCTTCCGGCTGTGACTGCGACGGTCGTGGACAGCGCTTACCAGCCTGATCCCGGGGCGGCCGGAAATCCAATAGAAGAAAGCGAACGCATTCAGCACGCGGAGCGCTGAATCCCCGGGCGTACGACGACGGCGCCGCCGCGCGGGCACCGGCTCCCGGCGCTACGCTGCGCGCAAACGATCCGAATGCACTGTTTTAGGAGGTATGTATGGCCTCGCTTCTCAACCCGTACCTGAGTTTCGACGGGGACGCGCGGCAGGCGCTGGAGTTCTACAAGGAGGTGTTCGGCGGCGAGCTGCGCCTCAACACCTTCGGCGAGGTCGGGCACCCCGGTGCCGAGAACTCGGACAAGATCATGCACGGCATGCTGACCACCACGGAGGGCTTCACCCTGATGGGCTCCGACATGCCGCCGGGCATGGAGCACAAGCCGGGCAACAACTTCGCCGTGAGCCTCAGCGGCGAGGACGAGAGCACCCTGCGCGGCTACTGGGACAAGCTCTCCGGAAGCGGCTCGGTGTCGGTGCCGCTGGAGAAGCAGATGTGGGGCGACGTGTTCGGGATGTGCGCGGACCGCTTCGGCATCCCCTGGATGGTCAACATCAACCAGCGCGAGAGCTGACCGCCCGGCGCCGCCCCGCCCTCCCCCGCGGCCCGCTGTTGACAAGGCATTTCGGCAGGGATCATCGTACGGACCGAAGCGCGACCATGGCACCGGTCCGGCGGACGCCGGCCCGCGGGGAGAGGCGGCGGCATGCGGATCGGACTGCTCGGCACGGGCCCCTGGGCGCGGGTGGCACACGCCCCCGCCCTCGGCGGGCACCCGGACCTCGACTTCGCCGGAGTGTGGGGCCGCCGCCCGGACGCCGCCGCGGAGCTGGCCGCAGAGCACGGCGTCCGGGCCTACGACGACATCGACGCGCTCCTCGCCGACGTGGACGCGGTGGCCGTCGCGCTGCCGCCGGGGGTGCAGGCGGAGCTGGCCGTGCGCGCGGCGCGGGCGGGGTGCCATCTGCTGCTCGACAAGCCGCTCGCGCCGACGGTCGGCCAGGGCCGGGCGGTGGTCGACGCCGTCGAGGAGGCCGGGGTGGCCTCGGTGGTCTTCTTCACCACCCGGTTCCAGCCCGGGCCGGAGGCGTGGATCGGCGAACAGGCCCGGACCGGCGGCTGGTTCACCGGGCGGGCGCAGTGGCTCGGGGCGGTGTTCACCAC
>KL568615.1:69341-75020 GCA_000715605.1 Streptomyces speibonae | reverse complement strand
GGCTCGGGGCGGTGTTCACCACCGCCGACAATCCCTTCGCCGCCTCGCCGTGGCGGCAGGAGAAGGGCGCCCTGTGGGACGTCGGTCCGCACGCCCTGTCCGTGCTGCTGCCGGTGCTCGGCGAGCCGCGCCGGGTGACTGCGGCCGCGTACGGCCCCGGGGACACCGTCCATCTGGTACTCGACCACGAGAGCGGCGCGTCCAGCAGCGTCACCCTGAGTCTGACCGCTCCCCCGGCCGCGGCCGGCGCCACGGTCGAACTGCGCGGCGAGTCGGGGGTCACCGTGCTCCCGGAGACCACGGAGGGAGTCGTCCCGGCCGTCACCCGGGCCGTGGACGCCCTGCTCGACGCGGCCCGGACCGGCGTCCCGCACCCCTGCGACGCGGCGTTCGCCCTCCGGATCACGCGGATCCTGGCCACGGCGGAGTCGCTGCTGGGCGGCGCGACGGACTGAGCGCGGCTCTCGGCGCCCCCCGTCGGCCGACTGCACAGCGGAGCGCTCCGGGAGCACTCCGTATCGACCGGCCGCAGGGCGGCTTAAGCGCCCCTTAAAGGCCGGTTAAGCGATCGGGGACGGTCCGTCCGCCGTTCAAGTAACCGCAGGTCAGCGCAGGTTGGGGACAAGTCGGACCGCTGGCGGGGCTCCGTCGGTGTGCCTAGCATCGAGCCCGCGCATCGGCCCCGGCGTTCAGCCTGAGAGCGCTCTCTCAGGCCCTCCCCCACGTCGGCCGGTGTGGTCAGGAACCCGCACGAGCCCTTCAGGAGACCCCCACATGACTGCTCGTCACCAGCGCAACCTCGGCCGCCGCAAGCTCCTCTTCGCGCTCGGCGGAGCCGCCGTGGCCCTCCCGGCGGCGGCGGTGATCGCCCCGCATGCCCTGGCCGACCAGTCCGGCGAGGGCAAGGCCGGCACGACGGCGGCCGGGCCCCTGCCGCTGACGATCGTCAACAACAGCGGTTCCTTCGACAACGCCAATGTGCACCTCTACGTCGTCGGCAACGCGGATGGGCGTCAGGTCCGGCTCACCCCCGACGGCAAGGTCGTCCCCATCGAGGTCTCCGACAACGGCCCCGACGGCTTCACCGACTACGCCATCAGCCTCTCCGGCAGCGGCGAGACCAAGCTCTCCCTGCCGTACATGTCCGGCCGGATCTACGTCGCCCTCGGTGAGAAACTCAAGTTCAAGGCGGTCACCGACGGCAACGGCAACGCGGCTCTCCAGTACCCGGCCGGCTGGGTCACCTCCGACCCCAACTACGGCGTGCTGCACGACTGTGCGGAGTTCACCTACAACTCCGCGGGCATGTTCTGCAACACGACCATGGTCGACATGTTCAGCGTGCCGCTGAGCATCCGGCTCACCGGCTCCCAGGACCAGACCACGGGCACGGTCCGCGAGGGCGGGCGCGCGGCCGCGTTCGCCGCGGTCGAGGAGGTGGAGGCGTTCTCCCGGCTGGTCGTGGACGACACGCGGATCATCGCTCCCGGCCACGGGCTGGACGCGGGCCTGTTCGACAAGGACTACCTCGCCCCGTACATCGACGAGGTGTGGAGCACCTACACCGGCCGCGACCTCAAGGTCACCACCAACGCGGGCACCTTCACCGGGCGGGTGCGCGGTGACCGGTTCACCTTCGACGGGCCCGCCCAGGTCTCCTTCGGCAAGCCGTCCACGCGTGACGTCCTCTTCTGCGACGGCGCCCTCGCCGCCCCCAACGACGGCACCACCGGTCCGGTCGCCGCGATCCTCGGCGCCGGCTTCAACCGTTCGACGCTGCTCAGCCACCCCGAGCAGCCGACCACGGACGCGTCGGTCTTCTACGGGACCGAGATCACCAACCACTACTCCAAGGCCATGCACGCGGCCACTGAGGACGGCCGGGCGTACGGCTTCGCCTTCGACGACGTGGCCGACTTCGCCTCGTACATCCAGGACACCGCGCCGACCGGCCTGCGGCTGACCCTGACGGCGTTCTAGCGGCTCACGGGGCAGGTTTCCGGCGGGGCCGGGAAGGTACCCCGGGAGCCAGGAGGCGGCCCTTCACCGCGGTGCCGCGAGCGCTCCGGATGCACGGCGGGCTCCCGCGTTGAATGGTGAGTATCGGACCCGATGACAGCACCGGGGCCGCCACAGCGATCCGGACCCGAGGAGCGAGAAGATGTCGACGTCCCAGCCCGACGCGTCCCCGCAGCCCGAGGACCGTGCCACCCCGGACAGCCTGCTCCACGCCCGCACCGGCAGCGAGGTCTCGCCGGAGGACCTGGTTCTCGCCTCCGGCAAGGACCTCACCCCCGAGAACCTCGAATGGGCCGAGCGGAAGCTGGCCGAGGAGGGGCCCGCCGCCCTGGACAAGATCCTTCCCTGACCGCGCGCGGGCGCCGCCGGGTTCCGTACGTCCACGGGACCCGGCGGCGCCCGCGCCGTTCCGGTCAGCTTCTGTCCCGGTCCGCCGGGAGCGCCGTCCCGTCCTCCACGACGTGCATCGCGGCCTCCTCCGCGCCCGCGGCTCCGCCGTCGATCCCCACGTCCTCGGCGACGGTCTCCTTGGTGGTGTCCGTCCGGGCACCCTCGTCGGGGGCGACCAGGCGGCCCGCGCGGCCGGAGCCCGCCTCCGGGTCGACCGGCTCTCCCTCGCCGCCGGGCAGGTCGCCCACGTCGTCCCCGGCGGGTGCGGACGGGTCCGGCACCTCCTGGGCCAGCCGCTGGTCGAGGCTCTCGCCGTCGTGCTGCTCGGCGGCCGTGGTGCCGTATCGGGTGACGCCGAGCGGCTTCTCGGGCGGGGAGTAACCCTCGTCGAGGGTGTCGTCATAGGTCCGCTCGTCGAGGGCGTCCTGCATGTCGAGCGGCGCGGCGTCCTCCTGCTCCTCGTTGCTGCCGGTGGGCTGGTAGGCGTCGTCGGCCATCGGTTCGGAGCCCATGGCGTCCTCCCTGTCACGCTGCGTCGGCTCGTTCGTCTCGGTGCCAGATCCGCGTTTCCCTTCCCGCGATCCCTAATCCCGCGCACCGGGCGGGAGCCCCACGGGGTCCCGTCACCCCGGCGTGCCGGTGCCGGGGGCCGGGGCGACGCGGACGTCGAAGTCGCCGATCCGGTGGACGGACCAGGTCCGGGCGTAGCCGGGCGGCGTGCCGCCGGGGCGGGTGAGCGTGGCGACCGGGATGCGGTCCGCGGTGTGCACGATCTCGGCGACCGTGGTGTTCTCGTTGTTTCCGGAGGTGGCCCCCGAGGAGCAGCCGGTGTAGTAGCCGACGGGAATGGCCTCGCTGCCGGTGAGCAGACAGGGCGGGCGGACCCCGAGGCGGTGCAGTTCACCGGCCGTGCGGGCCCAGTCGCGGCGGCTGTCGGTGTTGCGGTCCACGGTGTGCACGAGGACGGTCAGCTGCACGGTGAGATGACCCGCGACCGCGAGCGCCACCAGGGTCCTGGCGGTCGTCCGCCACCTCCCGCGCGGTGCCGTGACCAGGTGCCACAGCGCGTCGGCGACCGGGATCGCGAGCAGGGCGTAGGCGGGCTGGAGGAAGCGGGGCGCCGCGTATCCGATCATGAAGAGGTACGGGAGCGCCGCGGTCGTGGCACAGACCAGCGGCACCAGGGTGCGCCGGGTGCGGCGGGCCCGTACGGCGACGACCAGCCCGAGGACGGCGAGCAGCGGCAGGACGAACCACCACAGGGTGATCACCGGGTGGGGCATCGACCCGGTGCACGGCCGGCACAGCGCGCGGCCACCCAGGCTGCGCAGCTGGTCGTCGACGGCGATGTGCCACCCGAGCCCGCCCTGGATGCGGGAGGCCTCGGCCAGCCGCTCCCCGACGCCCCCGAAGGCCGTGTACGCCTCGATCACCCACTCGGCCCCGCCCGCCGCCAGGCCGCCGGTGACGGCGAGCAGCACCCGCCGGTGCCGTCCGGCGAGGGCGAAGCCGAGGAGCGGCACGGCCACCCAGACGGCATCCGTGGGCCGCATCCACGCCATGAGCGCGGTCCCCGCCACGACGGCCCACAGCGGGCCGTGCGACGCGGGGTCCGTGCGGTGGCGCAGGAACCCGCCGACGGCGATCAGCGCGCCGACGGCGACCCAGTAGTTGGGCATGGCCTGGGGACCGTAGAAGAGGGTCACCCACAGGGTGGCGAAGAAGGCGCCCGCGGTGACCAGGACCCGGGTCGGGAAGAGGCCGCGCCAGGAGTGGAAGGCCAGGTGGAGACCGATGCCGGAGAGCACGGCGAGGTAGCCGCGCAGCAGCGCGGTGGACCCGGACCAGGAGGCCACGGGTGCCACCAGCAGGGAGACGCCCCGGGAGCGCGGCGCGCTGAAGAAGGCGGCCGGATGGTGCGAGGTGACCTGGCTGGTGTAGACGATCTCGTCCCAGCCGAGGCCCAGCACGGGGCGGACGAGGGCGAGTTGGGCAAGGGTGAAGACGGCGGCGAGCACCGCGAGCGGCCGGCCGGCGTGCGGGTGGCGGGAGGCCTCCGGCCCGGCGTGCCGTTCGTGCCGCCGCGCCGCGGCGAGCAGGGCACCGGCGCCGTCGGTCATCGTCCGTCCTTCGCGTCTTGACGATCATGGCAAGGCATGGCCAAGCTAACCCGCGCGGAACGGTCACGCAGGGCGGTATACGGCCAACCGCCTCATCCGGCCGGGGTGTCGTGCGCTCACCGGCAGGCCAGGAGCTCGGCCGGGTCCCCGACGACCAGGTCGGCGCCGTGCGCGTACAGGTCGTCGGCGCGGCCCGCCCGGTCCACGCCGACGACGTATCCGAAGCCTCCGGCGCGGCCCGCCTCCATGCCGGCGAGGGCGTCCTCGAACACGGCGGCCCGGGCGGGTGCCACACCGAGGTCGTGGGCTGCGGCGAGGAACGTGTCGGGCCGCGGTTTGCCGGGCAGGCCACGCTCGGCGGCGACCACTCCGTCGATCCGGACGTCGAAGAGGTGCTCGGCGCGGATGGACCGCAGGACGTCACGGCAGTTGGCACTGGAGGAGACGATCGCGGTGCGCAGGTGCCGGGCGCGGACCGCCTCGATGTAGCGCAGGGTGCCGTCGTAGGCCGTCACACCGCCGGTGCGGATCCGCTCCAGCAGCAGGTCGTTCTTGCGGTTGCCCAGGCCGTGCACGGTGGCCGCGTCGGGCGGGTCGTCCCGGCGGCCCTCGGGCAGGGTGATGCCACGGGAGGCGAGGAAGGTGCGGACGCCGTCGGCGCGCGGGAGGCCGTCGACGTACGCCTCGTAGTCGGCGTCGGTGAACGGCCGGAAGGCGTCGCCGTCGCGCTCGCGGAGAAAGGCGTCGAACGTCTGCTTCCAGGCGGCCGCGTGCACGTCGGCCGTTCTCGTCACGACGCCGTCGAGGTCGAAGAGGCAGGCGAGGATGGTGTCGGGCAGGCCCAGATCCGTCATACCGGACAGGGTTCCCCGTACGGCGCCGGTCCGCGGGCGGCGCGGGCCACTCGGCGGCGGACCGCCCGCCGCCCAGGTGACACACTCTCCCCTGTGGCGCTGACCTTCGACGACCTCCTGTGCCGTGCCCGCGGTCTCCCCCGGCACGGGTGCCGCGCGATCCTCGGCATCGCGGGCAGCCCGGGCGCGGGCAAGTCCACGCTCGCGGAGCACCTGGTGCGGGCGCTGAACGGCACCGGCGAACCGTGGGCCGCGCAGGTGCCCATGGACGGCTTCCATCTCGCGGACGCCGAACT
>KL568615.1:68042-69075 GCA_000715605.1 Streptomyces speibonae | reverse complement strand
AGCGGGGGCGGTCCCCGTGGCGCCGGATGCCCGGCTGGTGGTGACGGAGGGCAACTACCTGCTCCTGGGCACCGGCGCCTGGGAGCGGGTGGGGGCGCAGCTGGACGAGGTGTGGTTCTGCGAGCTGGACGAGGAGGAGCGGCTGCGCCGGCTGATCGCGCGCCACGAGGAGTTCGGCAAGAGCCACGAGGAGGCGGTGGCCTGGGTGGAACGCTCGGACCAGCGCAACGCCGCGCTGATCGCCCCGACCCGCGAGCGGGCCGATCTGGTGGTACCGGCGTCCGCGCTGCCGGACGTGTCCCGGCAGTCGGAACGGACTGGACGCGGCACGGCCCCGTGACGCAGGCTCCGGTCCATGATCCGACCAGCCACCGTGGACGACGTCCCCGAGATCCGCTCCATGATCCGTGAGCTCGCCGCGTACGAACGGGCCGAGGAGCAGGCCCGCGCCACCGAGGACCAGCTCCGTGCCGCCCTGTTCGGGGAGCATCCCGCGGCCCGCGTCCTGATCGCCGAGGACGACCGCACCGGCGCGATCGCGGGTTTCGCCCTGTGGTTCCCGCGCTTCTCGACCTGGACCGGCACCCGCGGCATGCACTTGGAGGACCTCTACGTGCGCCCGGACACCCGGGGCGCCGGACACGGCAGGGCACTGCTGGCGGCTCTCGCGCGGATCTGCCGGGAGAGCGGTTTCGAACGCTTCGAGTGGGTGGTGCTGAACTGGAACGAGCCGGCGATCGCGTTCTACGAGTCACTCGGGGCGGAGCTTCTGGAGGAGTGGCGGGTGTGCCGGCTCAGCGGCGGCCCGCTCGAGGAACTCGCCGCGCGGGCACCGGTGGCCGCGAACCCGGCGTTGTGACCGCCCGCGTGGGTGCGGGGGTGCCAGAGTAGGGGCCCATGAAGGGTCTGTTGGCGGCGCGCGCACGAAAGCCCGTCCTCGACGGCGGCGAGGTGGGCTCCGCCGCCGTCCGGGGCCCGGTCCGGCGGTGGCCGGTCGTCCTCGGCGTGGTGCTGCTGCTCGGACAGATGGCCG
>KL568615.1:67483-67875 GCA_000715605.1 Streptomyces speibonae | reverse complement strand
AGAGATGTGTATAAGAGACAGACCTGGAGGAGCACGACCTGCGGTTCAACCCCGAGCATCCGCCGCTCGGGAAGCTGCTGATCGCCGCCGGGGTGGCGGTCGCCGGTCCGCACCTCGATCCGGGATTCGACGGCGACCAGAGCGCGTTGGGCCGGCACCTGCTCTACGAGTCGGGCAACGACCCGTGGCGGGTCATGTTCTGGGCGCGGCTGCCGGTGATCGTGCTGACGCTGCTGTCGGGCCTCGTCGTCTTCGCCTTCGCCCGTGAACTGGCGGGCACGGCCGGTGCGTTGACGGCGCTCGCGCTGTTCTGCCTCTCCCCCGACGTGATCGCGCACGGCTCACTGGCCACCCTGGACGTGCCGGCCGCCGGGTTCATGCTGACGTCGGTG
>KL568615.1:66859-67160 GCA_000715605.1 Streptomyces speibonae | reverse complement strand
GTCTGGGCCGTGTATCTGGCCGTCGATCCCCGGCTGCGCTGGGATCCGCAGGAGCGGGTGCCCGTGATCCGGGGACTGCGGGGGCTGCTGGTGGAGCTGATGCCGTTCCCCGAGCCGTTCCGGGACGGTATGCGCGTGCAGTTCAACCTGGAGAACTGGGCGTGGGAAGGGTTCCTGTTCGGGCGGGTGTACTCCGGCTCGCTCTGGTACTACCTGCCGGCCGCGCTGCTGGTGAAGACGCCGCTCGGCATGCTGGTGCTGTGGGCCGCCGGTGTCGTCGCGGTGGTGGCGGTGTGCCGGC
>KL568615.1:65763-66616 GCA_000715605.1 Streptomyces speibonae | reverse complement strand
CCTCCCTCGCGCCATCAGAGATGTGTATAAGAGACAGGTGCGCGTGCGGTGGGTGCCCCCGGTGAGCGTGCTGCTCGTGGCGTGCGTCGCGGTGAGCTCGCTGCGGGCGTTCCCCTACTATCTCCCGTACTCCAACGAGGCGTTCGGGGGACCGTCGCAGACCCGGCTGCGGCTGCACGACTCCAACGTGGACTGGGGCCAGGATCTCGGCCGGCTCGCCGACCGGCTGCGGGAGCGGTACCGGGGCGAGCGGATCTGGCTGGTCTACAAGGGCAGCGGGGTGCCGTCGTACTACGGCATCGACGCGGACGATCCGCTCCGGGTGCCGCCCGGGGAGGTGCGCGGGATCCTGGCGGTCTCGGACTCCGCGGCGGCCAAGGCGACGGGCCGGCTGGCCGAACTCATCGACAGCAGCCACCCCGTCGACGACGTCGGCCACTCGATCACCGTCTACCGACGCTGAAACGAACCCGTCCCACGGCCGTCGGACGTGCGCCGTCCACGGGTGCCGGCCGCCCGCTGCCCACCGCCGTCGGTTTCGCGCACCCACCAGCACCGGGCCCCCTCCGCCCACCGACGTTCGACCTCAACCGCCCACCGGTGTCGGACCCGTGACCACTACCGGTCTTGGCCAACGCCGGGCGTCGACCGACCACCGGCACCGGGCACGCCCCGCCCAGCCGCGTCAGACCTCCGCCCTCCAACGGCCCTGGGCCCGCGGCGTCCGCCGGTGGCGGGCCTCCGCCACCCACCAACGTTCGGCCTCGGCCCCCCACCGGTGTCACACCTGTGACGGCTACCGGTGTGGGGCATTCGCCGGGCACCGGTCTCGGGCGTGCGCCGGCCAACGGCG
>KL568615.1:60430-65486 GCA_000715605.1 Streptomyces speibonae | reverse complement strand
TACCGGGGTTGGGTGTGCGGTGTCGGGGCCGGGCTCGCGGTGCCCGCTCGTTGGAAGGCGTCCGCGCTGACGTGTGGCATCACGGTGCTCGCCACCCGGTAGCGGCCGTTGGGCACGTCGGCGGACCGGTGGACGTGGACGGCGAGAGGGCCCGCCCACTCATATCCGTGCCGTGCGGCGTGCCGGGCCAGCCGGTCGGTGAGCAGCTGCCCCACGCGGCCGCCCCGGCGCGTCAGTTCCTCGTGCACGGGGCCGGCCAGCTCCACGTCGTAGGCGTTGGGGACCATCACCCGGCCCGCCCGGCACACCACGGCCTTGCTGTCGCACTCGCGTCGCAGGGCGTCGACGAGTTCGACCGGGTCCCGGCCGAACAGGCGCGCCCACAGCGTCTGCCATCGGTTCTCCAGTGCCTGTTCCAGCGCGCTCAGGGCGCCCATGGTCTCACCTGCCGAAACGTCGTCGTGGGGGATGGTCCGCGGTCCGGTCAGCGCTCGTCGTAGTCGTCGGGGCTGATCTCGGCCTCCTCCAGCGCCTCGCGCATCGTGCGGCCGGTGCCGCCCTGCGCGCGCGTGTCGTCGTCCTCCCGCCGCTCGATCGTGTCGTCGGTGTCCCGGGTCTTCGGCCGGTTCTCCTCGGGGACGGTCATGTCGGGTGGCTCCTCGTGTCGCCTGGGGTTCTTCCGTTGCGCTGTGCCGCGGGTTCCCCGAAGAGGCGTGGATATCCACGCCGGAAGCGGGCCGCCGGGCTCCGGCGAACAGCCTGGCCGCCACGGTGCGTGGGCTATGTTGAACCCTCGTGGGAGACGAAGGAGGCACACCGGTGCGATCGCCGCAGCAGGCACGCGCACAGGCATCCGCGATCACCTCAGGGAAGGCGGGCCCGGACACGGAGATGTCCCCCACGGCCCAGCTCCGCGCCCTGTTCGACCGCCCCCGGCTCTCCCCCGGCCAGCGACGCATCGCCCAGTACCTGATCGAGCACATCGCCGAGGCGGCGTTCCTGTCGATCACGGATCTCGCGGACCGGGTCGGGGTGAGCCAGCCGTCGGTGACCCGGTTCGCCTCCGCGGTCGGCTTCAGCGGCTACCCCGCGCTGCGGGAGAAGCTCCAGTCGATCACCCTCGGCACTCGCGCCGGCGCCCCCGCCGAGGAGATCCGCGGCAACGAGCTCCAGGCGGCGGTCGACGCCGAGATCGAGAACCTGGAGAACCTGCGGCGGGACTTCGCCGACGCCGACCGGGTCATCGAGGCGGGACGCAATCTGTCCGCGTCCACCCCGCTCACCGTGCTCGGTCTGCGCATCTCCGTCTCCCTGGCCGAGTACTTCGCCTACGCCGCGCGGCGTATCCACCCGGACGTACGGCTCGTGACACGGGGCGGCAGTGTCGCCTACGACGCCCTGCTGCAGTCGCGGGAAGCGGGCGGCACCTGGGTGCTGGCCTTCTCCATGCCGCGGCACGCGCAGGAGACCCTGACGGCGGTGCGGGTGGCCCGCAGCGCCGGGCTGAAGGTCGTGCTGATCACCGATCTGGCGCTCGGCCCGCTGGTGGACGAGGCCGACGTCACCTTCGCCACCGGCACCGGGTCGCGGCTGGTGTTCGACTCCTACGCCGCTCCGGGCGTGATGTGCGCGGCGCTGCTCCAGGCCATGACGGACGCCGATCCGGAGCGGACGCAGGCGCGGCTCGACGAATACGAGCACGTCGCTGACGAACACCAGTTCTTCCTCAGGGACTGAGGCGCCCGCCGGCCGCCTCCCGGGGGCCGTGCCCCATCAAAGCACGCATGAATGTTTTCATACGTCTTGCAAACCAGATGGCATATATAAATACTGCTCACGGATCGCGGCCCGACCGCTGCGGACCGCGATCCGCCACCTCGCGAACACCCGAAGCCGCAGGCTCCTACCCGCTCCGGCGGCCAGGGTGTTCGGCCGGGCGTCCCCTGCCCGGCCACCCGTGGCGGCCCCGGTCATCCCCTAGGCCGGGGCCGCCCCACCCCGTCGTCCACGCCGACGAGCCGTACACCCGGAAGCGATGATCATGCCCCTGTCGTCCACGCGCCTCGGTCCCGACTGGCCCGGCCAGGTCAAGACCCCCGGCAGCTACGACTGGGAACGCTCGGCGGCCAGGTGGCTGCGCGAGCTGGTGCCTGCGCGCTACGCAAGTTACCCGGCGTTCATCCGGCACCCCGTCCTGCTGGCCCGGCACGCCCAGATCCAGATCGAGCACGAGATCCGGGTGGCCCGCACCGCCCTGCAGACCGCCCGGGCCGACCTGCCCCGGATGGGGGTGCGTGAGGGGGTCATCGAGCACACCATCAAGCTCTACTCGGCCGAGATCATCCAGTTGCAGAACCTCGCCCGCAGCGTGCGCGCGGTCACCCGGGCCCTGGCCGAGCACGGCCGCTGACCGGGCCCCGGACCCGCCGGGCTGACCCACGGGGCCGGGCCCCGCGGGATTCGGGGGGAACAGGGCGCTCAACGTACCGGAAGCGATGTGCGATGCTCGTCGCGTGAAGCGCGAGCGCATAGTCCCGGTGGAGTCCGGAAACGTACCGGATCTGGTGGAACTGGCCAGGGTCGTCGCCCAGCAGCGCGCCGAGCTGGACCGGCTGCGCGAGCAGGCCGCGACCTCGGCCGTCGTCGAGCGCGCCAAGGGCGTCGTGATCGCACTGACCGGCTGCTCCGCCGACACCGCGGCCGAGACCCTGCTCCAGCACGCCAAGGCGGCCCGCCGCACGCTGCTCGAGGAGTGCTGGATCACACTCGGCGACCTGGCCTCCGTCCGGAGCGGCGACGGCACCTCCCCGGAGCGGGACGACCGGCCGGAAGGCACCGAGGACGTCCTGCCCGCGGCCGGTCTGCGGGCGGCCGCCTCCACGCCCGACGACGTGGCCGACGCGCTGGGGCGTCTCGGCCGGGCCCTCGTCCATGTGGACACGCACCAGCACCTCGCCGCCTGCCTGCTCGACCACCTCGGACCGGACCTGGACGCCGACTCGGTCATGATCTACGCCCGCCGGCCCGGAGGCGGCCTGGAACTCCTCGGGCACGCGGGTGTCGACGAGCGGCTCGCCGCGCAGTGGCGTCACGTACCCCCTTTCAGCGGGGTCGCGGTGCTGGACGCGCTGGAGGCCGGGGAACCCCGCTGGCTGGAGGACTTCGCCGAGGACAGCGCGCGGTACCTGCTGATCGGCGACCCGCCCGAGCGGTGGCTGTCCCGGGCCTGGCTGCCGCTGTCCGCCGGGGACGACTCCGACCTCTGCATCGGTGTGCTGCGCGGCCGCGCCGGCTCCTTCACCCCGCGCGACCGCGCCCATCTGCTCGGCGCCGTCCGACTGTGCGCGGGGCGGCTGCGCACCCTCACCGCCGCGCCGGAGCCGGTGCCCGACGCCTCCTCGGACGCCGTCCAGGCGCTGTTCGCCGCGCTGCCGGTACCGGCCATGCTCCTGACCCCGCTGCGCGACGCCTCCGGCGCCCCCGAGGACTTCCGGGTCGACGCCGCCACACCGCAGGTGACCGGCCTGCTGGACGGCACCGGCGGCGACCCGGCCGGGCGGCGGCTGCGGGAGGTCTGGCCCGGTCTGACGGACGCGCCGGTGTGGCAGGGCTGCCTGGACACCCTGGCCGGCGGGGAGACGTACGAGAGCGAGCCGTTCGCCCACCAGGAGACGGTGGACGGCGTCGCCGAGCTCACCACCTACTCCGTACGGGTGACACGGCTGGAGGACGCGCTGGTCGTCACCTGGGTCCGGCACGCCTCCTCCGACCGGCAGGAGCAGCGGCTCGCGGAACTGCAACGGCTGGGCAGTCTCGGCTGGGCGAACTGGAACCTGGCCACCGGCGAGGTGTCCTGGTCGGCGCAGGTCTTCGAGATCCTCTCCCGGGACCCCGCCGACGGACCGGTCCCCCTGTACGGCCTGTCCGCCCTCGCACTGTCCGACGACCGCTCCGCGTGGACCGTGCCGTCGAGTCCCTGGCCCGCGACGGTGAGCCGTTCGACGTCCCGTTCCGCGTCCGGGGCCCGCGCGGCGTGCGGCATCTGCGGCTCGTCGCCGAAGTGGTGGCCGACGGGCGGGGCACGCCGGTCGAGGCCCACGGCATCGTGCAGGACCTGACCGCGCGGCGGCGGGCCGAGCTCGCCCTGTTGGAGAGCGAGCGGGCGATGCTCACCCAGCACGACATCCTGCAGTCCGAGCGGGTCCTGGTGGGCCGGCTGCAGAACGCCCTGCTGCCGCTGCCCGACAAGGAGGTGAGCCTCGCCGGGCTGCGCGTCGAGGTCGCTTACCTTCCCGCACAGGCGGGCATACACGTCGGGGGTGACTGGTTCAGCGCCATCGAACTACCCGACGGCGACGCGCTGTTCGTCGTCGGCGATGTCGCCGGGCACGGCGTGGACGCCGTCGCCACCATGGCCCAGCTGCGGTTCACCACCAAGGGCATGGTCATCACCGGCTCCTCGCTGACCGGCGCGCTCGCCCGGCTCAACACGCTGCTGCTGCACTCCCGCGACTCCCACACCACCGCGACCATGGTCCTGGCCCGCTACCGGCCCGCGGAACGGCGGCTGTCATGGACCCAGGCGGGGCACCCCCCGCCCCTGCTGGTGCGCGGCGGCGAGGTCAGCCATCTGCCCAGGCCCCCCGGGATGCTGCTCGGCGCGACCGCCACGCCGCGCTTCGAGGAGGCCGAGTGCCTGCTCGAGCCGGGCGACCGGGTGCTGCTCTACACGGACGGTCTGGTGGAGCGTCCCCCGGAGAGCATCGACGTGGGGCTCGCCCGGCTCGCGGAGGCCGTCACCGCCCACCCGTGCGACGAACTCGGCTCCCTCGGCACGCTGTTGGACGCGATGCTGGAGGACGAGCGGCGCGACGACGTGTGCGTGCTGGACATCCGGGTGCCACAGGAGCGGTAGCCGTTCCTCCGGGTCCGGGTCAGTACGCCGGGCCGTCGGTGCGGGACTCCAGCGCCTGACGGGTGTCGTCGCCGTACACGCCCGTCTCGTCGCCCTGGATGCCGTACCAGAGCTGGAAGCGGGCGACGGCCGCCGAGAGGG
>KL568615.1:56054-60118 GCA_000715605.1 Streptomyces speibonae | reverse complement strand
GGTGGGTGCCGCGCGCTCGCCGGTGTCCCGGTCGGTGAGCAGCAGGGCGCCGCCGAAGCCGGCCAGCGCGGCGGCGGCCACGGCCAGGGCCAGCGCGGTGCCGCGCGTCCAGGAGCGGTGCCGGTCCGGTGGCGGGGCGGCGGGCACGGGCGGCAGCTCCTGCGTCCGGTCCTCGGATCCGGCCGGTGGCCGGGGCGACGGCACCGGCTCGTGGCCCTCGTGCTCCTCCCACTGGTCCCGCTCGAACTCCCGGAAGAGCTCCGCGAGCGCGTCGGTGCGGCGCGGACGCAGCACGCGGACCGGTTCGAGGGGCGGTTCGTCGTGCGGCCGCGGGGTTTCGGACGGTGTCGTCACCTTGCTCTCCTTCCGTGCCGGGCAGGGGAGTCGAGCCGCCTGTGGGGAGAGATACGCGGCGCGGGCCGCCCGGGTTCAGCCGCCCGGGCCGGCGGTCCCGCTCAGACAGCGGCGCAGGGACGTCACCATCGCCGACACGAACGCCTCCCGGGCGGTGTCGTCGAGGGCGTCGAGGGAGAGGTAGGGGTTGAGGTCCTCCAGTTCGACCAGCAGCAGGCCGCCGTCCGGGGCGCGGCAGGCGTCGACGCGCTGGATGCCGTGGTCGAGGGTGTTCCACTCGATGAAACGGCGGGCGAAGTCCAGGTCGTCCGGGGTGGGTTCGTAGCGCTCCAGCTGCCAGCGCCGCTCGGGGTCGGGGGCGTACAGGGCGTACTGGAAGGTGCGGTCGACGTAGTAGAAGGAGACCTCGTAGGCGAAGTCGATGTGCGGCTGCACCAGCACGTCGCCGTCGACGGAGCCGGGCACTTCGGCGGCGGGGACGACGCGCAGTCCGATGGAGTCGGCGCCGCGCCTGGGCTTGACGACGTACCGTTCCGCCTCGGGCAGCCGGTGCAGGTCATCGGGCCGGCCGACGGTGGGGATCACGGGCAGTCCGGCCGCGGTGAGATCGAGCAGGTACTGCTTGCCGGCCATGTCGCCCCGGCCGGTGAGCGGGTTGTGGACCGGTGTGCCGGTCGTGGTGGCGCGCTCGCGGAAGGCGTCGTAGGCGTCCTGGTACTCCAGCACGGGGCCGCTGTTGCGGACCACGACGCCGTCGAACGCGTCCATCAGGGCGACGGCGTCCCGCGGGTGGCACAGGGCGAGGTCGACGTGCTCGCGCAGCCGGGAGGTGAGGACGACGTCCTCGTCGCCGTAGCGGCGCCCGCGTGCCGGGTAGGCCAGGTCGGTGACGTAGAGGACGCGGGGACGTGCGGGCGGCATGCGGGCTCCTCGGGGCGGCGGTGGCTCGATCATAGGGACGGCCTGCGAGGGAGCGTCCGGCGGTACTGAGTTCCGCGTGGCGTGCACTCAGTGCCGCCATCTGCCGGTGCTACGTTCCGTGCATGAGCTCCAGCAGTGCGGCTCCCGGCCGCGGTGACAAGGCCGAGCAGCCGACGATGCGGGACGCCCTGGTGGCGGCGGCCTTCCGGCTCTTCCTGGAACGGGGCTACGAGGAGACCACGGTCGACGACATCGTGACGCTCGCCGGGGTGGGGCGGCGGTCGTTCTTCCGCTACTTCCCCTCCAAGGAGGACGTGGTCTTCCCCGACCACGAGCGGTGCCTGGCCGACATGACCGCGTTCCTGGCCACGGACCCCGACGACGAACCGGTGCGCAAGGTCTGCGACGCCGCCCGGCTGGTGCTCCTGATGTACGCCGAGAACCCCGCGTTCTCCGTGCAGCGCTACCGCCTCACCCGGCGGGTGCCGGGGCTGCGGGCGTACGAACTCTCCGTCGTCTCGCGCTACGAGCGCGCCCTGGCCGGATATCTGCGGTCCCGCTACGCCGGTGGGCGCGACGGCGCCCTCAGGGCGGATGTGATCGCCGCGGCCGTGGTCGCGGCCCACAACAACGCGCTGCGCTCCTGGTTGCGTTCGGACGGGAAGGGGGACGCCGAGGCGATGGTGGACCACGCCCTCGATCAGGTGCGGACGGCGTTCGCCGAACGGTCCGTTCCCGCGGTGACCGGGGGGCCGCAGGACGTGGTGGTGATCGTCTCGCGGCGCGGAACCCCGCTCTGGCGGGTGGTGCGGGAGCTGGAGGCCGCGCTCGGCCGGGACTGACCCGTACCGGCCCCCGGGTCGATTGAGGGTACGGAGTGCCTTTACGAGTGGCACTGAGTGCCATACGCTGTGGCTGTGCACGGTGGCGCCGACAGCCGGGCACACGCGTGCTCGGGACGACCGCGCACGCGGGATCTCCGGCCGAATGCAGGGAGTTGACCAGCGTGTACCACCACTCAGGAAGCGTCGCTCAGCAGGCAGCCGGCTCCGCGACGGGCGTCCTGGACCCCCGGGGCGCCGACCACGCGGAGGCCATGCTCTACCAGCGCTGCACCTGGTGCGGCACCGCCATGTACCACCGGCTGCTGTGCCCGGTCTGCCAGGGCAGCGACCTGCGCACGGAGCGCAGCGGGGGCGTCGGGACGGTCCGCCACTCCACGGTGCTGCACCGCAACACCCCCGCCGCCCGCAATGTCTCCCTGATCGAGATGGCCGAGGGGTTCGTGGTGCGCGGCAGGGTCATGGGCCCGCCCATCGGCATCCACAGCGGTGACCGGGTCCGGCTGTCGACGGCCAAGGACCCGGTGCGGGGCGAACCGGTCTTCCAGCTGGTCGACGAGCCGTTCCGCGCCTGGACCTGACGCACCGGCATCCCCTCACAGGGTGATGCGGATCCCCACCGTGCCCTTCGTGCCCCGGCGCAGGCGGCTGCCCAGCAGCACCAGCCGGCCCAGCAGGCCGTACTTGCGGGCGAGCAGCGTCCGGTACCGGGCGGTGGTGGCGGGGTCGCGGATCTCCGCGGTCGCCGGGACCTGGTCCCCGGTCGGATTGCCGCGCACGTCGCACGGGCCGACGAGGACATCGCCGCGGGCGCGGATCCGCTTCACCTTCCACGAGTCGACGACGGTCCAGACCCCCAGCGCGTCACCGTCGCGCACCACCCACACCGGTGTGGCCACGGGCGTGCCACTCTTGCGGTAGCTGGTCAGCAGCAGGTACTTGCCCGCCCCGAGCCGGTCGAGCAGCGCGTCGTCCATGAGGGAAGTCTAGGCGGTTCCGTCCGGGCGTCGAGCGACGAAGACGAGCTCCCGCCCCGGGCGGTCGGGCGCGTCCCGCACCTCCTCGAGCTCGTAGCCGTGGCCGGCGAGATCGGCCTCGACCTCCTCCCGCTCGCGGAAGCGCAGCGTCGACTCGGAGGTCAGCACCGTGCCCTCGGCGGGGAACACATAGGTCGTGCGGAAGGACACCAGGGGCCCGTGCACCGCGGTCACCTGGTGCCAGCTCTCGACCGTGCCGACGCCGGGTACGTCCGTACGGCTGTACGACTCCTCCCGGGTCCAGCGCTCCCAGGCCCGCCGGGCCGGGTCCCGGGTCTCGAACACCAGCCGTCCGCCGGGCCGCAGCGCCGCGCGGGCGCCCCGCAGGGTGCCGTGCCACAGGCCGGGATCGGCGATCGCCTGGGCCACGTTCGCCGTCATGGTCGCCAGGTCGGCCCGCAGCGGGGGCAGGGCCGTCGCGTCGCCGTCGATCCAGCGCACCCGTGCGGCGCCCGGTTTGGCCCGCGCCACGTCCAGGGACGCCCGGGCGGGTTCGACGCCGACGACCTCGATCCCGCGGTCGGCCAGGAGCAGGGCGAACACCCCTGTCCCGCAGCCGATGTCCAGCACCCTCCGGGCCCCGAACTCCCCCGCCATCCGGAGATACGCCTCGAGGTCGCCGCGATCGGGGTCGAGGGGGTCGTAGAGCGCCGCGAGCCGGGGATGGGCGAAGCACGCGTCAGTCACGGGCGGCCCCCGCCCGCTCCACGGCCGTTGCCATCCGCCGCACCGCCTCCGTCAGCACCTCGGGCGACGCCGCGAGGTTCAGCCGGGCGTGTCCCCGGCCGCCCGTGCCGAAGGGCAGGCCGGAGGTGAGGGCCACCCGGCCGTGGTCGAGGAAGGCCCGGGCCGGGTCGTCCCCGAGGCCGAGGGCGCGGCAGTCGAGCCAGGCGAGGTAGGTGGCGTCCCC
>KL568615.1:53492-55854 GCA_000715605.1 Streptomyces speibonae | reverse complement strand
GGCCAGGAGACCGGCGAGCAGCCGCCGGTTGGCGTCGAGTCCGGCGAGCAGGGCGTCCAGCCAGGCGGTGCCGTCGCGCAGGGCGGCGGTGTGGGCGAGGATGCCGACGTGGCTCGGGCCGTGGCCGACTTCTTCCGGCATCCGCGCCAGGTCGTCGGCCGCGCCGGGTCCCGCGACGGCGAGGGCCGCCTTGAGCCCGGCCAGGTTCCACGCCTTCGACGCCGACATCAGGGACAGGCCGCGCTCGGCTCCCGGCACACTCAGGTACGGCACGAACGGCGTGGCGCCGACGACCAGCGGTGCGTGGATCTCGTCGGCGACGACCCGTACACCGTGGCGCTCGGCGAGGGCGGCCACGGCGGTCAGCTCGTCGGCGGTGTGGACGGTGCCGGTGGGGTTGTGCGGGCTGCACAGCAGGTAGGCGGCCCTCCCCCGGCCGGCGGTCACCCGGCGGAAGGTGTCCTCCAGGACGGCGAGGTCGAGCCGTCCGTCCCCGCCCAGCGGGGCCTCGGCCACCCGGCGGTCCATGTGCCGGACGAAGTCGTAGAAGGGCGGGTACACCGGCGGGTTCACCACGACCGGATCGCCGTGGCCGGTGACCAGCTTGAGCATCTCGACCACGCCCAGCATGACGTCGGGCACGAGCGCGGTGCGCCGCACGGCGAGCCCGTCCCAGGCCCACCGCTTCTCCGCGAAGGCGGCCAGCGCCTCGGCGTAGCCGGTTCCGGCCGGGTAGCCGGTGTCGCCGAGTTCCATGGCCTCGGTGACGGCGCGCACGACCGGTTCGGCCAGGGATACGTCCATCTCGGCCACCCACAGGGGCAGCACGTCCTCGGGATGGGTGCGCCACTTCATGCTGGTGCGCAGGCGCAGACGGTCGAGGGTGAGAGCGTGCAGGGGATTCGGTTCACCGGACGTTTCGTGCGGGATCCTGGTCATGGGCACACGATAGGGGCGGTGGTGTGATCGGACATCGGGACGACGGGGCGGGTGCCGGCGGCGCCGGCGCCGTGCTGGAGATCGCCTGCGACGAATCGGGGTCGGACGGCGAGAACCTGACCGGCGGGAACACCGACGTGTTCGCGCATGCCGGGGTGCGGGTGCCCGTCGCGGCCGCGGCGGACACCGTGCGGGAGATCCGGGGCCGCATCCGCTCGCCCGCCACCGAGTACAAGGCGACCCATCTGCTGCGGGAGAAGCACCGGTCGGTGCTGGAGTGGCTGCTGGCGCCCGGCGGTCCGATGCACGGCCGGGCCCACGTGCACCTGACGGAGAAGGCGTTCTTCGTGGTGGACCGCGTGGTCGCCCTGCTCCTCGAGGACCCCGTCGCGGCCGTCGTCCTGTTCCGGGCGGGGCGGGAGGAGTTCGGGGCCGAGGAGTGGGCGCGGTTCCTGCGGGCGGCCAACGACCTGCTGCGGGTGCGCGGCGGGGAGCCGGAGTCGTCCGTCGCGACGTTCTTCGCCGCGGTCGACGGCCTGTGCGGCGCGCACGCCGGTACGCCCGCCGCGCGGGTCCTTGGGCGGCTCCCCTCGCGCAGGGAGCGGGCCGAGGCGTACCGGGCGGGGCTGCCCGGCGGGCCGTCCGTGCGGATACCGGTGCTCAACCCGCTGCTCCCGGCGATCGTCTCCACGGCCGCGTACTGGAGCGCGGGCGGGCGGCGGCCCGTACGGCTGGTGCACGACCGGCAGAACCTTCTGACGCCCGAGCGCCTCGCGTGGATCGAGGAGACCGCGCGGCGCGACGGGATCGCCCTGGAGGAGGTGCGGCTGGTCGTCGCGCGGGAGGATCCGCGGGTGCAGCTCGCGGACTTCCTCGCCGGGATCGCCCGCAAGGCGGCCTCGGACGAGCTGAACGGCCGCGGGGACCCGGCGCTGGCCGTGCTGTTGCGCCCCTATGTGGACCGTGCGTCGGTCTGGGGAGACCCGCGCAGCGCGGCCGTGCTCGGCCTGCGGGCCGCCGGCCTGGGGGCGGACGCGAGCCGTTGACCCGGTCCGCGCGCAACGGATCCCGTCCGGGGTGAACACGCGGGCCCCGGGGCCCGTATGGGAAGCGGGGCCCCGACTCAGGGGAGGCCCCACGGTGTTCGCACCGCAGTGCAGAGGTTCGGGAGCCATGCATGAGGCACGCACGACGACGGGTCGTCCGGCGAGTGACACGGCTGGCCGCCGTCGGCGGACTCCTCCTGGGGGCCACGATGGTCACACACGCCGTCGCCAGTGAACCGCAGGTGCCCGACGCGGTTCCGTTCGCCACCGCCGAGGAGACGGCCGTGGGTCCGGGCGCGGCTCTGGTGTCGAAGCTCGGCACGTCCCGCACGGCGGGCAGCTGGATCGGCGACGGCGGCGGCACGGTGGTGGCGGTC
>KL568615.1:52485-53249 GCA_000715605.1 Streptomyces speibonae | reverse complement strand
GAGCCGAAGATGGTGCGCCACAGCATGGACGACTTCAAGGCCGCCACCAGGACGCTGAGCGAGGCGCCGCGCGTGCCGGGCACGGCGTGGATGATGGACTACCGGTCCAACGAGGTGGTCGTCCGGGGCGACAGCACGGTCTCGTCGGAGGACTGGTCGGAACTGACCGGTGTGGCGGACGGCATCGGCGGCTTCGTGCGCATGGAGCGGACCGAGGGCACCTTCACCACGCGCCTCAACGGCGCCCAGCCCATTCTCTCCACGGCCGGCCGCTGCTCGGCGGGGTTCAACGTGACGGACGGGAAGCGGGAGTACATCCTGACGGCGGGACACTGCGGGCCGGACGGCTCGGTGTGGTTCGCCGACGACCGGGCCCGGCGGAAGGTGGGCACCACGGTCGGCCGCAGCTTCCCCGGGGACGACTACTCGCTCATCGAGTACGACGGCGGGCGGGCCGGCGAGGGCGCGGGCGTGGTGGCGGTCGGCGGCGGCAAGGGCGTGCGGATCACGGGCATCGCCGATCCGACGGTCGGGCAGCGGATCTTCCGCAGCGGCAGCACCAGCGGACTGCGGGACGGGGAGGTGACCGCGCTCAACGCGACGGTGAACTATCCCGAGGGGACGGTCAGCGGTCTGATCGAGTCCAATGTGTGCGCGGAGCCCGGCGACAGCGGCGGTCCGATGTTCTCCGAGGGTATCGCGCTCGGCGTCACCTCCGGCGGCAGCGGCGACTGCCGGACGGGCGGTACGACGTTCTTCCAGCC
>KL568615.1:49162-52297 GCA_000715605.1 Streptomyces speibonae | reverse complement strand
CAGCCGCTGACGAAGGCGCTGGCGCAGCTCGACGTGCGGCTGATCGTGGCGCCCGGCGCCGACGGCGAGACCGAGCCGCCGTCCCCGGCCCCGTCGGACGCCGGGGGCGCGGTGGCGCCGGACTCCGCGTCACCGGGATCGTCGACCCCGGTGCGCGGCATCGTCCCGGACCCCTCGACGCTGCTGTCCCGGCTGGCCGATCCGCAGAACGTGGGGCCCGGTCTGCTGGTGATCGGCGCCAGCCTGATCGTCCTGGTGGCCTCCCGGTGGATCCGGGCGGAGCAGGACCGCAAGGCGTACCAGCAGTACTACTCGGCGACGTGGGGCTGAGCGGCATGGCTACGCTCGGTGACGGTGGTGTACGGGGCGCGGCGGGAGAGCGGAGCGCCCGGGGAGTCGGCGCGCCGCGTGAGAAGGGCACCCATGCGTCGCGGGTGCCCTGTCTGGGGTGATGCGGTGCCGAGGCCGCCCCGGAAGGGGCGCGGAAGCCGGTCAGGCCGCTCTGGCCTGCTGCGGAAGGGCCGAGGCCCACTCCTGGACCAGGCGCTGGTACTCCTCGCGCTGTTCGACGCTGAGTGTCCCGCCCGACCGGAGCCACAGGGCCCGGATCTCCTCGTTGACCTCGGCAGCCGATCGCTCGGAGGAGGGTTCAACACTGGTGGACATGCCGTGAAGCATACGGCTCGCGGCGTGAAGACGCTGTGAGTAATCGCACGCGCATCGGACATTACGGACGTGTTGCTGATCACGTCCATCTGCCGCGGAACGTGGGGGAGTTCACATCTCGGGAACCGCGGGCGGGGACACCTCGTCCAGCGCCCGGCGGAAGGCCGAGTTGACCGCCGTGATCCCGCCGTCGACCACGAGGGTGGTCCCGGTGATCCACGACGCGTCGCGGGAGGCGAGGAAGGCGATGGCGGCCGCGATGTCCTCGGGCTCCCCGACGCGCCCCAGGGGGTACAGGCGCCGGGCCGCTTCGAGTTCCTCGTCCCTGCCGGCCCAGGCGCGGGTGCGGACCGTCCCCGGTACGACGAGGTTGACGCGCACCCCGCGCGGCGCGGCGTGTCCGGCGAGGGTGCGGGTGAGGGAGACCAGGCCCGCCTTGGCCGCGCTGTAGGCGTGGTTGCCGAAGTCCTGGAGGCCGTTGACGGAGCCGACGCCGACGACGGCGCCCCGGCCGGAGGCGGCGAGGTGCGGGAGTGCGGCACGGCAGCAGCGGTACGCGCCGGTGAGGGTGACGTCGAGGTCCGCGGCCCACTCCTCGTCCGGCTCGTCCTCGAAGCGGGCGGCGTCCGGGGTGCAGTGGGCGGCGTTGTTGACCAGGACGTCGAGGGAGCCGAACGCGCTCACGGCGTGCGCCACGGCACCCTCGACCGACGCCCGGTCGGTCACGTCGCAGGTGAAGGCCTCGGCGCCGAGCCCCCGCCCCCGCAGCGACGCCGCCGTCGTCCGGGCGGCCTCCGGGTCGGCGTCGGCCACCAGGACGCGCGCCCCCTCCTCGGCGAACCGCAGGGCGGCGGCCGCCCCGATGCCGCGTGCCGCCCCGGTGATCAGGACTCCGTACCCCTCGAAACGCCGTGCGTCCGTCGCCATGGGTGTGACGGTAGCCGCCGGGACGTGCCCGGCGGCAGGGGCCGAAGCGGTCAGCGGTAGCCGGTGACGTCCGCCGGCCGGCCCGCGTCCTGGACCTCGACGAGGTAGCGCCAGGCGTCGGGGCGGCTGCCGTCGAGGTCGGTGAAGCCGTACTCCCGGGCGAGTCCGCCGCTGGACAGGGAGGTGCCGTTGAAGCGGGCCACGTCCGGGTCGGCGGCCAGGGCGGCGACGGCCCGGCCCACGTAGCGCGGGGTCTCCGAGATGGCGAAGTGGGGGACCTCCGTGAGGGCGTCGCGCCAGTTGTCCTCGCGCACCTTGAAGTGGTCGAGCATGATCTCCGAGCGCATCCAGCCGGGGGTGAGGGCGACCGCCGTGGCGCCGCGCGGGCCGAGCTCGTGGCCGAGGGCGAAGGCCATGCGCAGGACGGAGGCCTTGGCGAGGTCGTAGAAGAAGGAGACGCGGTAGGTGTCGCGGTTGTAGTCGGCGGTGCCGTCGGTGACCTCGACGATCAGTCCGCCGGGGTGGCGCAGCAGCAGCGGCAGGGCGTGGTGGCTGGTGACGGCATGGGTCTCGACCGCGAGGCGCAGCAGGCGCAGGCCCTTGTCGAGGTCGTGCTCCCAGACGGGCGCGTCCCAGTCGAAGAGGTTCTCGCCGCCCCAGATGTCGTTGACGAGGACGTCCAGCCGCCCCTGCTCGGCGGCGATCCGCTCGACGAGTGCGCGGACCTGTGCGGGGTCGAGGTGGTCGGTGGGCACCGCGATGCCCCGGCCGCCCGCCTCGGTGACCAGGTCGGCGGTGTCCTCGATGGTCTCGGGGCGGTCGTACTCGGAGCGGCGGGCGCGGGTGGAGCGGCCCGTGACGTAGACGGTCGCGCCCGCCGCGCCCAGCTCCACGGCGATGCCCCGCCCGGCTCCCCGGGTGGCCCCGGCCACCAGCGCCACCCTGCCCCGCAAACGATCCGACATGTACGGCCTCCCGTCACCGGCTCTTCTGGCTGTCGCTTTGAGGGTGACGGGTAAGCCGGACATCTTCTGTCGTCTTTTCGCGGGGGTCACCCGGGCGGGCGGCTCAGTGGCCCCGGGCGATCCATTCCTCCAGGTGCGGGGCCTCCGCGCCGATGGTCGTCGGGTCGCCGTGGCCGGTGAGGACCCTGGTCTCGGGCGGGAGGGTCAGCAGCCGGTCCCGGATGGAGTCGATGATCGTCGGGAAGTGGGAGAAGGAGCGGCCGGTGGCGCCGGGCCCGCCCTGGAAGAGGGTGTCGCCGGTGAACACGGTGGCAAGACCGGGGTCGTAGAGGCAGACGGCGCCCGGTGCGTGCCCGGGGGTGTGCAGCACGGTGAGGTCGGCGCCGGCGGCCTCGATGACCTGGCCGTCGGTGAGCCAGGAGTCGGGGTCGCGGTCGGAGTGGGTCTGCTTCCACAGCTGCAGGTCGTCGGGGTGCAGCCAGATGGTGGCGCCGGTGCGGTCGGCGAGGGCGGGCGCGGCGTCGATGTGGTCGTTGTGGGCGTGGGTGCACACGATGGCCGTCAGCCGCCGCTCCCC
>KL568615.1:46846-48974 GCA_000715605.1 Streptomyces speibonae | reverse complement strand
CCGCCGCTCCCCCACCGCCTCGGCGATGGCGTCGGCGTCGTGGGCGGCGTCGATGACGACCGCCTCGTGGTCGTCGCCGACGATCCACACGTTGTTGTCGACGTCCCAGGTGCCGCCGTCGAGGCGGAACTGTCCGGAGGTGACGAGCCGTTCGATGCGGGCGGTCATCACAGCACCACCACCGAACGCAGCACGTCGCCGCGGTGCATGCGGTCGAAGGCCTTCTCCACCTCGTCGAGCCCGACGGTCTCGGTGACGAACGCGGCCAGGTCCAGCCGTCCCTGCAGGTGCAGGTCGATCAGCATCGGGAAGTCCCGGGAGGGCAGACAGTCGCCGTACCAGGAGGACTTCAGCGAGCCGCCGCGGCCGAAGACGTCGAGGAGCGGCAGTTCCAGCTTCATCTCCGGTGTGGGCACGCCGACCAGGACGACCGTGCCGGCCAGGTCGCGCGCGTAGAAGGCCTGTTCGTACGTCTCGGGGCGGCCGACGGCCTCGATGACGACGTCGGCGCCGAAGCCGCCGGTGAGTTCGCGGATCGCCTCGACGGGGTCGGTCGCGCTCGAGTCGACCGTGTGGGTGGCGCCCATGGAGCGCGCGGTCTCCAGCTTGCGGGCGTCGATGTCGACGGCGATGATCTTCGCCGCGCCGGCCAGCCGGGAGCCGGCGATCGCCGCGTCCCCGACGCCGCCGCAGCCGATGACGGCGACCGAGTCGCCGCGGCCCACGTTGCCGGTGTTGATCGCGGCACCGATGCCGGCCATCACTCCGCAGCCGAGCAGCCCGGCGACCCGCGCGGACACGGCGGGGTCGACCTTGGTGCACTGTCCGGCGGCCACCAGGGTCTTCTCGGCGAAGGCACCGATGCCCAGGGCCGGGGACAGCTCCTGGCCGGTGGCGGCCAGCGTCATCTTCTGCCGCGCGTTGTGGGTGTCGAAGCAGTACCAGGGGCGGCCGCGCAGACAGGCGCGGCACTTCCCGCACACCGCACGCCAGTTGAGGATCACGAAGTCGCCCGGCTCGACATCGGTGACACCGTCGCCGACCGACTCGACGACGCCGGCGGCCTCGTGGCCGAGCAGGAAGGGGAAGTCGTCGCTGATGCCGCCCTGCTTGTAGTGGAGGTCGGTGTGGCACACCCCGCAGGCCTGTACCCGCACGACCGCCTCGCCGGGTCCCGGGTCGGGTACGACGACCGTCTCGATCCGCACCGGCTCGTCCTTGCCGGGTGCGATCACGCCGCGTACTTCCTGGGCCATGGTGCTGACTCCTTCGTCCGCCGGTGTCCGTCCCCCGACCCTACGCGGTGGCGGTCGGTCATGCCGCCCGTCGCGCGGAGGGCGGGCGTGCCCGGCGTAACCTGAGCTTCCTTGATCCATCACTCGGGAGCGCATGTGAGCGACATAGCCGGGGAATCCGCACCGCCCGCGTGGCGGCTGCTGCTCGGATACGTACGACCGCACCGGTGGGCCCTGCTGGGCGGCGCCGTTCTCTCGCTGATGACCGGCGCCACCGGGCTGATGCTGCCGCTGGTGGCCCGGGAACTGATGGACGACCTCTCGGCCGGCCGTGCCATCACCGGCGCGGTGCTGCTGATGGCGGCCCTGATGGTCGCCAACGCCGCGCTGGGCGCGCTGGGTTCGTATGTGCTGCGGCGCACCGCGGAGTCGGTGGTGCTCGGCGCGCGGCGCACCCTGTCGTCGTATCTGCTCCGGTTGCGGATCGCCGCGGTGGACCGCACCGAGCCGGGTGATCTGATGGCCCGCATCACCTCCGACAGCACCCTGCTGCGCGAGGTGACCACCGATTCCCTGGTCGGCCTGGGCACGGGCGGCCTGACGCTCGTCGCGACCGTGGCGCTGATGGGCTACGTGGATCTGGTGCTGCTGGGCGTCACCCTGACGGTGATCGCCGTCGCCGGGACCGTGCTCGGGGTGATCGTGCCCAGGATCAACCGGGCCTCCCGGCGGGCCCAGGACGCGGTCGGGGTGATGGGCGCGTCGCTGGAGCGGGTGCTCGGGGCGCTGCGCACCGTGAAGGCGTCGGGTGCCGAGCACCGGGAGGAGCGCACGCTGCACGAGGCCGCGCACGAGTCGTGGCGGCAGAGCGTGCGGGCCGCCAAGTGGTCGGC
>KL568615.1:46398-46619 GCA_000715605.1 Streptomyces speibonae | reverse complement strand
GGGGAACACGGCCGGTCTCGCGATTCAGCTCGCGTTCATCACGGTGCTCGCGGTGGGCGGCGCGCGGGTGGCGACGGGCGCGATCGACATCGGCACGCTGGTGGCGTTCCTGCTGTTCGTCTTCTCTCTCATGGCGCCGATCCAGGCGGTCGTCGGCGCGATCACGCAGTACCAGACGGGCAGCGCCGCCCTGGCCCGGATCCAGGAGGCGCTGCGGCTGG
>KL568615.1:45605-46133 GCA_000715605.1 Streptomyces speibonae | reverse complement strand
CTCGCGCCATCAGAGATGTGTATAAGAGACAGGCGCAGGGCCTGACCGCGTTCGTCGGCCCGTCCGGCGCGGGCAAGACCACGGTCTTCTCCCTCATCGAGCGGTTCTACGAGCCCGAGTCCGGTGTGATCACGTTCGACGGCCGCGACCTGGGGGACTGGGAGCTGTCGCGGCTGCGGGCCTCGATCGGTTACGTGGAACAGGACGCGCCGGTGCTGTCCGGGTCCCTGCGGGACAACCTGCTGCTGGGCAACCCCGAGGCGGACGAGGGCACGGTGACACGGGTGCTGAAGACGACCCGGCTCGACGGTCTGGTGTCCCGGCTGCCGGACGGTCTGGACACCCTCGTCGGGCATCGCGGCACCAAGCTGTCCGGCGGGGAGCGCCAGCGGGTCGCGATCGCCCGTGCCCTGCTGCGCCGGCCCCGGCTGCTGCTGCTCGACGAGGCGACGTCGCAGCTCGACGCGGTGAACGAGGCGGCGCTGCGCGACACCGTGGCCGACGTGGCGCGTACGACGACGGTGCTGG
>KL568615.1:44545-45387 GCA_000715605.1 Streptomyces speibonae | reverse complement strand
GTCCACGGTGACGATGGCCGACCGGATCGTGGTGATGGACGCGGGGCGGGTGCGCGCCGTGGGCACCCACCGCGAGCTGGTGACCGGCGACCCGCTGTACGCGGAACTGGCGGCGACGCAGTTCCTGGCGTCGGAGGGGTGACCGTATCGCTTGCCGTGGCCGCGGAGCCGGAGGAGGCTCGTAGGTGAGGCCGTTGTGGCCCGCCGGAGGTCCGGGCCGCGGTCTCGGAGGAGGTGGGTCATCATGACAACCGCGGCACAGCCCGTCTTCGGCGCCGACACCCTGCGCCGGGGCATCGAGGCGGGCACCTCGGCGCCCTTGCTGTCGCTCTACGCGGACGACGCGGAACTGCGCATCGTGGACCGCGACACCCAGCCCAGCCACCCCAAGGTCCTGCACGGCCGGGACGAGATCGCCGCCATGCTCGACGACGTCTTCAGCCGCGACATGACGCACACCCTGGAGGCGTGCGTGGTCCAGGGCGACCACGCCGCCTACTGCGAGAGCTGCCGGTACCCGGACGGGGTGCGGGTGCTCTCGGAGTCGATGCTGACCCTGCGGAACGGAAAGATCACCGGGCAGACCATGATCCAGGCCTGGGACGAGTGACGGGAGCGGACGGGCCGCGCACCCCACCCCGGCGGCGTGCGGCCCGTCCGTGCCGTCGGGGCGGCGCTCATCCGGCCGGCGGGATCCACCCGGAAGGGCGCAGGATGCCCAGGAGCTGGCCGACCAGCTCGTCCACGACCTCGTCGAGGGTGGCCTCCACCCAGCCCGCGCTCCAGTCGTGGAGCAGTCCGTTGACGCTGCCGATGAAGCCGGTCGCGGCGAGGCGGTAGTC
>KL568615.1:40843-44361 GCA_000715605.1 Streptomyces speibonae | reverse complement strand
CAGAGATGTGTATAAGAGACAGGCGCAGATCAGCTCGACCCACTGGGCGCGGCGGGCCAGACGCTGTTCCTCCAGACGCGGGCTGACGCCGATGATCTCCACGAACGTGATGCGGATCCGGCGCGGGTCGCCGGTGACGTCGGCGGCGTAGGCGCGGAAGATCGCGTCGGCTCGCTCCGGGAGCGGGGTGCCGGCCGCGTCGGCGGCCGCGGCCAGGACCGCCGCCTCGGCCCGGTCGTTGACCTGGAGGTGGAGGACGGCCAGGACGTCCTCCAGATTGCGGAACTCCTCGTAGAACTGACGGGTCGACAGTCCGGCGGCCTCACTGAGGGCGGCGACCGTGGTGGAGCGGTATCCGGGGCCGGCGCCGAACAGTTCGAGCGCCGCATCGAGGAACCGGCGTCGCCGCTCGGCCTTCCGCTCCTCCGCGGACTTCCCGGCGTAACGGCCGCTGGGTGTCCGCGGTCTGTCCGGCACCGGCCCTCCCCTCCTTGGGTGCACGGCCGATTTTGTCGCGTACGCAGTCTTGTGGAGAAGGGGCACTCGTCCTTACTTTTCAGTAAGTTGATTCTGAAAGCACCGGTGTTCAGATTCCGGCCCCTCCGGATTCCCGGCCCCTGCTTGGCATGCCCCACTCATAGCGCCCCCCACTCGCAGAGGAGAGAGCAGTCATGCCGCTCCCCAGAACCAGGCACCTGTGCGTCCTCGCCGCCGCCCTCGCCCTCACCGTCACCGCCCCCGCAGCCGTCGCGAGCGCGGCCGGCCCCGCCCCGGCCTCCTCGACCGCGGCGCTGCGCGAGGTCCTGTTCGTGGGCAACAACTGGGACGGCACCGCCGATGTCATCGAATCCGCGGGCGACTTCGCGAAGATCGGCCGGATCGACGTCATCCCCGACAAGGACCGGCGGATGGCCGAGATCAACGCCGATCCCATCCGCTGGATCTACTTCATGGCCATCCGCAACACCGTCGGCGAGGGCCACGACCAGTTCGTCGACGACATGTACTCCACCCCCGACGGCGGCTCGGTGGTGGTCTCCCGGCCGAGCTTCGCCGACGTGGTCTCCCTCGACCTCACCACCGGCGAGGTCAACTGGCGATTCCCCGTGTCCGGTTACCGCGCCGACCACATGGCCGTCTCCCCCGACGGCAAGCGCGTCGCCGTCTCGGCGTCGACCTCCAACACCGTGCATGTCCTGGACATCGACACCGGCGAGGAACTCGGGTCGTTCCGCACCGGCGACAAGCCGCACGAGAACATCTTCACCGCGGACGGCAGGCACATCTGGAACATGTCCATCGGCGAGGTGAACACCGCGCTCGACGCGCCCTGGCTGGACTGGACGAAGGGCGACCGCCGCATCACCGTCGTCGACGCCACCACCTTCGAGCAGGTCGAGGTCATCGATATGCGCGAGCGGCTCGACGCCATCGGCCTCGGCGACCACTCCGACGCGGTGCGCCCGGCCGCGTTCTCCCCCGACGAGTCGAAGCTGTACTTCCAGGTGTCGTTCTTCAACGGCTTCTTCGAGTACGACGTCGCCACCGACCGGATCACCCGTACCAAGACCCTGCCGGAGAACCCGGCCACCAGCACCGACCGCACCACCTGGGTCAACGACTCCCGGCATCACGGCATCACCATGAAGCCCGACGGCACCAAGCTGTGCGTCGCGGGCACCATGGACGACTACGCGACCGTCGTCGACCGCGCCACCCTGGAGGAAGGACCGCTGGTCACCGCCTCCAAGCCGTACTGGGCGACCGTCAGTGGTGACGGGCGGTCCTGTGTGGTCTCCGAGAGCGGCGCCGACCGGGTCACCGCCATCGACTTCGCCACCGGCGAGAAGACCGTGTCCGTGCCCGTCGGCGACCACCCGCAGCGGGTCCGGCTGGGACACGTGGCGGACGGCTGGTCCGGCCCGTCGGCCGGCTGAGCGCGCGGCCGCGGAGAGGGCTCTCGGGTCCTCTCCGTCCGCCGTCTCAGCACTCGATGACGTTGACGGCCAGTCCGCCGCGGGCGGTCTCCTTGTACTTGACCTTCATGTCGGCGCCGGTCTCCTTCATGGTCTTGATGACCTTGTCGAGGGAGACATGGTGACGGCCGTCGCCGCGCAACGCCATGCGGGCCGCGGTCACGGCCTTGACCGCGGCCATGCCGTTGCGCTCGATGCAGGGGATCTGGACCAGGCCGCCCACCGGGTCGCAGGTGAGGCCGAGGTTGTGCTCCATGCCGATCTCGGCCGCGTTCTCGACCTGTTCCGGGCTGCCGCCGAGCGCCTCGGCCAGACCGCCGGCGGCCATCGAGCAGGCCGAGCCGACCTCGCCCTGACAGCCGACCTCGGCGCCGGAGATCGACGCGTTCTCCTTGAAGAGCGTGCCGACGGCGCCCGCCGCGAGCAGGAAGCGGACGATCCCGTCCTCGTCGGCGCCCGGCACGAAGTCGAGGTAGTAGCGCAGCACCGCCGGGATGATGCCCGCCGCGCCGTTCGTCGGCGCGGTGACGACCCGTCCGCCCGCCGCGTTCTCCTCGTTCACGGCCATCGCGTACAGGGTCACCCACTCCATGGCGCGGCCCGACGGGTCGCCCTTGCCGCGCAGTTGGCGCGCGGACGCCGCGGCTCTGCGGCGCACCCGCAGTCCGCCGGGGAGGATGCCCTCGCGGCCCAGGCCGCGGGAGACACAGGCCGACATCACCCGCCAGATCTCCAGCAGCCCGGCGCGGATCTGCTCCTCGGTGCGCCAGGCCTTCTCGTTCTCCAGCATCAGCGCGGAGATCGACAGGCCGGTCTTCCCGGTGAGCCGCAGCAGTTCGTCGCCGGTGCGGAAGGGGTGGGCGAGCACCGTGCCGTCCGGCCGGATCCGGTCCGCGCCGAGGGCGTCCTCGTCGACCACGAAACCGCCGCCGACCGAGTAGTACGTCTTCTCCAGCAGGGGTGCGCCATCGGCGTCGTGGGCGAACAGGATCATGCCGTTGGCGTGGTGGGGCAGCGAGCGTCCGCGGTGCAGGACCAGGTGGGTCGAGGCGTCGAAGCCGATCTCGTGGGCCGGGCCGGTCCCGGCGCCGAGCAGGCGGAGGCGCCCGGTGCCGCGGATCCGCTCCACGTCCAGGTCGGCCCGGGCGACGTCGACAGTGTGCGGCTCGTTGCCCTCCAGACCGAGCAGCACGGCCTTGGGGGTGCCGTGCCCGTGGCCGGTTGCGCCGAGGGAGCCGAACAGCTCCGCCCGCACCGCGGCGGTCCGGGCGAGCAGACCGTCCTCCCTCAGCCGGGCCGCGAACATCGCGGCCGCGCGCATCGGTCCGACGGTGTGCGAGCTGGACGGGCCGATGCCGATGGAGAACAGATCGAAGACGCTGATGGCCACGCCATGCTCCGGGAGGTCAACGGGGCACACGCCCCTGCGGGCAGAGAGCCGGTCACCGACCGGGGTACAGCGGGTGCTTCCCGGCGAGTGCCGTCACCCGGGACCGGAGCGCCCCCGCGTCGCAGGACGGCTTGAGCGTCTCCGCGATGACG
>KL568615.1:39675-40638 GCA_000715605.1 Streptomyces speibonae | reverse complement strand
CCTCGGCGAAGTCCTCGGCCGTGAAGCCCCGGGTGGCCAGGGCGGGCGTGCCGATCCGCAGCCCCGACGTCACCATCGGCGGGCGCGGATCGTTCGGGACGGCGTTGCGGTTGACGGTGATGCCGACCTCGTGCAGCCGGTCCTCGGCCTGCCGCCCGTCCAGCTCCGCGTCACGCAGGTCGACCAGGATCAGGTGCACGTCCGTGCCGCCGGACAGCACGTTCACCCCGGCCGCGCGGACGTCCGGCGCGGTGAGCCGTTCGGCGAGGATCCGCGCGCCCTCGACCGTACGGCGCTGGCGCTCCCGGAACTCCTCGCTCGCCGCGACCTTGAAGGAGACCGCCTTGGCCGCGATCACATGCTCCAGGGGGCCGCCCTGGAAGCCCGGGAAGACGGCTGAGTTCAGCTTCTTCGCGAACTCCTTGCCACGCGCGAGGATGATGCCGCCGCGCGGTCCGCCCAGCGTCTTGTGCGTGGTGGAGGTGACCACATCGGCGTACGGCACCGGGTTCGGGTGGAGGCCCGCCGCCACCAGACCGGCGAAGTGCGCCATGTCGACCCACAGATACGTACCGGTCTCGTCGGCGATCCGGCGGAACGCGGCGAAGTCCAGCCGGCGCGGGTACGCCGACCAGCCCGCGATGATCACCTTCGGGCGGTGCTCCCTGGCCAGCTTCTCCAGCTCGGCCATGTCGACCAGGCCGGTCGCCTCGTCCACGTGATAGGCGACGACGTCGAACTGCTTGCCGGAGAAGTTCAGTCGCATCCCGTGGGTCAGATGGCCGCCGTGCGCCAGGTCCAGGCCCAGGAGGGTGTCCCCGGGGTCCGCCAGCGCGAACAGCGCGGCCTGGTTGGCGGAGGCGCCGGAGTGCGGCTGCACGTTGGCGTACTCGGCGCCGAACAGCTCCTTCACCCGGTCGACGGCGATCCGCTCGACGACGTCGACGTGCTCGCAGCCGCCGT
>KL568615.1:39058-39444 GCA_000715605.1 Streptomyces speibonae | reverse complement strand
CGCGCCCGCCGTAGTAGCGGCGGCCCGGATAGCCCTCGGCGTACTTGTTGGTCAGGACCGAGCCCTGCGCCTCCATCACCGCGACCGGCGCGAAGTTCTCCGACGCGATCATTTCCAGGGTGGACTGCTGGCGCTCCAGCTCGGCGCCGACCGCGGCGGCGATCTCCGGGTCGAGCTCGTGCAGGGGCTGGGTGAACAGGGTCATCGGCGGCCTCCTCGGGTGCGGGCGCTGTGGGCGACGGCGGTGCCGCCGGGCGGGCAGCTCATGAGACGCCGGCCGCCGCGGGGACGAGGCCGCGGCGGAGCCGGTTGAAGAGCTTCGGCTGGTTGAGGGAGAGCACGGCGACGGAGGTTCCCCCGTGCCGGTAGACCGCCGTGAAGGAGCG
>KL568615.1:38423-38825 GCA_000715605.1 Streptomyces speibonae | reverse complement strand
CGGTAGACCGCCGTGAAGGAGCGGCTGCCGACATCGCCTTCGACGACCTCGGGCACGGCACCGGGGACGACGTGCCCGGCGAGCTGGATGCGTACCCGGTACTGGTCGGACCAGAAGTACGGCGCGGTGGCCGGTGCGGGGACCGGCACACCGGTCAGCAGCGTGCGGGCGGCGGTCTTCGCCTGCTCGACGGCGTTGCTCCAGTGCTCGATGCGGGCGTGCCGTCCGGTGAACGGGTGGGGGCAGCGGGCGACGTCACCGACGGCGACCACGCCCGGGACACCGGTCGAGCAGCCGGCGTCGCACACCACACCGTCGTCCACCGGCACCCCGGAGCCGGCGAGCCAGCCGGTGGCGGGCCGCACGCCCACCCCGGCCACGACGATGTCGGCGGGCAGCACC
>KL568615.1:37780-38193 GCA_000715605.1 Streptomyces speibonae | reverse complement strand
CATCAGAGATGTGTATAAGAGACAGGGCCTTCCGCCGACGAGCTCCGCCACACCGGTTCCGCACAGCAGGCGGACCCCGTGGTCGCTGTGCAGCGCGGAGCACACCCGCCCCATCTCGCGCCCGAGCTGGCGTTCCAGCGGGACCTCGAGCGCCTCGACGACGGTGACGTGGAGCCCGAGCCGCTGGGCGGTGGACGCCACTTCGGCGCCGATGAAGCCGGCGCCGATGACGACGACCCTGGGCAGTCCGTCCAGCAGCTCGGTGCGCAGGGCCAGGGCGTCGTCGAGGGTGCGCAGCGTGTGGACACCCGCCAGGCCGTCGGTGCCGGGGAGCGTCCTGGGCGCGGCGCCGGTCGCGACGACGACCCCTTCGGTGCGCAGCTGCCGTCCGCCGGCCAGCGTGACGGTGCGAG
>KL568615.1:35965-37556 GCA_000715605.1 Streptomyces speibonae | reverse complement strand
GTGGCGGGGTCGAGCCGGGTCGCGCGCTCGCCGAGCAGCCACCGCACGTCCAGGTCCTCGTACTCGTCCTCCTCGACGAGACAGAGCGCGTCGGCGTCGACGTCCCCCTTGAGGAAGTCCTTGGACAGCGGCGGCCGGTCGTAGGGGGCGTGGCGCTCCTCCCCCACGACGACGAGCTCGCCGTCGTAGCCCTCCGCGCGCAGCGCACGGGCCGTGCTCAGGCCCGCCAGCGACGCTCCGACGACCGTGATGTGCTTCATACCGGCTCCTGACGCCGCACATCGATCTTGTTCTGCAGCCAGGTGTGGAAGTCGCCGATGTGGTGTTCGCTGGGCACCAGGACGCCGCCCCTGGCATACGTACGGGAGCCCATGCCGAGCTGGGTGCGTTCGCACGCGTCGAAGTCCTGGCGGTTGACCCGGTCGAAGAGCTCCACGGACCGGCCGATGTCCCGGCCGCTGTCGACGACCTGCGGCAGATAGAGCCAGTCGCACTCCACGACCGTGCGGTCGTGGGCCACCGGATACATCCGGTGGAAGATCACGTGGTCCGGCACGAGGTTGACGAACACCTGCGGCCGGACGGTGATCGCGTAGTACCGGCGGTCCTGCTCCTCGGCCACGCCCGGGATCCGGTCCAGGCCCTCGCTGCCGTCGACGGTGAAGCCCTCGACGTCGGTGCCGAACTCCGCGCCGTGGCCGACGTAGTACTGCGCCGCGTAACCGTCCGCGAACTCCGGGAGCACCTCGGTGAGTTCGGGGTGGATGGTGGCGCAGTGGTAGCACTCCATGAAGTTCTCGACGATGAGCTTCCAGTTCGCCGCGACGTCGTACACGATCCGCCGGCCGACGGCGAGATCCTCGATCCCGTAGTGCCCGATGGACTCCACGTCGCCGAGGCGGCCGGCCACGTCGCCCACGACGTCCTCCTCGAAGGAGGGGGGGTCCTCGGCCAGACACACCCACACATAGCCGAGCCACTCCCGGACATGGACGCCGACCAGTCCGAAGGCGGTGCGGTCGATGTCCGGCATCGAGGTCAGGTTCGGTGCCGCGACGAGCCTGCCGTCCAGGCCGTAGGTCCAGGCGTGGTACGGGCATTGGAAGGCCCGCTTGACCTCGCCGGACTCCTCCGTGCACAGGCGGGCGCCGCGGTGCCGGCAGGTGTTCAGGAACGCCTTGACGGAGCCGTCCCGGGAGCGGGTGACCAGGACGCTCTCGCGGCCCACCTGGACGGTGCGGAACTGGCCCGGCCCGGCCAGCTCCGCGGCGCGGGTCACGCAGAACCACATGGCCTCGAGGACCCGCTCCTGTTCCAGGGCGAAGACCTCGGGATCGGTGTAGTACTCCCCGGGCAGCGTGGAGATGAGGCTGGGAGGCAGGTCCCTCATGGTCATCGGGTCTCCTTCACAAGATGCCGGACGCGCGCACGGCGGGGGTGGAACGGGTCGACGGGGTGGGGGTGGTGGCGTTCAGTGGCCCCGGGCGATCCAGTCGTCCAGGTGGGGCGCTTCGGCGCCGATCGAGGTGCTGGGGCCGTGACCGGTGTGCACGGTGGTGTCCGCGGGGAGCGGCAGCAGCCGGGTGCGGAG
>KL568615.1:34695-35726 GCA_000715605.1 Streptomyces speibonae | reverse complement strand
TCAGAGATGTGTATAAGAGACAGGCCGAAGTCGGAGTGGGAGCGGCCGGTGGCCCCGGGGCCGCCCCGGAAGAGGGTGTCGCCGGAGAACAGGGCCCGCAGCTCGGGCGCGTACAGGCAGACCGCGCCGGGCGAGTGGCCGGGGGTGTGCAGCACGTGCAGCCGGAGGCCGGCGACGGTCAGCTCCTCGCCGTCGGCGAGCTCCCGGTAGCCGGGCACCGGCGGAGTGTGCGCCTCCTTCCAGAGCACCTCGTCCGCCGGGTGGAGGAGGACGGGTGCCCCGGTGCGGGCGGCCAGGGCCGGGGCGGCGTTGACGTGATCGTTGTGGGCGTGGGTGCAGACGACGGCGACCAGGCGCCGGTCGCCGACGGCGGCGGCGATCGCCCCGGCGTCGTGTGCCGCGTCGACGACGAGGACCTCCCGGTCGTCGCCGATCAGCCAGACGTTGTTGTCCACCGCCCAGCTGCCGCCGTCCAGGCGGAAGGTCCCGGAGGTGACCAGGTGCTGGATCCGCGCGGTCACAGCGCCACCACCGAGCGCAGGACCTCGCCGCGCCGCATCTTGGCGAACGCCTCCTCGACCTCGTCGAGGGCGATCATCTCGCTGACGAATCCGGCGAGGTCGAAGCGGCCCTGGAGGTACAGGTCGATCAGGGCGGGGAAGTCACGGGACGGCAGACAGTCGCCGTACCAGGAGGACTTGACGGCTCCGCCGCGGCTGAAGACATCCAGCAGGGGCAGTTCGAGGGTGAACTCCGGGGCGGGGACGCCCACCAGCACGGCGGTGCCGGCCAGGTCGCGGGCGTAGAAGGCCTGCTTGAAGGTCTCGGGGCGGCCCACCGCGTCGACGACGACGTCGGCACCGAAGCCTCCGGTGAGGTCGCGGATGGCCTCGACGGCGTCGGTCCGTGAGGAGTCGACGGTGTCGGTGGCGCCGAACCGTTCGGCCCACTTCAGCTTCCGCTCGTCGACGTCCACGGCGATGATCCGGCTCGCGCCGGCCACCCGGGCGCCGGCGACGGCGGCCATGCCG
>KL568615.1:32325-34486 GCA_000715605.1 Streptomyces speibonae | reverse complement strand
CGACGCCGCCGGTGTTGACCGCGGCGCCGAAGCCGGCCATCACCCCGCAGCCGAGCAGGCCCGCCGCGGTGGCCGGGGCGGTCGGGTCGACCTTGGTGCACTGGCCGGCGGCGACCAGCGTCTTCTCCGCGAAGGCGCCGATGCCCAGGGCCGGGGTGAGCGGGGTGCCGTCGGCGAGCGTCATCGGCCGGACGGCGTTGTGGGTGGCGAAGCAGTACCACGGCTCGCCCCTGCCGCAGGCCCGGCAGGTGCCGCACACCGCACGCCAGTTGAGGACGACGAAGTCGCCGGGCGCGACCTCGGTGACGCCCTCGCCGACCGCCTCGACCACACCCGCGGCCTCGTGACCGAGCAGGAACGGGAAGTCGTCGCCGATCCCGCCCTCCCGGTAGTGCAGGTCGGTATGGCAGACACCGCAGGCCTGCACCCGCACCAGTGCCTCACCCGGGCCGGGGTCCGGCACCAGGACGGTCTCCACGGACACCGGGGCGCCCCTTTCCAGGGCGACGACGGCGCGTACCTCGTGTGTCACGGTGCTCTCCTCGTCGAGGGACGGCCGAATGCGCACGTCGGGACATTCGGCGGGATGTTCTGGATGGCGGAGGACGTCGGCGGGTCCCCCAAGGGTCGAGGCTAAGTTGCGTAGTGAGCAACAGCCTCCGCTATAAGCAACTCTTGCCAAACTGTCTCCCCACGGACCCCCACTGTCAAGAGGGTTGGGCCCTCAGCCCGGGGCCGGCCGCGCCGGCCGCGCCGCCTCGCTGCCCCAACGGGCCGTCACGCGTACCGCGTCGAGCGTCGAGGCGACGTCGTGCACGCGCACGCACCAGGCGCCCTGCGCCGCGGCGAGGGCGGACACGGCGGTGGTCGCGGCGTCCCGTTGCCGCGCCGGGCGGGGCCGCCCCGTGGCCCGGTCCGCCAGCAGGTGTCCCAGGAACGACTTGCGGGACGCGCCCACGAGGACGGGAAACTCCAGCGCCCGCACGACCTCCCCGAGGCGACCCAGCAACTCCCAGTTGTGCTCGGGGGTCTTGGCGAAGCCAAGGCCGGGATCGACGACCAGGCGGCCGGGCGGCACGCCCGCGTCCAGCGCCGCCCCGGTCCGCGCACGCAGCTCTGCGAGCACATCGGTGACGACGTCGTCGTAGACGGCGTTCGCCTGCATTCCGGCGGCATGGCCGCGCCAGTGCATCAGCACGTACGGCACGCCCGAGCGGGCCATCAGGGGCAGCATCGCGGGGTCGGCGAGACCGCCCGAGACGTCATTGACCATCCGCGCTCCCGCGTCCAACGCGCGGGCGGCGACCTCGGCCCGCATGGTGTCGACGCTGACGAACCCGCCCGCCGCGACGAGTTCGCGGACCACGGGCAGCACGCGGCGCAGCTCCTCCTCGGCCGGCGGGCGCGCCGCGCCGGGCCGGGTCGACTCCCCGCCCACGTCCACGATGTCCGCCCCCTGCTCCAGGAGGGCGAGTCCGTGCGCGACGGCCGCGTCCGGGGCGAACGACAGCCCGCCGTCGGAGAACGAGTCCGGGGTGACGTTCACGACGCCCATGACCAGCGTCCTCCCGGGCCTCGGAAGGCCGGGCGGGCGGGGCGCCGGCGTGCGCCGCTCAGAGGTGTTCCGCTGCCGCATCGAGCAGCCAGTCGGCCAGATGCCCGGCGAAGGACGAGCGGACCAGCACCCAGAACCCCGCCCTGAGGTCGTCCCGGGCGACGAGGACGACCTGGGTACGGGCCAGCGTGGTCTGGGCGCAGCGGCCGGGGGCGAAGGCGCGCGGGTGAAGGTCCAGCGCGCAGCCGTGGGCCAGCAGGTCGCGTGCGCAGGGGCCGGAGACGAGGAGGGTGGTGCGCTGGGCGGAGACGTCGGTGACGGAGACGGGCTCCTCCCCCACGGCCGCCCGGATCCGGGTCTCCACGTCCCGTTCCGTGCCCGGCGGGCCCACCACGAGCCATTCGTCGGGGCCAAGCCACAGTGCGGCCCACTCCCCCGCACGGACGGCCGTGCCGGGTTCGAGGGGCAGGTCCAGGCCCAGCGCGAGCCCGGCCGCGTCCGCAGCGCCCGTCTTGGCGTCGAGACGGACGTTCACCTGGGACAGGAAGGGGAGTTCGGCCAGCCGGACCGCGCCGCCGGAGGCGCGCGTCGCGGCGGCCAGCCGGC
>KL568615.1:31289-32124 GCA_000715605.1 Streptomyces speibonae | reverse complement strand
CCAGCCGGCCGGCGGCGGACGCCAGGGGGCTGCGGAGCGGGGCGGTGGGCGTGGTGTCAGCCATCGCGGCGGGCTCCTTCGGGGTCGTGGAGGACGGGGCTTGCGACGGTCACCGGGAGCAGCCGGCCGCCCACGGGCGCGTAGAGGCGCTCGCCGATGCGGTCGCGGCCGCCCTTGACCAGGGCGAGCGCGAACGTCCGGCCCAGGGCGGCGCTGCGGTAGCTGGAGGTGACGTGGCCGAGCATCGGGACGGGCGGGGCGGGCAGTCCGGGGCCGGTGACCAGGTGGGTGCCCTCGGGGAGGAGGGCGGACGGGTCGTCGGGGAGCAGGCCCACCAGGTGCTTGCGGTCGGGGCGGACGGTGTCGGCGCGGGCGAAGGAGCGCTTGCCGATGAAGTCGGGCTTCTTCCTGGACACCGCCCAGCTCATGCCGAGGTCGTGCGGGGTGACCGTGCCGTCGGTGTCCTGGCCGACGATCGGGTAGCCCTTCTCGGCGCGCAGGACGTGCATCGTCTCGGTGCCGTAGGGCGTGATGCCGTACGGGGCCCCGGCCTCGTACAGGGCCGCCCAGAGGGTGAGGGCCTGCCACGGTGACACGTTGATCTCGTAGGCGAGTTCGCCGGAGAAGCTGATCCGGCAGACCCGTGCGGCGACGCCCGCGACGGTCGTCTCCCGCCACGCCATGAAGGGGAAGTCCTCGTTCGACACGGCCAGTCGGGGCGCCAGCGCGCCGAGGACGTCACGGGAGCGCGGGCCGGCCAGGGCCACGGTGGCCCACTGCTCGGTCACCGAGGTGCAGTGGACGCGCAGGTCCGGCTCTGTCTCTTATACACATC
>KL568615.1:30310-31125 GCA_000715605.1 Streptomyces speibonae | reverse complement strand
ATCCAGTCCAGTACGGCGGCCGCGTTGCCCGTGGTCGTGGTGACCAGGAAGCGGTCGGCGGCGAGGCGGATGACCGTCCCGTCGTCGAAGACCATGCCGTCCGGGCGGCACATCACGCCGTAGCGGATCATGCCCACCTTCAGGGTGCTGATCATGTTGGTGTAGAGCCGGTCGAGGAACACGGCGGCGTCCGGGCCCTGCACGTCGATCTTGCCGAGGGTCGAGGCGTCCATGAAGGCGACGCCCTCGCGGGCGGCGACGCACTCGCGCCGTACGGCCGCCGCCATGTCCTCACCGTCGCGCGGGTAGTACCAGGGGCGCTTCCACTGGCCGACGTTCTCGAAGAGGGCGCCGTGCGCGACGTGCCAGTCGTGCAGGGCGGTGGTGCGGACGGGGTCGTGCAGCGCTCCCCGGTTGCGGCCGGCGAGGGCCGCGAAGGAGACCGGTGTGTACGGCGGCCGGAAGGTGGTGGTGCCGAGCGCCCCGATGTCCACGCCGAGCAGTTCGGAGACGACGCCGCTCGCCAGGAGCCCCGAGGTCTTGCCCTGGTCGTTGGCCGTACCGGCCGTGGTGTAGCGCTTGGTGTGCTCCACCGAGCGCATTCCGGCGCCGGTCGCGCGGGCCAGGTCGTCGACGGTGACGTCGCGCTGGAGGTCGACGAAGCGGGGGGCGCCCTCGCGGCCGGGGACGGTGTACACGTGCATGGGGGGTGTGCTCCGCGGCTGTGCGGGCGGCCGCGGGAGCGCCGGGGCGGGCGCGGCGAAGCCCTCGGCCTCGACCGCCCGGGTACCGGCGGCCGCGCCCTGGGCGAGCGC
>KL568615.1:29318-30129 GCA_000715605.1 Streptomyces speibonae | reverse complement strand
GGCCGCGCCCTGGGCGAGCGCCGTGGCCAGGTCGAACGCGCCGCTCGCGCTGCCCGCGACCTCGACGGCCTGACGGGAGGAGTCGGGCACGAAGGTGCCGAGCGCCTCGTCGTGGCGGAGCGTGCCGCCCGCCTGGCTGAACAGGTGCGCCACCGGGTTCCAGCCGCCGGACACCAGCAGGACGTCGGCGGTGAACTCCCGTCCGCCTTCGGTCCGTCCGAACGGGCCGACGGTCACCGAGGCCAGCCTCGGGGAGCCTGCCGTGCCGGTGACGGCGTGTCCGGGCAGCACCTCGATGCCTGCCGCGCGGGCACGCTCCGCCCACTCGCCCGGCTCGGCGCGGGTGTCCGCGATCGCCGCGACGTCCACGCCGGCGGCGGCGAGGCCCAGTGCGGCGGCGTAGGCGCTGTCGTTGGTGGTGAACACCACGGCGCGGCGGCCGGGCAGGACGCCGTGGCGGTGGAGGTGGGTCCGGGCCGAAGCGGCCAGCATCACGCCCGGGCGGTCGTTGTCCGCGAAGGCGAGGGAGCGCTCGTGGGCGCCGGTGGCGAGGACGACGCGGCGGGCCCGGATGCGGTGGACGCGTTCGCGGGAGACGTTGCCCGGGGCGTCGGCGCCGAGGTGGTGGGTGCGGCGTTCGACGGCGAGGAGGTGGTTGTCGTCGTAGTGACCGAAGACGGTGGTGCGGCGCAGGACGCGCACGTCGGGGGCCGCGGCGAGCGCGGCGGCGGTCTCGTCGGCCCAGTCGAGGAGTTCGCCGGTGCCGAGCAGGCTGCCGCCGAGTTCCGGGCGCTCGTCGGCGAGGATGACG
>KL568615.1:28442-29079 GCA_000715605.1 Streptomyces speibonae | reverse complement strand
GACGATCAGCAGGTCGCAGTGGGCGTGTACGGCGTCGTAGCGGGCGGGGTCCGGGGCCGTGGCGAGGCGGCCCCGGCCGGGGAGGCCGGTGGCGACGAGGCCGTCGTGGAGTTCGACGGTGGTCGCGGGGAGCATGGGTTCGGGGAAGGGTTCCTCTATCTGGACGACGGCGTTGGGCTCTTCCGCGCCTGCGGAGAAGATGCCTCTCGGGCGGCCGAGTTTGATGCTGGTGGCTGTGTGGATGACGCCGTTGGCGAGGAGGGCGGAGGCGAGGGTGTCGCCTCGGTAGCCCTGGTAGGTGGTGCCGTCGAAGGTGAAGGTGAGGGGGGTGTCGCGGTCGATGCGGCCGTGGGTGGGGTGGCGGAAGGGCTGGGTTGTCCCGCCCCCGCCGCCCCTGCCCGTTCCCGTCCCCCGGGGGCCGCCGCCCCCGGACCCCCGCCGATCGGCCTGAACGGCCTCGTCCTCGAACGCCGGACGGGCTGTCAGTTGCCCGGCTGTGTGGCCCTGCGGGGGTGGGTGGGGGCACGCCGGACGGGGCGGTTTCGGCTGGGGGGTGTCGGGGCGGGGCTCTCCCGGCTTGTACACCGTCAGGATTTCGTTCGTCGATGTGTCCCGTACCGCGTTGAACCAGCGGCGG
>KL568615.1:24224-28186 GCA_000715605.1 Streptomyces speibonae | reverse complement strand
TGTGTATAAGAGACAGCCCTTGGGGTTGTCGCGGAAGAAGAGGTAGCGGGCCCACTCCTCATCGGTCAGGTCCGCGGGGTGGTCCGGGTAGGGCACATGGGCCTGGCCGCCGTAGTGGAACTCGGCCTCGTCGCGCGGCCCGCACCACGGGCAGGGGATGAGCAGCATGTCGTTCGGCTCCCTTGGGTCCCTAGTGGGCCACCGCGGCCGCGCCGTGCTCGTCGACGAGCGCGCCGGTGGTGAAACGGTCGAGCGAGAAAGGGGCGTTGAGGGGATGCGGCGCGTCGTGGGCGATGGTGTGGGCGTAGACCCAGCCGACGCCCGGGGTCGCCTTGAAGCCTCCGGTCCCCCAGCCGCAGTTGACGTAGAGGTTGCCGACCGGGGTGAGGCCGACGATCGGCGAGGCGTCGGGGCTGACGTCGACGATGCCGCCCCAGGTGCGCAGGACGTGGGCGCGGGCGAAGACCGGGAAGAGTTCCAGGGCCGCCGCCATCTGGTCCTCGATGATGTGGAACGCGCCGCGCTGGGTGTAGGAGGTGTACGCGTCGATGCCCGCGCCCATCACCAGCTCGCCCTTGTGGGCCTGGCTGACGTACACGTGGACCGCGTTGGACATCACGACCGTGGGGTGCACGGGTTCCAGCAGTTCCGACACGAGCGCCTGCAACGGGTGGCTCTGCAGCGGGAGCCGGATGCCGGCCAGGGCGGCCAGGACGGAGGTGTGACCGGCGGCGCAGAGGGCCACCTTGCCCGCCCGGACCGGGCCGAGGGTGGTCCGGACCCCGACCACGCGTCCTCCGACGATGTCGAGGCCCGTGACCTCGCAGTTCTGGATGATGTCGATGCCCGCCGCGTCCGCGGAGCGGGCCAGGCCCCAGGCCACGTGGTCGTGCTTCGCGATGCCGGCCCGGGGCTGGTAGGTGCCGCCGAGGACCGGGTAGCGCACGTCCGGGGAGGTGTCGACGATCGGGCAGACCTCCTTGACCTGCTCCGCGTCGAGCCACTCGGCGTCCACGCCGTTCAGGCGGTTCGCCTCCACGCGGCGGACGCTGTCCCGGACGTCCTGCGGGCTGTGCGCCAGGTTGAGCACGCCGCGCTGGGAGAAGAGGATCGGGTAGTCCAGTTCCTCCTCCAGCCCCTCCCACAGCTTGAGCGCGTGCTCGTAGATGCCGGCGCTCTCGTCCCACAGGTAGTTGGAGCGGATGATCGTGGTGTTGCGGGCCATGTTGCCGCCCGCGAGCCACCCCTTCTCCAGCACGGCGACGTCGGTGATGCCGTGGTTCTTCGCGAGGTAGTGGGCGGTGGCCAGGCCGTGGCCGCCGCCGCCGACGATCACCACGTCGTAGGACCGCTTGGGCTCGGGGTTGCGCCAGAGGAAGCCGGGGTGCTCGGGGAGGTCGGCGCCGGGGGTGCGGGGGCTCATCGGGCGGCTCCGTCGGTGCACGGGTGGGTGTTCATACGGCGTTCGCGTTCCTCTCGGCGGCCTCGACGACGTTGGCGAGCAGCATCGCCCTGGTCATGGGGCCCACGCCGCCGGGCATCGGGGCGAGCCATCCGGCGACCCGGGCCGCGTCGGGGTGGATGTCGCCGGCCAGGCCCTGGTCGGTGCGGGTGATGCCGACGTCGAGGACGGCCGCGCCGGGCCGCAGCATGTCCTTGGTGACCAGTCCGGGCGAGCCGGCGGCGGCGATGACGATGTCGGCCTCGCGGACATGCCAGGCGAGGCCCTTGGTGCCGGTGTGGCACAGGGTGACGGTGGCGTTCTCGGAGCGGCGGGTGAGGAGCAGTCCGATCGGGCGTCCCACCGTGATGCCGCGGCCGATCACGCACACGCGTGCTCCGGCGATCGGCACCCGGTGCCGGCGGAGCAGCTCGACGATTCCGCGCGGGGTGCAGGGCAGCGGCGCCTCGATGCCCAGCGCCAGCCGGCCGAGGTTGACGGGGTGCAGTCCGTCGGCGTCCTTGGCCGGGTCCATGCGTTCCAGTACGGCGTTCGCGTCGAGGTGGCGCGGGAGCGGGAGCTGGACGATGTAGCCGGTGCAGGCCGGGTCGGCGTTGAGTTCGTCGACGACGTCCTCGACCTGGCGCTGGGTGGCGTCGGCGGGCAGGTCGCGGCGCAGGGAGGCGATGCCGGTGTGCGCGCAGTCGCGGTGCTTCCCGGCGACGTAGACGTGGCTGCCGGGGTCGTCGCCGACCAGGACGGTGCCCAGGCCCGGCGGGCGGCCGGTGACGGCTGTCAGTTTGGCGACGCGCTCGGCGAGTTCGCGGCGGATGCCGGCCGCGGTCGCCTTCCCGTCGAGCAGGTGTGCGGTCATGGCTCTCCCCCGGTCAGCCGCGCAGGCGGGACATGGTCGGGTCGAACAGGGGCTCCTCGGCGACGACCGCCTCGATCAGCCGGTCGAAGTAGCCGATCCGGACGGGCGTGCCGGGGCTGGTGAGTTCGGCCGGCAGCCAGGCGTACGCGATGCCCTTGCCGATGGTGTAGCCGTACGCGGCGCTGGTGACGTACCCGACCGCGCGCCCGGCGTCGTACACGGGCTCCTTGCCGAGCACGACCGCGTGCGGGTCGTCGATGGTGAGACAGGTCAGCCTGCGGCGGACGTTCCCCTTGCGGCGCTCCAGTGCCGCCTTGCCGATGAAGTCGTCCTTGTCGGGCCTGACGGCGAAGCCGACGCCGGCCTCGTACGGGTCGTGCTCGTAGGTCATGTCGGTGCCGAAGGAACGGTAACCCTTCTCCAGGCGGAGGCTGTTGAAGGCGCCACGGCCGGCGATGACGCCGCCGAGGGGCCGGGCCGCCGCCCACAGCGTGTCCCAGAGCTTCAGACCGAGGTCGGCGGTCGTGTACAGCTCCCACCCGAGTTCGCCGACGTAGGACAGGCGCATCGCCGTCACCGGGACGCTGCCGATGTGGGCACGCTTGGCGCGGAAGTACTTCAGGCCGTCGTTGGAGAAGTCCTCGTCGGTGAGCGGCTGGAGGACCTTGCGGGCCAGCGGGCCCCACAGGCCGATGCAGCAGGTGCCGGGGGTGATGTCGCGGGCCTGGACACTGCCGTCGGCGGGCAGGTGGCGGCGGAGCCAGTCGAGGTCGAGGTTGCCGTTGGCGCCGACCTGGAAGAGGTCGCGTCCCAGGCGGGCGACGGTGATGTCGCTGCGGATGCCGCCGTCGTGGTCCAGCAGGAGCGTGTACGTGACCGAGCCGACGGACTTGGCGACCCTGCCGGTGACCATCCGCTCCAGGAAGGCGGCGGCGCCGGGGCCGCTGACCTCGAGGCGCTTGAGGGCCGTCATGTCGTACAGGGCGACCGTCTCGCGGGTGGCCTGTGCCTCCGCGCCCACGACGGGCGACCAGTACCGCGCGGCCCAGTCGTTGGGGGTCGGGATGGAACGGCCTTCCAGCAGGCTCGCGTTGGCCTCGTACCAGTGCGGGCGTTCCCAGCCGTTCGCCTCCAGGAAGAAGGCGCCGTGCTCCTGCTGGCGGACGTGGAACGGGCTGGTGCGCAGGGGGCGGGGGTCGCCGGAGGGCTGGAGGGGGTGGAGGATGTCGTAGACCTCGACGAAGTTCCGGCAGTCGCGGGCCAGGACGTACTCCGGGGCGAGCTGGTGCGGCTCGAAGCGGTTGACGTCGCACTCGTGCAGGTCGAACGACGAGCAGTGGCCGTCGACCAGCCACTCGGCCATCGCCCGGCCCACCCCGGCGGAGTGCGTGACCCACACCGCCTCGGCGACCCAGAAGCCCTTGACGTCCGGGGACTCGCCGAGCAGCGGGAAGTTGTCGGTGGTGAAGGAGAACAGGCCGTTGATGCCCTCCTCGATCTTGGCCTCCCGCGTCGCCGGGAGCAGGGACCGCGTCTCGGCCCAGGCGGGCTCGAAGTCCTCCTCGGTGAACTTCAGGACCGAGGGCATCACGTCGGCCTCGTCGAAGGTGAGGATGTCGTCGGCGGAGACCGGCATCGGGCGGTGGC
>KL568615.1:19154-24036 GCA_000715605.1 Streptomyces speibonae | reverse complement strand
GACCGGCATCGGGCGGTGGCCGTAGTAGCCGATGCCGAGGCCGTCGTAGCGCTCGCGGTAGTACAGGTCGGCGTCCTGGTGGCGCAGGATCGGGCGGACCGCCTCCTCCGTCTGGCCGGCGAGGGCGGGGACGGGGCCGGTCCAGGCGAGCTGGTGGGCGAGCGGCGTCAGCGGCAGGTTCATGCCGGCCATGCGGGCGATCCTCGGGCCCCAGATGCCGGCGCAGCACACGACGATGTCGGCTTCCAGGTCGCCCCGGTCGGTGCGCACTCCCGTCACCTCGCCGTCGGCCCGGAGCACGTCCAGCACCTCGTGACGGGCGAGGAAGCGGACCCCGCGTCCGGTGGCCCGGCGGATCTGCGCCTCCACGGCGAGGACGGCCTTGGCGAGGCCGTCGGTGGGCACCAGGAGGCCGCCGAGGACCCGGTCGCGGTCGACCAGCGGATGCGTTTCGACGCACTCGTCCGACGTCAGCAGGCGCGCCTCGATGCCCCAGGCGGTGATCCAGCCGTGGCGGCGGTGGAGTTCGGCGAGGCGCTCCGGGGTGGTGGCCACTTCGAGGCCGCCGACCTGGAGGAAGCAGGGCTCGCCGTCGACGTCGAGCGAGCAGAACTTCTCGACGGTGTAGCGGGCCAGTTCCGTCATGGTCTTGGAGGAGTTGGTCTGGAAGACCAGGCCCGGGGCGTGGGACGAGGAGCCCCCGGTGGCGGGCAGTGGGCCCTGGTCGACCACGGTCACTTCGGTCCAGCCTCGCGCGGAGAGCTCGTCGGCGAGTGCCGCGCCCACGACTCCCGCTCCGATGATGACCACTCGGGGTCCCGCCATCGCCGCACCTCCGCCTCGAACCGCGCTAGTTGCTACTGACGCAACAATCTGCATGCTGCGCAACTCAGCGTGCCGGTCGCCATGAGGGGGTGTCAAGGGGGTCGTTACGCCGGAAAAGAGCCCGGAGAACGGCCCGGAAAACCGGCCCGGACGCGGGCATGCCCGGCGGGCGGTGCGCGTGAGTGCGCACCGCCCGCCGGGCAGTTGTGAAGGGCTCTTCGAGGGGGTCGCTTCGAGCGGGTCACCCGATCCAGGCGTCCACCTTGGCGCGGTTGGCCCCGACCCACTTCTCGGCCGCCGCTTCGGGGGTCATCCTGTCCACCGCGATGTACTTGGCGACGATGTTCTGGTCCTCGTTGGTCCAGTGGAAGTTCTTCACCAGGTCATAGGCCGGACTGCCGGACTCGGCGAACTTCGCGCTGACGATCTTGTCGAGCTCGTAGACCGGATAGTCGCAGGCGATCTTCTGGGGGTCGGCGTCGCAGCCCTCCTCGTACGCGGGCAGCTTCACCTTCTTCAGCGGCACCTCGGACATGAACCACTGCGGCTCGTAGAAGTAGCCGATCATCCATTCCCTGTCCTTCTCCGCCTTGCGGAAGGCCTGGATGAGCGCGGTCTCGCTGCCCGCGTACACGACCTTGTAGTCCAGCTCCAGGTTGTTCACCAGCGCCTCGTCGTTGGTGACGAACGACGGGTCGCCGTCGAGGAGCTGGCCCTTGCCGCCGGATTCCGAGGTACGGAACCGGTCCGCGTACGTGTCGAGGTTCCTCCAGTCGAGGATGTCCGGGTGTTCCTCGGCCAGCCACGGCGGCACGTACCAGCCGATGAGTCCCTCGTTGCCGGTGGGGCCGGCGTCCACGGCGGTCTTCTGGTCGGTGATGTACTTCTTCTTCAGGTCGTCGTGGGCCCAGTTCTCCACGACGGCGTCCACCTCACCGGTGCCGAAGCCCTGCCAGGCGATCTCCTCCTTGAGGTTCTTCCGCTTGACGTCGCAGCCCAGCTCCTTCTCCGCGACGTACGCGATGACGGCGGCGTTGGCCTCGTAGCCGACCCACGGGTTGACCGCGAGGTCGAAGGTGCCGCACTCCCCGGAGCCGGCCGCCGAGCCGCCCGCGCCGTCCTCGCCGACCTTCGCGCCGCCGCAGGCCGTGAGCGTGAGGCCGAGGGCCGCGAGGACGGCCGCGCCCGCTCTCCAGTGTGGTGCCATGGTTGGTGCTCCTTACGCCCCGGTGCGGCGGGCCGCCGCCTGAGTGATCCGGTCGAACGTGACGCCCAGCAGGACGATGGCGAGCCCCGCCGCCAGCCCCTTGCCGTACAGCTCGCCCTGGGAGAATCCGGCCACGACGTCGTAGCCGAGGCCGCCCGCGCCGACCAGGCCGCCCACGACCACCATCGACAGCACGTAGATGAGGCCCTGGTTGGTGGCGAGCGTCAGCGCACCGCGTGACATCGGCAGCTGGACCTTGGTGATGATCTGCCAGGTGTTGCAGCCGGCGGAGGTGGCCGCCTCGACGGTGGCCCCAGGCACCGCCCGGATCCCGTCCGCGATGATTTTGATCGCGACCGGTGCCGCGTAGACGACGGCGGCGACGATCGCCGTGAAGCGCGTCGCGCCGAACAGCGCCAGGAACGGCACCAGATAGACGAACGGCGGCATGACCTGCGCCGCGTCCAGGGTGGGCCGCAGCACGCGGTCCACCGGCATGCTGCGGCCCATCCACACGCCGAGGACGACGCCGAAGGCCATCACCAGGACCGTCGCGACGAGGGTGGACGCCGTGGTGGCCATGGCGTCCGACCACACGCCGGTGCCGAACAGCAGGCCCACGCACACGGCCGTGGTGAGCCCGGCGCGCACACCGCCGAGCACCACGCCGAACGCGATCAGCACCGCGCCGACGAGCCACCACGGCGAGTTGGTGAGCAGCGACTGGAACGGGTTGAGCAGGCCGTTGGTGATGCCGTCGCGGAAGGCGTTGGTGATGCCCGACAGGTTGTCCTGGGCCCAGACCGTCACGGTGTCGGCCGTGCGGGCGATGTGGCCGCCGGCGGTGCCGTCACCGGGGAACTCGGCCGCCCAGAGGTAGGTGTGCGACAGGTACACCGGAACCGCCGTGACCACGGCGCCCGCGCCCAGCAGTTGCCGGCGCCGGACGGCGAAACGGTTGTCCGGACGCCGGGCGTTCTTCTCGCGGTCGCCGGCCGCGGTGGTGACCCGGTCCAGCACGATCGCCATGACGACGATGGCGAGGCCCGCGTTGAAGGCGGTGCCGACGTCGAGCGACTGAAGGGCCTGGACGACGGTCTTGCCGAGACCGGGCGCGTCGATCAGGGCCGCGATGGTGACCATGGCCAGGGCCGCCATGATGGACTGGTTGACGCCCATCACCACGGTCCGCCTGGACATCGGCAGCAGGACCTTGCGCAGCGACTGGCCCCGGGTGGCCCCCATCGAGTGGGCCGCCTCCACGGTCGTCCCGGGCACCGAACGGATGGCGTGCGCGGTGATGCGGATCGCCGGCGGCGCCGCGTAGATCACCGTGGCGATCACGGCGGAGGCCGGTCCGATGAGGAAGACCAGGGTCAGCGGGGCCAGGTAGACGAAGGTCGGCATCGTCTGCATGAAGTCCAGCAGGGGCGTCACGATCCGGTTGAACCGGTCGGACAGCCCCGCCCACACCCCCAGCGGGATCGCGAACAGCAGCGCCACGAGCATCGCGCAGAGGATCAGGGCCAGGGTGTCCATGCTCTCCTGCCACAGGCCCTGCAACCCGAAGAAGGTGAATCCGGCCACGGCCAGCAGGGCGACCCGCCAGTTGCCCACGGCCCAGGACACATAGCCGGCGATGCCGACGACGCCGAGCCAGCCGATCTGCGGGACGGGGCGGCCGGCGGAGGGCTGGGAGATCAGATGCTGGACGAAGGTCACCAGATTGTCGATGACCAGCCGGATCTCGTTGAAGACGTAGAGGAAGAGCGGGTTGGAGTTGCGGCTCGCGCCGACCGAGTCGTTGACGTCGTTGAACCACCAGTGCAGTTCGGTGAGGTCGGCCGCCGCCAGGGACAGGGTCTGTCTGCCTTTCAGCAGGGCGAACAGCACCAGCCACAGGGCGAGGATCGCGGCCACGACCTGGGTGCGGCCGACCTCGCGCGTGCTGTCGGCGGGAGCGGGCCGCTCCACGGCCGGGACCTGCTCCGGTTTCTCCGTGGTGACGGTCATCACGCACCACTTTCCCGCCCGGCGACCACCGCGAGGACCTCCTCGTCGCCGACGACGCCGAGCAGCTTGCCGTCCTCGACGACCTTGACCGGCTTGTCGGCTGCCAGGACGGCCCGGGTGGCCTCGCGCACGACGACGTCCGGGCCCAGTTCGGGGCCGTCCAGGTCGTCGCCGTCGGCCTTGGGGCGCATGATCCAGCGCAGGGTGAGGACGTCGCCGCGCGGCACGTCCTTCACGAAGTCGCGGACGTAGTCGTCGGCCGGGGCGCCCACCAGTTCGTCGCCGGTGCCGCACTGGACCATCCTGCCGTCGCGCATGATCAGGATGCGGTCGCCCAGCTTGAGGGCCTCGGAGAGGTCGTGGGTGATGAACACCATGGTCTTGCCGACCTCGTGGTGCAGCCGGATGACCTCGCTCTGCATGTCCCGGCGGATCAGCGGGTCGAGCGCCGAGAACGGCTCGTCGAAGAAGAGCACGTCCGGGTCGCCGGCCAGCGCGCGGGCCAGGCCGACGCGTTGCTGCATACCGCCGGACAGCTGGTCGGGGTAGGAGTTCTCGTAGCCGGACAGGCCGACCAGCTCCACCACCTCCAGCGCCCGCCTGGTGCGTTCGGCCTTGCCCATGCCGCGGATCTCCAGGCCGAAGCCCACATTCTCGACGACGCGCCGGTGGGGCAGCAGTCCGAAGTGCTGGAAGACCATGGAGAACTTGTTCCGGCGCAGCTCGCGCAGCCGCTTGTCGTCGGCCTGGCGGATGTCCTGCCCCTCGAAGACGATTTCGCCGGAGGTGGGTTCGATCAGCCGGGTCAGGCAGCGCACCAGCGTGGACTTGCCGGAG
>KL568615.1:18304-18932 GCA_000715605.1 Streptomyces speibonae | reverse complement strand
CATGACGACGAACACCTCGCCCGGGGACACGTCGAAGTCCACCTCCCGGACGGCGGCGGTACATCCGGTGCGGTCCATGAGTTCGCGGCGGCTCAGTGCGCACAACTCCGCGGATCGAGGAACCTGTTCCGCCTTCGGCCCGAACACCTTCCACAGATTGCGCACGGATATGACCGGCATGCCGTCCGCGTCCTGGGGCGTGTCGCGCCGCGGCGCCGCCTCGGTCTGTACTGGGGTCACGATCGATCTCTTTTCGGCGTTCAGCCGCGGAACCAGTGCTGCGGCCGGGGATGGATGTTCTGCCAGACGTGCTTGGGCTCTCGGTACTCGTCCAGGCCGGCCCGCCCCAGCTCCCGGCCCACGCCCGAGTGCCCGAAGCCACCCCATTCCGCCTGCGGCACATAGGGGTGGTAGTCGTTGATCCACACGGTCCCGTGCCGCAGCCGGCGGGCGACGCGCTGCGCCTTGCCCGCGTCCTGCGTCCAGACGGCGCCCGCGAGTCCGTACTCGGTGTCGTTGGCGATGCGGACGGCGTCGTCCTCGTCGGTGAAGCGCTCCACGGTGAGTACCGGCCCGAACGACTCCTCGTGCACCACGCTCATGTCCTGCGTGCACGCGTCGAGAACGG
>KL568615.1:17049-18074 GCA_000715605.1 Streptomyces speibonae | reverse complement strand
ATGTGTATAAGAGACAGGTACGGCGCCCTCGGCGATCCCCGCGGCGACATACGCCTCGACCTTGTCCCGGTGCCCGGCGGAGATCAGCGGGCCGGTCTCGGCCCCGGGGTCGAAGGGGCCGCCCAGGCGGATCCGCCCGGCCCGGCGGACGATCTCGTCGACGAAGCGGTCGTGCAGGCGGTCCTCGACGATCAGCCGGGCGCCGGCCGAGCAGACCTGCCCGGAGTGCAGGAAGACGGCGGTGAGGGCGAAGTCGACGGCCGTTTCGAAGTCGGCGTCGGCGAAGACGACATTGGGGTTCTTGCCGACGAGTTCCAGCGCCACCTTCTTCACGGTGGCGGCGGCGGTGGCCATGATCCGCTTCCCGGTCTCCGGGCCGCCGGTGAAGGAGACCATGTCGACGGCGGGGTGCTCGGCGAGCGGTGCGCCCACCTCGGGTCCGGTGCCCAGGACGAGGTTGGCGGCGCCGGCCGGCAGCCCGGCCTCCGCCAGCGCCCGCATCAGCAGGATCGAGGTGGACGGGGTCAGCTCACTGGGCTTCAGGACGATGGTGTTGCCCGCGAGGAGCGCCGGAGCGACCTTCCAACTGGCTTGCAGGAGCGGGTAGTTCCAGGGGGTGATCAGCCCGCACACGCCGACCGGCGCATACTCGACGCGGCTGACGGCGTCGGCGCGTCCGGTGTCGACCACGTGCCCGGCGTCCGTTCCGGCGATCCCGCCGTAGCAGCGGAAGCAGGAGACGACGTCGGCGATGTCGTACTCGCTCTCCACCAGCCGCTTGCCGGTGTCGAGCGATTCGGCGCGGGCGAATTCCTTGGCGTCCCGCTCGATGAGGTCGGCGGTGCGCAGCAGCAGGGCGCCGCGCTCGCGTTCGGGAGTGCGGGGCCAGGGGCCCGCGTCGAAGGCGCGCCGGGCGGCGGCGATCGCCGCTTCGGTGTCCGCGCGAGTCCCCTCCGAGACGGTCGCGGAGAGCGTGCCGTCGGCGGGGCACCGGATCTCCCGGCGGCGCGGAACGACCGGCTCCC
>KL568615.1:15047-16857 GCA_000715605.1 Streptomyces speibonae | reverse complement strand
CCCGCCATTCTCCGCCCACATACAGGTCTGCCACGCGCCCAGCCTTCCGACGGAACTATTGTTGCGTATAGCGCATTCATTTGCTTGTGGTGGAACACCTTGGCGAACGCGCAGAACCGCGTCAAGGGGTTGGCGGTGCCGTTTTCGCAAGGGGCCGACCGGCCCTTCTCTCTTGACCGAGGGTCCCGCCGACCGGAACCATGTTGCGCATCACTCACCACGTTGCGCAATGTGAACCAACGGAGGTCGCGCATGTCCCCTCGACCGCAACCCGGCCGTGAGTACGTCCTCACGATCTCGTGCCCCGACAGCGCGGGCCTGGTCCATGCCGTGAGCGGCTTCCTGGTCCGCAACTCGGGCAACATCCTGGAGAGTCAGCAGTTCGACGACCGGCTCCAGGGCCGCTTCTTCATGCGGGTCCACTTCGACGTCGCCGATCCGGACGTGCGTCTGGAGCAGCTGCGGGACCGGTTCGGCCCTCTCGCCGAGGCGTACCGGATCACCTGGCGGCTGTGGGACGCCTCCACCCCGACCCGGACGCTCATCATGGTGTCGAAGTTCGGGCACTGCCTGAACGACCTGCTCTTCCGTCGGCGCACCGGCTCCCTCGCCATCGAGATCCCCGCGATCGTCTCCAACCACCGCGAGTTCGAGGGTCTGGCCGGGACCTACGGCATCCCGTTCCACCACGTCCCGGTGACCGCCGACACCAAGGCCGCGGCCGAGGCGCGCCTGCTGGAGCTGGTGCGGGAGCTGGAGGTCGACCTGGTGGTGCTGGCCCGCTACATGCAGATCCTCTCGGACGACCTGTGCAAGCAGCTCGAGGGCCGTGCCATCAACATCCACCACTCCTTCCTGCCGAGCTTCAAGGGCGCGCGCCCGTACGACCAGGCCCACGCCCGTGGGGTGAAGCTCGTGGGCGCGACCGCGCACTACGTGACGCCCGACCTGGACGAGGGGCAGATCATCGAACAGGACGTGGTCCGCGTGGACCACTCGCTCGACCCGGGTGAACTGGTCACGGTCGGCCGGGACGTGGAGGCGCAGGTGCTCGCGCACGCCGTGAAGTGGCACAGCGAGGGCCGCGTCCTGGTGGACGGCAACCGTACGGTGGTCTTCCGCTGAGGCGGTACGGCACCGGTGGGCGGGCCGCGGTTCCGGGGCCCGCCCACCGCCACGAGCGGCGCGGCCCTACTTCTGGCTCCCGGCATCACGCAGGCGGTAGTACGCGGCCTTCGACGCGGGCAGCGGCTCCTTGCCGAGGATCAGGTCGGCGGCCTTCTCGGCGACCATCATCACCGGTGCGTAGATGTTGCCGTTGGTGATGTACGGCATCACCGACGCGTCGACCACCCGCAGGCCCTCCACGCCGTGCACGCGCATGCTGTCCGGGTCGACGACGGACCTCTCGTCGGTCCCCATCCTGCAGGTGCAGGAGGGGTGCAGGGCGGTCTCGCTGTCCTTGGCGACCCAGTCGAGGATCTCCTCGTCCGTGGCCACGGACGGGCCGGGCGAGACCTCGCCGTCGTTGTAGGGGGCGAGCGCGGGCTGGTTGAGGATCCTGCGCGCGACCCGGATCGCCTCGACCCACTCGCGGCGGTCCTGCGCGGTGGAGAGGTAGTTGAACCGCAGCGCGGGGTGTTCGCGCGGGTCCCTGCTCCTGATCTTCACCGAGCCGACCGCGTCGGAGTACATGGGTCCGACATGGACCTGGTAGCCGTGGCCGCCGGCGGGCACGGAGCCGTCGTAGCGGACCGCGATCGGCAGGAAGTGGAACATCAGGTTGGGGTAGTCGACCTCGTCGTTGCTG
>KL568615.1:13990-14755 GCA_000715605.1 Streptomyces speibonae | reverse complement strand
GAGGGGCCCCCGCCACTTCGCCAGGTACGGCTGCATGGAGACGGGCTGCTTGCAGGCGTACTGGATGTACACCTCCAGGTGGTCCTGGAGGTTCTCGCCGACGCCGGGCAGGTCCTGGACGACGTCGATGCCGAGGGCGCGCAGTTCCCCGGCGTTGCCCACGCCGGAAAGCTGCAGCAGCTGCGGGGAGTTGATCGCGCCACCGCACAGGATGACCTCCTTGGCGCGCACCTGCCGCAGGGCGCCCCCGCCGCGCCGGTACTCGACACCGACGGCCTTCTTGCCCTCGAACAGGACGCGGGTGACCAGGGCGCGGGTCGTGACGGTGAGGTTGGGGCGCTTCATCGCGGGCTTGAGGTAGGCCCGGGAGGCCGACAGCCGACGGCCGCGGTGGACGTTGCGGTCGAACTTGGCGAAGCCCTCCTGCCGGTAGCCGTTGACGTCGTCGGTGGGGGCGTAGCCCGCCTCCTCGGTGGCCTTGAGGAAGGCCTCGAACAGGGGGTTGGTGGCCGGGCCGCGCTCCAGGACGAGGGGGCCGTCGTGGCCGCGGAACTCGTCGTCCGGGCCGGCCGCCAGGCAGTTCTCCATGCGCCGGAAGTAGGGCAGACAGTGCGCGTAGTCCCAGCGCTCCATGCCGGGGTCGGCGGCCCAGCGTTCGTAGTCCATGGGGTTGCCGCGCTGGAAGATCATGCCGTTGATGCTGCTGGAGCCGCCCAGCACCTTGCCGCGCGCGTGGTAGACGCTGTCTCTTATACACATCTCTGA
>KL568615.1:10506-13778 GCA_000715605.1 Streptomyces speibonae | reverse complement strand
ACGTCAGGGCCGCGGGCATGTGGATGAAGACATCCCACGGATAGTCGGAGCGGCCGGCCTCCAGGACCAGGACCTTGTTCCCCGGGTCCGCGGAGAGTCTGTTCGCCAGTGCGCTGCCGGCCGAACCGCCGCCGACGATGACGAAGTCGTAGTGCGGGAAAGCCATGGTCCCTCGTCTCGCTCGCGCCGTAGATACGCGGCACATGCTAGTACGAGTAGCGCTATACGCACTAGGTTGCATGCTACGCAACCTGCGAAGATCACTACCAGGGCGTAGACCTTGCAGTAGCGTTGTTCAGTGTGGGTATAGTTGCGCTATGAGCAACCATGCGAGTGAAACGTCTCAATCGTCGGCCGGCGGAGTCCAGTCGGTCGACCGGGCCATTACCGTCCTCGAGATCCTGGCCCAGCGCGGCGAGGCGGGGGTCAGCGAGGTGGCGGCCGAGATCGACGTTCACAAGTCCACCGCGTTCCGCCTGCTCGGCGCCCTGGAGGCGCGCGGTCTGGTGGAGCAGGCGGGCGAGCGCGGCAAGTACCGGCTCGGTTTCGGCATCGTACGCCTCGCCGGCGCCGTGACGGGCCGCATAGACATTACACAGCAGGGACGCCCGGTCTGCGAGACCCTGGCCGAGGAACTCGGCGAGACCGTCAACATCGCCGTGATGCAGGAGCACTACGCGGTCAACCTCTACCAGGTGCGCGGCCCCGGTGCGGTCACCGCGCAGAACTGGGTCGGCCAGCTGACCCCCCTGCACGCGACGTCCAGCGGCAAGATCCTGCTGGCGCACCTGCCCGCCAAGGACCGCGCCGCGCCGCTGTCCGCGGCCGGCCTGAAGAAGTTCACCCCGCGCACCATCACCACCAAGGCGAAGCTCGACAAGAACCTCGCCGAGGCGCGGGAGCGCGGCTACGCCTGGGCCCTGGAGGAGCTGGAGATCGGCCTGCACGCCATGGCGGCGCCGATCCGCAACCGGGACGGCGAGGTCATCGCGGCGCTGAGCGCCTCCGGCCCCTCCTACCGGCTCTCCGAGGAGCGCCTGCACGAGCTGTCCCCGGTACTGCTCAAGGGCGCCGAGGAGATCAGCCACCGGATGGGCTACCTGGGCTGAACGACCGGGTCAGGACACCCGTTCACCGCGGCACGGAAACCGCCGGTGAACGGGCAATACGTCGTGGCCGACCGGACGCCGGCCACGGCCGCCTTCCTCACTGAGGAGCGCCGGCGAGCCGGGACGTGACGCAGGGCGGCAGGTTGGGGGCGTCCGTGGAGAGCCGGACGTGGATCACGCCGTCCTCGATGACGACTTCATGCGTCCGTACGGGGCGCCGGGCCGGCGGGGCGTCGACCGCGCCGGTCTTCAGGTTGAACTTCGACGCGTGGAGCGGGCACTCCACCCAGCAGTCCTCCAGCCAGCCGTCGGCGAGCGAGGCGTCCTGGTGGGTGCAGGTGTCATCGATGGCGAACACCTCGCCGTCGTCGGTGTGGAACACCGAGACGGGCGGGTCGATGTCGAGCCGGAAGGACTCGCCTCGCGGAAGATCCACGAGTCGGCACGCGGGAATCATCATCACACCTCGGTGCGTATAGCGAAACGGATTGCGATGAGCGCAACGTCAGTGTGGAGGCCGCTCTGAAGCCTTGTCAAGGCGTTCCAAAGCCGCGTTCGGACACGTCCGGCGCGCCTCTCGCGGGCAGCCCGAAGCGCCCGTTCCACCTGCGGAAACAGGAGGGAACGGGCGCGTGCCGTCCGACGGTTGGCACCGTCGTGCCGGCCGGCGAACGAGCCCTACGGGTGGGCCGCCCGGTTGAGGGAGGCGTACGCCAGTTGCTCCAGGAGCAGGGACGCCTCGCGCGGGGAGTCCGCCGCCGTGTCGATGACCCGTTTGGTGACGGCGACCGCCAGCGGGGGCAGCGCGGCCAGTTCCCCGGCGAGCCGCAGGGCGGCCTCCAGGTGCCCTCCCTCGCCGGTGACCTCGGTGAGCAGGCCCCAGCCGAGCGCCTCCTCGGCCGTCAGCCGGCGGCCGCGCAGGATCAGTTCGCGGGCGCGGGCCGGACCGACGGCGCGGGTCGTCCGGTACGTACCGCCGGAGCTGGGGAGGATGCCGATCCCTACCTCCGGAAGGCCGAACGCCGCGGTGGGGTCCGCGACGCGGAAGTCGGCGGCGAGGGCGAGTTCCAGCCCGCCGCCCAGGCAGTGCCCGGCGATCGCGGCGACGGTGGGCTGCGCCAGCGCGGCCACCTTCTCGTAGACCGCGCCGGAGTCGCGGTAGTACGCGGCGATGGCGTCCGGCGTCATCTCGTCCAGTTCGCCGGTATCGGCCCCGGCGGAGAAGACCGTGGCGCCGCCGGTGAGGACCACGGCCCGCGCGGTGGTCACCGTCTCGTCGTCCAGGGCGCGCAGCAGTTCGCGTTCGAGGTGGGTGGAGAGCGCGTTGAGCTTGGCCTCGCGGCGCAGGGTCAGTACGGCGGTGCTCCCGGTGCGCCGGAGCTCGACGGTGCCGGCGCCCGTCATGCCGCCGCGGCCTTGTCCCGGGGGAAGTCGAGCAGGCCGAGGCCGCGCTTTCCGATCTCGTTGGCGATGACGAGGCGCTGGATCTCGGAGGTGCCCTCCCAGATGCGGTCGACCCGCAGCTCGCGGTAGAGCCGCTCGACCGGGTAGTCGCGCATGTAGCCGCGGCCGCCGAAGATCTGCACGGCGCGGTCGATGACGCGGCCCGCCGCCTCGGAGGCGGACAGCTTGGCCATGGCCGCCTTGGCGTGCAGGGTCTTGCGGTCGCCGCCCCGGTCGAACTCCCAGGCGACCTGGTGGACGAAGGCGCGGTTGACCGCGATGTCGACGGCCGAGTCGGCGAGCATGGCCTGGATGAGCTGGTGCTCGATCAGCGGCCGCCCGCCCTGGACGCGCTCGCGGGTCCACTCGGTGGCGAGGGCGAGGGCCCGCTCGGCGGCGCCGACGGTACGGGCGCCGATCATCAGCCGCTCCTCGGTGAACCAGCTCCGGGTGAGGTCGTAGCCGCCGCCGACCTCGCCCAGCACGGCGTCGCGGCCGACCTCCACGCCCTCGAAGACGTACTCGGGGTGCTCGTAGACGAAGGTGTGCATGTAGCGCGGGACGCGCTTGAGACGCACCCCGGGCAGGTCCTTGTCGACGAGGAAGAGGGTCGGGGCCCGCTCGTCGCCCACGAGGGCGAGGACGAGGAAGAAGTCGGCGGCGTCCCCGACGGTGACGAACCACTTCTCGCCGTCCAGCCGGTAGCCGGTGCCGTCGGGG
>KL568615.1:9294-10285 GCA_000715605.1 Streptomyces speibonae | reverse complement strand
GGCGGTGGTGGTGATGCCCCGCGGATCGGAGCCGGCGTCGGCCTCGGTGATGGCGACGGCGTCGCGGCGTTGCCCGAGGATGCCGGGGACCAGGTAGCGCTCGCGCTGCGCGGGGGTACAGGCGGCCAGCGCGTTGGCGGGCCGCCACACCGTGTCCCACAGCGCGTTGGTGAGCCGGCCGAGCTCCTCCTGGACGACGACCTGCTCCAGCACGCTCAGTCCCGCGCCGCCCCATGCGGCGGGCATGTTGATCGCCTGGAGGCCGCTGGCCAGCACCGCTTCGCGGATGGACCGGTGGGCTTGCGGGGACAGCCCGTTGCCGGTCTCGCACGCGTCCTCGTGGATCATGATCTTCTCGGTGAGTGCGGCCGCCCGTTCCTTGAGCTCGGCCAGGTGCGGGGTGTAGGCGAATTCCATGCGGATGTGTCTCCCTGTCTGAGGACGGACGAAGGCGTGGCGGTGGGCTCGGTCAGGGGCCGAGGACGACGCGGGCGTCCAGGGCCGTACAGCCGCCGGAGGTGACGAGCAGGGGGTTGACCTCCAGCTCGGCGATCTCCGGGTGGGCGGCCGCGACGGCGGTGACGGTCTCGATGGCGCGGGCCGCGGCGGCGAGGTCGGCCGCGGGTCGGCCGCGGACGCCGTGCAGCAGCGGCGCGGCGGTGAGGCGGTCCAGCAGGGCGCGGGCCTCGGCGGCGGTGACGGGTGCCAGGCCGAGACGCACGTCGTGCAGCACCTCGGTGAAGATGCCGCCGAGTCCCACGAGCGCCACGGGACCGAAGCGCGGGTCGCGCCGTACCCCGACGATGAGTTCGACGCCGTCGCGCAGGTCGGCCATGGCCTCGACGCAGTAGCCGGGCGGGGCGAGGCGGCGGGTCATGTCGGCGTGCGCGGCGCGGACGGACGCCTCGTCGGTGAGGCCGAGGGCGACGCCTCCGGCGTCGGACTTGTGCAGCAGGCCCATGGCCTTGAGGACGACGGGCCCGCCGATGGC
>KL568615.1:8473-9089 GCA_000715605.1 Streptomyces speibonae | reverse complement strand
CAGAGATGTGTATAAGAGACAGGGCCTCGTCCTCGGTACGGACCGGGCGGGCGGCGGGGAACTCGAGGCCGCCGTGGCGCAGCAGTTCGCGTGCGGTCCAGTAGTCGCCGTCGGTCAGGGGGGCCGCCGGGGCGGGCACGGCCGGGATGTGCGGGGCCGTCCGCTCGGCCCGGTCCGCGATGCGGCCGAGGACCTGGGCGGCATGTTCCACGGAACCGAAGACCGAGACGCCCCGGCGGCGCAGTTCGTCGGCGACGGGCGTGTCGGCGCACATGGTGTGGAACGCGACGGGCTTGCCGTGGTGGCGGATCCGCTCGGCCATCACGCGGGCGGTGGCGACCTCGGCCTCCGCGAGGGCCTCGCCGTAGCCGCCGTAGCCGCCGAAGTAGCCGGTGACCAGCACGGAGTCGACGGATTCGGCGCCGAGCGTGAGGTCGAGGACGCGGCCGAAGGAGGTGATGTCCTGCTCCCCCGCCCCGGCCAGGTCGACCGGGTTGGCGGTGCCCGCGGACGGCGGCAGTTCCGCCTTCAGCCCGGCCACGAGGCGGTCGTCGAACTCGGGGACCCGCAGGCCGTGGGCCTCGGCGACATCGCTGGCGAGGGAGGCGTGGCCGGC
>KL568615.1:7577-8293 GCA_000715605.1 Streptomyces speibonae | reverse complement strand
GGCGGCGATGACGGCGAGGCGGCGGCCGCCTCCGCGCCGGTTGCGGTGCAGCGCGCCCAGCAGATGGGCGAGTTCGGCGACGGTGGCGACCCGGTCGATGCCGGCGGCGCGGCAGGCGGCGTCGATCACGGCGGAGTCGCTGGTGAGCGCCCCGGTGTGGGAGCGGGCTCCGCGCATGGAGGCCGGGCCCGCGCCGACGGTCAGCAGCACGACCGGTTTCCCCGCCCGTACGGCGTCGGCGGCGGCGTGGGCGAAGGCGCGGCCGTCGCCGAAGTCCTCGCAGTACAGGGCGATCAGCTCGGTGCCGTCGTGCTCGGTACAGCTGCGGATGAGGTCGGCGGCCGTGAGGTCGGCCTGGTTGCCGAGGGACGCGAAACGGGAGAAGCCGAGCTGGTCCCGTGCCAGGAAGCGGCCGAGTTCCAGGGCCATGTTGCCGCTCTGGGAGACGAGGCCGATCCCGCCGACGGGCATCTCGTTGGAGGCCAGCCACAGTTCGGTGGTGCTGTCGAGGACCCCCAGGCAGTTGGGGCCGAGCAGGACGGCGCCGGCCTGCCGGATGCGGCCGGCCAGGGCGGCCTCGCGCTCCTTGCCCTCCTCGCCGAGCTCGGCGAAGCCGGCGGTGATGCCGACGACGGCGCGTGCCCCGGCGGCGAGGGCGTCCTCGACGGCGTCGGCGAAGCCGGCGGCGGGCACGGCGATGACGGCCAGGTCGACAC
>KL568615.1:5629-7398 GCA_000715605.1 Streptomyces speibonae | reverse complement strand
TCGACGGCCCGCCGGTGCACGGCACGGCCCAGGACGGGCTCGCCCCGCCGGTTGACCAGGTGGACGGCGCGGCGGTGTTCGCCGCGCAGCGCCTGGACACTGAGCCAGTTGCCGTACTTGGCGGGGTCGTTGCTGGCGCCGATGACGGCGACGGAGGAGGGGTCGAAGAGCGCGGACAGGTCCCGCGCGGCGGGGGCGGTCGCGTGGGTCAGGATCGTCACGGGGCCTCCTCCGTCCCGTGCGGGGCGTTCCCGGTGTCCGGCGCGGGCGCCGGGTGTCCGGTGCCCCAGGCGTCGGCGCCGCCGTCGACGGTGATCGTGGTTCCGGTGATGTACGAGCCGCCGGACGAGGCCAGGAAGCACACCAGGTCGGACACCTCTTCGGGACGGCCGAGCCGGCCGAGCGGCACGGCCTGCTCCCAGCGGCGCCGGTCGGCCTCGCCGTACGCGGCTTCGAGCCCTTCCGTGGCGATGGTCCCCGGGGCCACGCAGATGGTGCGGATGCCGTAGCGGCTCCACTCCAGCGCCAGTCCGGCGGCGAGGTTCTCCAGCGCGGCGCGGGCGGCGGTGGCGTGCACCATGCCGGGGATGCCCCGGCGCGGGGAGAACGCCATGAAGAAGACGGTCCCGGAGCGGTTAGGGATCATGGAGCGGACGGCGACCTCGCGCGTCATCGCCCAGCCGGCGTCCACGGCCAGGTCGTGCACCGCGCGCCAGCCCTTGGGGCCGATCTCCTCGGCGGGGGCGGTGAACTGGCCCCCCGCGTTGTTGACCAGCACGTCGATGCGGCCGAAGGCGTCGAGGGCCGTGCCGACGACGCGCTCGGCCTCGCCCTCGGCACGGATGTCGGCCGGCACGGGCAGGCAGGTGCCGCCGGCGGCCTCGATCTCGGCGGCGGTGTTCTCCAGGGGTTCGGGCCTGCGGCCGCACACCACGACACGGCCCCCGCAGGAGGCGAAGTCGATGGCGACGGCCCGGCCGATGCCGGTGCCTCCGCCCGTGACGAGCACGACCTTGCCGTCGTGTACGTCCGGGCGCAGCGGTGTCGGTTCCACGGCGCTCTCTTTCGTGCCCGCAGCGGGGCCACAGCAGTGTCACGACCCGATCGCAATGGACTGACTGAACCATTGGTCGGTAAATCGCGCTCACTGTGAGCCCGTCCTCCATGGGGTGTCAATGGGTTGTACCAGCTGGACTTTTACTGTTCCGGGCCGGGGCTCCGCCTACCCCGCCACGACCGGCGGTATTGCGATTTGAGCAATGCAGGCGCTACGGTTCGGCAGCATGGACGAGACTGCGCAGCGCGTGCGCCGGGTCATCGACGCGGGCGGGGAGACCCACCGCGACTTCGCGGCGCGGATCGACCTCGAACCGACGAAGCTGTCCAAGTCCCTCAAGGGACACCGCCGCTTCACGCCCGACGAACTGGCGGCCGTCGCCACGGCCGGCGGGGTGAGCGTCGACTGGCTGGTGAACGGGGTCGGTTCCGGCCCCGGCGAGCACGGAGCAGGCGGGCCCGGATTCGCGCCGGGCTCCCCCGACCGGATGGCCGACGAGCGGCGCACGGAGTTCCTCGAGGCCGCCTGGCGGCTGATCTCGAAGCACGGCTACCACGCCGTGCGGATCGCCGACATCGCCCGCGCCTGCGGCACCAGCAGCGGCGCCGTGCACTACTACTTCCCGACCAAGCAGGACGTCCTGAACGCCGCTCTGCTGCACTGTGTCGAGAGCGCGATCGAGCGGCAGGGCGCCGAGCTGAGAAGTGTGGAC
>KL568615.1:2579-5348 GCA_000715605.1 Streptomyces speibonae | reverse complement strand
TCGACATGCAGCTCCCGGCCGGGAGCCGGGTCCGGGACGAATGGCTGGTCTGGCTGCAGATGTGGGCGGAGACCGCGCTGCGTCCCGAACTGCGCTCCATCCACAACGGGTTCTACGCCCGCTGGCGCGAGGCCGTGGTCCGCATCGTGCGCCGGGGCCAGCGGCAGGGACAGTTCCGGGCCGACGCCGACGCCGAGCGGCTCGCGCTGGGCCTCACCGCGCTCACGGACGGCCTGGCCATCCAGGTGCTGACGGGGGCGCCCGGGGTGACGCCGGCCCGGATGCGGGGCGTCCTGCGGGACTTCATCGAACGCGAGCTCCTCGCGTCCGGGAGCGGCACCGGGAGCGGGGTGGGGCCTGCCGGAATCTGACCCGCAAGGGCCGACGGAAAGCTGCTTCAGCCGCGCCCGTACCGGTTCGCCGCAGTCGTTTCACCGACGTTCATGGGCGCGACCGGCATTCCGAGGGGGCGGCGGCCGCAGGATGCGCCGAATTTCCGGATGGAGATCCCGTGGAAAGACGCCAGTTGGAATATTTCATAGCCGTGGTCGAACACGGCGGATTCACCACCGCGGCCGTTTCCCTGCATACCTCCCAGCCCGCGCTGTCGCACGCCATCCGGACGCTGGAACGCGAACTCGGCGGACCGCTGTTCCACCGCCTCCCGCAGGGCGTCGTCCTCACCGCGGCGGGCGAGGCGCTGGTCCGGCCGGCCCAGCAGGTGCTGCGCGACCTGTCCACGGCCAGGTCATTGGTCCAGGAGGTCCTCGGACTCAGCGGCGGACGGCTCGACATCGTGTCGCAGACGACCCTGTCGGTCGACCCCCTGGCGGACATGCTGGGGCGCTTCCACCGCGCCCATCCGAAGGTCTCCGTGCACGTGGTCGACCCGGAGCGGGGCGCCGCCGTGGCGCACATGGTCGCGGCCGGGAGGTGCGAACTCGGCCTGGTGGACGCCTCGGTGACCACGCGGGACCTGCTGGGGCTCGACCTGCCGGAGCAGGAGATGCACATCGTGCTGCCCGCGGACCACCCGCATCCCACCGGAGACACCATCACCTCACGCCAACTGGCCGCCCTGGACCTGATCGTGACCCCGCCGGGCACCGAAACCCGCTCGGTGCTGGACGACTTGTGCACCACGCTGGGCGTCGCTCCGCGGATCGTGGTGGAGACGGCTCATCGCGCGATGATCGTGCCGCTGATCCTCTCCGGTGTCGGCGCCGCCCTGCTGCCCACCTCCATGGCCCGGGACGCCGCCCAGCGGGGCGCCCGGATGCTGTCCCACCGGCCACGACTGCTGCGCCACGGCCGGCTCATCTGGCGGTCGGGGCCGCTCTCGCCCGCCGCCCAGGCGTTCGTGGACCTGGTGGCCGCTCCCCCGCAGAACCGAGAGTGCCAGCAGCTATAGAGTTTTTCTATCGCCCTCATACAAAAGCGGTTCGCGAAAGTCCGAGACGCCTTGTTGACCCGCCTCGCGGCTGCTGACATTTTGACTGCATCGCAGGCACGGACATTCCGGGGCCGCTCCGACTGACTGCTTTTCGGGCAGCTGTTTTCGGCCGCGATGAACAGGTGACTTTTCCCTGCCGGGCATCGAATCGGAGAAACGCATGACTGAGTTCGACGCAGGTCGGCACATCCTCCCGCGGCCGGACACCCGCCGGCCCCTGACGACCGTGATGGATGTCCACGACCAGGAGACCGCCTTCACTCCCGTCGGCCCGGTCCCGCCGCCCGAGGGCGCGCCGAACGTGGTGATCGTGCTCATGGACGACCTCGGGTTCGGCACCTCCAGCGCGTTCGGCGGACCGTGCGAGATGCCGACGGCGGAGCGCCTCGCGGACAACGGGCTGCGCTACACCCGCTTCCACGTCACGGCCCTGTGCTCACCGACCCGGCAGGCGCTGCTGACCGGCCGCAACCACCACTCCGTCGGCATGGGCGGCACCACCGAGATGACCACGGCGGCCCCCGGCTACAACGGCTTCCGGCCGCGCAGCGCGGCGACCATGGCGCAGATCCTTCAGGGCAACGGCTACAGCACGGCCGCGTTCGGCAAGTGGCACCAGACTCCGCCGCGGGAGATCAGCGCGGTCGGGCCGTTCGACCGCTGGCCGACCGGGGAGGGGTTCGACACCTTCTACGGGTTCATGGGTGCCGAGATGAACCACTGGTACCCCCTGCTGTACCAGGGCACCACGCCCGTCGAGCCGGACCGCCGCCCCGAGGACGGCTACCACCTGTCGGAGGACCTCGTCGACCACGCCATCGACTGGGTGCGCACCCAGCGCACGCTCACTCCGGACCGGCCGTTCTTCACCTACCTCGCCCTCGGCGCCTCCCACGCCCCGCTGCACGTCGGCCCCGAGTGGCAGGAGAAGTACCGCGGACGCTTCGACCACGGCTGGGACCGGCAGCGCGAGCTGACCCTGGAGCGGCAGAAGGAACTCGGCGTCGTACCACCGGAGACGGAGCTCGCGCCCTGGGCCGAAGGCGTGCCGCACTGGGACGAACTCACCGGCAACCAGCGCCGGCTGGCGACCCGGTTCATGGAGACCTTCGCCGGATTCACCGAGCACGCCGACGTCCAGGTCGGCCGGTTCCTGGACGCGCTGGAGGACCTCGGCGAGCTGGACAACACGCTCGTCGTCTACATCCTCGGTGACAACGGCGCCTCGGGCGAGGGCGGCATCGAGGGCACGATCGTGGAGCACCGGCTCGGACACGGGATCGTCGACGACCCGGACGAGATGATCGACTACGTCG
>KL568615.1:1141-2349 GCA_000715605.1 Streptomyces speibonae | reverse complement strand
CAGAGATGTGTATAAGAGACAGATCCGATCGCGCCCGCCGGCTGGGCGCTGGCGCAGAACACCCCCTACCAGTGGACCAAGCAGGTGGCCTCGCACCTCGGCGGCACCCGGGACGGCATGATCCTGCACTGGCCCCTCGGGGTCCCCGAACGCGGCGGGCTGCGCCACCAGTTCTCCCACGTCATCGACGTCCTGCCGACGATCCTGGACTGTGCGGGGATCCCGGAGCCGTTCAGCGTCGACGGCGTGCCGCAGCAGCCCATCGAGGGCGCGAGCATGTACCGGACCCTCACCGACCCCGAGGCGCCCGAGCACCGCCGCACCCAGTACTTCGAGATGTGCGGCAACCGGGGCATCTACCACGACGGCTGGATGGCGGTCACCCGGCACGGCGTCCCCTGGGAGATGGTGCCGGACAAGGACAAGCGGTTCGCCGACGACGTCTGGGAGCTGTACGACCTCACCACGGACTGGAGCCAGGCGCACGACCTGGCCGCCGAACATCCGGAGAGACTGCGCCCGTTGCAGGACCTGTTCCTGATCGAGGCGGCGAAGTACCAGGTCTTCCCGCTCGACGACCGCGTCACCGAGCGCGAGAACCCGGCCGTGGCCGGCCGCATCGATCTGCTCGGCGGCCGCACCTCCGTCACCTACCGCGCGGGGATGCGGCGCTTCACCGAGGAGACCACGCCCAACATCAAGAACCGCTCGCACAGCGTCACGGCCGACGTCGAACTGCCCGATGCCCCGGCCGAAGGCGTGATCATCGCCCAGGGCGGCCGGTTCGGCGGCTGGTCGCTGTACTTCACCGAGGGCAGGCCTGCCTACGCCTACAACTACTTCGGCATGAACCTCTACACCGTGCGCGCCACCGAGCCCCTGCCGCCCGGACGCCACGAGATCCGGCTCGACTTCGCCTACGACGGCGGAGGACTCGGCAAGGGCGGCACGGCGGTGCTGCTCGTCGACGGCGAGAAGCACGCGAGCGGACGGGTCGCGCGGACCATCCCGTACTACTTCTCCTTCGACGAGACACTCGATGTCGGGGTGGACCTCAGCACGCCGGTGACGGACGACTATCCCGTGCTCGACAACGAGTTCACCGGCACCCTTCACACCGTGCGCATCGACCTGGAGGACGGCAGCGCCCAGCCGGCCGGGTTCGACGGCGGACTGCACCGGCGCGTCATGGGGGCCCAGTGAACTGT
>KL568615.1:0-902 GCA_000715605.1 Streptomyces speibonae | reverse complement strand
CCACCGGGCCCCGGCCGGCCCGCCGTGCGCCCGGCGTCCACCGAGGGCATGGTGGCCGTTCCGGCCGGCGAGTTCCTCATGGGCAGCGAGGACGCCCTGGCGTACCCGGCCGACGGGGAGGGCCCGGTGCGGACGGTGCGCGTGGACGCCTTCTGGATGGACGCCTGCACGGTGTCCAACGCACAGTTCGCGCGCTTCGCCGCCGAGACCGGGTACCGCACGTCCGCCGAGCGGATCGGCTGGTCGTTCGTCTTCGCCGGACTGCTCCCGGACGACTTCCCGCCGACCCGGGGGGTGGCGGCCGCGCCCTGGTGGCGGCAGGTCGAAGGCGCCGACTGGCGCCGCCCCGACGGTCCGCACTCCACCTGGGAGGACCGCCCCGACCATCCGGTCGTCCACGTCGACTTCGGCGACGCCCGCGCCTACTGCGCCTGGGCCGGCAAGCGCCTGCCCACCGAGACGGAATGGGAGCGCGCGGCCCGGGGCGGGCTCCACGGCAAGGTGTTCCCCTGGGGTGACGAGCTCGAGCCGGGCGGCCGTCCCCGGATGAACGTGTGGCAGGGCCCCTTCCCGCACCGTCATCCCACGGCCGACGGCTGGTACGGCACCTGTCCCGTCGACGCCTACGAGCCCAACGGCTTCGGCCTGTACAACGCCACCGGCAACGTCTGGGAGTGGTGCGAGGACCGCTTCTCGCCCTCCCGGTCCGGACCGGAGCGCGTCACCAAGGGCGGCTCCTATCTCTGCCACGCCTCCTACTGCCGTCGCTACCGGGTCGCCGCGCGGCAGGGCCTCCTCCCCGACTCGGCGACCGGCAACGTGGGGTTCCGCTGCGCCCTGGACATGGCGTGAGCCGCCCGGCTCCCCCACCCCGATTTCCCCCGCCCACCCCCACCCCGAAT
>KL568614.1:124205-124983 GCA_000715605.1 Streptomyces speibonae | reverse complement strand
TCGACGACGACCGGCGAGGGAATGAGCCGGGTCAGTACTGGCACGCGATCTCCCGCCCGCGCGCGAGGTCGTCGTGGTTGTCGATCTCGACCCACTCGACGTCGCCGATCGGCGCCACGTCGATCCGGAAGCCGCGGTTGACCAGCTCCTGGTAACCGTCCTCGTAGTACAGCTGCGGGTCCCGCTCGAACGTCGCCTTCAGCGCGTCCGCCAGCTCCCCGGCCGCCTCGCCCTCGATCAGCGTGACCCCGATGTACTCACCCGTCGCCTCGGCCGGATCCATCAGCTTCGTGATCCGCGTCATCCCCCGCTCCGGGTCGACGACGACCTTCATCTCCTCGTCGGCGAGCTTCTTCACCGTGTCCAGCGCAAGGATGATCTTCTTGCCGTCGCCGCGCGCCGCCAGGAGGGTCCTCTCCACCGACACCGGGTGCACCGTGTCCCCGTTGGCGAGGATCACCCCGTCCTTCAGGGCGTCCCGGCCGCACCACAGCGAGTAGGCGTTGTTCCACTCCTCGGCCTTGTCGTTGTCGATCAGCGTCAGCTTCAGCCCGTACTTCGCCTCCAGGGCCGCCTTGCGCTCGTAGACGGCCTCCTTGGCGTAGCCGACGATGACACCGGCCTCGGTCAGCCCGATCTCGGCGAAATTGGCGAGGGTCAGGTCCAGAACCGTCGGCTCGCCCTCCTCACCCGCGGGGCCCACCGGCACCAGCGCCTTGGGCAGGGTGTCGGTGTAGGGGCGCAGACGGCGTCCGGCGCCGGCCGCAAGCACGAGGCC
>KL568614.1:123498-123961 GCA_000715605.1 Streptomyces speibonae | reverse complement strand
GGCCGATCATGCGGGTTCTCCTTCGTCGTGTACGGCGGGCGCCCCTGCGGACACCCAGAAGCGGATGCTCTCGGCGAGCACCACGAGGGCCACGGCCACGGCGAGCGCCGTGAGCGCGACGGTGAACTGAGAGGCGGTGAGCACGGCCGCGAGCACGGCGACCGCCAGGGTGCGGCCCTCGTGTCCGCCGATCGCCCGGACCAGCCGGCGCGGGGGCGCGCCCGCGTTGCCGCGGATCCGGTAGACCGTGTCGTAGTGATGGTAGGCGACCGCGGCCACCAGCCCGTAGGCCGCCGGAAGGGCTCCGTCCACGTCCGCGTCGGCCGCCAGCGCCAGGACGGTGCCGTACTCGGCGGCGCGGAAGAACGGGGGGACCAGCCAGTCGAGGGCGCCCTTGAGGGGGCGGGCGACGGCGAGGGCCGAGGTCAGGACGTACGCACAGGCGGCGACGGCCGTCCAGGGG
>KL568614.1:122909-123249 GCA_000715605.1 Streptomyces speibonae | reverse complement strand
AGGCCGCCGAGCAGGGCGACGGCGGGGACGGCGGTCCCGGGCAGCCGGCTCGCGGGCCGCGTCAGCGGGCCGCCCAGGGCCTGGGCGAGCGGGCCGGAGTCGGCCAGGTCCGCCAGCGCCTGTGCCGCCCGGTCGGTGCGGCGGGCCTTGCGGGTCAGCGAGCGCAGGACGCGGCCGGCGGTGGTGTACGTCGCGGCGAAGGCGCAGCCGACGAGCAGCGCGTAGAAGGTGATCCGGGGGGTGGTGACGGCCGTGAGGACGGCGATCATGGCCCAGCGTTCGCCGATCGGCAGGACGATCATGCGGCGCACCCAGACCTGTCTCTTATACACATCTCTGA
>KL568614.1:122182-122673 GCA_000715605.1 Streptomyces speibonae | reverse complement strand
GCTGGTGTTGGCCGTGGCGTCGTGGTTGGCCTCGTTGAAGGAGAAGTCGACCACGTGCCGGCAGGTCTGCAGGACCATCGCGCCGAGGGCGAGGGCCCATACGTCGTCGCCGCCGCGGGCCGCGCCGAGGGCGAGGCCGGCGTAGTAGGCGTACTCCTTGGCGCGGTCGAAGGTGGCGTCGAGCCAGGCGCCGAGGGTGGAGTACTGCAGCGAGTAGCGGGCGAGCTGCCCGTCGGTGCAGTCCAGCACGAACGAGGCGAGGAGCAGCAGGCCGGCGGCGACGAAACCGCCGCGGGTGCCGGTGGCGGCGCAGCCGGCCGCTATGAGCGCGGTGAGCAGGGAGGCGGTGGTGACCTGGTTGGGGGTCAGTCCGCGGCGGGCGCACCAGCGCGCGATGTAGCGGGAGTACGGGCTGATGCAGTGGGTGGTGAAGAAGCCGTCGCGGGCCTTGACGGCGGACTTCAGGCGTATGGCCTCGTCGTCCACGGCGG
>KL568614.1:120771-121993 GCA_000715605.1 Streptomyces speibonae | reverse complement strand
CCCTGCCGGGCCTCGTTGCGGGTCTGGGGGTCGGCGGGGACGGTGGCGACGAGGCTGCCGAGCTCCGGGCGGTGCACGTCGGCGCCCTCGGCGCCGAGGGCGGTGACGACGCGGTCGGCGAGGGAGTCGACGAGGGTGGTGCCGCCGCCGGGTGCCTGGTCCGACGAGCTCTCGCGGGCCATCGCGCGGGTGAGGGCGTCGCGGCCGGACTGCTGGGCGGTGACGGCGCCGGGGATGGCGGAGATCGGGAAGCGGGGGTCGGTGAGGCCGAGGCGCAGCGCGTGCACATGCCCCACGAACCGGGCGTCGACCACGGCGACCCGGTGCCCCGCGGGCACCCCGGCGAGCAGCGTCTCGGCCTCGGCGGTGCCGGAGGCGATCCGTACGTCGAAGCCGAGGGAGCGCAGGTCGCCCTCGAGTGACGAACCGGGGACCGGCTGGCCGGTGAGGATGGCGGTCGACAACCGAATCTCACTCCCTGGATGCCGACGCGTCCACGCCGGTCATGTACATGGTGGAGGCGCCCGTGCGGGGCCTCCGGGCGGCATGTCGGCAGAGGCTATCGGATACCCGGAAGCCCGCGTTCACCGCCCGTTCGGCCGCTGGATCGCGGTGGTTCGCCCGCGCCGGTGCCGCGATCATCATCAGGGATACGGGGCCCGCCCCACAAACCGCACCCCCACGACCGCCCCGGCCCCACCGCTCCGGCAACAACACCGGCCCATGATCACCGCCCTCACGCCTCCGCCCGGCCGAGTCCCACACGCGCCGTCCCGCCGCCCCTCCGGCACCCGTGCCACCCGACACCCCGCCACACCCGACCACCTCCCGCGCCCACCGGCCCACACCGCCCGCGCCGCACCGGGGCCGGAGCCGACCACGCCCCCGGCACCCGAGCCACCCGGCCGCCCGCCGCACCGGCACGAGAACCGGTCAGACGTGCCAGCACCCGTCCCGCCCGGCGGCCCGCCACACCCGACCACCTCCCGCGCCCACCGGCCCACACCGCCCGCGCCGCACCGGGATGGGAGCGGGCATGCTCCGGCGCCCGAGCCACCCGGCCGCCCGAGCCACCCGGCCGCCCGCCGCGCCCGGGCACCTCCCGCGCCCACCGGCCCACACCGCCCGCCACACCAGGGCCGGAGCCGACCGTGCCCCCGGCGTCCGTGTCGCCCGGTGGTCCGCTCGTGCAGACCCCGGTGGCCCGCGGGACGGCCGGCCG
>KL568614.1:119659-120556 GCA_000715605.1 Streptomyces speibonae | reverse complement strand
CCCGCCGTTCGGCCCGGCCGGGCACCCGCCCGTGTCCCGAACGCCGGTGCGGAGCGGCATTAGGGTGGGCGACCATGACGTGGCTGATCACCGGCGGGGCCGGGTACATCGGGGCACATGTGGTGCGCACCATGACAGGTGCCGGGGAGAGCGTCGTCGCCCTGGACGACCTCTCGGCCGGCGTGCCGGGGCGGCTTCCCGAGGGCGTACCGCTGGTCAGGGGCTCGGCGCTGGACGGCGAGCTGCTGAAGCGGACGTTCGCCGAGCACGAGGTGACGGGGGTGCTGCATCTCGCGGCGCGCAAGCAGGTCGCCGAGTCCGTGGCGCAGCCGACCCGGTACTACCGGGAGAACGTGGGCGGACTGGCGACGCTCCTGGACGCCGCCGCGGAGGCCGGTGTGCGGCGCTTCGTCTTCTCCTCCTCCGCCGCCGTGTACGGCGACCCGCGGGTGGACCTCATCACGGAGGACACCCCCTGCGCCCCGGTGAACCCCTACGGCGAGACCAAGCTCGCCGGGGAGTGGCTGGTCCGGGCGGCCGGTGAGGCGCACGGCATGGACACGGTGTGCCTGCGCTACTTCAACGTCGCGGGGGCGGCGGCGCCGGAGCTGGCCGACACCGGTGTCTTCAACATCGTGCCGATGGTGTTCGACCGGCTCACCCGTGGCGAGGCCCCGCGCATCTTCGGGGACGACTACCCGACACCGGACGGTACGTGCGTGCGGGACTACATCCATGTGGCCGATCTGGCGGAGGCACACCTGGCGGCGGTCCGCGGACTGTCGGAGGGGGAACCGACCGGGGACCTGACGGTCAACGTCGGCCGCGGCGAGGGCGTCTCCGTGCGCGAGCTGATCACGACCGTCGGCGAGGTCACCGGCGACAGGCGGGCCCCGG
>KL568614.1:118690-119433 GCA_000715605.1 Streptomyces speibonae | reverse complement strand
GAGATGGTCGCTCGGCCTGGCAGGGCGGCAACGGCACCAGGCCGCCGCGGCCGGCCAATGACGGGCATGGACAGGCGCTGACCTGCGGATCGTTTCCGCAGGTCAGGGCACATGACAACGGTGTTCAGTGCCGCTTTGCCCCATACCCCCCACCCGTAGTTCACTGTGCCTGAAGACGGCCATGGAAGGACGACGGAAGGACGGCGGCACCCATGGGGGCTGGACACGATCACGGGCATGCGCACGGTGCGCCTGCCGGCGGTACGGCGAGTGCGGCGTACCGCGGCAGGCTGCGCACCGCGCTGGCGATCACGCTCGGGGTCATGGTGGTCCAGATCACCGGCGGGCTGCTGGCCGACTCGCTGGCGCTGGTGGCGGACGCGGCCCACATGGCGACGGACGCCCTGGGCCTGGGCATGGCGCTGCTGGCGATCCACTTCGCGGGCCGCCCGCCGAGCGAGTACCGCACCTTCGGGCTCGCCCGCGCGGAGATCCTCGCCGCGCTGGCCAACTGTCTGCTGCTGCTCGGCGTCGGCGGCTATGTGCTGTACGAGGCGGTCGAGCGGTTCATCACCCCGGCCGGCACCGACGGCGGTCTGACCTTGCTCTTCGGCGCGATCGGCCTGGTCGCCAACCTCGTGTCGCTGACCCTGCTGATGCGCGGGCAGAAGGAGAGCCTGAACGTGCGCGGCGCCTTCCTGGAGGTGGCCGCCGACGCGCTCGGCTCGGTCGCGGTGATGCTG
>KL568614.1:117919-118474 GCA_000715605.1 Streptomyces speibonae | reverse complement strand
AGTGATCCTGACCACCGGCTGGACGGCGGCCGACCCGGCCGCCTCGCTGCTGATCGCGCTGATGATCGTGCCCCGGACCGTGAAGCTGCTGCGCGAGACGCTGGACGTGCTGCTGGAGGCGGCGCCCAAGGGCGTGGACATGGCGCGGGTACGGGAGCACATCCTCGCCACGGACGGCGTGGAGGACGTCCACGATCTGCACGCCTGGACGATCACCTCGGGGATGCCGGTGCTGTCCGCGCACGTGGTCGTCAGCTCCGAGGTCCTGAACGCCATCGGGCACGAGAAGATGCTGCACGAGTTGCAGAGCTGCCTGGGCGACCACTTCGACGTGGAGCACTGCACCTTCCAGCTGGAGCCCGGCGGGCACGCCGAGCACGAGGCGCGTCTGTGCCACTGACCCCGGCCGGCGAGCGCCCCGGTGCATCAATGCGCCGCGGAAGGCATCCTTCCGCCCCCGTGACGGCGTCCTGTCCCGCACAGCACCCGTGGTGGCCGCATGTCCGTCTGCCCCCACGGGCACGCTCAGTTCCGCGTCCGCGGCTCCCTCCGGCC
>KL568614.1:115452-117758 GCA_000715605.1 Streptomyces speibonae | reverse complement strand
CCCGCCGCCCGGCACGGACATGCGGGCGGGGAGCGGAGTGCCGGGAGTACCGGATTCGTGCGGCAGACTGGGCGCGAAGACCGAGTGAAGGATGGGTATGCCGATCACACCTGCCACCGCGACGAACAGCCCGTCGAGCGGCGCCGAGCCGATTTTGCTGGAACTGGTCGACGAGGAAGGCGTGACGATCGGCACCGCGGAGAAGCTCGCCGCGCATCAGCCACCGGGGCAGTTGCACCGGGCGTTCTCGGTGTTCCTGTTCGACGAGCGCGGCCGGCTGCTGGTCCAGCAGCGGGCGCTGGGCAAGTACCACTCCCCCGGGGTGTGGTCCAACACCTGCTGCGGCCACCCGTACCCCGGTGAGGCGCCGTTCGCGGCGGCGGCCCGGCGGACCTTCGAGGAACTGGGGGTGTCGCCGTCCCTCCTCGCCGAGGCCGGGACCGTCCGCTACAACCACCCGGACCCGGCCTCGGGCCTGGTGGAGCAGGAGTACAACCATCTCTTCGTCGGCCTGGTGCAGTCGCCGCTCCGGCCGGACCCGGAGGAGGTGGCGTCCACGGTGTTCGTGACGCCGGACGAGCTGGCGGAACGGCACGCGAAGGACACCTTCTCCGCGTGGTTCATGACCGTGCTGGACGCGGCCCGCCCGGCGGTCCGGGAACTGACGGGACCGTCGGCGGGCTGGTGATCCGAGGCCGCGGTGCGCCCCCTCGTGACCGGGGGCGCCCGTCTAGGGCTGCGCGGGCTTGAGCGGCAGGGCGGCCCAGATCACCTTGCCGCCGGTCGCGGTGTGCTCGACCTCGCACGCCCCGCCGGCCTCACGGGTGATCTCCCGCACCAGGAGCAGTCCGCGGCCGCCGGTGCGGGCGTGGTCGGTCTCCAGAGCGGTGGGGCGGTAGGGGTGGTTGTCCTCCACGGACACCCGGATCCACTCGGCGCCGACGGCGACCTCGACGCCGAGCATCGGGGACAGCAGCGCCGCGTGCCGCACCGCGTTGGTGACCAGCTCGGAGACGATCAGCAGCAGCCCCTGGACCACCTCGTCCGCGACCGGCACCCCTTGGCGCAGCAGCAGGTCCCGCACGGCGTGGCGGGCCTGGGGCACGGAGGCGTCCACCGCCGGGGCGGTGAACCGCCAGACGCCCTCGTACGGCAGTGGATCGCCACTCTCACGCTCGATTGTCACCACACGTCGAGTGTTGGTACCGATCGGCTCCGCACTTCCGCACTGAACAGAAGTCAGCACATATCGAGCGTTTGCGACCGCCTGCGTATGACACCGTCGAACGACGGACCGTTCCCGTACGCCTTGTGCCGTGTCGGCGCACTATTCGGGTTGTACGGGTTTGGCGCCCGGCCCTCCTTCCGAGCGCCCCGCCTCCTCACCGGCCAGCCGGTCGGAGACCATGCCGACGATCCGGCGTCCGCCGTACCCGGTGGCGATCAGGCCCAGCCCGTCGAAGAGCAGGGAGAGGGAGAAGAACGTCCCGATGACGTACTGGCTGCTGCTCGGCCAGGTGCCCAGCACCAGGATGCCCAGCAGCAGTCCGAAGGCGCCCTGGACCAGGGTCCAGCCGAACTGCGGGCCGCGCACCACCAGGCTGCCGACCAGCCGGAACACCCCGCCGGTGAGGAAGAGCAGCGCGGCGAACATGGTCAGCGCCTCGGCCGCCGCCTCCGGCGTCTTGATCACCACCACCCCGGCCGCGATGTTCAGCGCCGCGACGACCACGCCGAGCCAGAAGAAGTTGGTGTGCCGTGCCTGGACGGCGTGCAGCAGCCCCACCGCTCCGCCGACCAGCAGCAGCCAGCCGAACAGCAGCATCGTGGTCAGGGTGGCGACCCCCGTGTACACCAGACCCACCAGCCCGGCGACGACCAGGATCACCCCGAGCACGGCGAGCCAGCCGAAGCCACGGCTCAGTTCGGCGGCCCCGCCGCGGGGCTTCGCGGTCCCGGTGGACGTGCCCATGAGTGCCTCCCGGTTCTCGTTCCCCTTCCCCAGTCCCCCGCACCGGCCGGACGTAACGCCCCGCGCACTCCTGCCCGCGGGCGCGCCGGCCAGGGCGGATAGCATCCGGGCCATGGAGCCGCAGCTGCTGCACGGCGTCACCGACTCGGTCGCCACGGTCGTCATCCGCCACCCGGAGAAGCGCAACGCCATGACACCCGCGATGTGGGCGTCCCTGCCGCCCCTGCTCGACACGCTGGCGGCCGACCCGGACGTCCGGGTGCTGGTGCTCACCGGGGACGGCTCCACGTTCTGCGCCGGTGCGGACATCTCCACGCCTGTCTCTTATACACAT
>KL568614.1:114559-115202 GCA_000715605.1 Streptomyces speibonae | reverse complement strand
GGCAAAGCTCGGCATCGTCTACCCGGCCTCCGCCACCCGCCGGCTGGTGTCGCTGGTGGGCCCGGCGACCGCCAAGTACCTGCTGTTCTCGGGCGAGTTGATCGGGACCCGGCGGGCGCTGCGCACCGGCTTCGTGGACGAGGTGCTCCCCGGGGGCGAACTGGACGCGCGGGTCGCGGAGTTCACCCGGATCCTGGTGTCCCGCTCGCAGCTGACGCAGGGAGCGGCGAAGGAGTTCGCCGACGGCCGGACGGACCGGGACGCCTACTGGAGCGAGCGGGCCCGGGAGAGCGGCGACACCGCCGAGGGCGTCGCCGCGTTCCTGGAGCGGCGCCCGCCCCGCTTCACCTGGAGCGTGTCTACATCAGCGCGAAGCGGCTCCGCGACCTGAACTTCTCGACGAGGTGCGCGGGCGCCTTCTCGGGCGATCCGGCGTCGTAGGGCGGCTGCGGGTCGTACTCGGTGAGCAGCTGCACGGACTGGGCGTGCTCGTCGCCGGCGATCCGGCCGAGCAGGGTGAACCCCATGTCGATGCCGGAGGAGACGCCGGCCGCGGTGACGTACTTGCCGTCGGTCACCACGCGCTGCCCGGTCGGCTCGGCGCCGAACCGCTTCAGATGGTCCAGGGCCAGCCAGTGGGAGG
>KL568614.1:113360-114341 GCA_000715605.1 Streptomyces speibonae | reverse complement strand
AGATGGTCCAGGGCCAGCCAGTGGGAGGTGGCCCGGCGCCCCTGGAGGAGTCCGGCCGCGGCCAGCAGCAGGGATCCGGTGCATACGGACGTCGTCCAGGTGCTGGCGGCGTCGACGGCGCGCAGCCAGTCCAGCAGGGCCCGGTTCTCCATCTGCCGGGTCTGGCCGGGGCCGCCGGGGACGACGACGATGTCCGGGGCCGGGACGTCGGCCAGGGCCTGGTCGGCGGTGAGCGCGAGCGCGCCGGTGTCGGTGCGCACGGGCCCGGTCCGTTCGGCGACGAACACGGTGTGTGCGTCCGGGAGCCGGCCGAGGGTCTCGTAGGGGCCCACGGCGTCGAGGGCGGTGAAGCGGTCGAAGAGGACGATGGCGATCTGCATCGGCGGCCTTTCAGGCGCGGGCGGGTGAGGGAGCGGGCCGGAAGCGGCGGCGGTACTCCGCCGGTGACGCCCCGAGGGTGCGGACGAAGGCGCGGCGCATCGCCTCGGGTGTGCCGTAGCCGCTGGCGCGGGAGATCTCCTCGACACCGTCGCCGGTGTCCTCCAGCAGCCGCCGGGCGTGTTCCAGCCGTACCCGGTCGACGTAGCGGCCCGGCGTCACACCGGTCTCGGCCTGGAAGGCGCGGGCGAAGTGACGCGGCGAGAGAGCGGCGCGCGCGGCGAGCGCCTCGACGCTCAGATCCGCGCCGGGGTGCTCGGTGATCCACTGCTGGACCTCACGCAAGGGCTCACGCTGTGCGGTCTGGGCGGCGAGCTGGGCGCTGAACTGGGCCTGGTTCCCCGGCCGGCGCAGGAACACCACCAGGTGCCGGGCGACGGTGAGGGCGGTCTCGCGGCCGAGGTCCTCCTCGACCAGGGCGAGGGCCAGGTCGATGCCCGAGGTGACACCGGCGGAGGTGGCGACGTGTCCGTCCCGGATGTAGATGGGGTCGGGGTCGACCTCGACGGCCGGGTGGTCCCGCGCGAGCCGGCCGCTGTGGGC
>KL568614.1:112086-113074 GCA_000715605.1 Streptomyces speibonae | reverse complement strand
GGGCACGAGCAGGGTGTGCGGCTCCGGTGCCCCGTCCAGCGCCCCGTCCGGTACGACGGTCAGTCCGCTGCTCGTCCGCACGGGAGCGCCGTCGAGGGATGCGGTGCACAGCCGGTAGGTGCCCGGGGTGTGCTGCTCGGCGCCCGCGAACACCTCCACGGGTCCGGTGACATCGAGGCTCTGCACCCCGTCGAAGAGGACCACGAGAACGGTTCGCTGCGCCATGCGCATGATTCTTGACGTCGCTCTCGATGGCCGCAATGACGGGTTCCCCACCTTTTCCGCCATGCATGTTGAAGCGTGGACGAGGTACCCGCGGTACGTCCGGCCGGGAAGGCCGGGAGACGAAAGGGGAGACACCGTGTTCCGAGCCATCGCAGATGTGCTGCGCCAGATCGGCGGCGCGATCGCCACCGTGGTGACGCTGCCGTTCCGGGCACTCGCCCGGCTGTTCGGCGGGGCCTCGTCCGCCACCCGCGGCCGTCGCGCCTGACCCCGCCCGGGCCGTCCGGGGACGCGTCGCCGCCCTGATCCCCTGTTGTCGGCGTCACCTGCCACAATTGCCGCGCAACCTCAGTGGAGAAGGCGGTACGGGAACGTGACGACACCCCTCGCAGGGTCCATCGAAGGCAGGATCGCCGAAGAGCTCGGCGTACGGGAGCGGCAGGTCAGGGCTGCCGTCGAACTGCTCGACGGCGGTTCGACGGTGCCCTTCATCGCCCGCTACCGCAAGGAAGCGACCGAGATGCTCGACGACGCGCAGCTGCGCACGCTCGAGGAGCGGCTGCGCTACCTGCGGGAGCTGGAGGACCGCCGGACGGCGATCCTGGAGTCGGTCCGCGAACAGGGCAAGCTGACCGAGGAACTTCAGGCCCGGATCCGGGGCGCGGAGACCAAGGCGCGCCTGGAGGACATCTATCTGCCGTTCAAGCCGAAGCGGCGCACCAAGGCGCAGATCGCGCGCGAGGCCGGGCTCGAGCCGCTGGCG
>KL568614.1:110024-111889 GCA_000715605.1 Streptomyces speibonae | reverse complement strand
AGGCTGCTCGGGGATCCGGGTGTCGAGCCCCTGGCCGCGGCCGCCGCGTTCGTGGACGCCGGCAAGGGGGTCGCCGATCCGCAGGCCGCGCTGGACGGCGCGCGGGCGATCCTGACGGAGCGGTTCTCGGAGGACGCCGACCTGATCGGCGAGCTGCGCGAGCGGATGTGGACGCGCGGCCGGCTGGCCGCGAAGGTGCGCGAGGGCAAGGAGGAGGCGGGCGCGAAGTTCGCCGACTACTTCGACTTCGCCGAGCCGTTCACCGAGCTGCCCTCACACCGTGTGCTGGCGCTGCTGCGCGGCGAGAAGGAGGAGGTCCTCGACCTCGTCCTGGAGCCGGAGGAGCCGGTGGACGGCCCGTCGTCGTACGAGGGGATCGTCGCGCACCGCTTCCAGATCGCCGACCGGGGGCGCCCGGCGGACAAGTGGCTGCTCGACACGGTCCGCTGGGCGTGGCGCACGCGCATCCTGGTGCACCTGGGGATCGACCTCAGGCTGCGGCTGCGGACCGCGGCCGAGGACGAGGCGGTGCGGGTCTTCGCGGCGAACCTGCGCGACCTGCTGCTCGCCGCCCCCGCCGGTACGCGCGCGACGCTCGGTCTCGACCCGGGCTTCCGTACGGGTGTGAAGGTGGCCGTGGTGGACGCGACCGGCAAGGTCGTGGCCACGGACGTGATCCATCCGCATGTTCCGGCCAACCGGTGGGACGAGTCGATCGCCAAGCTGGCGCGGCTGGCGAAGGAGCACGCTGTCGAACTGATCGCGATCGGCAACGGCACGGCGTCCCGCGAGACCGACAAGCTCGCCGGTGAGCTCATCGCCAAGCACCCCGAGCTGAAGCTGACGAAGGTGATGGTGTCCGAGGCGGGCGCCTCGGTGTACTCGGCCTCGGCCTTCGCCTCGCAGGAACTGCCGGACATGGATGTGTCGCTGCGCGGCGCGGTGTCCATCGCGCGGCGGCTCCAGGACCCGCTGGCCGAGCTGGTGAAGATCGACCCGAAGTCGATCGGCGTCGGCCAGTACCAGCACGACCTGTCCGAGGTGAAGCTGTCGCGTTCGCTGGACGCGGTGGTCGAGGACTGTGTGAACGGCGTGGGCGTGGACGTCAACACGGCGTCGGCGCCGCTGCTCGCCCGGGTCTCCGGCATCACCTCCGGCCTCGCCGAGAACATCGTGGCGCACCGGGACTCCAACGGGCCGTTCCGGTCGCGCGGCGAGCTGAAGAAGGTGGCACGGCTCGGCCCGAAGGCGTACGAGCAGTGTGCGGGCTTCCTGCGGATCCGCGGCGGGGAGGACCCGCTGGACGCGTCCAGCGTGCACCCCGAGGCGTACCCGGTGGTGCGGCGGATGGTGAAGACCACCGGCCAGGAGGTGGCCTCGCTCGTCGGCAACACGGCGGTGTTGCGCTCGCTGCGGCCGCAGGACTTCGTGGACGACACCTTCGGGCTGCCGACGGTGTCGGACATCCTCAAGGAGCTGGAGAAGCCGGGGCGTGACCCGCGTCCGGCGTTCAGGACCGCCGCCTTCAAGGAGGGCGTGGAGAAGATCTCCGACCTGTCCTCCGGGATGGTGCTGGAGGGAGTCGTCACGAACGTCGCCGCGTTCGGCGCGTTCGTGGACGTCGGTGTGCACCAGGACGGTCTGGTGCATGTGTCGGCGATGTCGAAGACGTTCGTCAAGGACCCGCGGGACGTGGTGAAGCCGGGTGACATCGTCAAGGTGAAGGTCCTGGACGTGGACATCCCGCGCAAGCGGATCTCGCTGACGCTGCGGCTGGACGACGAGGCCGCGCCGCAGGACCGGGGGTCCGGCGGTGAGCGCCGGCAGCGCGGCGGCCGTCCGCCGCAGCAGCGCCAGGGCCGCGG
>KL568614.1:107821-109843 GCA_000715605.1 Streptomyces speibonae | reverse complement strand
GCAGCGCCAGGGCCGCGGTGGCGGCGGCTCGCGGCAGGCGCCCGCGCCGGCGAACAGCGCGATGGCCGACGCCCTGCGCCGGGCCGGCCTGGTCGACCCCAAGGGCGGCAGGCGCTGAGCGGTCCCGCTTCCGGGCCCGGGTCCCGCGCGGTGGCGCGCGGATCCGGGCCCGGGCCGTAGGGTGGCGGCATGCCGGGATCACGCGTCATCACCTGGGACGTCACCGCGAGCGAGGGGTACGAGACGGCCTGGGCGGACATCGGTGCGGGGTCGCTGCGGGCCCGCGGCCGGGCCGTCGGAACCGTCCCGGAGCCGTACTGGATCGCCTACGGCCTCGAGACCGCGGACGACTACGTGACGAGGCGGCTGACGGTGACGGCCGAGGACGCCTCCGGCAGCCGCACGCTCGATCTGCTGCACGACGGGCACGGCGGCTGGACGGCGAACGGTGAGCGCCTGCCCGGGCTCGTCGGCGCGCTCGACTGCGACCTGGGGCTGTGCCCGCTGACCAACACGATGCCGGTGCTCCGGCACGGGCTGCACCGGCGGGCCGGCGAGCGGGAGTTCCTGATGGCGTGGGTGTCCGTGCCCGACCTCGGCGTGCGGCCCTCGCGGCAGACGTACACGCATCTGGGTCCCGGGCGCGTCCGCTACGCGTCGGGGGACTTCTGCAGCGACCTGGAGTTCGACGACGACGGCTGTGTGGTCGACTATCCGCGACTGGCCCGCCGTCTGACCGCCCGTTAGCGCTCGGGCACCCGAGCGCTCAGTGCCGTACGGCCGTCACCAGGACCGTGCCGCCGGTGCGGGCCACGACGCAGGCGTCGCCCCGCGCCGACTTGGTGTCCAGGGGGACGCGGTGGCGTCCGGGTTCCAGCACGTCGTCGAAGAGGTCCCGGGTGTGGGTGCGGGCGAGGCGGTCGACCCGGTACGCGGTGAGCCGGACCCGGCAGGACGCGGTGACCTCAACCTCCACGGCTCCGTCGGCGGCGGTGAGTTCCGTCAGCCGGCGCCGCTGCGGCGGGCTGTTGTCGAGGGCCTGTTCGGTCTGGGCGACCAGCAGCGGGACGATCGGGGCGAGGCCGTCGACGCAGGGCACGTCGGCCCCGGCGGCGGTGAAGGCGCGGCGGACGGCGTCGCGGTCCGCGGCGCCGACGGACCGGCCGAAGACGACGGCGCCGTAGGCGCGCAGTTCGTCGGCGGGGACACCGTCGGCGTCCTGGGCGATGTCGGCGCCGATGCCGATCGTGCGCAGGGCGGCCGCGAGCCGGGCGAGCAGGGCGACCCGGGCGCCGATCAGCAGAACCCGGCGGCGGGAGCCGGGGGCGCCGCCGTCGAGCAGGGCGGCGAGCGCGGCGCGGTACTCGGTGCCGCGGAAGCGGAACGGGCCTATGCCGTGGTAGCCGTTGAACTCCAGGTCGGCGTGGTCGTCGGTCTGCCAGGCGAAGTCCCGCCAGACGACGTCCTCGCCGTCGCGTTCGATGACCGCGGTGACCGCGCCGCAGGCGAGATCCTCGCACTCGGGGCAGCCGTAGACGATGTACCGGCCGGCGGGCAGCGGCGCCTCGGTCTCCAGGAGCAGGCTGCGGACCTGGGCGGTGAAGATCGAGGGCGGGACGTCGGAGGCGAGCGGGGAGACGGCGTCCAGGTCGGAGAGGCGGAACAGCAGCGGGCGTCCGTCGACGACGAAGTCGACGAAGTCCCGGTGGGCCTGGTGGTCACCGTTGGCGAGGAGTCCACCGGCCCTGGTCGCCGGTGCCAGGCCGAAGGTCGCGTACGCGGCAGACATGCCGTGAGTATTCCCTCCGGGGGACGGACCCGAGCACGGCATGACATATTCCGCTAAGGTCCACGCGATGGAGAGCGAACTGGGCTGCGACGTACTGGTGATCGGCGGCGGCGTCGTGGGGCTGTCCACGGCGGTGGTCCTGGCCGAGCGCGGCGCGCGGGTCCGGCTGTGGGCGCGGGACCCGGTGGAGGGGACCACCTCGGCGGTCGCGGGCGCGCTGTGGTGGCCGTACC
>KL568614.1:106347-107611 GCA_000715605.1 Streptomyces speibonae | reverse complement strand
CGATGGCGTCGGCCCGGGCGTGGGCGCTGCGCTCGCTTGACGTGTACGAGGAACTGGCGCAGCGGCCCGGCACCACCGGCGTACGGATGGTCGAAGGGGTACTGGGCGAGACGTCCCTGGACGAGGTCGCCGCGTGGGCCGCCGCGAGGCTGCCGGGGCTGCGCCCGGCGACGGCCGCGGAGTATCCCGCAGGGTCGGGGGTGTGGGCCCGGCTTCCGCTCATCGACATGTCGACTCATCTCCCGTGGCTGCGGGACCGGTTCCTGGCGGCGGGGGGCGTGGTCGAGGCGCGTACGGCGACGGATCTGTCCGGCACCGGAGCGCCGGTCGTGGTCAACTGCACGGGGCTGAGCGCGCGGGAGCTGGTGCCGGATCCGTCGGTGCGGCCGGTGCGGGGGCAGTTGGTGATCCTGGAGAATCCGGGGATCCGTACGTGGACGGTCTCCACGGGGGCCGACGGCTCGCTGGCGTACGTCTTCCCGCAGCCGGGGTGGCTGGTCCTCGGCGGTACGGCGGAGGAGGGCGTCTGGTCCACGGACCCGGACCCGCAGGAGGCCGACGCGATCGTACGACGGTGCACGGCCCTGCGCCCGGAGATCGCCGGCGCCCGCGTCCTGGACCACCGCGTGGGCCTGCGCCCGGCCCGCGACACGGTCCGCCTGGAACGCGTCGCCCTCCCCGACGGCACCGCCCTCGTCCACAACTACGGCCACGGCGGCGCGGGAGTCACGGTCGCCTGGGGCTGCGCGGAGGCCACAGCCACCCTGGCCCTGCGCTGAGCCGACCGGGTGAGCACCACGAGCACGGATGAGCGTGCCCACCGCCGGGCAGGGCCACAGCCCGACGGCCACGGCGACCGCGCGGCATGCGCGCCGGGCCGACTGCCCCGTCGCGACCGGCCCGCCCTGACAACGGCGGCGTCCGCCCACGGCACACGTGCCGTTGCCCCGGGCCTCGCGGGGGCGATGCCCCTGCCGCCGGTACACCCCGGCGGGGGCGCGAAGCCGACCTAGGAGCCGGGCCGCCCACGGGTGCGGCCTGCCCCTCGGGGCTCCCCAGCGCCGCGCCGCCCCGGGCGTGCCACGGACGAGCGGCCCGGGGGGCCACGCTTGCCGGCCCGACGCGGGTCCCCGCGCGGAGTGTGGGCCCTGCGCTCGATGTGCGACGGCCGCAGCAGGGCGGGATGGGTGTCGGTGCGGAGCCGGGCAGCGTCCGGGGCACCCCGCCTCGTGTCGGCCCGGGTGCGCTGCCGGCCGAGCGCGAT
>KL568614.1:104297-106150 GCA_000715605.1 Streptomyces speibonae | reverse complement strand
GCCGATCGGGCTCCCCTGCCCCGCGCCGGCAGGGGGTGTTCCGGACGAGCCTGCTCGCGCGGCGGGAGCGTCGGCGCCCACGCGTACGACGTTGCCGCTGGCCTCACGGACCAGCCCCCGCCCCCGCAGTGGGCCGCGACGCCACCCGCGCGCAACCGCCACGTGCCCCCGGCCGGCTGACCATCGCGGCCGACCCGCCCGGGCGAGGGCCGCGTCCGCCGCCGGCCCCCGTGCCGTCGGCGCGCGGCCCTCAAGCGGGCGGGGTTGCGACTCCGGTGCCCGGCGGCGAAGCGACAGACGAGCCGGACCGGCCGGCGGGGCACGTCCGGCACCGGTCGGGCTCCTCTGCCCCGCGTCGGCCCGGGTGTGCCCAGGGTGCGGCGCGAGCGCGCCCCCGCGCCCGCGGTGGGGGTCAGTGTTTGCCGACGGGGTCGCCCTCCACGTCCGGGCCTCGGCCGGGGCCGACGCGGAGTTCGAACTCGCCGTCGTACTTGGTGTGGCCCTCGATGACCGCGAGGCCCACCGCCTCGGAGCCCATGCGGTGCCGCACGATGAGCGGGTCGCGGCGCAGGTCGCGCATGAGGGCCACGCACATGAAGATCATCACGATGATGAACGGGGCCGCCGCGAGGATCGTCAGGTTCTGCAGGCCGGTCAGCGCGTCGCCCTCGCCGCTGCCGACGAGCAGCATGATCGCCGCCACCGCACCGGTGACCACACCCCAGAACACCACGACCAGACGCCCCGGTTCGAGCGCGCCCTTCTGCGAGAGGGTGCCCATCACGACGGAGGCCGCGTCGGCGCCCGAGACGAAGAAGATGCCGACGAGGATCATCACCAGCAGGCTGGTGACGGTGGCGATGGGATAGTCCTGGAGCACGGCGAAGAGCCGCCCCTCGGGCGTCGTCTCGTCCCCGAGCCGGTTCTGCTCCTCCAGCCGCATCGCCGAGCCGCCGAAGATAGCGAACCAGACCAGGCTGACCACGCTCGGCACGAGGATGACCCCGCCGATGAACTGACGGATGGTCCGGCCCCGGCTGATGCGGGCGATGAACATGCCGACGAACGGCGTCCAGGAGATCCACCACGCCCAGTAGAAGACCGTCCAGCTGCCCAGCCAGTCGGCGACGCCCTCACCACCGCTGATCTCGGTGCGGCCGGCCAGTTCGGGCAGGTCGCCGAGGTAGGCGAAGACCGAGGTGGGCAACAGATCCAGGATGAGGATGGTCGGGCCCGCGACGAACACGAACACGGCGAGCAGCAGCGCCAGCACCATGTTGGTGTTGGACAGCCACTGGATGCCCTTCTCCACACCGGAGACGGCGGAGGCCACGAACGCCACGGTCAGGACGGCGATGATGGCGACCAGCAGGCCGGTGCTGACCGTGTCCAGCCAGTCGAGCTTCTCGACCCCGGACCCGATCTGCAGCGCCCCGAGGCCGAGCGAGGCCGCGGAGCCGAAGACCGTCGCGATGATGGCGAGGATGTCGATGACCCGGCCGCCGATGCCGCTCGCGTTCTTCTCGCCGATGAGCGGGGTGAACACCGCGCTGATGGTCTGCCGGCGGCGGCGCCGGAAGGTGCTGTAGGCGATGGCGAGGCCCACCACCGCGTAGATCGCCCACGGGTGGAGCGTCCAGTGGAACAGGGTGGTGGCCATGGCCGTTTCCATGCGGTCGCCGGAGTCGGCCGGGCTGGTGCCGGGCGGGGAGTCCGTGTAGTGGGCGAGCGGTTCGCTCACGCCCCAGAACATCAGGCCGATGCCCATACCGGCGCTGAACATCATGGCGATCCACGACACCGTCCGGAACTCCGGCTCCTCGCCCTCCGCACCGAGGCGGATCCGGCCGTAG
>KL568614.1:100973-104089 GCA_000715605.1 Streptomyces speibonae | reverse complement strand
TGGCCGCGAGCCAGAGCGCGAAGACCACGAAGCCCGAGGCGGCCAGCATGAATCCCCAGCCGCCGTTGTGCATCAGCCCGCCGAGCATGCTGGAGGAGGCGTCCTCGAGCGAATCCGTCCAGATGGCGCCCCAGAGCACGAACGCGAGGGTGAGCACGGCGGTGACGCCGAACACCACCCGGTCGGTCCGCGGCTTGTCCCGTCCGGGCAGGCCCGCTTCGGAACCGGGCAGCGGGCCCGCCAAGAGGGCCTTGTCGGTGTGTTCGTCCTGCGTCACAGGCGGCACCCTTCGTCAGAGCCGTGGGGCGGAGAGCGTTTCTCCCGATAGGCCATTACCACCTTTGGCGCAAAACTCACCTCTTCAGCACAACGACTCGGTCTCGCCTGCCCGGGATGCTTCACCGGTCCGCCCCGGGGACACGGTGGGTGGCGTCGGGCCGGCCCACGCCGTGCAGGACGGCGTCCGGGGCGGCGGTGGCCTGCGCACCCGCCGTGGCGCGGGCGAACGCGGCCGTGCCGCCGACGAACGGCACCCGGGCGAACGTGCGTGCGAGGTTGATGCGGAGGGCCGGGGTGTCGGCGGGCGGGTCGATCAGGCCACGGTCCGTGCCGGCGACGATCAGCGCCAGACGGTGTCCCTCGGGCACCACGTGGTCGGTGGCGGCCAGGTCGAGCGTGATCGTGTACCGCTTGCCGGGGACCAGGGGCTCGCCCGTGCCGTCGCCCGCGTGGTGTCCGAGATCCGCCCAGCCGCGGCTGACGACGGTGTGCTCGACGTCGACGGTGCTCGCGCGGGTCTCGAGGAAGCAGGAGCTGTCGCCCTCGGTGCTCGCGCCCCAGCAGGTGCGTTCGGGCAGGGTGGCGATGCCCTCGCCGTCGCCGGTGTGGTCGCGGATGGTGTCGGGGCCGAGGTCCACGAGGACGGCGGACAGATGGGCCGTGGGGGTGCTGGGTGTGGCGGTGACGGTGACCTCGGAGGCACCGGACAGGCGCAGGTCGCGGGTGAGCGGGCCGGTGACGAAGCCCGCCTTGGCTGAAGTCGATGTGTCGACATGGGCGGCCCAGTCGGCCTCGCCGAGGCGGGGGTCGTCGGTAAAGGACTCGCTGCCCGTGCCGCGGCGCAGCCCCAGGGTGCCGACGCCGGGTTCGTCACCCGCGCGGGGGCGCAGGGTGGTGGTGTCCGTGCCGCGCGGGGGCCAGGCGGACGAGGTGACCCACTGGTCGGGCCGGCGCTCGATGTCGGCCATGGGTTCGCGGTCGATGCCGTTGTCGTAGCCGAGGAGTTCGTGGTCGAACCAGCGGTGCAGGGTGCGGACCCACTCGGCGCGGCGGAAGTCGAAGGGGTCGACGTGGCCGGTCTGGGAGAGCCAGATCTTGCGCCGCACGCCGTTCTTCGCGAGGGCGTCCCACCAGGGGCCGACGTGCTGCATACGCACGTTGAGGTCCTGCATGCCGTGCACCAGGAAGACGCTGGCCTCGACCTTCTCGGCCGCGCGCACGTAGTCGCGGGCGGTCCACAGCGGGGTGCGGTCGCCTCTGCGCGGGGCGCCCTCGACGAGTTCGCGCTGCACTTCGGCGCACTGGGCGCGGGCCTCGGGTGTCTCGACGTACTGGGAGAGCCAGTCGGGGCCGGAGTCGTAGAGCGGGGCGCCCTGGCTGAAGTAGTAGTCGTACCAGGTGGAGATGGCGGCGATCGGGACGATGGTCTCCAGGCCCTCGACGCCGGTGGCGGCGACGCCGTTGGCGATGGTGCCGTCCCAGCTCTTGCCGATCATGCCGGTGCGGCCGTTGGTCCAGCCGGCCCGGGCGCGCTCGGTGCCGGTGCGGCTGGTGTACGCCGTGCCGCGGCCGTTGAGCCAGTCGACGACGGCCTTCGCGGACTGGATGTCGGAGCGGCCCCCGACGTCCACGCAGCCGTCGGACCGGCTGGTTCCGGCCAGGTCCACGCCGACGACGGCGTAGCCGCGCGGCACGAAGTAGTTGTCGTAGAACAGCGGCATGCGCACGACGTCGCCGTTCGCGTCGTACGTCTTGCGCTGGCTCTCGTTGCCGCGCCCGCAGCAGGAGTAGTACGGGCTGGCGTCCATGATGACGGGGACCTTCCGGCCCTGCTGAGCAGGTTCGCGGGGCCGGACGATGTCGACGGCGACCCGGTCGGTCCGACCGTCCCGGTCCTCGTCGAGGCCGGTGTCCACCCAGACGGCCTCGCGGATGGCGTTGTCGTAGGAGTGGACGGGCCGGCTCTCACGCGGCGTGGCCTCCGCCGCGGCCGGGGTGAACAGGGTGGCCGTCAGGGCGGCGGTGGCCGCCGTCGCGAGCGTTCTCCAGATCGTGGGGCGCGTGCGTATCGGCATGCGCGGACGGTACATCCGTGAACTCGCGTGCAAAAGAGCGCATCTGACGCCTCGTGAGATCTCGCCGCTCAGTCCCCGTGGTCGTACACCGTCACCGGTATCCCCCGCCGGGCCAGCCGCTCGTCGACGAGCGGCTCGACGCGGGACCACGTCCCCCCGGCGAGACCGCACCCGATGCGGGGCATGTGGACCGAGGCGCCCAGCGCGCTCGCGTGGCCGGCGAGGCGGACGAGGGCCGCGTCGATCGCCTCGTAGCGCACGGGCACGCCCTTGCCGCCGGTCCTGATGCCCCGCTGGCCGATCATGTTGGCCACCCAGACGTACCGCTCCACCTGGACGAGCTGCACCGCGCCCAGCGCGAAGTCGTTGGAGGCGCGGTCCCGGTGCCAGGCGCGGTAGGCCGCCTCCGGCTCGGGCCAGCGGCGCGACACGGCCACGACGAAGCCCCTCCCCCAGCCCCCGATGTCGTTGCAGACATGGGCGATCACCTTGACGCCCTTCACGGACGGTGCGGTGGCGTCGCCCCGGATGTAAGTGATCCCCGACATGGCGCCACCCTACGGACCGCCACTGACAATGCGGCGGGGTGACAGTACGGGTGTCACAGTGGTGGTGGGACAGCGATACTGCTGCACATGACGACCGAGACCGAGGCCCTGACGATCGACGAGCTGGCGGCCCGGGCGGGGGTCACCGTGCGCACGGTGCGCTTCTACGGCACCAAGGGGCTGCTGCCGCCGCCGGGGATCGGTCCGCGGCGGG
>KL568614.1:95023-100771 GCA_000715605.1 Streptomyces speibonae | reverse complement strand
CCGGTGATCGGTCCGCGGCGGGTCGGCCGCTACGGGCGGGAGCATCTGGCCCGGCTGGAGCTCATCGAGGAGCTGCAGAGCCGGGGCATGACGCTCGGGGCCATCGAACGCTATCTGGGTCAGCTGCCGTCGGACCTGAGCGTGCGTGACCTGGCGGTCCAGCGGGCCGTGGTGGCGTCCTGGGCTCCCGGCGCGACGGAGACGGTGTCGCGCCGGGAGCTGGAGCGCCGCGCGGGGCGTGCGCTGGGCGAGGAGGACCTGAAGCGGCTGGCGGCGATGGACGTCGTCGAGCGGTCCGGGGAGACGCCGGACGGCGAGGTCTTCCGGGTCGACGCCGGGCTGTTGCGGCTCGGCGTCGAGCTGCTGGACGTACCGCTGTCGCACGAGACGGTCCTCGCCGCCCGTGGCGCGCTCATCGAGCACTCCCGCGCGGCGGCCCGTGAGCTGTCGCGGCTGCTGCGCGACGCCGTGGCGGACAAGGACGCGCGGGATGTGCGGTCCCTGTCCGCCCGGATGCATCCGCTCGTGGTGCAGGCGCTGCTCACGGCCTTTCAGCGGTCGCTGCGGGAGGAGCTGCGGGAGTGGCTCGACGAGGAGGGCGAGGGGCGCTGAACGCCGTCAGCGCGCGTCCCTGAAGACCTCTCCCTTCTCGGCCTTCTCCACCAGCAGGGCGGGCGGGGTGAAACGCTCCCCGTAGCGCTCGGCGAGCTCCCGCGCGCGGGCCACGAACCCGGGCAGCCCTCCCTCGTAGCCGTTGATGTACTGCAGGACGCCGCCGGTCCAGCCGGGGAAGCCGATGCCGAGGATCGAGCCGATGTTGGCGTCGGCGACGGAGGTCAGCACGCCCTCCTCGAGCAGCCGGACGGTGTCCAGCGCCTCGGCGAACAGCATGCGTTCCTGCATGTCGCGGAAGGGGATCCGGTGGCCCGGCACGGTGAAGTGCTCGCGCAGTCCCGGCCACAGGGCGCCGCGGCCGCCGTCCTCGCCGTACTCGTAGAAGCCGGCGCCGCCGCTGCGGCCGGTGCGTCCGAACTCGTCGACCATGCGGTCGATGACCGCCTCGGCCGGGTGCGGAATCCAGGTGCCGCCCGCCTCCCGCACGGCCCGCTTCGACTCGTCCCGGATCTTCCGCGGCAGGGTGAGCGTGAGCTCGTCCATCAGGGAGAGCACCTTGGCGGGGTAGCCCGCCTGGGCGGCGGCCTGCTCCACGGAGGCGGGCTCGACGCCCTCGCCGACCATGGCGACGCCCTCGTTGAGGAAGTGCCCGATGACGCGGGAGGTGAAGAAGCCGCGCGCGTCGTTGACCACGATCGGGGTCTTGTTGATCTGGCGGACCAGGTCGAAGGCGCGGGCCAGCGCCTCCTCGCCGGTGCGCTCGCCCTTGATGATCTCGACCAGCGGCATCTTGTCGACGGGTGAGAAGAAGTGCAGCCCGATGAAGTCGTCCTGCCGCTCGACGCCCTCGGCGAGGGCGGTGATGGGCAGGGTGGAGGTGTTGGAGCACAGCAGCGCGTCGGGGGCGACGACGTCCTGGATCTCCTGGAACACCTTGTGCTTGAGGGAGGTGTCCTCGAAGACGGCCTCGATGACCGCGTCGCAGCCGGCCAGGTCGGCGGCCTCGGCGGTGGGCGTGATCCGCGCGAGCAGCGCGTCGGCCTTGTCCCGGGTGGTACGTCCCCTGCCGACGGCCTTGGCGCACAGCTTCTCGGAGTAGCCCTTGCCCTTGACCGCGGCTTCGAGGGAGACGTCCTTCAGGACGACGTCGATCCCCGCGCGGGCGCACGAGTAGGCGATGCCGGCGCCCATCATCCCGGCGCCGAGGACGGCGACCTTGCGGACCGTACGCGGTGCGACGCCCTGGGGGCGGTTGGCGCCGGAGTTGACGGCCTGGAGGTCGAAGAAGAACGCCTGGATCATGTTCTTGGCGGTCTGTCCCGCGGCCAGTTCGACGAAGTAGCGGGCCTCGATCACCTGGGCGGTCTCGAAGTCGACCTGGGCGCCCTCGACGGCGGCGGCCATGATGCTGCGCGGGGCCGGGTAGGGGGCGCCGCCGGTCTGCTTGCGCAGGTTGGCGGGGAAGGCGGGCAGGTTGGCGGCGAACTTCGGGTTCGACGGGGTGCCGCCCGGGATGCGGTAGCCGGGCCGGTCCCAGGGCTGCTGCGACTCGGGGTGGGCGTCGATGAAGGCGCGGGCCTTGGCGATCATGTCCTCGGGCGTGTCGGCGACCTCGTCGACCAGGCCGTTCTCCAGGGCGCGGCGCGGCGCGTACTGGGTGCCCTGGAGGAGCACCTTGAGCAGCGCGTCGGTGATGCCGAGCAGCCGCACGGTGCGCACGACACCGCCGCCGCCGGGGAGCAGGCCGAGGGTGACCTCGGGGCAGCCGATCCTGGAGCCGGGTGCGTCCAGGGCGATGCGGTGGTGGCAGGCCAGGGCGAGTTCGTAGCCGCCGCCGAGGGCGGCGCCGTTGAGGGCGGCGACGACCGGCTTGCCGAGGGTCTCGATGCGGCGCAGCTGCCGCTTGAGCGCCAGGCCGCCGTCGAACAGTTCCTGGGCGGTCTCGGGCGTGACCCGGATCAGGTCGCGCAGGTCGCCGCCGGCGAAGAAGGTCTTCTTGGCGGAGGTGATGACGACCCCGCGGATGGAGTCCTGCTCGGCCTCCAGGCGGTCGGTGATCGCGGCGAGGGAGTCGCGGAACGCCCGGTTCATGGTGTTCGCGGACTGGTGGGGGTCGTCGATCACGAGGGTGACGACGCCGGTGCGGTCCTGCTCCCAGCGGATGGTGGTGCTCTCGGTCATGAGGAGGTCTCCGTGAGTGAGGTGGCGGGACGCCGGGAGGTCAGAGGCGTTCGACGACGGTGGCGATGCCCATGCCGCCGCCCACGCACAGGGTGGCGAGCCCGTAGCGCTTGTCCTGGCGCTCGAGTTCGTCGACGAGGGTGCCGAGGATCATGGCGCCGGTGGCGCCGAGGGGGTGGCCCAGCGCGATGGCGCCGCCGTTGACGTTGACCTTGTCCAGCGACAGGCCCATGTCCTTCACGAAGCGCAGGACGACGGCGGCGAACGCCTCGTTGATCTCGACCAGGTCGATGTCGTCGATGGTCAGTCCGGCCTTGGCGAGCGCCTTGCGGGTGGCCGGGGCGGGGCCGGTGAGCATGATGGTGGGCTCGGAGCCGGAGACGGCGGCGGAGACGATCCGGGCGCGCGGGGTGAGTCCGGCCCGCTCACCGGCCTCCTTGGAGCCGATGGCGACGAGGGCGGCGCCGTCCACGATGCCGGAGGAGTTGCCCGCGTGGTGGACGTGGTCGATCTTCTCCACCCAGTGGTACTTCTGCAGGGCGACGGCGTCGAAGCCGCCGAGGTCGCCGATGTCCGCGAAGGACGGCTTCAGCTTGCCCAGCGAGTCGGCGGTCGTGCCGGGGCGCATGTGCTCGTCGCGCTCGAGGACGACCAGGCCGCTGCGGTCCCTGACCGGGACGACGGACCGCTCGAAGCGGTTCTCCTTCCAGGCGGTGGCCGCGCGCTCCTGGGAGAGGGCCGCGTACTCGTCGACGTCGCGCCGGGAGAAGCCCTCGATGGTGGCGATGAGGTCGGCGCCGATGCCCTGCGGAACGAAGTTGACGGCGAGGTTGGTCATCGGGTCGTTGAACCAGGCGCCGCCGTCGGAGGCCATGGGGACGCGGGACATGGACTCCACGCCGCCCGCGAGGACGAGGTCCTCCCAGCCGGAGCGCACCTTGGCGGCGGCCAGGTTGACGGCCTCCAGACCCGAGGCGCAGAACCGGTTCTCCTGGACGCCCGCGACCGTGTCGGGCAGTCCGGCGGCGATCGCGGCGATGCGGGCGATGTCGGAACCCTGGTCGCCGACCGGGCCGACGACGCCGAGCACGATGTCGTCGATCGCGGCCGGGTCCAGGTCCGGGAAGCGGTCCCGGAGCTCGTGGATGAGGCCGACGACCAGGTCGATGGGCTTGGTCCCGTGCAGGGCGCCGGTCGCCTTGCCGCGCCCGCGCGGGGTGCGGATCGCGTCGTACACGTACGCTTCGGTGCTCACGAGGAGGCCTTTCACTGAGGGTGGGAGGGCGGTGAGGTGCGGGCGGGGGCCGGCGTCGCCGGCCTGGGCAGGTCCCAGTCGCGGGCCACGTCGTCGGTGTGCGCGCCCGGCCGGGCGGGTCCGGTACGGACGGTGGCGGGCGTCGCGGAGAACCGCGGGGCGGGCGCGGGCTGGGTGATGCCGTCGTGGTCGGTGAAGGTGCCGCGGGCGGCGAGATGCGGGTGGTGCGGGGCCTCGCGGAGGGAGAGCACGGGCGCCACACAGGCGTCGGTACCCTCGAAGACGGCCGTCCACGCCTCGCGGGTGCGTTCCCGGAAACGGGCGGCGACCCGTTCGCGCAGGGCGGGCCAGCGGGAGACGTCGGCGTGGGCCGCCTCCTGGTCCTCGATGCCGAGCAGGCGCAGGAACTCGGCGTAGAACCGCGGCTCCAGCGCGCCGACCGCCATGTGCCCGCCGTCGGCGGTCTCGTAGGTGCCGTAGTAGGGGCATCCCCCGTCGAGGAGGTTGGCGCCCCGCCGGTCCTGCCAGGCTCCCGCGGCGAGCATGCCGTGGATCATCGTGGAGAGGTGGGCGGTCCCGTCCACGATCGCGGCGTCGACGACCTGGCCGGTGCCGGTCGCGCGCGCGTGGTGCAGGGCGGCGAGGACTCCGACGACGAGGTAGAGGGAGCCGCCCGCGTAGTCGCCGAGCAGGTTGGCGGGGACGGCCGGGGGCTCGTCGGGGCCGCCGATCAGGCCGAGGGTGCCGGTGAGGGCGATGTAGGCGATGTCGTGTCCGGCGCGGTCGGCGAGCGGGCCGTGCTGGCCCCAGCCGGTCATCCGGCCGTAGACCAGGCGGGGGTTGCGGGCGTGGCAGTCCCCGGGGCCGACGCCGAGGCGTTCGGCCACGCCGGGGCGGTAGCCCTCGATGAGGACGTCGGCGCGTTCGACGAGGTCGAGGACGCGGGCGGGGCCGTCGGTGTCCTTCAGGTCGACGATGACGGACCGCTTGTTGCGGTTGGTGACGTCCAGGGCGGGGTCGATGCCCAGACCGGGGCCGCCCGGGCGGTCCACGCGCACGACGTCGGCGCCCAGGTCGGCCAGGAGCATCGCGGCGAACGGGCCCGGCCCGATGCCGGCCAGTTCGACCACGCGCACGCCGGTGAGCGGACCCTGTCCCGGCGCCTTCGCCTCCGTCATCGAGCCCCCATCGGCTGTGACACACATGCTGTAACACCAGCGATGTTAAGAACACGTTCCACCCGGCACAAGACCGGGCGAGCAAGCGCTTGGCCACTCTACGGTCCGGGCTCCGTCCCCGCCCGGTCACGCCGCCCTCTCAACGCGCGTCGAGCCCGGCCGCCAGCCGCTCGGGGGCAATGGTGCGGGACAGCGCGCGGGCGTGCGCCGTCTCGTCCGTGAGCTGGTCGCGCGCTTTCTCCCACTTCTTCAGGGCGTTCGGGGGCACGGCCATCGCTTTCCTCCGGGCTCGTCGTCGCACTCCGCTGCCTTCACGCTAGCCTCGGCCCCCGACAGCGGCGCGGCCGCACGACCAAGGGGTGTCATGAGCAGGCTGAACAGGACGGATCGTCCCTACGACATCGTGCTCTTCGGAGCGACCGGGTTCGTCGGGACGCTGACCGCGGAGTACCTCGCCGCCCATGCCCCGGCCGGGCTGCGCTGGGCGATCGCGGGCCGCGGCACGGAGCGGCTCCAGCG
>KL568614.1:91891-94840 GCA_000715605.1 Streptomyces speibonae | reverse complement strand
GCGGCTGCGGGAGCGGCTGCCCGGCGGCGCGGACGTGGGGCTGCTGCGGGCGGACGTCTCCGACCCGGGCTCCCTGCGCGCCCTCGCCGATCAGGCCCGGGTGGTCGCCACGACCGTGGGCCCCTACGTGGAGTACGGCGAGGAACTCGTCGCCGCCTGCGCGGACGCCGGGACGGACTACGTCGACCTCACGGGTGAACCGGAGTTCGTGGATCTCGTGTACGTCCGCCATGACGCACGCGCGCGGGAGACCGGGGCGCGGCTGGTGCACGCCTGCGGTTTCGACTCGGTGCCGCACGACCTCGGGGCGTACTTCACCGTGCGGCAGCTGCCGGAGGGGGTGCCGTTGACCGTGGACGGTTACGTCACCGTGGACGCGGCCTTCTCGGGCGGGACCCTCGCCTCGGCGCTGAACCAGTTCGCCCGGCACCGCCGGATCCGCGCGGCGGCCCGCGACCGCGGACGCCACGAACCGCGGCTGATGGACCGCCGGGCCTCGGCGCCCCTGGGCGCCGCGCGCTACGCGCCGGAGGTCGGCGCCTGGGCGCTGCCCCTGCCGACGATCGACGGGCAGATCGTGCGCCGCTCGGCGGGGTCGCTCGACCGCTACGGCCCCGACTTCCGCTACCGGCACTACGCGGCCGTGCCCCGCCTCCCGGTCGCCGTGGGCGGGGTCGCGGCGGTCGGCGCGCTGGTCACGGCGGCCCAGTTCCCGGCGCTGCGGCGCCGGCTCTCCGACCGGCTCAGGCCCGGCGAAGGGCCGGGCCCGGAGAAGCGCGCCCGGAGCTGGTTCACCGTCCGCTTCGTCGGGGAGGGCGGCGGACGGCGGGTGTTCACGGAGGTCGCGGGGGGTGACCCCGGCTACGACGAGACCGCGAAGATGCTGGCCGAGGGGGCCCTGTGTCTGGCCCTGGACGACCTTCCGCCGTCGGCGGGCCAGGTCACGACGGCGGTGGCGATGGGCGACGCGCTGACCGACCGCCTCCGCGCGGCGGGCATCCGCTTCCGCGTGGCGGCGACACGCTGAACGGCGTCCGGCGGGAGGTCTGCTACAGCGGCCACCGGACCAGCGTGTAGATCATCCCGACGATCCAGCCCAGTCCGGCGATCGCGGCCAGGGCGAGCCCGACGGTGACGGCCCGCTCGACGGGCCGGCCGCCGGCGACGGGCTTGGGTGCGCGGTGTGTCGTCATGCGGCCAAGGCTGCCGGGAGGGGCGGGCGCCGGCATCCGTACGGGTACTCAGGAGCGGTACTCACTCGGGCGGTGGCGTACGCCGCGCCGGGGCACCAACCGTTTGAGACTTTGGCGCCCGGACCCCGCTCAGCACTGGCTCGGAAGGCTTCGAAGCTTCACTGGGCAGTTCAATGAAACACTTGAAGGCATGCGATTTCACCTCGAAGTGGCCATGGACGACGACGCCCTGACGAAGGACCCGGCGGGCGAGCTGGGACGGATCCTGCGGTACTGGGGCGGGAACCTGCGGCACTATGCGATGGAGCCCGGGGACGGGGCGGCGGTCTACGACTCGGACTACCGCGAAGTGGGGCGGTGGAGGGTTGAGGACGCCTCCTGAACGGGGGCGGCGGCCCCCGCGAGCGCCCGGCGGCACAGGGCGTCGGCTCTGCGGGTGGTCTCCGGAAGACGGTAGGCGGGGGCCAGCGCGAGGGTGTGGGCGCAGGCGTTGTCCAGGCTCACGCGGTGGCCGACCGAGACGAAGACCGGCTTGACGGCGTCCCTGGTGCGCAGGGCGCGGCCGACCTCCTCGTGGCCGGCGAGCAGCGGGGCCGTGCTGCCACGCGGGGTGTCCGGTTCCTCGTACGTGAAGGTGAAGGGGTTCTTGGCGACGCCGATCGTGGGCAGGCCGGTGAGGACGCCGAGGTGGGCGGCCAGGCCGAAGCGGCGGGGGTGGGCGCGGCCGTAGCCGTCGCAGACCACGAGGCCGGGCGGGCACGGCAGGGCGTCCAGGACCGCCAGCACGGCCGGGATCTCGCGGAAGGCGAGCAGGCCGGGGACGTACGGGAAGGAGACGCGGCCGACGGCCGTGGACTCGGCGACGACGTCCAGGGTGGCCGCGTCCAGGACGACCGCCGCGGCGGCGACGAGGTCCCGCTCGTCGTCGTACGCCACGTCGACGCCGGTCGCGTGGCCGGTACCGGGCGGCGGGCCGGCCTCGTCGAGCACCACCCGCTCCCGCAGCCGGTCCTGGACGGCTCGGGCCTCTTCCTCGGTCGCCGGCCAGCCGGGCGGTGTGCGTACGGTCGTCATGGTTCCCCGAGCCTACGGGGCGGGTGTGCTCCGCGCGGAGGGCGCCTCCCGGTCCGTCCCCTCCGCGCGGAGGCGCTCACTTGCCGAGCGCCCGCTGGAGCTGACTCTTGTTCATGCTCGAACGGCCTTCCACACCCTTCTTCCTGGCCTCCTCGTACAACTGGTCGCGGGTGGGTCCCTGAGGGCCCTTGCCGGACCGCTGACCACCCCGCTTGCCGGACGACATGTCCTGGGTGGAGGTACGGCTGGCCGTCCTGGACTCCCCGGACCGGGCGCGCTCCTTGTTCACGGTGCGGGCGGCGATCTCCTTGGCGCGCCCGGTGCTCTCGCCCCGGTCCTCGGCGCTCTCCTTGATGTGCTCGTACTGACGCTCCCGTTTGGGGCTGGAACCGCGTGGCATGTCCGCTCACTTCCTCTCGCGTACGACGCACGGGTACCCGGCTCGGCGGCGATCAGGGCATGCCGTCCGCGCTCAGTGCTCCAGACGGGCGACCCGTCCCCGCTCCCCCGCGGCCCAGCAGCCGCGGTCGGGCGTGCAGTCGACCGTGTCGTACGAGCCGGTGTCGACGGTCCGCCAGGTGCGGCCTGCGTCGGTCGTCAGGTCGGTGCCGGTGGGGCCGACCGCGAGGGCGGCGGTGCGGCGGTGCGGGAGCCAGGCGACGCCGGAGCGGTAGGCCGGGGG
>KL568614.1:89275-91701 GCA_000715605.1 Streptomyces speibonae | reverse complement strand
GCCGCGGCCGCCGTCGGCGGTGCGGGCGGCGGCGCCGGGTGCGGCCTGGTCGGGGCGGAAGTCGCCGCCGACGGCTAGGCCGTGGGCGCGGTCGCGGAAGGCGAGGGCGAAGACGCCGCGCGCCGGGTCGCCGCCCGGGATCGGGCTGTCGGTGACCGTCCAGGTGCGACCCCGGTCGGCGGAGTGCAGCACGCGCGCGCGTGCCGCTCCTCCGGTGGCCAGCCAGACGTCCTTCGGTCCGGAGGACACCAGACACTGGCCGCTCGCCGCGAATCCGGCCTCGCCCTCGAGGGCGGGCGGCATGCCGGTGTCCGGGAGCACCTTCCAGGACCGGCCGCCGTCGCCGGTCGCCAGGATGCGGAACCTCCCGTCCACCGGGTCGCTCATCGCGAGGCCGTGGCGGTGGTCGAAGAAGGTGAGGCAGTCGTAGAAGGCACGGGGGTCGGTGTTGCGGAAGGACTCCGTCCAGGTGGCTCCGCCGTCGTTGGTGCGGTACACCCGGGAGGCCTCGCCCTCGCCGATGGCGAGCACCACGGCGCGGCGCGCGTCGAACGCCTCGATGTCACGGAACTGCACGTCCCCCGCGCCGGGCGGGGAGACGTTCCGCCAGTTCCGGCCGCCGTCGGTGGTGCGCAGGACGGTGCCCGCGGTTCCGGCCACCCACGCGGTGCTCCGGCTCACGGCGGCCAGCCCGCGGAATCTGACCTCCGGGGTGCCCGTGTCCTTGAGCGACCAGTGCGGTGCCGTGTGCCGTTCCGGTCCGTGCGCCTGTGCCGGTACGGCCGTGAGCGCGGCCACGGCCGCCGCGCACACCGCCGCCGCGGTCACCCGGAGGCGCGTACGCCCCGTCCGTCCCGTTCGTCCCGCCGGTCCCGTCCGTCGCGTACTCCCCGAGCGCCTCATGGCGGGCGAAGCTAGTTCCCACGCCGTGGTGCCGTCCAGAGGGCCTCCCGCCGCCCCACCGGGTGTCTCGTGGAAACGCCCAACGCCCGGCTGGCCGGAAGCCGTTGGCCCGGGCGTCAGGCGTCGCGCATCAGTTCCGCGAGGTCGTGGTCCAGGTCGAGCCGGAGGTGCTCGAGGCCGGTCGGCACCAGTTCGCTCGTGGCGTCCAGGAACCGGCGCACCTCGCCCGAGCGGACGTGCACGACGGCGGTCCCCTCGGGGGCGTGGAACTCCAGCACGGTGCGGTCGTAGCCGTACGGGCGCACGCGTACGTCGCCGTGCCCCTCGGGACCCTGAAGCCCCGCGGCGAGCAGCTCACGGGCGAAGGTCCAGCAGACCTCGACGCCCTCCAGGGTGGCGGGCGCGGGGAAGGCCATGCGCACGGCGAAGGGGTCGTCGCCGTCGTAGTACAGGGTGGCGGGGATGTTCGGCATCCGTGGCGCGGCGGCGACCAGACGGGCCTCTACGGGCTGCTCAATGACGGTGGACAACGCCTTGCTCCCTCGTGACGGCTGGGCGGGCTTCCGGGCGGAACGGGTCGGCTACTGGAAGAGACGACGGAATCAGCCAATCCGTGCACACGAAGAGCGAGTGACCTCTGTCACCGCCTTCATGCACCCGAGTGACAAGGCTCTCCCCGCGGCGCCGCGAAGGGGACGGTGGGACACACGCGCATCGCGGCAGCCGTCGGCGCAGGCGCCAGGCCGATGCCACGCGAGGCGCCCGCGCGCCTCACCCACCGCGCGGGGGGCGCAAGCGCGCGGGCGTGAAGGAGGGACAACCGGCCTCACCGGCCCGGAGCCACTGCCCCTCCCGCCGGGAGCGGCCACGGGTCAGGCCGGCCGTCACAGGGACGCGCCGCACACCGCGTCGGCGCGGCGTTGCGTCGACGCCGTGACGGATACGCGTGTGTCTCACGGTGCCCGCGGCGGGCGCGTGGCCGATTCGCCGTCGCGCGGCGCTCTTCGTACCGGGCGAGCGACGGGCGCGCGGAACGCCCGCCGCCACCGGCCCTCGTACTCGGTGTGCCCACCGAACCCGCCCGGCACCTGGGCACGCCGGACGAACGCCCGTCCCCGTCGGCAGCGCCCTCGTGAAGCCGGGGCCTTCAGCCCTGCGGCGGCCGGCTCGGGTCGGACGCGCCGGTGCGCGTGGCGGTCGGCGTTTCCTCGCTCGCTCCCGGCGCGGGTCGGCTGCACCCGGCCAGTGGGCCCGCGCCCCCGCGCGGCGGATGAGAGCCGCGCCGCGCGGGGCGCGTAAAGGACCGGACGGGCGTTCAGCGGGCCCGCGGCGACCGCCGGATACGCCGAGCCGTTCTGTGGCCGCTTCCGGTGAGGGGTCAGCGGGTTCGGGTGGGGGAAGGCAGCGGGGTCTTCTCCGTCAGGCCTGCGCGGAGTTCGTGCAGGATGGGCTCGAGGCCGGGGGCCGACGTTGCCGCGCGGTGGGTGAGGGACGCGGCGTGATGCCCCCGCGGCAGGGGCTTC
>KL568614.1:87030-89042 GCA_000715605.1 Streptomyces speibonae | reverse complement strand
CCGCCGCGAGGGCGAGGGCCGTGGCGGTCGGCTCGGGGACGTCGCCGGTGGGGGCGGATCCGTCCAGGAGCCGGTGCGCCTCCCGGCGCAGGGCGTCCGCGCGGGCGGTGTCGGCCAGGACGTGCTCCACGGACGGGAACACGCCGAGCACCCGGTGCTTCTCGGCCCGCAGGACGCCCTCGGCCACCAGCTGCTCCCGGACCGCGTCCAGGGTGTGCCGCGCGTGCAGCGTCACCCAGACGCGCCACCGGTGCGGAAGCGACTCGGTGACCAGTTCGAGGAGACCGTCGAGCACCGGATCCCCGGTCCGGGAGTCCAGGTCGACCGGCGTGGCGATGCCGTCGTCGTCGGTCAGCAGGCCGCGCCGGGCCAGCTCGGCGAGGGCACCGGCCCGCACCAGGGCGGACAGCCGGGCCGGGTCGGTGTCCCAGGCCAGCAGGCAGAGGCGGGCCGGCAGGGAGAGCGGGCCGTGGGGCACGGGGCCTCCTCGAACGGTTGACGTCGCGGTCGCCAAAAGGCGTTGACAGCCCTTCCCGGCCGCTCCTACGGTGTACAACGCTTCTGTTGCCGTCGATCGGAGAAGGACGTTGCTCGTCTGAGGTTCTGAGACACCGCGTCACACCCCTCGGGTGTGCACGCCGCGTGCGACCTCGGCGTTCGAGCCGTCCTTGTGCTCCCTCCGGAACAGGGCTCTTCTCATGCCCACGGCTTTCCCTTCCGGCTGCCGGTCGTCGTCCCGCGGTGTCTCGATACGCGTTTGCCCCTGATCGCCCCGAGCAACCGCGGAGGCCCGCATGTCACCATCCATCACCTGTACGTCCCTCGCCTTCACCTGGCCCGACGGCACCCCCGTCTTCGAAGGCCTCGATGTCGCCTTCGGCCCCGGCCGCACCGGACTCGTCGGCGTCAACGGCTCGGGCAAGTCGACCCTGCTGAAGCTGATCGCCGGTGAGCTCGCCCCGGCCGACGGCGCGGTCCGCGTCAGCGGCGAGGTGGGCTGTCTGCCGCAGAACGTGACCCTCGACACCGCGCTGCGGGTCGACGAGGTCCTCGGCATCGCCGCCCGGCGGGCCGCGCTGCACGCCATCGAGGCGGGCGACGTGGCCGAGGAGCACTTCGAGACCGTCGGCGACGACTGGGACGTGGAGGAACGCGCCCTGGCCACGCTGGGCGAACTCGGTCTCGGACACATCGGACTCGACCGCACCGTGGGCGAGGTGTCCGGCGGCGAGTCGGTGCTGCTGCGGCTGGCGGCGCTGCTGCTGCGGCGTCCCGACGTCCTGCTGCTCGACGAGCCCACCAACAACCTCGACCTGTACGCCCGCAGACGGCTGTACGCGGCCGTGGAGAACTGGCCGGGCGTCATGATCGTGGTCAGCCACGACCGTGAGCTGCTGGATCTCGTCGACCAGATCGCGGATCTGCGCTCCGGTGACGTCACCTGGTACGGCGGCAACTTCTCGGCGTACGAGGAGGCCCTGGCCGTCGAGCAGGAGGCCGCCGAGCGGATGGTGCGCGTCGCCGAGGCGGACCTGCGCAAGCAGAAGCGCGAACTGATCGACGCCCAGGTCAAGCTGGCCCGCCGCCGGCGGTACGGCCAGAAGATGTTCGAGCAGAAGCGCGAGCCGAAGATCGTCATGGGGGCGCGCAAGCGCGCCGCGCAGGTGTCCGCGGGCAAGCACCGCATCATGCACGAGGAGAAGCTGTCCGAGGCCAAGGAGCGGCTCGACGACGCGGTGGAGGCCGTAAGGGACGACGACGAGATCCGCGTCGACCTGCCGTACACGGCCGTACCGCCGGGCCGGGGCGTCCTCACGCTCATGGACCTGGACCTCGCGTACGGCGCGCGGGTGCGCGGCGGTCTCGATCTGCGCGGGCCGGAGCGGGTGGCGCTGATCGGGCGCAACGGCGCGGGCAAGACGACGCTGCTGCGCACGATCGCCGGGGAACTGGACCCGGTCTCCGGCGAGGCGCGGGCGCATGTGCCCCTGCGGTTCCTGCCGCAGCGGCTC
>KL568614.1:85838-86821 GCA_000715605.1 Streptomyces speibonae | reverse complement strand
TTCCTGCCGCAGCGGCTCGACGTCCTCGACCCGGAGCTGACCGTCGCCGAGAACGTGGCGCGGTTCGCCCCGGGCACCACCAACAACCGGGTCCGGGCCCGGCTCGCCCGGTTCCTGTTCCGGGGCGCCCGCGCCGACCAGAAGGCGCTGACGCTCTCCGGCGGGGAGCGTTTCCGGGCGGCGCTGGCCGCGCTGATGCTGGCGGAGCCCGCGCCGCAGCTGCTGATGCTGGACGAGCCGACCAACAACCTCGACATGGCGAGCGTCCGCCAGCTCACCACCGCGCTGGAGTCGTACGAGGGGGCGCTGATCGTGGCCAGTCACGACCTGCCGTTCCTGGAGTCGATCGGCATCACGCAGTGGCTGCTGATGGAGGAGGGAGAGCTGAAGGAGACCACGGCCGGGGCCGTGGGGGCGTCCCGCCCGGCGCACTGAGGCGTTACCGGTGGTACAACTCTCGCCGTCAGGGGTGGTCCTGTCCGGATTCGCCCTGCATGATGGCTGCGCCGACGCCCGTGGGAGGCCGGCCGCCGCACGGCCTCCCCGGCTCGGCGGAGCCATGCCCGTCCCGTTCGAAAGGCGCACCCGTGCCCAGCAAGAAGGCTCTCGTCCGCCGCCCCTCCCCCCGCCTGGCCGAAGGTCTGGTGACGCACGTCGAACGCCAGGACGTCGACCTCGACCGGGCCGTGGAGCAGTGGGAGGCGTACACGGAGGCGCTGCGCGCCCACGGGTGGGAGACCATCGAGGTGGAGCCGGCCGACGACTGCCCGGACTCGGTCTTCGTGGAGGACACGGTGGTCATGTTCCGCAACGTGGCGCTGATCGCGCGGTCCGGCGCGGAGTCCCGGCGGGAGGAGACCTTCGGGGTCGAGGAGGCCGTGGCGTCCCTGGGCTGCTCGGTGAACTGGGTGTGGGAGCCGGGCACGCTGGACGGCGGCGATGTGCTGAAGGTCGGCGACACGGTGTACGTCGGCCGGGGCGGG
>KL568614.1:85318-85587 GCA_000715605.1 Streptomyces speibonae | reverse complement strand
CGCGTTGGAGCCGCTGGGCGCGCGGGTCGTGGCGGTGCCGGTCGCGAAGGTGCTGCATCTGAAGTCGGCGGTGACGGCGCTGCCGGACGGGACGGTCGTCGGGCACATCCCGGCCATGGACGCGCCCTCGCTGTTCCCGCGCTTCCTGCCGGTGCCGGAGGAGTCCGGGTCGCACGTGGTGCTGCTCGGCGGGGACAAGCTCCTGATGGCGGCGAGCGCGCCGAAGACCGCGGAGCTGTACGCGGACCTCGGCTACGAGCCGGTCCTGG
>KL568614.1:82673-85089 GCA_000715605.1 Streptomyces speibonae | reverse complement strand
ATCAGAGATGTGTATAAGAGACAGCTGGTGGACATCGGCGAGTTCGAGAAGCTCGAAGGGTGTGTGACGTGCCTCTCGGTGCGGCTGCGGGAGCTGTACGCCTGACGGCGTCGCCTCACCCGTACGGCGCAGCCACCTGCGGCTCCTGAGCCCGCGACGGCATCGGGTCCCCTCGTGCGGACCCCCGCTGATCAGCGGTCTTTACGGCGGTCTTAACCTACGGCTTCGTAACCTACGGATTCGTAGCCTACGATTTCGTAGGTTCCCGGCACCGCTCGCCGGGCCTCAGCATGTCACCGTCCCCCTGGAGTCACCCGTGTCGATCACTTCCTCTCACCTCGGCAGCCCTTCCGTCTGGACCGACGCGCGGCTGTTGTACGCCCTGGAGGAAGTGGTCGAGAAGGAACTCAACCGGCATCTGAAGGTCGCCAAGGACTGGATGCCGCACGAGTACGTGCCGTTCAGCGACGCCCGCAACTTCCCCGGCTTCTTCGAGGACGGCGAGGCCTGGGACAAGGAGCAGTCGAAGGTCACCGAGGTCGGCCGGATCGCCCTGGTGGTGAACCTGCTGACCGAGGACAACCTCCCCAGCTACCACCACGAGATCGCCACGCTGTTCGGGCGGGAGGGCGCCTGGGGCACCTGGGTGCACCGCTGGACGGCCGAGGAGGGCCGGCACGGCATCGTGATGCGGGACTACCTGCTCGCCTCGCGGGCGGTCGACCCGGACAAGCTGGAGCAGTTCCGCATGGCGCACATGAGCGAGGGCTTCGAGTCGGACAACCGGCACTCGATGCTCCACTCCATCGCCTACGTCGCCTTCCAGGAACTGGCCACCCGCATCTCGCACCGCAACACCGGCCACCAGTCGGGCGACCCGGTCTGCGACCGCATGCTGGCCCGCATCGCGACCGACGAGAACCTGCACATGGTCTTCTACCGCAACCTGCTCAAGTCGGCGTTCGAACTGGCGCCGGACCTCACGATGCAGGCGGTGCGCGACGTCGTGGTGAACTTCCGGATGCCCGGCCACGGCATCCCCGGCTTCGAGCGGGCGGCCGCGCAGATGGCCATCGGCGAGGTGTACAACCTGCGCATCCACCACGACGACGTGCTCCAGCCGGTGCTCCGCTTCCTGAAGGTCTTGGAGATCGACGGGCTGGGCCCCGAGGGCGTCAAGGCCCAGGAGGAACTGGGCCTGTTCATGGGCGGCCTGGACGCGGAGGCCGCGAAGTTCGACGAGAAGCTGGCGGCCCGCAAGGCCCGGATGGCGGCCCGCGCCGCCGGCTGACGCCACGGCCTCCCCCGAGGGGTCACACGGCCCGCCCTCGCCGGCGAAACCGGCGAGGGCGCACTCGGACGGCGGAGCGGAACGGTGCTCCGGTCACCGTCCGGTGCGGCGCAGTTCGAGGCGTTCCTTCTCCGACATGCCGCCCCAGACTCCGAAGCGCATGTCGTGGGTCAGGGCGTACTCGAGGCAGGCGGCGCGGATCGGGCAGAGGCCGCAGATGCGCTTGGCCTCGCGGACCGAGCTGCCCGGCTCGGGGAAGAAGAAGTCTCCCCCCGTCTGCGCGCACAACGCCTCCTCCTGCCAGGCGAGGTCGGGCGACGGGAATGTGTCGATGTGCATGGCCGGAAGCGTGCCCGAGCGGGAAAAACGTTCGATCAACGCCGCATCAACGCCAGGGCGTACGGATCGACGCGGTGACGGATGATGATGGCGCCCGGGCCCGACACGCGCACGGCGGCGCGCCGGTGGTCAGGTCTGGCGCGGATCGCCCTTGAGGACGGCGAAGCGCGCGCCGTACGGATCCTCCAGTCGGGCGAGCCGGCCGACGCCGGCGAGGGATGTGGCGGGCATGCGTACCCTGCCGCCCAGTTCGGCGGCCCGGGCGACGACGGCGTCCGGGTCCTCCACTCCGATGTACGGCAGCCAGTACGGGGTCCCGCTCTCCGCCTCGACGGGGTCGTCGGCCAGCGGGACCAGCCCGCCGAACATGCCCTCGTCCCCCGTTCCGGCGGGGTTGACGGAGGTGTAGACGCCGCCGGGGAAGGTCACCGCCGAGGTCTCCCAGCCGAGGGTGGAGTGGTAGAAGGCGGCGGTGCGGGCGATGTCCGGGGTGTACAGCTCGGCCCAGCACAGCGAACCCGCCTCGCCCGCCGCTTCGATGCCCTTGCGCCGCGCGGGCTCCCAGATGCCGAAGGGGACGCCCGCCGGGTCGGTGAGGATCGCCGTCCTGCCCTGTTCCATCACGTCCACGGGTGCCATCGCCACGCCGCCGCCGGCCTGCCGGGCGGCGTCCGCGGTGGCGTCCGCGTCGGGGCTCTGGAAGTAGACGGTCCATGCGGGCGGGCCCTGCCCGGGTGCGCTCCGCATGCCGCCGGCGACGATGCGGCCGGCGAGCTCGAAGAAGCC
>KL568614.1:82223-82416 GCA_000715605.1 Streptomyces speibonae | reverse complement strand
ATGTGTATAAGAGACAGGAACAGGGCCCGGTAGAACGACGCGGCGCCGTCGATGTCGGAGGTGCCGACGTCGATCCAGTTGGGGGCGCCGTCGACGAAGCGGGTGGTGAGCATGGGGGCCTCCTCCGGTGCGAGTCTTCCACCGTTCGCCGGTGATCACCGCCGGGGGCACTCGGGTGGGTCAGCTTTCCTCG
>KL568614.1:76025-81933 GCA_000715605.1 Streptomyces speibonae | reverse complement strand
GCTGCCCCCGGACCCCCGCTCCTCAAACGCCGGAGGGGCTGAAACAGGGGGTGCAGCCCCCAGTGCGGTCACGCCGAGGCGCGGCGGATGAGGGTGGTCGGTAGGACCAGGCCGCCCGGCGCCTGGTCCTCCGCGTCCGTGCCGTCGAGCCTGCGCAGCAGCATGCGGGCCATCAGGCGGCCCATCTCCTCGATGTCCTGGCGGACCGTGGTGAGCGGAGGTTCCGTCTGTTCGGCGATCGGGAGCATGTCGTCGAAGCCGACCACCGCCACGTCGTCCGGCACCCGCCGCCCCCGTTCGCGCAGCACGCGCAGCGCGCCCGCCGCCATGAGGTCGTTGCCCGCGAACACCGCGTCGAGGCCGGGGCGGCGGTCGAGGAGTTCGCGCATCGCCCGCTCGCCGCTCGCCGAGGTGAAGTCGCCCTCCACGACCAGCTCGGGATCGTCGCCGGCCACGGCGTCGCGGTAGCCGTCGACCCGGTCCACGGCCGAGGTCTGGTCGAGGGCCCCGGTGATGTGCGCGATACGGCCGCGGCCGAGGCCGATGAGATGCCGTACGGCGTCGCGGGCACCGCCCCGGTTGTCGCAGTCGACGTAGACGACGCCGTCGCGGCCGCCGGTGAAGTCGGGCCGGCCGCCGAACACGGCCGGGACCCCGGCGCTCTGGATCAGCTCGGGCAGCGGGTCGTCGATGTGCAGCGAGATGACCAGCGCGCCGTCGACATGGCCGCCGGCGAGGTAACGGCCGACGCGGGCGTGGTCGTCACGGTCCTCGGTGAGCAGCAGGACGAGCTGGTTGTCGTGGGCGGTCAGTTCCTTGCTGATGCCGCGCAACTGGCGGGCGAAGAAGGGGTCGGCGAAGACGCGGGTCTCCGGTTCGGCGACGATCACGGCGACGGCGTCGTGCCGCTTCGTCACCAGGCTGCGAGCGGCCTGGTTGGGGACGTACCCGAGTTCCTCCACCGCCTGTCTCACCCGCTCGGCCAGGGGTTCGCGCACCGCGTCGGAACCGTTGACCACGCGGGAGACCGTGGCCCGGGAGACCCCGGCGCGTGCGGCCACCGCCTCCAGCGTGGGGCGCGGCACTGTCTCGGTCACTTGGGCGCTCCTCACCTGCTGCTGCCGGAAAGGATATCCCCGGCCCGCCCATCGGCGAGAGCGCTCTTCGATCATGCCGGACGCCGTCAGTGCTCGTGCGTCGGTTCCTCCCCGGCGGCGGGCTCATGGGCGTGCTCGTGTTCGTCCGGGTCGTATCCCGGGATGGTGCCGTCCGGCTTCTTCACCAGGAACAGCCCGACCATGCCCATGTCGGAGTGGCTCTGGACGTGGCAGTGGTACATCCAGGCGCCCGCTCCGACGCCCTCCCCCGCGATGATCTGGAAGCCGAAGGAGTCGGCGGGGCCGCAGATCTTGTTGTCGATGACCGGGCTCGGATCGTCGGGTCCGGTGAGCATGCCGGTGCGGTTGTCGGCCCAGCGGTGACCGTGCATGTGGAAGGTGTGGTAGAACTCGCCGTGCGTGATCATGACGATCTCGACGCGGTCGCCCACGGTGGCCTCGAAGTCGGGGCCGGAGTGCGCGGGCAGGTTGTTGATCGACATGTCGTTGAAGACGATGGTGTGGGTGGCGTCGGGCAGGATGTCGCCCTTGCGGCGGACGATCACGGGACCGTAGAGGCCGTTGCGGATGCCTCCGGTGCCGTGCACCGTGCCGACGACGTGGTCGTGGTAGTGCCAGTAACCGGCGCTGCCCGCCCGCCAGGTGCCGTCGGAGCGCCGGCCGGGTTTGTGGGTGCGCCAGGTGTAGGTGCGGGTGCCGCCGGGCTCGACGTCGCTCTTGTTCTGCTTGGTGCCGTCGCTGGAGATCTCGTAGTCGAGGCCGTGGACGTGCAGGCTCACGGGTACGTCCATGGTGTTCTCGAACTCGATGTGCAGGGTGTCGCCCTCGTTGAGCTCGATCAGGGGGCCGGGGATGGACGCCTTGCCCTTCTCGAAGCCGTAGCCCATCTGTCCGCCGTCCAGCCGTTCGGCGTACATCTTGACGCGCCGCACCTCGCCGCCGGCGGGCGCGGTCTTCGCCGCCTTGGCCGCGCTCACCGCCTCGGGTGCCATGGACAACGATGTCGCGGCTACGGCGCCGCCCAGCAGTACCCGACGGTTGAACCCGCGTCTGTCCATGCCGAACTCCCCATGTGGCTGTCATGAACCTGTGAAACCGTAGCGGCCACCCCGCTGTTTATCCACACTCAGGACAAAGTTTGATTCATTGCTGCGATAGGTATTGGCGTGTGGCGCAAAGAGGTCTAGCTTCCTTGACGCTGTTGCTGCGACCGAGGAGGGGTGGGTGGCCACGTGCGGTCCACATCGCATCAAGAACCCATGCGCTTAAGAGGGTTGAGCACGTCAAGCGCCATGAACGGACGACGGACGGGAAGAGGAAGACGCGTCTGGGCGGCCACCGTGACCGCCGGCGTCCTCGCCGCCGGGCTGCTGTCGGGTCCCGCCGCCAGCGCGCGCCCGGCACCGGATCCGTCCCTGACAACGATGTCCATCAAGTCGCCCCCGGGCGGCGCGAACGTACGGGTGCTGCTCTTCCACGGCTCGGCGGCCGGCGGTGACGAGTCGCCGCTGGTGAACGCCGGCATCGCGGCGATCGAGAGGATCGGCCTGACCGGCCCGGAGGAGCAGCGGTTCCAGGTCACCGCCACCGACAACGCCTCGGTCTTCACCAACGCCAAGAAGCTGGGCCGGTTCAACACCATCGTGTTCCTGACCGGCGGCGGCGACGTCCTCACCCCGGAGCAGGAGGCGGGGCTCGAGGCGTACATGGAGGCCGGCGGCGGTTTCGTCGGGCTGCACGACGCCGCCCGCGCGGAGCCGTACTCGGACTGGTTCACCGGTCTGATCGGTGCCCGCCCGGCCGCCGGCGGCCCCGACAAGGCGCAGCGGGCGACCGTGGAGGTCGGCGACCGCGCCCACCCGGCGACCAAGTCGCTGCCGATGGAGTGGAAGCGCTCCGACAAGTGGCTGAACTGGGTGAAGAACCCCTCCGGCGACGTGCACACGGTCGCCAGGGTGCGCGAGTCGACCTACACGCCCGGCACCGGGGCCAACGGCTGGGACCACCCGGTCAGCTGGTGCCGTGACTACGACGGCGGCCGCTCCTTCTACACCGGCATGGGCGGCACGGTGTCGTCGTACGACGAGACCGACTTCCGCGACCATCTGCGCGGCGCCCTGCTGTGGACCAACCGGCTCGTGCGAGCCGACTGCAAGGCCACCATCACCGGCAACTACAAGGCGGAGCGCCTCACACAGCCCAACCAGCCCGGGCAGAACGACCAGATCGGCGAGCCGCACGGCCTGGTCACCGCACCCGACGGACGGGTGTTCTACATCGGCCGGGGCGGCGCGGACGCCTCGCAGCCCGTGGTCACCGACTGGAACGACCCCGACATCGGCAAGGGCAAGGGCGAGATCCACGTCTGGGACCCCGGGACCGGCAAGGTCACCCTGGCCGGAGCGCTCACCGTCTTCGGCAACAAGGGCGGCGGCGACGAGCTGAGGAAGGTCGAGGAGGGCCTGCTCGGCATCGAACTGGACCCCGCGTTCGAGCGGAACGGATGGGTGTACCTGCACTACACGCCGCACTCCGAGATCAACCGGGACACCCACATGGCCGAGCGGCGGGTCTCCCGCTTCACGCTCGACCACGCCACCAACAAGCTGGACCTGGGCAGCGAGAAGGTGCTGCTGGAGTGGCCGGTGCAGATCCACAGCTGCTGCCACGCCGGCGGCGGGATGGCCTGGGACTCCAAGGGCAACCTGTACATCGCCACAGGTGACAACAACTCCAGCGGCTTCAGCGACGGTTACTCGGGCAACAACCCCGAGCCGAACTTCAAGGGCGTGTCCTTCGCGGACGCCCGCCGCACGGCCGGCAACACCAACAACCTCAACGGCAAGATCCTGCGCATCCACCCCGAGCCGGACGGCACGTACACCCTCCCCGAGGGCAACCTGTTCACCGGCGAGGAGACCGCCGAGGGCGGCGGCAAGACGCGCGGAGAGATCTATGTGATGGGCGTGCGCAACCCGGCGCGCATCTCCGTCGACAAGAAGACCGACATCCTCTACGCGGGCTGGGTCGGCCCCGACGCCGGTTCCCCGTCGACCGTCTGGGGCCCGGCGAAGTACGACACGTTCGCCGTCATCACCGAGGCGTCCAACCGCGGCTGGCCGTACTGCATGGGCAACAAGCAGCCCTACCGGGACCGCAACCTGCCGGACCCGTCCAAGCCGCTGGGCTGGTACGACTGCGACCACCCGAAGAACGAGTCGCCCAACAACGACGGTCTGGTCAATCTGCCGCCGGTGACCGGCAACAACATCTGGTACTCACCGCAGGGCGGGGCCCCGGACTACCCGCGCGACGCGAACGGCATCCCGTCGTACGTGCAGGACCAGGCCACCTACCGGCTGCCCTGGCTGAAGGGCGGCGGCCAGGCCGCGATGAACGGCCCGGTCTACCGCTACGACGCCGACAGCTCCAGTGACGTCAAGTGGCCGGCCTACTGGGACGGCAAGTGGTTCGTCGGTGACTTCTACGACGCCGACCAGCCGCGCAACGCGGTGCTCATGAACCCGAAGACCCAGGGCGACGGCGGTCTACCGGTGCACTCGGAATCCCTGAAGAAGATCGTGCCGGTCGGCAACGACGGCATCAGGAACCTGATGGGCTGGAAGTTCGGTCCGGACGGCGCGCTGTACGTCCTCGACTACGGCCGCGGGTTCTTCACCTCGGACGCCAAGTCCGCGCTGTGGCGGGTCACCTACACGGGCGGCGGCCCGACCCCGGCCGCCGGTCAGCTGGCGAGGAAGGCCGGATGAGACCAGTGACACGGAAACGAAGAGTGTGGGCCGGCCTGCTGGCCGCCCTGCTGATGATGCTCGGCCTGCAGACCACGGCGTCCTCGGCCGGCGAGAAGGAGTCCACGGCCGACGCGGCCGCGGCGCAGGTGCTCACCTGGACCGCGGGCGACAGCATCACCGAGTACACGTCCGCGCCGAAGACGGCGGTGGCCGGTCCGGCGACGATCGTCTTCGAGAACAGCGCGGCCACCGGCAACACCACCGGCATGCCGCACACGCTGACGTTCGTGACCTCCGACCCGGAGTTCAACAACGACGTCCAGCTCAACATCATGGCCACGCCCGGTGACGCGCAGGGCGGCCGGCACACGGCGGAGGTGACGCTCACCCCGGGCCGCTACTTCTACCACTGCACCATTCCCGGCCACCCGGAGATGCAGGGCATCCTGACGGTGACCGAGGGCAGCGGCGAGGACACCACCGCCCCCGAGGCCACCGCCGAGGTGACCGGCTCGCAGAACGACAAGGGCGAGTACGTCGGCGCGGCGAGCGTGACCCTCGAGGCCACGGACGACGCTTCCGGGGTGGAGCGGATCGAGTACGCCCTCGGTGCCGACGACGCCTGGCAGCCGTACACCGCCCCGGTGGTCGTCGACCAGGTCGGCGCGCACACGCTGCGCTACCGCGCCCTGGACAAGGCGGGCAACGTCTCGGCGGAGCAGACCGTGACCTTCACGGTCGTCGCGCCGCCGACGGACGACACCACCGCGCCGGAGACCTCGGCGACGGTGGACGGCGAGAAGAACGACGACGGTGCCTACATCGACATGGCGACGGTCACCGTCACCGCGTCCGACACCGGCTCCGGCGTCAACACCATCGAGTACGCCCTCGGCGCCGACGGCGCCTGGCAGCCGTACACCGGGCCGGTGATGGTGCACGAGGTGGGCACGCACACCGTGCGCTACCGCGCCACCGACCGGGCGGGCAACACGGCGGCGGCCAAGAGCGTGGAGTTCACCGTCGTCGCCGCTCCCC
>KL568614.1:72664-75826 GCA_000715605.1 Streptomyces speibonae | reverse complement strand
ACGGCGGCGGCCAAGAGCGTGGAGTTCACCGTCGTCGCCGCTCCCCCGCAGGACACCACCCCGCCGGCCACCGGCGTGACCGTGGAGGGCACCAGGAACTCCGACGGCGCCTACGTCGGTGACGCCACCGTGACGGTCACCGCCGACGACGGGCACGGCGGGTCCGGTGTCGCGGCCGTCGAGTACTCCCTCGACGGCGGCCCTTACCTGGCCTACACCGGGCCCGTGGTGGTCGACCGGGCGGGCCGGCACACCGTGGCCTACCGGGCGAGCGACAAGGCCGGCAACACCTCCGAGCCGCTCACGGTGAGCTTCACGGTCGTGGCGGACGGCGGGGTACCCGCGCCCAACTGCCCCGAGTACGACGAGCGGCTGACGGTGTTCGTCGGCACGGTCGACACGGGGGTGCCGAACCGGGTCACCAACAACCGCTGCCGGATCGGTGAGCTGATCGAGGACGAGAAGGAGTGGACCTCGCACGCGCTGTTCCTCAAGCACGTGAAGAGCGTCGTGAACAAGCTCAAGAAGGAAGGGGTCATCGACAAGCGGGAGAAGCGGGCGATCAACCAGGCCGCCCGTGAGTCCGGCATCGGCAAGCCCGGCCAGACCGAGGGCTACCGCAAGATCCTGGACGGCACCCAGGAGTCGTTCGCCAAGTGGGAGCACGTCGGCGGCGGTTCGTTCGCGCTGAACCCGGACGGGTCGATCACCTCCGGCACCAGCCGGGACGGACTGGGCATGCTGTGGTTCCCCGAGCGCAAGTACGGCGACTTCTCGCTGAAGCTGCAGTGGCGGGACGACGCCCCGGGCACCGGCAACGCCAACTCCGGTGTGTTCGTGCGGTTCCCGCAGATCCACGACCACCCGGAGGAGCCGAGTCCGGAGTGGGCCGCCATCAAGTTCGGACACGAGATCCAGGTGTTCGACTCGCCCACCGGCGACATGTACAAGACGGGCTCGGTCTACGGCTTCGACCGGGTGGGCCTGGCCGGTGCGGGTGTGACGCAGAAGGGCACCTGGAACGACTACGAGATCCGCGTGGTGGACCAGCACTACTCCGTCTACCGCAACGGTGTGCTGATCAACGAGTTCGACAACATCGGCGGCCAGGACTTCACCCCGCCGCGCTCGGACGACCCGGGCACGGACGGGCGGCGGTACGCCACCGGTTACATCGGACTGCAGGTGCACAGCACGGGGGACGTCATCTCCTACCGTGACGTGCGGATCAAGGACCTGTAGCGCCCACGGGTGCTGAGGTCGTGCCGGGTCAGGAGGCCGAGGGTTTCGGCTTCCTGGCCCGGCTCGGCTGGACCCGGCTGGGTTCGCCCGGCATCTTCGGATACTCGGGCGGGTAGGGCAGATCGCCCAGGCCGTGGTCGTGTTCGTCGCGGCGGGCGAGTTCCAGCAAGGGCTCCAGTGAGAACGCGTGATCGTCCATGTCCGCGTGCACGTCGCCGAGTTCGGCGAAGCGCGCGGGCATGGTCGTGATGTCGAAGTCCCGCGGATGCGCCTCGCCGACCTCCTCCCAGCGCAGCGGCGCCGACACCGGCGCGTGCGGGTGGGGCCGCACGGAGTAGGCGGAGGCGATGGTGCGGTCGCGGGCGGTCTGGTTGTAGTCGACGAAGATGCGTTCGCCGCGCTCCTCCTTCCACCACTTGATGGTCACCTGCTGCGGCATCCGGCGTTCCAGTTCCCGGCCCACGGCGATGGCGGCGCGGCGGACCTGGGTGAAGGTCCAGCGCGGTTCGATCGGGACGAACACGTGGAGGCCGCGTCCGCCGGAGGTCTTGGGCCAGCCGCGCATCCCGTGGTCGTCGAGGACGGCGCGCAGTTCCCCGGCGGCCCGCACGGCGTCGTCGTAGTCGGTGCCGGGCTGCGGGTCGAGGTCGATGCGCAGTTCGTCGGGGTGGTCCACGTCCGAGCGCCGCACCGGCCAGGGGTGGAAGACGAGCGTGCCGTACTGGGCCGCCCACACCACGGCCGCCTCCTCGGTGGGGCACATCTCGTCGGCGCTGCGGCCGCTGGGGAAGGTGATGTGCGCGGTGGGGATCCAGTCGGGCATGCCCTTGGGGGCGCGCTTCTGGTAGAACCACTCGCCGGTGATGCCGTCGGGGTAGCGCTGGAGGGTGGTGGGCCGGTCGCGCAGGGCGCGCAGCAGCCCGGGGGCGACGGCCTGGTAGTAGCGGGCGACGTCCAGCTTGGTGTACCCGTGTTCCGGGAAGAAGATCTTGTCCGGACTGGACAGCCGTACGGTCCGGCCGCCCACCTCGAGTTCCACCGCGTCACCCATGCGAGCCACGGTACGGGTGGCACACATACCTCGCACACCGGGCGGCAACGGGTGCGGGCGCGCAGAATCGGAGCATGGATCTTCCCGTCATGCCGCCCGTGAAGCCGATGCTCGCCAAGTCCGTGGCGAAGATCCCGCCGGGCATGCAGTACGAGGCGAAGTGGGACGGGTTCCGGGCGATCGTGTTCCGCGACGGGGACGAGGTCGAGCTGGGCAGCCGTACAGGGAAGTCGCTGACCAGGTATTTCCCCGAGGTGGTGGAGGCGGTGCGGGAGCGGCTTCCACAGCGCTGCGTGCTGGACGGGGAGATCGTCATCGCCCGGGAGGGGCATCTGGACTTCGACGCGCTCACCGAGCGCATCCACCCGGCCGACTCGCGGGTGCGCACGCTCGCCGGGCGGAACCCGGCGTCCTTCGTCGCCTTCGACCTCCTGGCGCTGGGGGACGAGTCGCTGCTGGACGTCCCGCAGTCGGACCGCCGGGAGCTGCTGGTCCGGGCGCTTCAGGGGGTGACGCCTCCGGTGCACGTGGCGCCGGCGACCACCGACATCGAGGTGGCGCGGAGGTGGTTCGAGCAGTACGAGGGCGCGGGTCTGGACGGGGTGATCGCCAAGCCGCTCGATCTGCGCTACCGGCAGGACGAGCGGGCCATGTTCAAGGTCAAGCACGAGCGCACGGCCGATGTGGTCGTCGCCGGGTACCGGCTGCACAAGAGCGGCCCGGTCGTGGGCTCGCTGCTGCTGGGTCTGTACGACGACGGCGGCCGGCTCCAGCACGTCGGCGTCTGTGCGGCGTTCCCGATGAAGCGGCGCGCGGAGCTGATCGAGGAGCTGGAGCCGCTGCGGATGGACGATGTGTCGGGCCATCCG
>KL568614.1:66584-72477 GCA_000715605.1 Streptomyces speibonae | reverse complement strand
ATGTGTATAAGAGACAGGACCTGTCCTGGGTGCCGCTGCGGCCGGAGCGGGTGGCCGAGGTGGCCTACGACCACATGGAGAACGGGCAGCGTTTCCGGCACACCGCCCGCTTCCGCCGCTGGCGCCCGGACCGGGGCCCCGCGAGCTGCACCTACGCGCAGCTGGAGGAGCCGGTCCGCTACGACCTGGCCGAGATCCTGGGCGGGCCGTGAGTCAGGGGGCGCGGGGTGTGCTCGACGTTCTTGTGCGTCAGGGCTTGATCAGCACCTTGACCGCGCCGTCGCGCTTCTCCTGGAACATCGCGTAGGCCTCCGGCGCCTCGCTCAGCGGCACCCGGTGGGTGGCGAAGTCGTCCACGCCGAGGGGGTCCTCGTCGGTGAGGTAGGGGATGATCTCGTCGCTCCAGCGGCGGACGTTCGCCTGGCCCATGCGCATCTGGATCTGCTTGTCGAACAGGGTGAGCATGGGCATCGGGTCGGCCATGCCGCCGTAGACGCCGCTGATGGAGATGGTGCCGCCGCGGCGCACCAGGTCGATGGCGGTGTACAGGGCGGCGAGGCGGTCGACGCTGAAGCGTTCGGCCATCGGGCCGCTCAGTTTGCGGGGCAGCAGGGCCGAGGCGTTCTGCACCATGCGGGCCGCGGCGCTGCCGTGCGCCTCGGTGCCGACGGCGTCGATCACGGCGTCCGGTCCCCGGCCGTCGGTCTGGTCCCGGACGGCGGCGACCAGTTCCTTCTCGTCGTCGAAGGAGCGCAGGTCGAAGGTCTCCACGCCCCGCTCCTTGGCCCGGTGCAGCCGCTCCGGGACCATGTCCACGCCGAACACCCGTCCCGCCCCCTGGACCTGGGCGACCCGGCAGGCCATGTCGCCGATGGGGCCGAGGCCGAGCACGGCGACGCTGCCGCCCTTGGGGATCCCGGCGTAGGCGACGGCCTGCCAGGCGGTGGGCAGCACGTCGGAGAGGTAGACGAAGCGGTCGTCGGAGGGTCCCTCGGGGACCTTGATCGGACCGTACTGGGCCTGCGGGACCCGCAGGTACTCGGCCTGGGCGCCCGGTACCGCGCCGTACAGCCGGGTGTAGCCGAACAGGGCGGCGCCCATGCCCTCGGAGCTGACCTGGGTGGTCTCGCACTGGGTGGGCAGTCCGGTCAGGCACATCCAGCAGTTGCCGCAGGCGATCTGGAACGGCACCACGACCCGGTCGCCGACCTGGAGGTCGGGCACCGCGGCGCCGACCTCCTCGACGATCCCCATGGGTTCGTGGCCGAGGATGTCCCCGGGGGTCATGAACGGGGTCAGCACCTCGTAGAGGTGGAGGTCGGATCCGCACAGTCCCGTGGAGGTGATGCGGATGACCGCGTCCGTCGGCTCCTCGATCCGTGGGTCGGGCACGTTCTCCACGCGTACGTCCCGCTTTCCCTGCCAGGTCAGTGCCCTCATCGCCGCCCGCTCCCTCCGTGCCTGCCCGTGTGTCGCTCGTGCGGTGGGCGTCCGGGTACCCGGGCGGCCGGACGCCGAACCACGGGTCGCTGGGCCGATCGGCGGACGTCACCGCGCGGGAGCGCTTCCGGTGCGCTATGGGCACCGACAATCGGAAAAGCGCACAATCGAACTACGGATGACCTGAGGCAGGCGCGGTGGCAACGGTGGGCACGGAACGAGGGGCGCGCCGACGGCGGCGCGGTACGGGGGCCGGGTTGCTGCTGGCCGCCGTGCTGGCCGGCGGTCTGGCCGCGGGCTGCACGACGTCGGACGGTCCGGGTGACGACGGCCGGGGGTCGCCGGAGGAGTCCCCGTCCCGCGGGCAGGACGTTCCGCCGGTCCTCGCCGTGAAGGTCGACAACGCCCCCGCCGCCCGGCCGCAGACCGGTCTGGACGCCGCCGACGTGGTGTACACCGAGGAGGTCGAGGGCGGGAGCAGCAGGCTGATCGCCGTGTACGCCACCGAGCTGCCGGACTCCGTCGGACCGGTGCGCAGCGCCCGCGAGGCCGACCTGGAGCTGCTGCGCCAGTTCGACCGGCCGCTGCTTGCCTACTCCGGGGCGCAGAGCAAGCTCAATCCGCTGATCGAGCAGGCCCCCCTGGAGGCGGTGACCCCCGCGTCGGAGCCCGGCGCCTACGCCCGGGATTCCGGCCGGGCGGCTCCGCACAACCTGTATCTGCGCCCGGACCGGATCCTGGACGAACCGCCCGGCGAGGCCGCCCTGACCACCGGCTTCCGCTTCGGCCCGGCCCCGGCGGGCGGTGCGGCCCGCGACGAGATGACGGTCCGCTACCCGGCGGCGCGTTTCACCTTCACCTGGTCCGAGGACCGCGACCGCTGGCTGGTGTCGATGGACGGCGCCCCGGCCCGCACCACGGACGGCGAGCGGATGGCGCCCGCGACGGTCGTCGTGCAGTACGTGACCGTGCGCTCCTCGGCGTTCCGGGACTTCCTCGGCAACACCACGCCCTACACCGAGACGGTGGGCTCCGGTGAGGCGACCGTACTGCGCGACGGACGGGCGTACGAAGCGGACTGGGAGCGTCCGGCCGCCGAGGACGGCACCTCCTTCACCACCGACGACGGCGAGCCGCTGAACTTCGCGCGCGGCCAGGTGTGGGTGGTGTACGCGAAGGCGCCCTGAGCCGGTCCGGTCAGTGCGGGGCGCGCAGGGCGGGGAGGGGGTCGCGCAGGCTCTCGGCCGCGTCCGCCACGCGCCGGATCAGCTCCAGGAAGACGGCGCGCTCGTCGGCGTCGAGCGGGGCCAGGAGGACCTGGTTCATGCGCGCGGTGCGCACCGTCAGCCCGCGGTGGGTGCGCACCCCCTCGTCGGTGAGGCGCAGCAGGAACCGGCGGCCGTCCCGCGCGTCGCGGACCTTGTCCAGCAGTCCGCGCCGGATGAGCCGGGCGACCACCTCGGCGACGGTGGACCGGTCGAGCCCGACCCGCTCCCCCACCGTGCGCTGATCCAGGCCCGGTTCGGCGACGAGCGCGTTGAGCACGGCGAACTGCGGTGAGGTGATCTCCTCGGAGACCATCGTGGTCCACAGCAGGTGGTGCGCCTGCTGGAGCCGCCGGGCCAGATGCCCGGGATGGGTGGCGAGGTCCACGGCGGCCATGTGCGCTCCCACGGGTCTTTTCATCGGTGCACTGATCTTCTCGACCTCCTGAACGGTACTGGACACGCGCGTCGCCGCGCGTAAATACTCAGTGCACTGACCATATGAGGATCGGATGACCCGGAAGAGGTGGGGTTCCTCTGATGGACAAGGTGGTCGCCTCGGCCGCGGAGGCGGTGGCCGACGTACCGCACGGCGCGTCGCTCGCGGTGGGCGGCTTCGGACTCAGCGGTGTGCCCCAGGTGCTGATCCGGGCGCTGTACGAGCGGGGCGTCGGCTCGCTGTCGGTCGTCTCCAACAACTGCGGGGCGATGGAGTCCGGGCTCGCGGTGCTGCTCGCGGCGGACCGGATCGCCCGGGTGACCGGTTCCTACATCGGGGCGAACAAGGAGTTCGCCCGGCGGTATCTGGCCGGCGAGCTGGAGGTGGAGCTGATCCCGCAGGGCACGCTCGCGGAGCGGCTGCGCGCCGGAGGTGCCGGGATCCCCGCGTTCTACACGCCCGCCGGAGTGGGCACCCAGGTCGCCGAGGGCGGGCTGCCCTGGCGCTACGACGGCTCCGGCGGGGTGGCGCTCGCCTCGCCGCCGAAGGAGGTACGGGAGTTCGACGGCCGGGAGTACGTGCTGGAGCGCGGGATCCGTACCGACTACGCGCTGGTGCGGGCGGCGAAGGGCGACCGGCACGGCAACCTGGTGTTCCGCAGGTCCGCCCGCAACTTCAACCCCCTCGCGGCGATGGCGGGCCGGGTGACCGTCGCGGAGGTGGAGGAGCTGGTCGAGCCGGGCGGCCTCGACCCGGACGCGGTGCATCTGCCGGGCGTCTTCGTACAGCGGGTGGTCGCCCTCACCCCCGCCCAGGCGGCGGACAAGCGGGTCGAGCGGCGGACGGTGAGCGACTGATGGCCTGGACCCGCGAGCAGATGGCGGCGCGGGCGGCCCGCGAACTGAGGGACGGTCAGTACGTCAACCTCGGCATCGGACTGCCCACCCTGATCCCCGATCACCTCCCGCCCGGCGTCCAGGTGGTGCTGGAGAGCGAGAACGGCATCCTCGGCACCGGACCCTACCCCGCCGCGGACGCCGTCGACCCGGACCTGATCAACGCGGGGAAGGAGACCGTCACGGTCCTTCCGGGCGCGTCCTTCTTCGACTCGGCGCTGTCGTTCGCCATGATCCGCGGCGGGCACATCGACGTCGCCGTCCTCGGCGCGATGCAGGTGTCCGGCCGCGGCGACCTGGCCAACTGGGCGGTGCCCGGCCGGCTCGTCACCGGGATCGGCGGCGCCATGGACCTGGTCCACGGCGTCCGCACGGTGATCGTGATCACCACCCACACCACGAAGGACGGCGCTGCGAAGATCGTGCCGGAGTGCACGCTGCCGCTGACCGGCCGGGCCTGCGTCGACCGGATCGTCACTGACCTCGGCGTCCTCGACGTCACCGCCGACGGTCTGGTCCTCGTCGAGACCGCCCCCGGTACGACCGTCGAGGAGATCACCGCCAGGACCGGAGCACCCCTCACCCCCGCGGAGAGCCTGTCGTGACCGACGCACTCACCCAAGCCGACATCGACCGGGAGATCGCGGCCGAGCGCGCCGCGTACGAGAAGCGGCTCGCCGGCGGCGCACCGGCCGAGCACCATCCGCGCCGCGACTACGCGCCGTACCGTTCCTCGGTGCTGCGCCACCCGAAGCGGCCGCCGGTGGCCGTCGACGTGTCCCGGGACCCGGAGCTGGTGGAGCTGTCCTCCCCCGTGTTCGGCAGCCGGGACGTCACGGAGACCGACAACGACCTCACCCGGCAGCACACCGGTGAGCCGATCGGTGAGCGCATCACCGTCTCGGGCCGGCTGCTGGACCGCGACGGCCGGCCCGTGCGCGGTCAGCTGGTGGAGATCTGGCAGGCCAACTCGGCCGGACGGTACGCCCATCTGCGCGAGCGGCACGACGCCCCGCTGGACCCGAACTTCACGGGCGTGGGCCGCACCCTCACCGGCACCGACGGCCGCTACGCCTTCACCACGATCCGGCCAGGACCCTACCCGTGGCGCAACCACGTGGGCGCCTGGCGCCCGGCGCACATCCACTTCTCCGTGTTCGGCACCGCGTTCACCCAGCGGCTGGTGACCCAGATGTACTTCCCGGGCGACCCGCTGCTCCCCTACGACCCGATCCTGCACTCCGTGACCGACGACGCGGCACGGCAGCGGCTGGTCGCCGCCTACGACCACGGCCTGTCCGTACCGGAGTTCTCCCTGGGCTACCGCTGGGACATCGTGCTCGACGGACCGCGGGCCACCTGGACGGAAGAAGGACGCTGACCGCCATGACGCACCCCGCCGGACCGCACGGCACCCTGCCGCCCACCCCCTCGCACACCGTCGGCCCCTTCTACGGCCACGCCCTGCCCTTCCGCGGCGGCGAGGACATCGCCCCCGCCGGGCACCCGGACACCGTGACCGTGCACGGATACGTGTACGACGGCGCGGGCGCGCCCGTGCCGGACGCGCTGCTGGAGCTGTGGGGCCCGGACCCGCACGGGAACCTGCCGACGACGGACGGTTCGATGCGGCGGGACCCGGCGAGCGGGGGCTTCCTGGGCCGCAACGGCGTGGAGTTCACCGGCTTCGGACGGATCCAGACCGACGCGGACGGCCACTGGTACGCCCGGACCCTGCGCCCGGGAGCACGCGGCCGGAACGCGCCGTACCTGAGCGTGTGCGTCTTCGCGCGCGGCCTGCTGGCGCACCTGTTCACCCGCATCCACCTGCCGGGCGACACGGCCGCGCTGCG
>KL568614.1:65470-66391 GCA_000715605.1 Streptomyces speibonae | reverse complement strand
ACCTGTTCACCCGCATCCACCTGCCGGGCGACACGGCCGCGCTGCGTGCCGATCCGCTGCTGTCCCGGCTCGACGCGGAGCGCCGCGACACGCTGGTCGCGGACGACGAGGGCGCCGGCACGTACCGTTTCGACATCCGTCTTCAGGGCGAAGGCGAGACGGTCTTCCTGGAGTTCCCGTGACCTCAGCCGCTTCCGACGCCGGTCTGCTCGCCCCCGGGTGGACCGGCTCCGCGGCCGCCGCCGAGACCGGCGACGCGGCGTTCCTGCGGGCGCTGCTCGACGCGGAGGCCGCGCTCGCCCGGGCCCAGGCCGCGCTGGGCCTCGTGCCGGCGGAGGCGGCGGAGGCGGTGACCCGGGCGGCCGACCCGGCGCGTTTCGATCTCGCGTCGCTCGCCGCGCGGGCCCGGGACGGCGGGAACCCGGTGATCCCGCTGGTGGCCGAGCTGACCCGGGCGGTCGGCGAGGAGCACGGGGCCGCCGTGCACCGGGGGGCGACCAGCCAGGACATCATGGACTCGGCGACGATGCTGGTCGCCCGCCGCGCCCTGGGCCCCCTCCTCGCCGACCTCGACCGCGTGCAGCGGGCCCTGGCCCGGCTGGCCGCCGAGCACCGGGACACCGTGCTGCCGGGCCGGACCCTGACGCAGCACGCCGTGCCGACGACGTTCGGTCTGAAGGCCGCCGGGTGGCGGTCGCTGGTGCTCGACGCCCGGGACCGGGTGCGGACGGTACGGGACTCGCTGCCCGCCCAGCTCGGGGGCGCGGCCGGTACCCTGGCGGCCTTCGCCGCGTACGGGGCCGACGACGCGACCGCGCTGCCGGCCGCGTACGCCCGCGAACTGGGACTGCGGACACCGCTGTTGCCCTGGCACACCCTGCGTATGCCGCTCGCCGACCTCGCCGGGTGCCTGGCGACGAC
>KL568614.1:63287-65259 GCA_000715605.1 Streptomyces speibonae | reverse complement strand
TGTGTATAAGAGACAGGTCCTCACCCTCTCCCGCACCGAGATCGCGGAGGTGGCCGAGGACGGCGGCGGTGGTTCCTCGGCCATGCCGCACAAGGCGAACCCGGTCCGCTCGACGCTCGTCGCGGCGGCTGCCCGGCGCGCGCCGCAGCTCGCGGCCACGCTGTACGGCTCGCTGGTGGCCGAGGACGAGCGTCCGGCGGGCGCGTGGCACGCCGAGTGGGAACCGCTCAGGGACCTGCTCCGCCTGGTCGGCGGCGCGGCCCGGGACGCCGTCGAGCTCACCGAGGGGCTGCGGGTGCGTCCGGAGGTGATGCGCGAACACCTGGACGTGACGGGCGGGTTGATCGTCTCCGAGCTGCTCGCCGCCGGGCTGGAGCCCGTGCTCGGCCGTGCCCGGGCGAAGGAACTGCTCGCCGAACTGGCCCGGCGGGCACGGGCGGAGGGCCGCGAACTGGGTGAACTGCTGGCCGCCGTACCGGAGCTGAAGGACGTCCGCCTCGCCCCGCTCGCCGACCCCGCCCGCTGCACCGGCGCCGCCGGAGTCCTCACCGACCGTGCCCTGGAGCGATCGTGACCCCCGCCCTTCTCCACCATCGTGCCGAGGGGGCCGTCTCCGCTCCCCCGCTGCTGCTCGGCCCTTCGCTCGGCACGTCGCTGGCCCTGTGGGACGAGGTGGCGCCGGAGCTGTCGGCCGCGCACCGGGTGGTGCGCTGGGACCTGCCCGGCCACGGGGGTTCCGCCGCGGGGCTGATCGGTCCCGGCGCCACCGTGGGTGATCTCGCCGGGCTGGTGCTGGCGCTGGCCGACACGCTCGGCATCGAGCGGTTCGCCTACGCGGGTGTCTCGCTGGGCGGTGCGGTGGGGCTGCATCTGGCCGTGCACCATCCGGGGCGGCTGTCGTCGCTGGCCGTCATCTGCTCCTCGGCGCACTTCAACGGGCCGCAGCCGTGGGAGGAGCGGGCGGCGCTGGTGCGGCGCGAGGGACTGGCCGGGCTCGCGGCGACCGCGGAGGACCGGTGGTTCACGGGCGGCTTCACCGTGCCGGAGCTGGTCCGCGATCACCGGGAGGCCGACCCGGAGGCGTATGCCGCGTGCTGTGACGCGCTGGCCGCCTTCGATCTGCGGGAGCGGCTCGCGGGGATCTCCGTGCCGACGCTGCTCGTCGCCGGCCGGGAGGACCCGGCGACCCCGCCCGCGCATCTGCGGGAGATCGCGGACGCGGTGCCGGACGCGGCCCTGGTGGAGCTCCCCGGCGCCTCGCATCTGGCGCCGGCCCAGTGTCCGCGGGCCGTGCTGACCGCGTTGCGGGCGCACTTCGGCGGCGGCGCGGCGCGGGGGATGGCGGTGCGGCGCGAGGTGCTGGGCGATGCGCACGTGGACCGGGCGCAGGCCCGCCAGACGCCGTTCACCGCCCGCTTCCAGGACTTCGTCGCGCGCTACGCGTGGGGCGAGATCTGGACGGATCCGACGCTCGGCCGCCGCGAACGCAGCATGATCACGCTCACGGCCCTCGTGGCGCACGGCCACCACGACGAGCTGGCGATGCATGTCCGGGCGGCCCGGCGCAACGGGCTCACCCCCGAGGAGATCGGCGCGGTGCTGTTGCAGACGGCCGTGTACTGCGGGGTCCCGGCCGCCAACGCGGCGTTCGCGACGGCCCAGCGGGTGCTGGCGGAGGACGACGAGTAGCGGGTTTTCCGCGCCGGGTCAGCGCAGTCCCGCGCCCGTTTCCAGTTCCGCCCGGGCCCGCTCCACCAGACCGTCCGCACCGCAGGCGCGGGCGAGTGCCAGGCCGCGTTCGAGGTCGGTGGCGGAGCGGGCGAGGGTGCCGTACTCCACGCGGGCCGCGGCGTGTTCGTACTGGCAGGGTGAGGACTCCAGATAGGTGACGGCCTGGGCGGCGCGGGCGGGGTCCTCGGCGGCGAGGGCGCGGGCCAGGTCGGCGGCGCCGAAGACGTGCACGGGGTTGTGG
>KL568614.1:62439-63034 GCA_000715605.1 Streptomyces speibonae | reverse complement strand
GCCGACGGCGAGCAGCAGCCGGCCGCGTACGGAGCGCGGGTCGGGCAGGACGATGGTGGACGGATACGGCGGTGCGAAGCCGTGCCGTTCGGCCATCGCCCAGGCCTCGTCGATGTGGCCGCGTGCGAGCAGGGTGTCGACGAGGTTGCAGCTGGCGGTCCAGTACAGGGGCAGTCCGCGGCCGACGCGTTCGGCGAGGCGCAGGGACTCGCGCAGTGACTGCTCGGCCGCCTCCAGCCGGCCGCGCCTGCGGTGGGCCAGGCCGACGTAGGCGTGGGCGAGGACCAGGTGGCCGCCGCTCCAGCCCGCCGTCTCGTAGGCGTTCAGGCCCTCGTGGTACAGGCTCTCGGCGCGGTCCAGGCGGTCGGTGTAGGCATAGGCGTCGGCCAGCATCAGCAGCAGCTCGATGCCCCACTCGGGGTCGGTCCAGCCGAGGCCCGGGGCGAGGCGGCCGTTGACGAGGGCGCGGTCGCAGATCTCCACGATCTCCTCGGCGTTCTCGCCGCGCATCATGGCGTCGAAGCCGCGCACGATGAGCAGCGCGCGTTCGGAGTTGTCCCGGCCGGTGCAGGTGGCGGCGAGTTCGGCCAGCCGC
>KL568614.1:56961-62203 GCA_000715605.1 Streptomyces speibonae | reverse complement strand
GGCAGCCTCGCCGGCGTGGATGCCCTCCCACATGAACTGCACCGTCCGCAGCCGCAGTTGCGCGGGGCCGGGTTCGAGCCGGGCGGCCTCCGCCTCGACCGTGCGGACGGCCTCCTCCAGCTGGTCGTTGTGGAGCAGTGCCTGGGAGAGGCGGACCACGGAGTCCACCCGCCGGTCGCCGTCGAGGCCGGGCATGCCGAGGGCGGCCCGCAGGTGGCCGATGGTGCGGGCGGGTGCGGTGAGGAAGGTGGCACAGCCCAGTTCGTAGAGGACGTGCGCGTGGACCTCGGGGCGGGGCGGTTCCTCCAGGGCGCGTTCCAGGCAGCGGCGGGCGGCGTCGGGGGCGCCGACGGCGAGGTGTTCGCGGGCGGCCTCGCGCAGCTGCCGGACGAGTTCCTCGTCGTCGTCCGGGTGCACCTCGAGGAGGTGCCGGGCGGCGGACGCGGCGCCGCGTCCTGAGTCGGTGACGATACGGGCCGCTATGCCGTGCATGGCCCGGCGCAGCGCGTCGGGGATGGAGTTGTAGACGGCGGTGGCGATCAGCGGGTGCACGAACTCCAGGTCGGCGGCCGAGGTGCCGCCGGTGGCGGCGGGGTCGGGCGCGGTGAGGATGCGGGCGCTGCGCAGGAGTTCGGCGCAGCGCACGGCGTCGTCACGGCCGAGGGTGGCGAGTTCGGCCACCAGGTCGACGGTGATGTCGCTGCCCAGGATGGCGGCGGCCCAGGCGAACCGGGTGGCGTCTATGCCGAGTTGTTCCAGCCGGGCGACGAGGCCGCCGCCGCGGGCGGAGCGGTTGAGGTCGCGCAGTTCTCCCGCGTGAGCCTCGACGGGCTCGAGTTCGCTGTCCTGGACCTTGGCGAGGAGTTCGACGGTCTCGTACGGGTTGCCGGCGGTGACGGCCCACACCTCGCGGCAGAACGCGGCGTCGGCGTTCTCACCGAGGGTGGCGCGGGTGAGTCCGGCCGCGGCGTCCGGGGTGAGGGCGCTGAGGGTGGCCACGGGGCGGTCGGCCGCGGCGGCGACGGCGTCCAGGTGGCGGGCTCCCGGGCCGGAGATCTCGCCGGGCCGGCGGGCGACCACGACGAGGACGGACAGGTCGGACAGGCGCTCGGCGAAGGCGGCGAGCCAGTGCAGGGTCTCCTGGTCGGCCCAGTGGGCGTCGTCGATGAGCAGGACCAACGGCCAGTCCCGGCGGGCGAGTCGGCGCACGGCGGCGACCAGTCCCTCGCACACGCCCTGCGGGTCCGGGTGCCGGTCGCCGGGGTTGGCTATGCCGAGGGCGGGGCCGGCGATGTCGTACCAGTCGCCGAGGTACTCGCGTGCCTCCTCCGGCAGCATCGACACCAGGGCGGGCTGGAGGAGTTGGCGTACGACGTTGAAGGGGACGGAGCGCAGGGTCTCGCCGCCGCGGGCCGACCAGACGGTGCAGCCGCGCTGTTCGGCGATGTGCCGGGTCTCCGCCAGCAGCGCGGTCTTGCCGAGCCCGGCCTCGCCCCGGAGCAGCAGGAGGCCGCCCGGCGAGGACCGGTCGGCGCACAGGGTGTCGACGGCCTCCTCGATCGCGGCCACTTCCTCGTCCCGCTCCCACAGGGAAGCCGAGGAAGCGGCCCGGGGCCGTGCCTCCGTCATCCCGCTACCTCCCCGAGTCGCCCGAATGACGTATCGGTGACGAGCGTAGTCCCCCTCCCGGCCGCATGGGCCCGGTCGGACCAGTGTTGCCGTGACGAGTGACACCCAACACACCACGTCGACGCGAGCCGCCCCCCCCCCACCAGCGATCCTGCGGACCAACAGCTGTCAAGGGGGCGGGGGTTGAGGGGGGGGTGCGCCGGCTGGGGGGCGGGGACCGCGAGGCAGGGCAGTGGGCCGCGGGTGCCGGGGCGGCGGGGGCCGAGGGCGGCTGGACGGCGGGGACGCGGGCGGCGGGCCGCGAGGGCGCCGGGACGGCGGGGCGCGGCACTGGGATGGTGGGCCGCGGGCGCCGGGAGCACGGGACCGCGAGCGCCGGAACGGCGCGCGCAAGCGCCGAAGACCCGGACCGCAGACGCGAGGCAGCGGGCCGCACACGCCCGGAGCACAGGACCACGGGCGTCGGAACGGCGCGCGCGAGCGCCGAGGACGCGGCCACACGAGCGCGAGACAACAGGCCTCGGACACCAGGCACGGAGACAGCGGACCGCAGACACCCGGAGCGCGGGATCGTGGGCGCCGGGACGGCGGGCGCACGCGCCGAAAGCGCGGCGGCACAGGTGTCGGGAACGGCCGACCCCAGGTGCCGAGAACGCGAGGCGCTGACGGCGGCGAACGCAGGCACCCGGGGGCGGGGCCCCGAGCGTGGGGCGGAGGGTCACAGGCGCCGAGGGCGCGGGGGCGCAAGCGCCGGACGGCGCGGGGTCGCAGGCAGCGGGCGCGGGGGCGTGGGCGCGAGGACAAGCCGGGCGTGAGGGTGGTCGAACGTGGGCGTCGGCGGTCGGGGCTCTCATCCGGCTTTCACCGTTGGCCCATACGGTGGGGACATGACGCAGGTGACTCCTCCCGGGTGGTATCCCGACCCCGGGCAGACGAATGACGGGCCGGCCACCGAGCGCTGGTGGGACGGCGCGGCCTGGACGGAAAAGGTCCGGCCGGCGGGGTCGGCCGCCGCCTGGGGTCCGCCGGCACCGGGCACCGGGGCGGCGTACCCGGCATACCCGGCGTATCCCGCTCCGCCGACGCCCGCACGGGGGCGCAAGCTGCGGTACGGCATAGCCGTCGCGGTGGCGGTCGCCGTCCTGGCAAGCATCGGTGTGGGTGTGTACGCCCTGACGAACGACGGCGGTGACAGAGGTTCCACGGCCTCACAGGGGCAGGGCGACCGGGACGGGGGCGGATCGGACCGCGGGGAGCCGGAGCCGGACGGCTCCGAGGCGCCACGGATCGAGAGCGGGTCGGTGACGGACGCGCTGAGCGGGATCAGCCTGCCGGTCCCGGACGGCTGGTACGGCCAGGAGCTCCAGGTGGGTGCCGCGGTGACGTCGAAGGACGAGTACGACTGTCCCGGCGACACGTCCAGGAACTGCACCAAGGGCGGCGCGTACTCGGCGCCCGCCCTGGCCCTGGGCACCCGCGGCTCCACCGCCGAGGAGGTCGCCAAGGCGGACATCGCCGCCAACGCCGAGGAGAGCTACGGCGGTGACTCCTACGGCAGGATCACCTCGCACGACGTGCTCGAGTCCAAGGCCGTGACGGTGGCCGGGCAGAAGGGGTACCTGGTGCGCTGGAAGGCGGTCACCAGCAAGGGCTCCGACGGGTACGTGCAGTCGCTCGCGTTCCCGTCCCCCGCGCAGCCGCGGCAGATCGTCGTGGTGCGCTTCGGTGTCGACACCGACCAGACGCAGGCCGTGCTGGACGAGATCACCGAGGGCATCGAGGTCTCGTCGGGCGGCGGCAACGGCCAGGAGGTCTGACCCCCGCGTATCGACGGCCGGGTGGGCCACCCCTCCGCTCAAAGAGGTGCCCCACCCGGCCGGAATCCGCGCCGCCCCCGTCCCCACGGTGCGGCGCGATCAGGTCACCGTCCGGTCGTCCCGGACCCGGCTCCCTGAGCCTTTGTCCTTCCGCGGTCCTCGCCCTTTCCGAGGCCGAGCGCCGGCAGCACCGAGGCCTCCACGAACCGGATCAGATAGTCCGGGTCCGCGTTGCGCCCCTCCAGCATGGGCCGCACCCGCAGCACACCGAAGAGCTGTGCGGGGACGTACTCCAGCGCCGGGTTCCCCGCGTCCACCTCGCCGCGCTCGACCCCGCGCCGCAGGATCTGCGTCAGCGCCGCGAGCTCGGGGTCGACGAGCGCCTCGCGCAGCGCATGCGCCAGTTCCTTGTCCTGCACGATGGCGTGGCCGAGCGCCTGGAGCAGCGTGGCGTCCTTCGGTGACCACTCCCCCGCGCACCGCGCCGCCTCCCGCAGGTCCCCGGCCAGGGTACCGGTGTCGATGTGCGAGAACCTGGCCTGCCGGCTGGAGCGCAGCGCGGCCGCGACGAACCGCGGCTTGGTCCGCCACTGCCGGTAGAGCGTCGACTTGCTGCACCGGGTGCTGGCGGCGATGCCCTCCATGCTCACGGCGTCGTAACCGCACTCGCGGATCTGGTTGAGCACGGCGTCGAAGAACTCCCGCTCACGCTCGGGCGTGATCTTGGAGCGGCGCGACGTTCCGGCCGTCCCCGGCCGGTCCGCGTCCTGCGACGTCATGGGCTGGACTCCCTGCTGCTGTGGCGTGTCTCGCGATGGTGTGCTCCGGCACCTCAACGATACGCCAGTGTACCGGTACGGGATCGTATCGGTACACTACCGTATCGGTACGGTCGCGTATCGACCACGCGAACGCACCACCACAGCACCACGACAGCACCACGACAGCACCACCGTCAGCGAAAGGGCCGGCCGATGCATTCCCGCAAGGCGAAGGAGTCCGCACCGGCCGGGCACCCCGCTTCGGCGCGCCCGCCACTCGTCCGCGAACTCCTCCTCGTGGCCGGCCTGTTCCTCGTGTACAAACTCGGCCGGCAGCTGGCGACGGGCCACACCGGCCGGGCGTACCGCAACGGCCACGACGTGTGGGACCTGGAACGTGTGCTCCACCTGCCCGGCGAGGACACGGTGCAGTCCCTGCTGCTGCACGGCGACACGCTCGCGCACCTCGCGAACACCTACTACGCGGCCGTCCACTTCCCGGCCACCGCGGCCTTCCTGATCTGGCTCTATCTGCGCCGCCCGGCCCACTACGTCTGGGTCCGCCGCACCCTCGCGGCGCTCACCGCCGCGGCGCTCGTGCTGCACCTGACGTATCCCCTGGCCCCGCCGAGGCTGCTCACGGTCACGGGTCTCGTGGACACCGCCCGCGTGTACGGACCGTCGGTGTACGGCACCCCGGACACGGACCAGCTGTCGAACCAGTTCGCCGCGATGCCCTCGCTGCACTTCGGGTGGGCGCTGATGGTGGCCGTCGGCCTGATCGCCGTCTCACGCGCGTGGTGGCGCTGGCTGTGGCTGCTGCACCCACTGGTGACGCTGCTGGTGATCGTCGCAACGGCGAACCACTTCTGGCTGGACGCGCTCGCGGCGGCGGCCCTGCTGGCCCTCGCGCTCGCGGTGATACGCCGCCCGCGGCCCACCACGACCGGCGGCGGACGGATGTGGGCCCGGCACCTGCCTGCCCGGGACGGAGCCCTCGTGGGCGCGGGCCGATGAACGCCGTCGTCGTGGCGG
>KL568614.1:54198-56682 GCA_000715605.1 Streptomyces speibonae | reverse complement strand
CAACCGGCGCCCTGCGTCTGCTGGGCAGCGGCGCCTGGTGGTGGGCGGTCACCCTGAACGCCTCGGCCGCGCTCCTGCACGTCGTGGCTCTCGGATACGGCCCGCTCACCCTGGTCCAGCCGCTGGGCGCGCTCACCCTCGTCGCCGCGGTGCCCATGGGGGCGCGGCTCGCGGGGCGGGCGGTGGGCGCGGTGGAGTGGCGGGGTACGGCGTCACCCTCGCCGGACTGGCGGCCGTCCTGGCGACGGCGTCCGGCCCGGCGCCCGGCGATGTGCTGAGCGTGCCGGAGGCGCTGGCCGTGGCGGGTGGCACGGCGTCCCTCATCGGCCTGCTGGCATGGCCGGGCACCCGGCCGGGCCTGCGCCACGCGACCGCGTCGGGCATCGCCTCCGGAGTCGCCTCGGCCCTGACCCAGACCGTGACGGTCGCGGCGACGGACCGCTCCGGCCCTCTGCTCGGTGTCCACGTGGTCGGAGTGGCCCTGCTCGTGGCCGCCTTCGCAGCCGCCGGTCTGCTCCTGGCCCAGACCGCCTACCGAGGCGGTCTGGGCGCACCCCTCGCGGTGGTGACCCTGTCCAACCCGGTGGCGGCCTCCGTCATCGGCCTCACCCTCCTCGGCGAACGCCTCCGCGCCGGCCCGACCGGCATGCTCCTGGCGCTGGCCGGAGCGACCCTGGCGTCACGGGGCGTCCTCCTCCTCACCCGCGCTGCCCACGCCCCGCCGCCGGAGCCCCCACGGCGGCCGGCCCGGACCGCACGCGCACAGCTGCCCGGACAAGCGGGAGCGAAGGAACGCCTGCCGGGACTGTCCCCGGAGCCGGCCCCGACACCCTGACGGCTCGTCGGGGCCGGCAAGGGGCCCGGAGCGGATATTCGGTTGTCCGCCCGCGAGCGTGGGGCATGCAATGTCCGGCATGGTGACTGAGGTCCGCCCGCCGCGGCGCGACGAGATGGCCGCGTACTACCGCGCACTGCCGTTCGCGAACGGGTTGCCGCACTGGGAGCCCGCGGACGCGGCGTGGCACGGCGGCCCCGAGCCATGGCCGCCGCAGCGCACGCCCGCGAGCGTGGAGCAGCTCGAGCAGTGGGCAGCGGCCGACATCGAGGACGAGGCATTCCATCCGATCGCGACGTTCGTCGACGGCACATGCGTCGGCGCGTCGGCGACCATCTCGTTCGAGGTGACGGTTCCGGGCGGGCGCACAGGCAGGATGGCCGGTGTCACCGCCACCGGGGTGATCGCGACACACCGCCGGCGCGGGTACCTGCGGCGCATGATGCAGGCCATGTTCGAGGCGGCCCTGGAGCGGGGCGAGCCGTTGGCGATGCTCAGCGCGAGCGAGGGCGGCATCTACGGACGGTACGGATTCTCGCCGGCGACCCACCGCACCCGCTGGGAGCTGTCCCGTCACGAAGCCGCTCTCCTGCCGGCCGAGCCCGATCCCGGCTCGCTGGAACTGGTGGGCGCCGCGCAGGCGAAGGAGTCCTGGCCCGGGGTGCACGCGCAGGTGCGTGCCCACCGTGTCGGGGAAATCGGTCCCCGGCCCGGACGCTGGGACGGGCTGTCCGACGAACCGGACGGCACCAACGGGCCGCTGCGCTTTCTCGTCCACCGTGACCGGCACGGCACGGTGGACGGCATAGCGAACTTCCGTCTGCCATGGTCGCGGACCAGAGAGCATGCCGGAACGCTCGTGGTGGAAGCCCTGGAGGCGACGAACCCCGTGGCCTACCGGGCGCTGTGGGGCGTACTGATCGACTTCGACCTCACCAGGACCGTCGTGGCGGCCGGCCGTCCGCGCGACGAACCGCTGCGGTGGATGCTCACGAACCCGCGGGCGATGCGTGTCACCCGCCAGACGGACAACCTCTGGGCGCGTCTTCTCGACGTCCCCCGGGCCCTGACGCAACGCTCGTACCCGACGCCCGGCGAGCTGACGTTCACGATGCGGGACGACCGGATGTGCCCGGCGAACAACGGAACCTGGCGCCTGGCAGCGGACGGCTCCGCGGCGACGTGCGTTCCCACCGGGGAGGCGGCGGACCTGACCCTCACGCCCGCTGCGCTCGGCTCCCTGTACCTCGGAGGCATGTCGGCGAGTCACCTGGCATACGCGGGCCACATCACCGCGCACACCGCCGGCGCCCTCGACCGGCTGACCCGGATGTTCCGGACCGACCCCGAACCGCACAACTCCTTCGGCTTCTGACGTCGCCCGGAGAAGGACCTGTGAACCTTCCCGCCCGGAATGCCGACTGTCTCTGTGACGGACGGTGCGGGGCAGGGAGGTGCGGTGGGCAACGTCGAGTTGCTGGTGGTGCGCTGCCAGCTCGGGGAGCGGGAGGCGTTCCGCGAGCTGGTGGCCGTCTGGCACCCCCCGCTGTGGCGCTATGTCCGGGGCATGGTCGGCTCCTCGCACCTCGCCGACGATCTCGCGCAGGAGGCATGGGTCGCCGTGGTGCGCGGCCTGCCCCGGCTGCGGC
>KL568614.1:52723-54013 GCA_000715605.1 Streptomyces speibonae | reverse complement strand
ATGTGTATAAGAGACAGAGCCGGAGCGGTTCGCCCCCTGGCTGTTCACCATCGCCCGGCGCACGGTCACCGACCATCTGCGGCAGACGTACAAGGCGCCGGAGACGGCCATGGAGGAAGCCGCGGCCGTCGTCGCCGACGACGAGCTCGGCGGCGTGCTCACCACGATGCAGATCGAGGCGGGTCTCGCCGCTCTGCCACCCCTGGAGCGCGAGGTGCTGATCCTCTTCCACCTCCAGGATCTGCCGCTGGCTTCCTGCGCGGAGGTGCTCGGCGTACCGGCCGGCACGGTCAAGAGCAGGCTGCACCGCGCCCGGCGCATGCTGCGCGACCACCTTGCCGAGAAGGGATACGGGGCATGAGCGAGCCGGATGACGCAGCGCGGCGGGCGGTGCCCGAGCGGTTGGAGCGCGTGCTGGCCACGGAGGTGTCACTGCGGTCCCGGCTGCGCCACGTGGCGGTGGGCCTGGCCGGGGGATGCGGCGCGGCCGTGATCGCGGTGTTGTGGGCCACCGAGCCGCATGCACCGCCGCCGCGTACCCGGGTCGTCTTCGCCGGACTGATCGCCGTCGGGCTGGCCTGGGCCGTCTTCGCCGGCTGGGTACTGAGCAGACGTCGGCCGCTGTTCGCCCGGGACCGGGTGCTGTCCGCCCGGATCGCGCTGGCGGCGACCGTGGTGACCGCGTCGGCCGGGGTGGCGCTGGCCGCCGTACGCGGCGGCACCGCCGGCCTGGTGGCCACCACTACGGGCGGGGTCGTCCTCACCGCCGCCGCGATGATCACCCTGGTACGGGCGCGGCGCCGTCGCCGCGAACTGCTGCGGCTGCGGGACGCCCTGCGACAGGACGCCTCCTGAACAACCGAATTCATCCAACTCGGGATTGCCCGGATCGTCCGGGAGACAGAGGGAGACAGATATGGACCACGACAGAACCGCTCCGGTCGGCCCTCTGGCCCTCGCCCTGCGTCGTCGCGGGGCGGGCAAGCGCACCGTCCTGGTCGTCGCCGCCCTGGCCGGCAGCGCCCTGCTGATCGGCCTCGGCCTGCTCCTGACCTGAGCTCGCACCCCGCAGCCGAGGTTCCCAACGCCCGGGGATTCAGGGGCGCAGGGCCGCTTCCGCGCCGGTGAGGTACACCGCCGTGGCCAGCCATTGGAGGGCGTAGCGGTCGTGGTCGCCGTCGTCGAGGCGGCCGAAGGGGTCGCGGGTCCGGTGGGCGGCCACGGTGGTCAGCGCGGTCGCCAGGTCCGCGCCGGTGGTGAAGCCCCCTCGGCGCAGAGCGGTGATGTGTC
>KL568614.1:51426-52482 GCA_000715605.1 Streptomyces speibonae | reverse complement strand
CGGCCAGTTCGACCAGCCTGCGCACGCGCCAGAGGGGCGACGCGTCGGCCGTCGCCGGGTCGGCGGAGGGGCGGGGCGGGTCCGGGGGGAAGTGGTCGCCCCGGAGTTCGTCGTAGCCGAGGTCGGCGCGCTCGTGCCAGTCGGGCGGGAGGCGCAGGGTGGGCCCGGTGCCGGGCAGCGGGGCGACGGCGAGCGGGCGGAGGGTCGTGACGCGGTCGTGGCCGAGGCGTCCGGCGACCCGCAGGCGCAGGCCGGGCCACGCGCCCAGGCGGCGGAGGTTCACGGTGTGGAGGAGACGTGGGTGGCGGTGCGCCGGGGCCGGCCGGATCAGTACGTTCCCTCCGTCCGGCAGGACGCGGGCCAGCACGTCCGCCCCCTCCGCACCGTGGATCTCGATGTCGCGGATGGTCAGGGCACCGGCGGGCTCGGTCCCGCGCGGGGGCACCGGCCAGGGGCGTCCGGCGGCGAACGTGGCCCGCACTCCCGGTTCCGGCAGCAGCCGGCCGTCCGGGGAGATCACGGCGTCGGTGAGGACCAGGCCGCCGCGGGAGAGCCGGACGTGGTCGCTGAGGAAGGAGCGGATCGCGACGTGGGCGGTGCCCGCGCGCCGGGCGCGGGCGGGGCCGCCGGGCCGGACGTCGCGGAGCGTGTACCAGCGCCCGTCGTCGTCGACGAAGTGCGTGACCACACCGCCGAGGTCCGCCGGGCCGATCACCGGTTCGCGGCAGACGCCGTACAGGCGGAGCGGCCCCTCGGGGCGTTCGTTCCTGCGCACGGTGCCGATCAGTGCCGGGTCGGTGTCGCCGCTCCGCAAGCGGTGCGTCACGAGGAGGAGTTCGCGCAGTGCCGCGGTCAGTGCGGTGAGGGTGTGCGGGCCGTGCGGGTCGCGTTCGTCGCGCAGCCGGCGCACCACGTCGAGGGCGGCCGCTTCCGCGCGGTGGAGATCGGCCAGGCGGGCCGTGTGGGCCGCGCGGAGCAGTTCGGACTGAAGTACCGCCCCGGCGCCGGAGGTTCCCGCGGCCAGGACGGCCGCGGCTGCCGTCCACAGTCCGGTGG
>KL568614.1:49677-51229 GCA_000715605.1 Streptomyces speibonae | reverse complement strand
CCCGCGTCCGCCGGGCGGAAAGAGCGGCGGGCGCCGTCGGCGGCGGCGTAGCGGCCGGCTCGGGGGGCACGGCCGTGGCGTGGTGCGTCGCGGAGACCGGGCAGGCGGTCAGGACGGCGGCACGGTGCAGGCAGCGAGGGGACAACAGGCAGGTGCACACGGCCTGTTCGGGGCGGGTGAGGGCGCCGTCCGGGCCGGGTGCCAGGGTCACCCACACGTCCTCGCCGCAGCGGACGCGGACGGCTCCGTCGTCGGTGGCCCGGGTGGTGACGGGCGCGTCGGTCAGCGATGCCACGGCCGCGTCCAGTCTGCCCCGCAGGCGGCCGGTGAGCCCTTCCACCGCGGAGGCGACCACCTCCGGTGCGGCGGGCGGGAGCGGGAGGGACGGGGTCATGAGCGTGCTCCACGGACGCGTTCGCCCACCCAGCGGGCGAGGGAGAGGGGGCTGAGGGCGGCCACCGGCATCCCGGCGGCGACGAGTTGCCCGGCGATGGGCACCGAGTAGCGGGGGACGCCCTCGTCGTCCAGGGCGGCGCAGCCCAGCAGGTGGACACCGGAGGTGACCAGGGACCTGACCTCGTTCAGCAGGCCCTCCGTCCCGAAGCCCTCCTCGAAGTCGCTGACGACCACCATCAGCGTGCGGTTCGGCACCTTCACCAGCGTGCGGGCGTGCGCGAGGCCCGCCGCGATGTGCGTACCGCCGCCGGCCCTCACCTCCAGCAGCAGGGAGAGCGGGTCGTCGACCCGGTGGGTGAGGTCGACGACCTGGGTGCTGAAGGTGAGGAAGTGTGTGGAGAGCATGGGCGTGCCGCCCAGGACGGCGGCGGTCAGCGCCGACCAGATCACCGCGGCCTCCATCGATCCCGACACGTCGACGAGCAGGATCAGCCGCCAGTCGTTCCGCCGGTTGGCGCGGGTGTGGAACACCGGCCGCTCGGGGACGAGTTCGACCGTGCCGTCCTCCCGTCGGCGGCTGTGGGGCAGGTTCTCCCGCACGGTGCGGGCCAGGTCGAGCCGGCCGCCGGGACGCCGGGTGGGGCGTGGGGTGTTGAGGCCGGTCAGGGTGGGGCGCAGCCGGGTGGCGAGTTCGCGGGTGAGTTCCTCGACGAGCCGTGCGACGAGGGGCCGCAGTCGCGCGATCCGCTGCTCCGGCATCCCCCGGGCGAGGGTCAGCACGGCGGTCAGCAGTTCGACGGAAGGGCGGACCGAGGCCGGGTCGAGGTGGGCGATGACGTCCGTACGGCCGTTCGCGGCGGCGCGCCCCAGGATCTCCTCCCGGATGTCCGGGCCGAACAGCGCCTCGAGTTCCTCGGCCCAGTGCCGGACGCCGGGGTAGCCGGGGTCCCCTTGGCCGCCGGTGAGTTCGTCCGTGTCGCCGTGGAGCGCCGCGGTCGCCCCGTCCGGGCCGTCGCCGTCCGCGGCCCCGGGTGCCGTTCCGTCCCGGCCGTCACGGCCCTGTCCCTCCTCGCCGTCCTGGCCGAAGAGTTCGTCGAGGGCCCGGGCGTACGGCACCAGGTCCGGCGGGAGCCCCGCCCGTTCCCGGCCGAGCAGC
>KL568614.1:47428-49476 GCA_000715605.1 Streptomyces speibonae | reverse complement strand
GCGAGCCCCGCCTCCTTCAGCAGGGCCAGCCCGGCGCCGTCCGCCTCGGCCCAGCGGCCGATCAGTCCGGGCGGCGCGTCGAGCCGCAGGCCGGGGCGGTCGCCCAGGCGGGCGGTCACGGCCGTCAGCAGCCGTCCGCGGCCCTCGGGGGTGAGCGCGCGGAAGCCGCCGCGCAGGGCGGCGAGCCGGTCCAGGAAGGCGCGGTCGCTCATCGTCTCGACGCGCTCCAGCAGCGGGTCCAGGGCCGCGGGCACGGACTCGATCAGGGGCGCGGCGGCGATGAGCACACCGGTGAGCCGGCGCTCCAGCCGGTGCCGGCTCACCGGTGCGGTCGCCGCGTCGACCCAGCCGGCGAGCCGAGCGCCCAGCAGGTCGGAGCCGTCGAGGTCGAGCAGCACCCGGGCGGCGAGGGCCGCTCCCTGGACGAGGGGCGAACCGGCGCGGGCGAGGTCGTACAACGCGCCGTCCAGGCGCAGGCCGAGCCGGTCCTCGCCGCTGCGCACCGCCAGGGTCACGAGGGCGGCGGCGTCCTCCCTGTCGTCGCTGCCGGCCAGCCCGGGCAGGGCGCGGACGGCCGCCTCCAGGAGGGTGTCGCGCAGGGCCGCCGCCCGGGTGCGTATCCGCCGCGTGGTGCCGGGCAGGTGGGCGCGGCGCAGGGACTCCGACAGGTCCAGGGCGTCCAGCAGTTCGGGGAGGGTGGCCGCGGACAGGAGTACCCGTGCGGCCTCGGTGAGGGCCTCTTCGACCAGGTCCGGCAGGGCGCACCGGGCCGCGTCACCGAGGAGGGCGATCACCTGGGCGGGGGTGGGGCCGGCCGAGGCGCAGGCCCGGCGGTGATTCTCCCGGAGCGTGCCGTCGGCCGCCTGGGCGGCGGTGACGCCCCTGGCACCCACCAGGTCGAGCCGGGCGGCGACGGACGTGGTCCAGGCTGCCTGCCAGCGGGTGGTGACGGCGCTCCCCTCCCCCGTCGCGGACACCGCGGCCGGCTCCGCGTAGCCCACCCCGCACACGTGGAGGCGCTGGAGCAGGATCTCGCGCCGGGAGTCGAGGGAGGACCGAAGGGGCGAGAGCCGGACCTCCCGGCCGGCGGGGCGGTGCGGTCCGGGCAGCCGCAGTGCCGCCAGCTCGGCCTCCACCCAGGGGCCGAGTCCGGAGCGGGGGGTGCCCGGGGCGAGCCGGCCGCGTCCGGTGCCGACCAGCACCGGTTCCAGGGCCGGTTCGAGGGGGTGGCCCTGCCCCAGTACGGACGTCACCGCTTCCCGCAGTTCGCGCCGGCCGGGTGCGGGAAGGCCGCGCAGGGTGCCCAGGTCGCAGGCCATCCGCAGGGTTTCGACGGCCTCGCCGGTTCCGGCGGCGCGGCCGGACGCGCGGATCTCCCGGCAGATCTCGGTGACGAGCCGGGCGGCGGCCTCGCGGATCCGGTCCGGGTCGCCGGCGGCGTCGAGCACGGCCTGCTGCCAGCGCGGGTCGCGGATGCCGGCCGGGTAGCCGGAGCCCGGGTCCAGCTGGGCGAAGGCGTACGGCACGAGGGAGGTGACGGCCGGCCCGCCCGCCCTCCCGGTGGTGACGCCCGTGTCGTCGGCGCCGGTCAGGGCGGGGGCGTGGAAGGCGCCGGTCACCGCGGCCACCCGGCGCTTGCCGAAGGCGGCGAGCACCCGGCGCATGTGGGCCTCGCGGGACCGGTCGGTGTCCGTGATGCCGCCCCGCGCCCGCCGGTCCCGGCGCAGGGCCCAGCCGAAGGCGAGCGCGGCCCGGCGCAGGGCCTCCGGTGTGCTGCCGGGGGCGGGGGCCTCCACGGTGCGGTCCCACAGGTCGTGCGCGTCGGGTCCGTGTCCTCGCGCACCGGGCGCGGGACCGGCCTGCCACCCCGGGTCGGCCAGGGGCAGGTCGCAGCAGACCACCTCCGCGTCGCGCTCGCGTGCCCAGCGGATCGCCGCCAGTTCGGGGGAGAAGTCGGCGAGCGGGTGGACGTACAGCCGTCCGTCCTCGTAGGCGCCGGTGAGCGCCACGGGCGCGGTGGTGCGCGGGTCGGAGAGGTACGGCAGGCA
>KL568614.1:44491-47233 GCA_000715605.1 Streptomyces speibonae | reverse complement strand
ACAGCCACTCCTGGAAGTCGGCGGGCAGTTCGACGCAGACGACCTCGGCGCCGGCGGCGTCCAGCAGCCGGGGTACGGCGCCGGCCAGTGCGGGACTGTGGTGCCGTACGCCGATCAGGTACGGCCGGGTGCCTGCGGCCAGTGCGGCGACATCGGCGGTCACGCGGTCGGCCGCCCGGGGGGCCGTCTCTTCTCGTGCGGTCATGGGTCCAAGCAAGCGGTGGGGAGGGGGCGGCCGTACGGCACGGCCGCCCCCTTCTGTTTCCGGTCTTCCCGGGGAACTCAGCGGCGGCGCTTCCGCGGGCGCGGCACCTCCAGTTCCGTCGGCTGCGGTACGTCCCCGTCCTGGATCCGCTGCCACGCGTCGCGGTAGAGACCCGCGACCGGGCGGAGGGGCACCACGACGCCCAGCACCGGGTCCTGGCCCTCGGTCAGGCCGTACAGGGGCAGCTTCCAGCTCTCCAGGGGGAGGTGCGGATGGGTGAGCTGGGTCCACCCTCCGGGCAGGAACAGGGAGCGTCCGGCCTTGGAGCGGCTGCCCTCGATGACCAGGTCGGTGGCGGCGAGTTCGGCGCGGGCGGCCCGGAGCCGGGCCGTTCCGCCGCGCTGCTTGCCCCAGCCGGTCCAGCGTGCGGTGTTGCGGTCGGTGGGGTCGGGCATGGCGAGCAGCATCAGGTACAGGACGGCGGCGTCCTCGCCGATGCCGTACCGCTTGGCCGCCTCGGTGACCAGGTCGGGTACGGAACGGGCGGGGTCCTGCGGCCACCACATGCCCTCCGCGTCGCGCTCCCCGCCGACCGGGTTGCCCGGGTCGGCGAGCAGTTCGGCGAAGGCCCGGTCGTGGACGAGGCGCAGCGCGGTCTGTACGACGGCCGGCGGCCGGCCGGGGAACAGCGCCGCCGCGTACGGGTCGTTGCCCGCCGGGTCGAGCAGGGCGGTGCGCAGGGCGGCGTAGGGCGAGGAGCTCCCGGTGCCCAGCACGACGGCGCCGTAGCGTTCGAAGCCGTCGCCGGTCTCCGTGGGGTCGCCGGCGGCCCGCCGGTACTCCTCCACGTCGATCGCCTCACCGACTCCGACCAGCAGGTCCGGGTGGGCGAGCCGGGCGCGTATCGCGGTCAGTACGCCGGGCAGGGCGGCGCGGACCGGGTCGCCTGCTGCGAGACGGTGGGCGAGCCACGCGGCCAGCGGTACGGCTCCCTTCAGGGCGTCGCCGTCGAAGCCGGGCCCCGACTCGGCCGGCTGGGGACTGTAGCGGCCGGGCGTCCAGGTCAGGTTCCGGGTCAGCCGGGGCTCGGTCCGCGCGTCGACGAAGCCGTACAGGGCCGGGACCGGGGCCCATCCCCGTGGCGCCACGGTGCGGGCGGCGTCGTGGACAACCTCCTCGGGGACGGGGGTGCGCCGGCCCAGCCGCTCGTTCCAGACCGCGGCCGCGCGGGCCGCGTCGGGGCCGTCCGTCCACAGCCGGGCGGGGTCGTCGGGCAGCAGGGCCGCCACGACGGCCTGCCGGATGCGCGGGTCAACGGACTTCAGCTCGTCCTTGGCCACGAGCGCGTCGGCCTTCTTCACACCGATCGTCTTCAGGGTCGCGGCGGGTACGGGTTCGCGCTTGTCGTCGATCCTGGGCAGACCCGCGACGGTCAGACGGGCCATGGTCGGGGTGACTCCGGTGAGCCGTGCGAACTCCTCGGCCGCCGCCGGGAACCAGGGGGCCGGTCCGCGTGCGGCGAGTTCGGCCCGCAGCCGCGCGGCCCAGCCGGACGGGCGCGTCGGCTCGGGGACGAACGGCCGTGTGGCGACCGCGGTGTAGGGCGCGGGGACGGCGAAGCGGCCGGAGGGGTCGTGGAAGAGTGCTCCGTAGTGCCGGCCCGTGGGCTCGTCCGCGTCCTCCTCCGCCAGGAAGAAGTACGGGCGGTCGGGGACCAGCAGGAACGCCCCACCACCGAGGTCGAGGACGGTGGTGTCCATGTATCCCTTGATGGCGTCGGGCCCTTCGAACAGGCTCGGGTCCAGGCGCAGCCGGACGCACCGCCAGTGGCCGGGGTCCAGGTCGGTGAGCCCCTGTGCGTCGAACTCCTCGAGGAACCTCCGCAGCGCGTCCCGGTATTCCTCCGCGGTGGCCTCGGACGCGGCCCTCAGGGCCACGATCGCGGGCAGTGTCGGCAGGGCTATGGGGTCCAGTTTCACCAACGCCCGCTGCTTCTCCTGGTCCAGGTGGGTCCGTCCGGCGGGGGCCGGCTCGGGTTCGCCCCGCATCGACCGGCCGACCAGGCCCGGCAGGTCGAACAGGTAGTGGTCGGAGCGGTAGTACCTGTCCCGCCAGCCGTTGCCGGTCAGGCCCACGCCGTTCACCGCCGCCTCGAGCAGTTCGTCCCCCGGCCTGGGCCGCGGCTCGTCGGGCTTGTGAGGGGCGGCCCCGGCGACCGCGGCGTCCAGCCGGGCGCGCGCCGCGTCCAGGGTGCGCTGCTGCTCCGCGGCGAACCGCACCACGCCGGTGATGCCGGCCCGCAGCGCCTCGTGGGTGACCTCCGGCAGCAGGGTGCGCACCAGGGCGGGCACCCGTTCCACGCCCCGCTCGGCGGGTTCCGTTCCCGGCTCGTCCTGGTCGCCGGTGTCGCGCGGCGTCTCCTCCTCCATGGCCTCGGCGAGCAGTGCTGCCGCGGTGTCGTCCACGATCCGGCGGAGCGCCGCGGAGCCCTGCGGGTCGCGGGGCTGGAGCCGGTGCTGTCTCTTATACACATCTCT
>KL568614.1:38254-44320 GCA_000715605.1 Streptomyces speibonae | reverse complement strand
GCCAGTGGGAGAGAGGCGGCATCACGGGGGTGCCCGCCGAGAAGGGGCCGGCGACGCAACCGTCGGCGACCTCGGCGAGGGACTCGCCGTCCGCACCGAGCAGGCGGACCCTGCCGTGCATCCATTCCAGGACGCTCACGACCCGGTCGGTGCCGGGGAACACCAGGGCGTGCGCCAGGACACCCCCGATGTGGGGCGGCACGAGGGCCGTGCGGCCGCCGAGGTCCTCGCCCCGCTGCGAGCCGTCGGGCAGCGTGATCACCCGCCAGCCGATCAGTCCGTCCACGGGGGCGCACACCGGGCCCGGTACGGCGGTGGGGTCGGGCAGCAGCAGCCCGGAGTGGAGGGTGCTGCCCTCGGGGGCGGTGCTGAGCCCCTCGCTGATCCAGCCGGGCGCGCCGGGCGGGCCCTCCGCGCCACTGACCGGGTCGTACCGGCGCCAGTTGCTCTTCGATCTGTCGACCCAGTCGTGGGACCACACCCAGTACGACGTGCCGTCGCTGATCATCCGCCGCCTGCCCGGCACATGGGTGTCCCCTCGCCGCAGCACGCCCTCGCCGGCGGTCCGGCCGCCGCCGGGCAGCGGGACGGAGGCGTGCGGCATGCCGTTCGACCCGTTGGTTTCGGCCGCCTCGACGGCGCGGGAGAAGCGGACGTCGCCCACGAGCTCCGTCGGTGGCGTGGCGCCCGTGTCGGGGTGGTACCAGTAGCCGTACGACTGGCCCGCGGACCTGTCGTACCACGAGACGAGCAGTGCGCCGTCCACGTAGCGGGCGTCGCTGCCTGCCGCCGTGTCCGGCAGGCGCAGCCGGTGGCTGAGGACCGTGCCCTCCGCGCCGATCACCCGGGCGTGTCCGTCGCGCAGCACGATCAGGTGCGGCCATGCCTCGGCCATGCGGGTCTTCCGCGCCGCCTCGGCGGAAGCTGCCGAGGCGATGGCCTCGTCCCAGGCGGGCCAGCCCAGTTCGTCGAGTATCCCGGAGCGCAGGGTGCGGGCGAGGACCCCGGCCATGCCGGTGCTCAGGGCCTGTCGCACCTCCGCTTCGGCGGCCGCGAGGATCTCGCCGGGCAGCCACTCCAGCGTCTCGAACGGACCGCGGCGGTCGAAGGCGCCCAAGGTGCTGGTGATGTACCGGCGGCTGACCTCGGCGACCCACTCGGCGAGCATCGGGCGCCCACCGGGCGACTCGGCCAGCGCGGCCAGGGCGCGTCCTTCGCCGGGCAGGCGCCCGTCGGTGGGGCAGCCGCGCCGGAAGGCCTCGCGGAAGCGGGCGTCGGCCTCCAGGGCGACGAGGTCACGCCGCTCGTCGCGGACGCCCCAGCCGCGCAGGCCCAGACTCGCGCCTTCCTCGGGGTCCGCGACCGGGATGCGCAGGGCGAGCAGCTGGTCGAGGAGGTCGATGTCGCCGACGGGCGGTCGCAGGGTGCCGCCCGAGGCGGTCAGTTCGGTGCGCAGGGCGTCGGCCATGCGGTCGACGAGCGGGTACAGCTCGGGCGGCGCGAGGTGGCGGCTGTCGGCGCGGCACAGGGTGATGAACCTGCGCGTCCAGCCGGCCGTGCCGTCGGGCGAGCGTTCCTCGGCGGGCAGCGCGGCGTCGCACAGCCCGGTGGTGGCTCCGGTCTCCTCCAGCAGGCCGATCCACAGCCCCAGCTCTTCGTGCTCCCACTCGGAGGGAAGCAGCCCCAGCAGGGCGCCGCGGGCGGCGGGGTCGCGCTTGGCCAGTTGCTTGAGGGCGGTGCGGTGGGCCTTCCACCAGCCGACGGGCGCCTTGGCGGTGCCGGGCAGCGTCAGCATCTCGCGCAGATACGCCGTCTCCTCGGCGAGCGCGTTCTTGCCCGCGGCCGCCTTCGCCAGTCTGCGCAGGTCGCCCGCGGCCGGGCTGGACGGGGGGAGGCCGTGCGCCGCGAGCCGCAGGAAGAGGCCGCGCAGATGCCGGAACGCCGTCGCCGCCGGGACCCGGGCCGGGAGCCCCTTGGCGTAGCTGGAGAGCACCTTGGTCGGCATGGCGTCGGCGAGGGCGAACTCCAGGAAGACCGCGTCCATGCGGGCCTCGTCGAACGGCAGTCCGTGCGCCGTCTCGGCCTTGCGCGCGTTGACGAACATCATGGACGCGTAGGACCGCTCACCGGCCGCGAGGAAGACCCGTCCGGCCTGCTCGTAGAAGGTCGGCAGGAAGTGCGGTACGGAACCGGCGAGGCGTTCGCCGATGGACTCGTAGGCGGCGCGGGCCCGCTTCGGCCGGGACCGGGCCGTCCGGGCGATCTTGTCCATCTCCTCGACCAGGGACATGGCCAGGTGTCCGTCCGAGGGGTGACGGGTCAGGATCCAGTCGGGGAAGCCCAGGGCCCGGTGCTGCCCGACGCCGACCTCCACCGGATCGCCCTCGGGCACGAGTCCGAGGAAACCGGTGTCCGGGGTTCCGGTCCCGTCGTCGGCGGTCAGCCGGACGACGACCCGGCCGTCCAGGCCCGGATGGCGGTAGGCCCGGGTGTACATGGGCACGGCCCGCTCGCCGCCGCCCGCGGTGCCCGGCGGCAGCACCGCGCCGGCGCGCAGCAGCTCCTCCACCTCCGCCGGCTCCCCGCCTCGTGTGGTCGCGTCGTTCATGCTCGTGCTGCCTTCCGTGGGTGTGCGTGCCGCCTCGCCGTTCACCGGGAGCCCTCCGTGCCCTCGCTGCGGCCGGCGTGCAGGGCGGCGGCCATGCGCATGCCTTCGGACCAGGCCACGGGGCCGACCTCGGTCAGCGGGAGCGTGCCCTGCCCGTCCGCGTCGCCCCAGGTCAGGTGGCCGGTCCAGGCCTTCTCCTCGCTGTAGGGGTCGCTCATGCCGACCGAGGCGGTGACGATGCGTCCGGCATCCCGGATCCGGTCGACGACGGCGCTGCCGGCGATCTTGTAGCCGAGGGAGGTGGCGCGGGCGGTGAGGTGGAACCACGAGCGGTACTCGGCCTCGGCGAACTCGGTGACCCTGGTGGTCCCGGGGGCGATCCCCTCGGGCTTGCGCCAGGTGGCGCGGTGGAGCTGCTCGACGCCCTGGACCATGCCCGACTCGGCCGCGAACACGCGGAGTTCCTCCAGGTCGGGCAGGAGTACCGGGTGCGGCATGGTCACGGTGGGCAGGTTCAGCCGGACGGTCTCGCCGTCCAGGTTCACCACGCTGAGTTCGCCCGTGTCACGGGCGTCGCGCAGGAAGCCGGTCTCGTCGGGGCCGTCACCGACCACGACGATGTCACGCAGGGCCGTCCGCCACGCCTCGTCGGGCCAGACCCGGGCCAGCAGGCCGGCCGGCACCGGCAGCGAGGACACCATCCACGTGGTGACCTGGGCCGCGCACTCCGCCGCGTGGCGGTCCAGCCACTGGGCGAACCGCTGGAGTTCGACCACCTCGGGCCGGTCCCGTATCTCCGCCGGCAGGGTCTTGCGCGGTGTGTGCTCCTGTCCTGCCGGGGCGTCCGGCGTCGCCTGCCGCGCCACCACCCGCCCGTCCACCAGAGCGACTTCGTACGCCTCGCCCGCTGCCAGCCAGCCCATGGGTCCTTCGCCTCTTCCAGCACTCGTCCGCACGCACAGCGCGTCCGGCGGCCCCAAGGGGCGCGCCCTGCTGTGACGTTGGCGAAAGACTAGGGGCAGCCACCGACATCGGCCGTGCCGGCTGCGCGGCGGCCCGGCACGGCGGAACGAACGGCCGCCCCTACGAGCAGCGGAGCGGGCCTTCCCTGCCGTCACGGCGGGTCGTCCCGAGGCCCGCGGCCCTGGCGTTTCTCTTCTCCGGTCCGCCGAAAGACCAGGTCAGCGATGCTCCCGACGATGCCTCAGGTGGCGCAACAGTTCTGCAACACCACTTTCCCTATCGGATAGGTAGGGTTCCGGCCATGCCTCCGACCGAACGCATCCGAGACCACGCCGGCCAGGGCGCGACCACCGTCGCCGCCCACCGTGCGCGACGCCGGCTGCGCGCGGACCGGGCACGCCGGCTCGCCGACCTCCTCCGGCACCAGATCCTGGCCGGCGGCTTCCCGACCGGGATCCTCCCCCACGAGTCCACTCTCTCCGGTGACTACGGCGCCTCCCGCAACACCGTCCGCGAGGCGCTGGACCTCCTGCGCGCCGAAGGGCTGGTCGAACGCCGGCCCGGCGTCGGCACGGTGGTCGTGGCCCGCAAGTACCCCCACGGCCTCGACCGTCTGATGGGCCTCGCGGAGACACTCCACGAGCACGGCCGGGTCACCAACGAGGTCCGGACCATGGGCCCCGTCGCGGCACCGCTCCCCGTCGCCGACCGGCTCCGCCTCCCGGCCGGCACCGATGTCCTGTGCATCGAACGCCTGCGCCGCCTGGGCGGTCTCCCCCTGTCCCTGGACCTGACCTACATCCCCCTGGACATCGGCACCGCCCTGCTCGACTGCGACCTGGAGAACACGGACGTCTTCCGTCTGCTGGAAGCGGTCACCGGCCGGCCGCTCGGCCACGCCGAGATGACGCTGGAGGCGGTCAACGCCGACGCGCACTCCGCCGCCGTGCTCCAGGCCCCGCGCGGCGCGGCCGTGCTGATGCTGGAACGCCTCACCCACCTCGCCGACGGGCGCCCCGTCGACCTGGAGTTCATCCGCTTCCGCGGCGACCGCATCACGATGAGCGGCCTGCTGCACCGCTCCCTGTGACCGCACCGCCTTCCCGCCACCCGCCCCGCCTTCCCCGCCGGACCGCACCGCCTCGCAGCACTCGCACCGCCCTTCCCTCTCACCGAGTCCGACCTTCCGGAGACAGCCATGCCCCTGGTGCCCCAACGGGCCGACGTGCCCGTGACCATCGACGCCTCGAAGTGCATCGACGGCTGCACGCTCTGCGTGGACATGTGCCCGCTGGACTCCCTGGCCATCGACACCGACAGCGGCACGGCCTACATGCACGTCGACGAGTGCTGGTACTGCGGGCCGTGCGCGGCCCGCTGCCCCACGGGAGCCGTCACGGTCAACATGCCCTACCTGCTCCGGTGAAAGGCCCCGCCACCATGAAACGCACGGCAGTCGCCGCGTCCGCGCTCGCCCTTCTGCTCCCGCTCGCCGCCTGCGGCGGTGAGGCCGGGGCCGGGGACGACTCCACGGTCACCGTCACCGTCGGCTACCAGTCCAAGACCATCAACACGGTCACGGCCGGCACTCTGCTCCGCTCCCTCGGCTACTTCGAGAAGCGGCTGAACGCGCGCGGCGACGGCGTCACCTACAAGGTCGTCTGGCAGGACTACGCCACCGGTGCCCCCATCACGGCCCAGATGACCGCCGGAAAGATCGACATCGGGTCGATGGGCGACTTCCCCCTGCTCATCAACGCCGCCCGGGGCAAGCAGCTGGGCCGCCCCACCCGCCTGGTGTCGGTCACCGGCTACAACCTGCGCGGCGGCCTGAACACCATCGTCACCGCGCCCGGCTCCCGGCTCACCTCCCTGAAGGACCTCAAGGGCCGGAAGGTGTCCACGAGCGTCGGCTCGGCCGCCGACGGCACGCTGGTACGGGCCCTGCAACGCGCCGGCGTCGACCCGGGCGAGGACGTCGAGAAGCTCAACCAGCAGCCCGCGGTGGGCGCCTCGGCCCTCGCCGCCGGCAGCGCGGACGCGCTGTCGCAGTTCGTCGCCTGGCCGGGCCTGCTGGCCCACCAGGGCAAGGCGACGGCCCTGTACGACGGCGCGCAGCTGAATCTGCCGACCTTCCACGGCGTCGCGGCCCGCCAGGACTTCGCGAAGGCACGGCCGGCCGTGCTGGAGGAGTTCCTCAAGGCGCAGGCACAGGCCACCGACTACCTCGACGACCATCCCGTCGCCGCCGCCGAGAAGGTCGCGGAGGCCACCGGACTGCCCGCCGAGGTGGTCTACCTCTACAACGGCGCCCACGGCATCGCCACCTTCGACCCGGCCCTCAAGCCGCGGCTCGTCTCCGCCCTGAAGCAGGACGTGACGATCCTGAAGTCGGCCGGGCTGACCGGCGACGTGGACGTGGACTCCTTCGTCGACGACCGGTATGTGAAGAAGGCTCTGGGGGCGGCGGCGTACGCGGAGCGGCTCCCCCCCCC
>KL568614.1:36963-38016 GCA_000715605.1 Streptomyces speibonae | reverse complement strand
TGGCCGAAGGGCGCCACGCGGACGCGCCCCTTCACCTCACCCGGGCAGCTGCTGCGTCACGTGTCCGGCCACCGCGACACCGTCCGCGCCGCCTACGTCCCCGACGCCGTCACCGGCACCCTGTGGTTCGCGGACCGGGCGGTGTGGGTGGCGGACGGCAGCAGACTGCTGCCCTTCGCCGCACGGGCGACCGCGCGGACCTACACCGACACGCACGGCGGCGCCCGCGTCATCACCTACGCCGAGGCACTGGAGCGGGCGTCATGACCCGGTACGCGCTGCGCGGTCTGTCCCTGGCCGCGGGTCTCGGCCTCTGGCAGCTGCTGACCGGCCGCGACGTCGACATCTGGCTGCGCTTCTCGCAGTTCCCCACGGTCACGGACGTGGCCCGGACCTTCGGCGAGCGGCTGTCGGGCCCCGACTACTGGACGGATCTGACGGACAGCCTCACCCGCATCGTCACCGGATTCCTGCTGGCCACCGTGGTGGGAGTCGCCACGGGTGTGCTGGTGGCCCGCTCACGGCTCGCGGAGGACCTGCTCGGCACGCTGCTGGAAGTCGTCCGCCCGATCCCGGCCATCGCCCTGGTCCCCGTGGCGATCCTGCTGTTCCCCTCGAACGAACAGGGCATCGTCTTCATCACCTTCACCGCCGCCTACTTCCCGGTCCTGGTCTCCACCCGGCACGCCGTACGCGCCCTGACGCCCGTGTGGGAGGAGGCGGTGCGCACCATGGGCGGGGGCAGATGGCGGGTCCTCGGCTCGGTCGTCCTGCCGGGGGCGCTGCCCGGCATCTTCGGCGGGCTGTCCGTGGGCATCGGCGTCTCGTGGATCTGTGTGATCTCCGCCGAGATGATCTCCGGCCAGTACGGGGTCGGCTACCGCACCTGGCAGGACTACACGGTCGTCGACTACCCCGGCGTGTTCGTCGGCATGGTCACCATCGGCGTGCTCGGCTGGCTCACCTCCACCGCCGTCGAACTGCTGGGCCGCCGGCTGACCCACTGGCTGCCCCGGACGTCGTACGTGCCCGGCGGGCGGCCCCTGCGGCGGG
>KL568614.1:33357-36745 GCA_000715605.1 Streptomyces speibonae | reverse complement strand
CCGCCGTCGTACCGGCCGGCCCCGCAACCGAGGAGAAGGTGCCCCATGACCAGCTCGTCTGATGTGCGTTCGCCCGCTCGCACCGGGGCGGGGCTCTCCCTGCGCGGCGCCGCCCTGGGGCGGCCCGGCGCGCCCGTGCTCGAGGAGGTGGACCTCCAGGTGGTCCCGGGCGAGACCCTCACCGTCGTCGGGCCCTCCGGCTGCGGCAAGTCGACGCTGCTGCGCACGCTGGCCGGGCTGCTGCCGCCCCTCGCCGGTGAGGTCACCCAGGACGCGGACCCGCTGACGGGGCCCTCCGCCGACCGTGCGCTGATCTTCCAGGAGGACGCCCTCCTGCCGTGGCGCACCCTGCGCGCCAACGTCGAACTGCCGCTCGCGGTCAAGGGGGTGCCCCGCCGGGAACGCCGTGCGCAGGCGGCGGCCTGGCTCACCCGCGTCGGGCTCACCGACCAGTCCCGGCAGCTGCCGCACCGCGTCTCCGGCGGGCAACGCCAGCGCGCCCAGCTGGCCCGGGCCCTCGCGGGAGCACCCCGCGCGGTGCTGATGGACGAACCGTTCGGCGCCCTCGACGCCCAGACCCGGGCGGGCATGCAGGACCTGCTGGTGGAGGTGTTGCACGGCACGGGCGCCACCGTCGTCTTCGTCACCCACGACGTGGACGAGGCGCTGTTCCTCGGCGACCGGGTGGCCCTGCTCGGCGCCGGCCGCCTCGTCGCCGTACGGGACGTTCCGCGCCCGCGCGAGCGCGCCGTGGACGACGATCCGGCGCGCGTCGCCCTGCGGCGCGACGTCCTCACCTCACTCGGTGCCTGAAAGGCACGCTCCCCGAAAGGCACGCTTCGTGAAAGGCACGCTGGTGGACACCCCCTTGCGGATCCCGGACCTCGCCGACGCCGAGGAAGTGACCTGCGACGTCCTCGTGATCGGCGGCGGCACCGCCGGCACCATGGCCGCCCTGACGGCCGCCGAGCACGGCGCGGACGTGCTGCTGCTGGAGAAGGCGCACGTCCGTCACTCGGGCGCGCTCGCCATGGGCATGGACGGCGTCAACAACGCGGTCGTCCCGGGCCGCGCGGAGCCGGACGACTACGTCGCCGAGATCACCCGTGCCAACGACGGCATCGTCGACCAGAGCACCGTCCGGCAGACCGCCACCCGCGGCTTCGCGATGGTGCGCCGGCTGGAGTCGTACGGGGTGAAGTTCGAGAAGGACGAGCACGGCGCGTACGCGGTCCGGCAGGTCCACCGCTCCGGCTCGTACGTGCTGCCGATGCCCGAGGGCAAGGACGTCAAGAAGGTCCTGTACCGGCAGTTGCGCCGGCGCGAGATGCGCGAGCGGATCCGGATCGAGAACCGGGTGATGCCGGTCCGCGTGCTCACGGCCGGGGGGCGGGCCGTGGGCGCGGCCGGCTTCCACACGCGCACGGGCGCCTTCGTCACCGTCCGGGCGGGTGCCGTGATCCTGGCGACCGGTGCCTGCGGGCGTCTCGGCCTTCCCGCGTCGGGCTATCTGTACGGCACGTACGAGAACCCGACGAACGCGGGTGACGGCTACGCGATGGCCTATCACGCGGGCGCGGAGCTCACCGGCATCGAGTGCTTCCAGATCAATCCGCTCATCAAGGACTACAACGGCCCGGCCTGCGCCTACGTCGCCAATCCCTTCGGCGGCTATCAGGTCAACCGGCACGGCGAACGGTTCGTGGACTCCGACTACTGGTCGGGCCACATGATGGCGGAGTTCGCGGCCGAGGTGGCCGGCGACCGGGGGCCGGTGTACCTGAAGCTCAGTCACCTGCCGGAGGAGTCGGTCGCGGCGCTGGAGTCGATCCTGCACTCGACGGAACGCCCGACGCGCGGCACCTTCCACGCCGGCCGCGGCCACGACTACCGCACCCACGACGTCGAGATGCACATCTCCGAGATCGGCCTGTGCGGCGGCCACTCGGCCTCGGGCGTACGGGTCGACGACCACGCCCGGACCACCGTCCCGCGCCTGTATGCCGCCGGCGACCTGGCCTGCGTCCCGCACAACTACATGATCGGCGCGTTCGTCTTCGGGGACCTGGCCGGTGCGGACGCGTCCCAGTACGCGCCGTACGAGGGGACGTTGCCCCTCGACCAGCTCCGGGAGGCGCACGAGCTGATCTACCGTCCGCTGCGCAATCCTGACGGCCCGCCGCAGCCCCAGGTCGAGTACAAGCTGCGGCGCTTCGTGAACGACTACGTGGCCCCGCCCAAGTCCGGCGCCCGGCTGTCGCTGGCACTGGAGGCCTTCGAGCGGATGCGGGACGACATCGCCGCGATGGGCGCCCGCACCCCGCACGAGCTGATGCGCTGCGCGGAGGTGAGCTTCATCCGCGACTGCGCGGAGATGGCCGCGCGGGCCTCCCTGGCCCGCACGGAGTCCCGCTGGGGTCTCTACCACGAGCGTCTCGACCACCCGCGGCGCGACGACGCCTCCTGGCTGCACCATCTCGATCTGCGCAAGTCGCCTTCGGGGGCCATGGAGTTCACGGCGCGTCCGGTGGCTCCCTACGTCGTTCCCGTCGACGAGTTCAGTCCGGTCGGGGGGCCGTCCCGGCACCTCGGCGAGGTCCACCCGGAGCAGGTGGCGGTCGCGGGGGCCCGGGACGCGGCTCCGGTGGCGGTGCGGCCGGAGCCGGCCGTCACCCCATCGTCCGCAGGCGCCGGTACCGGCGCGGACACACCGGCCACCCCACGCCTGCTGGAACTGCTCTCCCTCGCGGAGGACGGAACCGAACTCCCTGTCCTCACACCCTACTTGGCCGATCCCGACCCCGCCGTGCGCCGGACGGCCGTCACCGTCCTGACGGAGACGGTGCCGCCGGGCACCGGGCCGGCCCTGGCCGCCGCGCTCGCCGACACCGACGCCGGCGTCCGCGCCGCCGCGGCCGCCTCGCTGCGCGAACTGGTCGAGACGCTGGCCCCCGAACCCGCCCTGCGCGACGGCCTCGCGGGCGCGCTGTCCGGCTCGGACCCCGTCGCCCGCGCCGCCGCGCTGGACGTCCTGCGGGTCCTGCGCCTCGGTGACACCGGGCTGTTCGCGGATGCCCTGTCGGACGCGGACATCTCCGTGCGTGTCGCGGCGGTGCGGGCGCTCGTGTCGGTCGACGCGGCCGAGGAGCTGGCCCGCGCGGCCGTCGACCCCTCCCGCGAGGTCCGTGTCACCGTCGCGAAGGCCCTGGCCGGCGTGGCAGGGCAGCTGGGTGACACGCCGGACGGTCCGGCGCCGGGCCGGGTCCGGTCCGCGCTCGTCGGGCTCCTCGACGACGCCGACGCGCTGGTGAGGGCGGCCGCGTACGAAGCCCTGGGCACGACCGGCTGTCCGGCTCCGCTGGCCGCACGCGCGCGGGCGGCTCCTGTC
>KL568614.1:32322-33120 GCA_000715605.1 Streptomyces speibonae | reverse complement strand
CTCTGTCCGACGCCGCCTGGCAGGTGCGGGCCGGGGCGGCCACCGCGCTGTCCCGCGCGGAGTCCGGCATCGCGGTGCCCGCCCTGGCCGAGGCCCTCGGGGACTCGAACGCCGATGTCCGCAAGGCCGCCGTGACGGCACTGGCCCGGCACCGTGCCGGCGCGGACGCGCGGGCGGCCCTGGCGACGGCGACGGCGGATCCGGACGCGGACGTCAGGGCCTATGCGGCCCGCGCCCTGTGACGGCCCGCGGCAGCGCCGGCCGCCGCCCCGGTGGACGGCCGTCCTCTCGGAGTGTGAGATCTTCCCCAATTTTCCTAGTGAAATACTAGGGAATGCTTGACCGGGCTCGTGGAGGGTGCGCAGGATGGGGAGCATGTCCCGTCAGCAGCAGCGACTCGTTCGTCGTCGGCACGTCGACTTTGGTCACGTCGTCAGTGCCGCGTGCTGTCGCGCGTGAGGCACCCGGCCCGCTCGCGGGCCGACGCCGCTCCGCTCCCGCCTGCCCAGGCCGTCGGACGCCCGCGTCCGGTGTCCGCGACGGCCCCACCCACTCCTGAGGGACAACGCCATGACCACGGCACTTCCGGCCCAGGCCGCCACGACTCCCCCCGACACCCCCCGTCTGCGCCTGGTGGGCGACACCGCTCGCCGGCCCCGCCAGGACCACGCGTCCGCGCCGCTCGTCGGCTACCTCCTCCTCGTCCCCGAAGGCACCGATCCCGCCGAGCTCTTCGCCAAGGACAGGCCGCGCCCGGAGATCCGGCCCGTGGCGGCCGCCGCGGACCCGGCCCCCGTC
>KL568614.1:31950-32123 GCA_000715605.1 Streptomyces speibonae | reverse complement strand
CCGCGGACCCGGCCCCCGTCCCGCCGCCGGCCGACGACGTGATCCGCATCGATCCGGAGCGCCATGTCGCCTCGGTCGACGGACGTGAACTCGACCTGACCTACCTGGAGTTCGCGCTGCTGGCGCACCTCGTCCGGCATCCCCACCACGTGCAGGCGCGGGAGCGGCTGGGG
>KL568614.1:31087-31692 GCA_000715605.1 Streptomyces speibonae | reverse complement strand
GTGGGGCTACGACCACGTCGGCGACGGCCGCACCGTGGACGTCCACATCGCCCGTCTGCGCCGCAAGCTGGGCGCCGCCCACCGGCACCGCATCGTCACCGTCCGGCGCGTGGGCTACAAGTACGTGCCCGAGCGGCGGGAGAGCACCCCCACCGCTTCCCAGGGCCGAATCTGAGGAGACCACGACCATGGGCCCTGCCTGCGCGCCGCCCCGTCCCGCCCCGCCGTCCGACCGGGCCGGGCCCGGTGCCGCGCACTGGCTGCGCGTGGCCCGCGAGGCGGCTGACGACCTGGCCACGGACTGTGTCGCCCGGGAGCAGGCGGGCAAGGCCCCGGTCGACGAGGTGTCCCGGCTGCGCGAGGCGGGACTGCTGACGCTCCGTGCCCCGGCCGGGTCCTGGAAAGGCGGCGCGGACTGGACCACGGCCTATGCGGTCGTGCGGGAGATCGCCGCGGCCGACGGCGCGATCGGGCGACTGCTCGGCTGTCACTACTTCCTGGGGTGGAGCGCCCGGTTCTTCGCCGGGCCCGGGTCCGCGGCCCGGCTGGAGGAGCGGTCCGCGGCCGAACAGTGGTGCTGGGGCGGCGGTCTGGCGCGTCAGGAG
>KL568614.1:30192-30889 GCA_000715605.1 Streptomyces speibonae | reverse complement strand
CGTCAGGAGCCGCCGCTGACGCTGGCCAGGACCTCCAAGGGGATGGTGCTCCACGGCCGGCAGAGCTACTCCACCGGGGTCCTGGTCGCCGACCGGCTCGCCGTGCGCGCCGTGCGGGAGAACACGGGTGAACCGCTCGCCGTCGTGGTGGATCCCGCACGGCGCGGTGTCGTGACCGACGGCGACGCCGACACGTTCGGCCAGCGGCTCGCGGCCGGCGGCAGCGTGGAGTTCGACCGCGTGCGGGTGAGTGCGGACGACGTGCTCGGCTCCCTGTCGGCGGACGAGGACGTGCTGTCGCCCCGGGCCGCCCTGGCCTCTCCGGTCGGGCGGCTGTTCTCCGCCCAGTTGCTGCTCGGCATGGCCGAGGGAGTGCTCGGTGAGACCCGTGAGTACAGCCGGACGGGCCCCACGCCCGGTCACCCCGCCTGGGCGCCCGGAGTCCCGCGCGATCCGGGCGACGCGCAGGTGCAGACCGCCTACGGGGAGCTCGCCGTCCTCTCCCGCTCCGCGTCCGCGCTCACCGACCAGGCCCTGGACGCCGTACGGGACGCGGTGGCGCTCGGCGAGGACCTCACCTACGAGGAGTGCGCGGACCTCTCCGCCCTGGTGGCCATGGCCGAGACCGCCGCGGCCCGGGCCGCGCAGGAGACCGCCACCCGCTCCCTCGACATCATCGGCAGGGGGCCCCCCCCCC
>KL568614.1:28057-29960 GCA_000715605.1 Streptomyces speibonae | reverse complement strand
CATCATCGGCAGCCGCTCCGCCTCCGCGCGGCTGGGCCTCGACCGGTTCTGGCGCAACACGCGCACGCACACCCTGTACGAGCCCGTCGCCCACCGGCTCCGCGACGTCGGGGAGTACTTCCTCAGCGGCGCGCACCCTCCCTTCGTGCTGCCCGTCTGATCCGAGGAGCGGGAACATGCGGATCGCGGGGCCGTCGTGACGTGGTCCACGGGGTCGGCCGGGCTGGCCGCCGGGCTGCTCATCGCGCTGGTGACCGCGCCGGTCGGGGTGTCGGGCGCGGTGTTCCTGCTGCCGGTGCAGCTGAGCGTCCTCGGGGTGCCCAGCCCGGCGGTCACCCCCACCAACCTGCTGTTCAACGTGGTCGCCGGGCCCGGCGCCCTGCTGCGCCACCACCGCGAGGGCCTGCTGCGCGGCCCGCTGACGCGCCGCCTCGTGGCCGGCACGCTGCCCGGGGTGGTCATCGGCGCCGCCGTCCGGGTCTTCGCCGTGCCGGGGGCCACCGTGTTCCGGTTGCTGGTCGCCGCTCTGCTGCTGCCGCTGGGCCTGTGGCTCGTGGGGCGCACGCTGCGGCCCGCCCGGCGGTCCGGGGCCGCGGAACCCTCACCCCGCGCCCTCACCGGACTGGCCCTGGCCGTCGGGGTCGTCGGCGGGATCTACGGAATCGGCGGCGGGTCGGTCCTGGGCCCGGTGCTGGCCGGCCGGGGCATGCCCGTCGCCCGCGTGGCACCGGCCGCCCTCGCCTGCACCTTCGCCACCTCCGTCACCGGCGCCGCGGCCTTCGCGCTGCTGTCCCTGACCGGCACCGGTGACACCGCCCCCGTCTGGTCCCTGGGCCTGGCCTGCGGTGTCGGCGGACTGGTCGGCGGGTATCTCGGGGCACGGCTGCGGCCCCGGCTGCCCGAGACGGCGCTGCGGCTCCTGCTCGGCACCCTGGCCGTCCTGCTCGGCGTCCTCTACACCGCGCAGTCACTGCGCTGACGACGGCGGCGGATACCGGACACGGCGATACTGGATAATGGACGCATGCGGATCTCAGCCAGGGCGGACTACGCGGTACGTGCCGCGCTGCAACTTGCCGTACCGCGCGACGACCGGCCGCTGAAGGCCGAGGCGATCGCCGACGCCCAGGACATCCCGCACAAGTTCCTCGAGAGCATTCTCAACGACATGCGCCGGGGCGGTCTCGTGCTCAGCCGGCGCGGTGGCAACGGCGGTTACCTGCTGGCCAAGCCCGCCGAAGCGATCAGCATCGCCGACGTGATCCGTGTCGTGGAGGGGCCCCTGGTCTCGGTGCGCGGGGTCCGCCCGCCCGAACTGTCCTACACGGGCCCCGCCGAGTCCCTGCTCCCGCTGTGGATCGCGCTGCGGTCCAATGTGCGCGAGATCCTCGAGGGCGTGTCGCTCGCCGATGTCGCCTCGGGCCGGCTCCCCGCGGAAGTGAACGCCCTGACGGACACTCCGAAGGCCTGGGTGAACCCCTGATCCGCCGCCGGCCCACCGGGTACGGATCCTGAAGGGCGGGACAAGCCCGTCCGTCATCTGAACACCCTCTTGGGGTGGCCCCCGGTTTCTGCGACGATCCCTATCAGCCAGGTAGGAAAACTAGGGATGGGGGGACGGTCCATGCGCACACGCGACCGCGCCGGTCTGTCGTTCCCCCTGCTGACCTCGCGCCGCCACATCGACTTCGGCCACACGTCCAGCGCCCTCTGTCCGCCCGCCTGACGCCCTCGGCAGAGCGTCCCCTTCGCCCGGCAGCGCCACGCGCGCGCCCGCCCGATCCGCCCCTTCCCCCGAGAGGACACCTCCGTGTCTGCCGCTGCACCACTTCGCACCGCCCTGCGCACCGTCGCGGCCCTTGCCGCGCTCCCCCTCCTGCTCACCGCCTGCGGCTACGGCTCC
>KL568614.1:26435-27824 GCA_000715605.1 Streptomyces speibonae | reverse complement strand
CCAGCCGGCCGAGGTCGCGGCGGGCGCCGAGAAGCTCTCCGCCGACGAGGTGCGGCTCGGCTACTTCCCCAACCTCACCCACGGCACCGCTCTGGTGGGCGTGCAGGAAGGCCTGTTCCAGAAGGAACTCGGCGGCACCCGGATCAAGACCTCGACGTTCAACGCGGGCCCGTCCGAGATCGAGGCGCTCAACGCGGGCTCCATCGACATCGGCTGGATCGGCCCCTCCCCCTCCATCAACGGCTACACCAAGTCGGGCGGCAGGAACCTGCGCATCGTCGGCGGTTCCGCATCCGGCGGCGTGAAGCTCGTCGTCGACCCCGGCAAGATCAAGACCCTGGACGACCTCAAGGGCAAGAAGATCGCCACACCGCAGCTCGGCAACACCCAGGACGTCGCGTTCCTCAACTGGATCGCGGAGAAGGGCTGGAAGGTCGACGCGCAGAGCGGCAAGGGCGACGTGTCCGTCGTGCGCACCAACAACAAGGTCACCCCGGACGCCTACAAGTCCGGCTCGATCGACGGGGCCTGGGTGCCCGAACCGACCGCGTCCAGGTTGGTCGCCCAGGGTGCGAAGGTGCTCCTGGACGAGGCCGACCTGTGGCCCGACGAGAAGTTCGTGATCACCAACGTCATCGTCCGTCAGGAGTTCCTCGAGAAGCACCCGGACGTCGTCGAGGCCGTGCTGCGCGGCTCGGTGAAGACCAACGCGTGGATCAACACCAACCCCGGCAAGGCGAAGGCGTCCGCCAACACGGCGCTGGAGAAGCTGTCGGGCAAGGCGCTGCCCGCCGACGTCATCGATCCGGCCTGGAAGTCCATCGTCTTCCTCGACGACCCGCTGGCCGCCACGCTCGAGAGCCAGGCGGAGCACGCGGTGCAGGCCGGTCTGCTCGACGAGCCCGACCTGCACGGCATCTACGACCTGACCCTGCTCAACAAGGTTCTCAGGGCCGAGGGCGAGAAGGAGGTCGACGACGCGGGTCTCGGCGTCGGGTGACGCCGGGCCGCACCGGCCTCATACCGGCGGCCGCTCCGCCTGCTCCCGGGCCCGCAGCCACAGCACCAGGTGCCAGTCCTGGTCGTTGGCGAGGGGGTCGGCGGTGTGGGCGGGGCGGCCGTCGACGGTCGAGGGCAGGACGAAGGCGCAGGTGGCGGAGCCGTCCGGACGGTAGTTGGCCATGTTGGCGCGCAGGATCGCCTCGGCGAGCCGGTCGGTTTCCGGCGTGCGCAGGGCGGGCGGGAGGCGCAGGAGCGTGGTGGCGGTCAGGGTGCTCCAGTAGTGGGGGAAGACGTCGCCCCACAGGCGGTGGGCTCCGAACCAGTAGCCGTCCCAGTGGCGGATCGCTATGCCGTGCAGGCGGACGTGGGGCTGCGGGCCGCCGAAGG
>KL568614.1:25009-26182 GCA_000715605.1 Streptomyces speibonae | reverse complement strand
GTGTATAAGAGACAGCGGTGAGGGTGTGGGCGTCGACGAGAAGGTCGAGCAGGGGCGCCACGATGGACTGCTCGTAGGCCACCTCGTGGGCGGGCAGCCGCCTGCCCATGGCGACGAACTGACGTGCGCTGTCGATCAGTTGGGTGCGCAGGCTCTCGGCGCGGTCCTTCTGTCCGGCGGTGTCCAGGGCGGCGCCGACGGCCAGCGTCGCCGGGGAGAGGCCGATGGACAGGTGGGCGGCGCCGCCGAGTTCGAAGCCGCGCTCGAGGATGCGGGCCGCGAGGTCGAGGTCCTCCGGGCGGCCGTTCGCGCGGTGCCGGTCGTGGAAGAAGTGGGCCAGCCACGGGGTGTCGTACAGCCGGGGGCCGGTGTGCCAGTTCTGTGAGCCGCGGCGCGGGGCGGCGGTCTCGTCCAGCAGATGGGTCCGGGCGAATTGGGACCAGCCGTCCAGCAGCGGCTCGGTCTCCTCCGGGTCGGCCAGGCCACGGGCGGCGGCGGTCTGGAGGAGCTGCGGCATGGCGATCCGCTCGGAGCCGTCCGTCCAGTCCGGCCAGCCGTTGGCCGGCTGGGTGAGACCGGTCCGGGTGTCCACCGGCACGAAGGCGTGGGCGAGCAAACCGGGCCGCTCCCGGGCCCGCTGGTGGCGGATGATGTAGTCGACCCGGCGTCGTACGACCTCCTCCAGCGGCAGGTGGAAGAGGACTTCGGTACGGGCGCCGTCTCCGAGGTCGAGGGTGCGGGTGCCGTGCCGGGACGCGCTGACCCGGTGGCGGCCCTCCGCGTCGCGCTCCACCGTCACCTCGGGGTCCGGGCTGCTCACCGGGGCGGCCCCCGTGACGACGATCGGCTGCCCGGTCTCGACGGCGTAGGCGGACAGGACGGCCGGCGGCCGGGTCGCGGTGGTGAAGTCCGCGACCGACGCGTACCAGCCCAGCTCCCACGTCAGGGTCAGCGTCTCTCCGGGCGGAACGCGCAGCACCGGCTGGCCGCCGAAGGAATCCGGGTTGCGGGCCCGGTCGGTGACCAGCAGCACCAGGTGACCGCGGGCGTCGGACCCGGAGTTCTGGTTGCGCGACTCGACGGAGTACGCCCGCAGCGCACCCTCCCGTACGGTCAGGCCCAGGCACCGGCCCTCCCCCGACATCGGCTGGGCCAGCGCCCACGCCCAGGTCC
>KL568614.1:23083-24785 GCA_000715605.1 Streptomyces speibonae | reverse complement strand
GGTCCCGCCGGTGAACACGTGCGCGTGCACCGCCCGCTCCAGGGAGCGCTCCGCGCCGTCGTACAGGTCGCCGAACGGGGTCCGGATGCCCAGACCGGTGACCGCGAGCGGCTCCCGGCCGGTGTTGCGGACCGCGTACCGCTCGTGCAGCAGGCCCTCGCGCACGGAGCGCCGCACCTCCACGCGGACCCCGGGGAGGGGTGTGTGCACGGCCTCGATCACCCCGTCCGCCGCCCGCAGTTCGGCGGGTGTGTGCCAGCGGGCCGCGCCCCGGTCCGTGACCAGGTGTCCCGCACCCCACTGGTGCTCGACCGAGTGCCACGCGGTGGCGTCGGTGTCCAGCAGGAACCGGCGTTCCGGGTGCTCCTCGTCGACGAACCGCAGGGGGGCACCGGTGAGGGGATCGAGGACCACGTGGCCCGGGCCGAAGGTGAGGATCTCCGGGACAACATCCTTGGTCGGCACGTTGCTTTCCCCTTCCTCCGGTGTCACACCCGTCTCTCCGGTGTCACACCCGACCCTCCCCGCTCACGGGGCGATCAATGCGGCCGCCCTGGAAACGGTCCGGGGAGCGGGCCCGTCACGGACGCTTCCGCCTGGCAGAAGCCGCCTTGCGCGGCGGCCGCGCCCGTCAGGACCCTGTTGCCCAACCACGGCACGCGGGGCCATGGCGCCCCGCCGACAGGGACGGGGACGCCCATGCCTCACATGACGGCCTTCGCCAGGAACCAGTGGTACGTCGCCGCCTACAGCCACGAGGTGGGTCGGGAGCTGCTCGGCCGGTCTGTGCTCGGTGAGCCGCTCGTGCTGTACCGGAGCGAGCAGGACGGCACCCCGGTCGTGCTCAACGACCGGTGCGTGCACCGCCGTTATCCGCTGTCCGAGGCGCCGACGCGGCTCGACGGGGACCGGATCGTGTGCGGGTACCACGGGTTCACCTACGACACGACCGGCGCGTGTGTGTACGTGCCGGGGCAGAAGCGCGTGCCGCGTACCGCGCGCGTGGCCTCCTACCCGGTCGTGGAGCGGGACTCGCTGGTGTGGGTGTGGATCGGTGACCCGGCGCTCGCCGACCGGGGGACCGTTCCGCGGGCCCGGCACCTGGACTCCCCGGGGTGGGTGACCGTGCGGGGCATGGAGCCCGTCGACTGCGACTACGGGCTGCTCGTGGACAACCTCCTCGACCTGTCCCACGAGACCTATCTGCACGGGGGTTACATCGGCACCCCCGAGGTCGCCGAGACCCCGATCACCACCGAGGTCGACGAGGGCGCCGGGATCGTACGGGTGAGCCGGCACATGGACAACGCCGAGTGCCCGCCGTTCTACGCCCGGTCCACCGGGATCGACGGGCGGATCGACCGGTGGCAGGACATCGAGTACCACGCGCCCTGTCTGTATCTGCTGCACAGCCGGGTCGCCCCGGCCGGTGTGGCGCCGGAGCCGGACGGCAGCGATCCGCACGGCTTCCACACCGAGATCACGTACGCCATCACCCCGTCCGCCGACGGCAAGGTGTACGACTTCTGGGCGGTCTCCCGGGACTGGGCCACCGACGACACGGAGGTGAGCGACTTCCTGCGGGACAACAACCGCACGGTCGTCATGCAGGACGTGGACGCGCTCAATCTGCTCCAGCGCTCCCTCGGCAGCGAACGCGCCGGCTACCAGGAGCTGAGCATCAACATCGACACCGGCGGGT
>KL568614.1:22367-22863 GCA_000715605.1 Streptomyces speibonae | reverse complement strand
CAGAGATGTGTATAAGAGACAGTCCTCGCCCGGCTGGTGGAGGAGGGCAACAAGCCCGTGGAGAACGTGCGATGAGCGGGCGCACCGGCGAGATCTACCGCATCGACTGGCTTCCGGGCACCGATCTGCTGCACGGCACCTGCCACTGTGGCCGCGAGCACACGGCGCAGGACCCGGTCGAGATGTGGGACTGGATGCTCGCCCATCCGCAGGGCCACGAACCCCGGGGAGCCGGTGCATGACGTCGTACGACGGCATGGAACTCGTCGTCGAACGGCGGGAGCGGGCGGCCGCGGACGTGCTGCTGCTCACCCTGCGCCACCCGCACGGCGCGGACCTGCCCGCCTGGGAGCCGGGCGCGCACGTCGACCTGCTGCTCGGGCCCGGACTGGAGCGGCAGTACTCGCTGTGCTCGGACCCGGCGGACCGCGGCGCCTGGCGGATCGCCGTGCTGCGCGAGCCGGACGGGCGCGGCGGCTCCGCCTACGTGCACCGG
>KL568614.1:20485-22161 GCA_000715605.1 Streptomyces speibonae | reverse complement strand
CGGGCGACACGGTACGGGTGCGCGGACCGCGCAACCGCTTCCCGCTGGAGCCCGCCCGCCGCTACCGCTTCATCGCGGGCGGCATCGGCATCACCCCGATCCTGCCCATGCTGGCCGCGGCCGAGGAGGCGGGCGCCGACTGGACGCTGCTCTACGGCGGGCGCACCCGCGCGTCGATGGCGTTCACCGGTGAACTGGCCCGCTACGGGGCGCGGGTGAGCCTAGCCCCCGAGGACGAGACCGGGCTGCTCGACCTGCCCGCGGTGCTGGCCGGCCTGCCGTCCGGCACCCTCGTCTACTGCTGCGGTCCCGGGCCGCTGCTCGACGCGGTGGAGGAGCGGTGCCCGCCCGGGGTGCTGCGCGTGGAGCGGTTCCGGCCGAAGGAGCGGCCCGCCGGCGCCGGGAACGCGTTCGAGGTCGTGCTGTCCCGCAGCGGCCGTACGCTCACCGTTACCCCGGACGTGTCCGTGCTGGACGCCGTCCGGGGAGCCGGCGTCGAGGTGCTGTACTCCTGCACCGAGGGCACCTGCGGCACGTGCGAGACCGACGTGCTGGAAGGGGAGCCCGACCACCGCGACTCGCTGCTCACCGAGGAGGAGCGGGCCCGCGGGGAGACGATGCTCATCTGCGTCTCCCGGTGCCGGGGGCGGCGGCTGGTGCTGGACCTGTGATGTGGGTGAATCGTCAACAACCCATGGGTGCCGAGGCATTGACCCGGGTTCCGCGCGGGCCCTACGTTCGCGATCAGCACGTGTTCTCTCTGCGCACAGCCTGTTCGGAACGTCCGGTCCGGTACCACCGCGGGAGTCACTTTCATGCGTCGTCTGTTCATCGGTCTCACGGCCGTCTCCGTCCTCGCCGCCGCGACCGCCTGCGGCTCGTCCGACTCCGGCGGATCGGACGGGTCCGGCTCCTCCGCGGGCACCACGACGGTGACCGTGGGGCTCATTCCCATCGTCGATGTGGCGCCGCTGTATCTGGGTCAGAAGAAGGGGTTCTTCAGCGAGCGCGGACTGAAGCTGGACTTCTCCAGTGCGCAGGGCGGCGCCGCCATCGTGCCCGGTGTGGTCAGCGGCCAGTTCGAGTTCGGCTTCTCCAACATGACCTCACTGATGATCGCCCAGTCCAACAACGTGCCGGTGCGGGCGGTGGCGAACGGCATCGCCTCGACCGGTGAGGCGGGCAAGGACTTCGCGGCGCTCACCGTCAAGGGCGACAGCCCGGTCGGGTCGGCGAAGGAACTGGAGGGCAAGAAGGTCGCCATCAACACCCTGAAGAACATCAACGAGACGGCGGTGCGCGCCTCGGTGCGCACGGCGGGCGGCGACCCGGACGAGGTGGAGTTCGTCGAGCTCGCCTTCGACCAGATGCCCGCCGCGCTCGACGGCGGACGGATCGACGCGGCGATGGTGGTGGAACCGGCCCTGGCCACGATCAAGAACCAGGGCGGCCGGGAGATCGCCTCGCCCATGATCGACATCGCGCCGAAGCTCACGGTCGCCATGTACTTCACCTCCACGCAGTACGCGCGGAAGAACCCCGACGTGGTGAAGAAGTTCCAGGAGGCCACCGCCGAGTCCCTGGCCTACGCCGACGCCCACCCCGACGAGGTGCGGGAGATCGTCACCACGTACACGAAGATCCCGGCGGACGTGCTGGCGAAGGTGACGCTGCCG
>KL568614.1:19334-20276 GCA_000715605.1 Streptomyces speibonae | reverse complement strand
GGCGAAGGTGACGCTGCCGAAGTGGCCCGCCGAGCCCAACCGGGCCGCCATCGAGGAACTGGCGAAGCTGGGCGAGGCGGACGGCCTGTTCGAGCAGACGCCGGACCTGGACAAGCTGCTGCCGTGAGGGGCGCCAACGCCGCACTCGGCGCGGCCGGGCTCGCGGCCTTCCTCGCCCTGGCCGAGGCGGTGCCCCGGCTCGGCCTGGTCCGGGAGGACCACTTCCCGCCGGCCGGCCGCATCGCGGCCGCGCTCGGCGCGGAGGTCACGGACGGCGCCTTCTGGACCGCGCTCGGCGACACCCTCACCGGCTGGGCGCTGGGACTGGCGATCGCCGTCTGCGCGGGCGTCGTCGTCGGGGTCGTCGTGTCGGTGGTGCCGTATCTGCGGGAGGCGACCGCGTCGACCGTCGAGTTCCTGCGTCCGATCCCGTCGGTCGCGCTGATCCCGCTGGCGGTGCTGCTGTACGGCACCGAACTGGGGTCCGTACTGCTGCTGGTCGTGTACGCGGCCTTCTGGCAGGTGCTCGTCCAGGTGCTCTACGGCGTCCAGGACGTCGACCCGGTCGCCGAGGAGACGGCACGCTCGTACGGCCTGGGCACCTGGGCGCGGATCCGGTACGTGCTGTGGCCGACGGCGCTGCCGTACGTCATGACGGGGGTGCGGCTGGCGGCCTCGGTGGCCCTGATCCTGGCGATCACCGCCGAACTCGTCATCGGCGCGCCCGGCCTGGGCTCCCGGATCGCCGTGGCGCAGACCTCGCAGGCCGTGCCCGAGATGTACGCGCTGATCGTCGTCACGGGGCTGCTGGGGCTGCTGATCAATGTCGGCGCCCGGACCGTGGAACGGCGCGCGCTGGCCTGGCACCAGTCGGTGCGCGGGGAGGTGGCGGTGTGAGACGCCCTGCTGCTGCGGCTGTCTCTTATACACATCTCTGATGGC
>KL568614.1:18934-19132 GCA_000715605.1 Streptomyces speibonae | reverse complement strand
GCTGGTGCCCTGTGGTGGGTGTCGTCGGCCGGCAGCGAGAACGTGTACTGGCCGCCGCTCGGCACCATCCTGGAGACCTTCCCGGACGTGTGGACCGGCGAGCGGTGGCGCGGTGACGTGCTGCCGAGCATGCTGAGGCTCGCGGCGGGCTGGACGCTGGCGGCGCTCGCCGGTGTCGCCCTGGGCACACTGATCGGC
>KL568614.1:17139-18690 GCA_000715605.1 Streptomyces speibonae | reverse complement strand
CAGAGATGTGTATAAGAGACAGGCTGGAGTTCCTGCGGGCCGTGCCGCCGCCCGTGCTGGTGCCGGTGATCATGCTGTTCGCGGGCATCGGCGACACCATGAAGGTCGTCGTCATCGCGAGCGGCTGCGTCTGGCCCGTGCTGCTCAACACGGTCGAGGGGGTGCGCGCGGTCGACGCGGTGATGACCGAGACGGCCCGCTCCTACGGCATCACGGGCGCCGCGCGCCTGAGGGACGTGGTGCTGCCGGCGGCGAGCCCGCAGATCTTCGCGGGGCTGCGGCAGGCCCTGTCGATCGGCATCATCCTCATGGTGATCAGTGAGATGTTCGCGGCCAGCAACGGACTCGGGTTCACCATCGTGCAGTTCCAGCGTTCCTTCGCGATCCCCGACATGTGGACCGGCATCCTGCTGCTCGGTCTGCTCGGCTTCGCTCTGTCGGTCCTCTTCCAGTGGGCCGAGCGGCGGGCGCTCGGCTGGTACCACGGTCTGCGCGCCGTCGCCCGGCGGTCCCGGTGAAACTCCTGAAAGGGCGGTCGATGCTCGACGTACGCGGCCTGCGGAAGGTCTACGAGGGATCGGGGCGGCGGACCGAGGCGGTGCGCGATCTGACGTTCACGGTGGCGGCCGGGGAACTGGTGTGTCTGGTCGGCCCGTCGGGCTGCGGCAAGACGACGCTGCTGAAGTGCGTGGGCGGGCTGCTCGAACCGACCGCCGGTGAGGTGCTGCTGGCCGGGCGGAGGGTGGAGGGGCCGCCGCCGGGGACGGCGTTCGTGTTCCAGGAGTACGGGCGCAGTCTGTTCCCCTGGATGCGGGTCGGGCAGAACGTCGGACTGCCGCTGAAGCGGAAGGAATCGAGCAGGTCGCGGCGGCGCGAGCTGGTCGCGGACGCGCTCGCCTCGGTGGGGCTCGAGGACGCGGCCGGGGCGTATCCGTGGCAGTTGTCCGGTGGGATGCAGCAGCGGGTGGCGATCGCGCGGGCGCTGGCGTACGAGCCCGAGGTGCTGCTGATGGACGAGCCGTTCGCGGCGGTGGACGCGCAGACCCGGGCCGATCTCGAGGACCTGGTACGGCGGCTGTGGCGGGAGCGGGGCATCACGGTCCTGTTCGTCACCCATGACATCGACGAGGCGGTGTACCTCGGCGAGCGGGTGATCGTGCTGTCGGGCTCCCCCACCGTGGTGCGCGAGCAGCTGAAGGTGGATCTGCCGGACGAGCGGGACCAGTTGACCACGCGGGTGGCCCCGCGCTTCGCCGAGCTGCGGACCCATGTGTACGAGCAGATCCAGGCGGCGAAGCGCGGAGCCGGCGCGGTCAGGAAAGATACGCCTCCACCTCGCTGAACTGGGCGGCCGGCCAGCCGGTGTTGCCGGTGACATGCAGCCGGAGGTACCGGAGGTCGCCGTCGACCGGGATCGTCACGGTGTTGCCGGTGGCGGGGTCGAAGCGGTAGTCGCGCGAGGGGACCACCGTGGAGTACGCGCTGCCGTCGGTGCTGCCCCGCACCGACAGGGTCTGGGTGCGCGCCTGCCAGACGGCCTGCGGCGGCAGC
>KL568614.1:14919-16928 GCA_000715605.1 Streptomyces speibonae | reverse complement strand
GGCGGGAGCCGAGGTCGACGGTCAGCGACTGCGGGAAGGCGTGGTTGGCGGACCCCCAGTAGCTGTGCGGGTCGCCGTCGACGGCCCTGCCGGGCGTGTAGACGTCCTGGGAGCCGGTCGCCGTGGCCGGGCGGCCCTGGGCGAGGTTGCGGTCCGGGTCCGGGCCGGGGTCGCCCTGGCCGGGCTCGGGCCAGGTGGAGCAGTCCGACCAGGTGCTGTCCCAGCCGGTGTTGCCGCCGGCGTCGGTGACGGTGAAGGTGCCGGAGCCCGCCGGGTAGGGGCAGTTGTAGACGCCGGCCGCTCCGACATCGGTGGCCGTGACGTCGCGGAAGGTGGCGGCGCCCTGGGTCTCGGCCTGGACGACGACCGTGCCCACGCCGTTCACGGTGGCGCCGTCGACGGTGATGTTCCGGGCGGCGTATCCGCGTCCGCTGCCGGAGACGAACTCGAAGGCGCTGTAGGGGCTGTCGGTGACGGTGGTGTCGGTGATCCTCACCTGCGCCTCGATCGGGCTGTCGTAGGGGTCGACGCGCAGGGCGGCCATCGGGTGGTTCCAGTTGGGGTTCATGGCGCCGGTGCGCACCAGGGTGTTGCCGTCGACCGTGATGGTGCCGGCCAGCGGGTGGAAGGGGTCGAGGAACTTCTGGTTGGAGATCGCGATGCCGCTGCCGAGGGCGTTGGTGTCGCTGACCAGGTTGTTCCGGACGGTGATGTCGGTCCCGCCGTAGATGGCGATGCCGTTGGCGAGGTTGGGCTGGGAGATGGTGTTGTTCTCGAAGCTGCTGTTCGTGTTCGGCGCGTACAGGGACCACATGGCGAGGGCGTCGTCGCCCTGGTTGCGCAGGAAGTTGTTGCGGACCTTCACGCCGCGCGCGTTGCCGTTGAGGTTGAGGCCGTCCGCGGTCATGTCGAGGAACCGGTTGTTCTCGACGACGAGGTTGTCGTTGGTGCCGGTCAGCCAGAGGCCCACCTTGAGGTGCTGGAGCCACATGCCGGAGACGGAGGAGCCCGGACCGAGGGAGCCGTTGACGAAGTTGTCGGGGCTGGAGTCGACGCGCTCGGTGACCTCGCCGATGACCGCGAAGTCCCTGATGTGGACGTCGCCGGAGGAGTTCTGCTGGTCGATGAAGCGTGAGGTGCGCACGACCGAGTGCCAGTGTCCCGCGCCGCGCAGCGTGACGTTCTGGACGCCGGAGAGAGAGGAGGTGAGCCGGTACTCGCCCGGCGGGATCCACACCACTCCCCCTGGTGCGGCGGCGATGGCGTCGCGGAAGGCCTGGGTGGAGTCGCCCCGGCCGCTGGGGTCGGCTCCCTTGTCGGTCACGGAGACGGAGCCCGCGGGCCGGGCGGCGGGGCCCGCGGCCTGCTCGAAGTCGGCGACGTCCACGGTGACCGGCACGTCCGTGGCCTGGAAGGCGACCGTGTCGCCCGCCTGGAGGTCACGGCCCAGCAGCATCCGGGCGTTGGCGTAGAAGTGATGCGTCCGGGCGCCGAGGATCCAGGGGGTGTCCACGTAGGAGTACTTGGAGGTCACCGGGAGGGTCCGCGCCAGCTTCTGGCCGTTGACGTACACGTCGAGCGTGCCGGAGCGGCCGTCGGGGACGCTGTGGGCCAGGTTCACGGCGTTGGCGGCCCGTGGGACGGTGAACTCGATCCGTTGGCCGGCGTCGAGGCGTACCGCCCGGCGTCCGGAGGCCTCGGAGGCGAGGGTGCCCTGGGTGTGGTCGGGTCCGATGCCGGTGCCGGTGGTGACGGCGGACTCGGCCTCGACGGAGGTGAAGGGGAGCGTGGCGCCGGCGGCGGCGTGGGCGGGGGCGGGCGCGAGGGCGACGAGGGTACCGGCGGCCAGGGCCACCGCCGTGGCCAGGGCGGGGGTGCGTCGGACGGAGCGCGGGGTTCTCATGTGCTGATCCCTTCGGGGTGGGGGTGCGGGAACGAGCAGGTGGAACGGGTGCGGTCTCAGGCGCTCAGCCAGACCGCGGTGTCCTTCGGCAGCCGTCCGTCATCGG
>KL568614.1:14390-14671 GCA_000715605.1 Streptomyces speibonae | reverse complement strand
GCCGTCCGTCATCGGTGAGCGGACTGCTGCCGAGGAGGAGTCCGGTGTGGGCGGGGAGGGTGGCGGGGGTGTCCGCGAGGTTCACCGCGCACAGGGCGCGGCCGTCTGCGCGGGCGAAGGCGAGCACGCCGTCGGGGGCGGGCAGCCAGCGGAGCGGTCCGGTGCCGAAGACGGGGCGCAGGCGGATCGCCTCGCGGTACAGGCTGAGCATGGAGCCGGGGTCCCGGGCCTGCCGGTCGGCCGCGTACGACGCCCAGCCGGGCGGCTGCGGCAGGCACGGG
>KL568614.1:8282-14143 GCA_000715605.1 Streptomyces speibonae | reverse complement strand
CGTCGCGTCCCGGGTCGGTGCCCCCGGAGCGGGCGTGCATGGGGTCCTGGATGCGGTCGAGGGGGATGTCCGCCTCGGGCAGGCCGAGTTCCTCGCCCTGGTAGACGTAGACGGCGCCGGGCAGGGCGAGGGAGAGCAGGGCGGCGGCGCGGGCGCGGCGAGTGCCGAGGGCGAGGTCGGCCGGGGTGCCGAAGGCCTTGGTGGCGAAGTCGAAGCCGGTGTCGGCGCGGCCGTAGCGGGTGACCGTGCGGGTGATGTCGTGGTTGCACAGCACCCACGTGGCGGGGGCGCCGACGGGGGCGTGCTCGGCCAGCGTCTCGTCGATGGCGGCGCGCAGCCGCGCCGCCTCCCAGGGGCAGGTCATGAAGGAGAAGTTGAACGCGGTGTGCAGTTCGTCGGGGCGCAGGTAGCGGGTGAAGCGCTCGGTGTCGGGGAGCCAGACCTCGCCGACGAACACGGCGCCGTACTCGTCGGCGACGGCCCGCCAGCTCCGGTAGATGTCGTGGAGCTCGTCACGGTCGACGTAGGGGTGCGGGTCGCGGCCGGGCACGAAGTCCGGCAGCAGGGGGTCCTTGGCCGGCAGCGCGGCGGAGTCGATGCGCACGCCGGCCACGCCGCGCTCGAACCAGAAGCGCAGGATGTCCTCGTGCTCCTGGCGGACGGCGGGGTGCGCCCAGTTGAGGTCGGGCTGTTCGGGTGCGAACAGGTGGAGGTACCAGTCGCCGTCGGGCAGTCTGGTCCAGGCGGGGCCGCCGAACTCGGACTGCCAGTCGTTCGGGGGGAGTTCGCCGTGGGCGCCGCGGCCGGGGCGGAAGTGGAACAGTTCCCGTTCCGCGCCGCCCGCGAGCGCCGCCCGGAACCAGGGGTGCTGGTCGGAGACGTGGTTGGGCACGATGTCGACGAGGGTGCGGATGCCCAGTTCGCGTGCCTCGGCGATGAGCTTCTCCGCCTCGGCGAGGGTGCCGAACGCGGGGTCGATCACCCGGTAGTCGGCGACGTCGTAGCCGCCGTCCTTCATCGGGGACAGGTACCAGGGGTTGAACCACAGGGCGTCGACGCCGAGTTCGGCGAGGTGGGCGAGGCGGGACCGGACGCCCGCGAGGTCGCCGGTGCCGTCGCCGTCGCCGTCGGCGAAGCTGCGGACGTACACCTGGTAGATGACGGCGGAGCGCCACCAGTCGTCGTCGCTGGGGGCAGGGGTGGGCTGTCCCACGGTGCGTGCCTTTCTCTCGGGTGGACGGGGTGCGGTGTCAGCCCTTGGTGCTGCCCGCGCTGATTCCGGCGATGATGTGCCGCTGGAAGACGAGGAACAGTGCGACCATGGGGATGCTGGCGATCACCATCGCGGCGATGAGCACGGTCAGCTGGATGTTCTGCGACAGTTGCACCAGGGCCACGCTGATCGGCTGTTTGCCGGTGTCGGAGAAGACCATCAGCGGCCACAGGAAGTCCTGCCACACGGCGACCAGCGCGAAGATCGACACCACGCCGAGCACCGGGCGCGACATGGGCAGCACGATCGACCACAGGGTGCGCAGTTTTCCCGCGCCGTCGATCTCGGCGGCCTCGAGGACGTCCTTCGGCAACTGGTCGAAGAACCGCTTGAGCAGGTAGAGGTTGAAGGCGTTGGCGACGGCCGGCAGCCAGATGGCGAGCGGATCGTTGAGCAGTCCGAGGTCCGCGACGGTCAGGTACTTCGGTACGACGAGGGCCTGGGCCGGCACCATCAGGGTGGCGAGGATGCCGCCGAGGATCAGCTTGCCGAAGGCGGGCCGCAGCCGGGACAGGGCGTAGGCGGCGGCGGTGCAGAACACCAGCTGGAAGAACCAGGCGCCGGCCGCCTGCACCACCGTGTTCCACAGGTGCGTGGGCAGCTGCATCAGGTCCCAGGCGTCGGTGTAGCCGCTGGTGCTCCAGTTCTCCGGGACGAGGGTGGGGGGTGTGCGGGCCACCTCGTCGGGTGACTTCATCGCGCCGGTCGCCATCCAGTAGACGGGGAAGAGGAAGGCCAGGGCGAAGAGCACGACGGTGCCGGTGAAGACGGTCCAGTAGACGGCCCGGCCGCGGGGGCGGGCCAGGACGGCCGGGGAGACGAGGGTGCGGGTGCTGTTCATGCGGTGGCCTCCTCCGAGGAGCGGGTGAGGCGGAGGTAGCCGGCGGAGAACGCGCCGAGCAGCGCGAGGAGCATCACGCTGAGCGCGCAGGCGCCGCCGAAGTCGTTGTAGAGGAAGGCGTACTTGTAGATGAGGTAGAGCACGGTCACGGTGGCGTTCTCCGGGCCGCCGCCGGTGATCACGAAGGGCTCGGTGAACACCTGCATGGTGGCGATGATCTGGAGCAGCATCAGCATGAGGATCACGAACCTGGTCTGGGGGACCGTCACGTGGCGGATGCGCTGGAGCAGGCCCGCCCCGTCCAGCTCGGCGGCCTCGTACAGCTCGCCGGGGACGGACTGGAGCGCGGCCAGGTAGATGAGCACGGTGCCGCCCATGTTGGCCCAGGTGGCGACGACGACCAGGGAGATCAGGGCGGTGTCGGTGCCGTTGGACCAGTTGGACGTGGGCAGGTGCAGGAAACGCAGTGCCTCGTTGGCCAGGCCGGAGCCGGGATCGTAGAACCACTTCCACAGCAGGGCGCTGACCACCGGCGGGATCATCACCGGGAGATAGACGACGACCCGGAAGAAGGCCTTGGCGTGCCTCAGTTCGTTGAGGACGAGGGCCAGGACGAAGGGGATCGCGAAGCCGATCAGCAGGGCGAGCAGGGTGAAGGTGAGCGTGTTGCGCCAGGCCGCGGCGAACTCGGGGTCGTGCAGGACCCGGGTGAAGTTGGCGGTGCCGACCCATTCGGGGTCGGAGCCGGGGGTGTACTTCTGGAAGGCGATCACGATGGCGCAGACCGCCGGGTACCAGGAGAACAGGGCGAAGCAGACGAGTCCGCCCAGGAGGAAGCCGTAGGCGCGCAGCTGGTCGGTGAGGCGGCGCCGTCCCCGGTCCCCCGCCGGTGACGGCGCCCCGACCGGTGTGACCCGCACGGGCGCGGGCCGTTCAGCCGTCTTCGTCACCGCTCAGCCCCGGGCCAGGATGCCGTCGATCTTGCCGGAGGCGTCCTCGAGGAGCTGGTCGATGTCGGCGTCCTCCTTGGTGAGGACGGCGGAGACGACGCCGTCGAGGACGGAGTAGAGCTGCTGGGCGTGCGGCGGCTCGATCTTCGCCTCCAGCTTCTGGCTGCCGTCGAGGAAGGCCTGGTAGTTCTCCACCGGGACGTTGGCGTTGGCCTGTTTGACCTGCTGGTCCTTCGCGTCGGCGGCGCCGGTGAACAGGCGGGGTTCGGGCAGGCCGACGGGGGCGTCGTGCTGCTTGGCGCGGGCGTAGTCGCCGAGGAAGCCGTCTCCGGGGGTGAGGAACATGTGGTCGAGCCACTTGAGGCCGGCGCGGATCTGTTCGGGTGAGGCCTTCTTGCTGAACATGTAGCCGTCGCCGCCGATGAGGGTGCCCTCGCCGCCGGGCATTGGCGCGATGGCGATGTTCTCGTACTCGGCGCCCTTCTCCTTGACGAGGATGGGGATGTTGTCGGGGGCGGCGAGGTACATGCCGAGTTTGCCGGCGCCCATCATCTGCTGGACGTCGTTGATGACGAGCAGCTGCTTGCTGCCCATCGACTCGTCCTTCCACCGCATGTCGTGCAGCGTCCGCAGGACGGCGCGGCCTTCGGGGGTGTCGATGGTGGCCTTCTTGCCGTCGGCGCTCACCACGTCGCCGCCCCGGGAGTAGAGCTCGGCGGTGAAGTGCCAGCCGCCCTGGTTCTGGGCGCTGTAGTCGGCGTAGCCGAGGACGCCGTCGCCGAGCGCGGCGATCCTCTTCGCGGCGTCGCGGACCTCGTCCCAGGTGGCGGGCGGCCGGTCGGGGTCGAGGCCGGCCTTCTCGAAGAGCTCCCGGTTGTAGATCAGGCCCATGGAGTAGCCGGTGCGCGGGATGCCGTAGACCTTGCCATCGACGGTGTAGATGTCCCTCAGCTGCTGCTGGATGGTGTCGTAGCTCTTCAACTCCTTGATGTACGGGGTGAGATCGGCGGCCTGATTGATGTCGACGACGTGCCGGGCGTCGGTGAAGTACGTGTAGAACACGTCCTCCATCTGGCCGCCGGCGAGTTTGGCGTCGAAGGTCTTGGGGTCCTGACAGGGGAACGCGTCGTGCGGGACGACGTCGATGCCGGGGTTCTTCTTCTCGAAGGCGGCGACGTCCTCCTCGAAGAACTGCCGGTCGACCTTGGCGCTCTTGGGCGGCATGCAGTTGACGGTGATGCGGGTCTTGCCGTCGGCGGCTTCGTCGCCGTCCGAGCCGCAGGCGGTGAGCGCGAGCGCGCCGACACCCAGCGCGACGAGGGTACGGCGGATCCCGGTGCTTCTCATCGGTGGACCCCTTACGGGACAGGAGCGGGTGAACCCCTCCGGACAGGAGCGGTGGGCGGGGCACACTCAAGCACCGACGACATCGGTCCGCAAGATGTCGCGCAGAATCTGAAATTATTGGACAGTCGAGCGGTCTTCAGGAACGAGGCGCCTGTCCGGTCGATCCCCGCACCACCAGCTCGGGCTCGAACAGCAGCTCCTCGGGCGCCACCGTGCTGCCGTTGATCTGCGCGTTCAGCAGTTCCACGGCCGCCTTGCCCATGGCCTCGATGGGCTGCCGGACGGTGGTGAGCGGGGGCTCGGTGCAGTTCATCAGCGCGGAGTCGTCGTACCCGACGACGGAGATCTCCCCGGGCACGTCGAGTCCCTTGCGCCGGGCGGCCCGTACGACTCCGAGGGCGAGCGGGTCGCTGGCGCAGATGTACCCGGTGACGCCCCGCTCGATGAGCCGGGTGGCCGCGGCGTGCCCGCCCTCGATGGAGAACATGGCACGGGCGACATGGGCGTCGGGCAGCTCCCCGGCCAGCGAGCGGGCGGCGGCGAGCTTGCGGGCCGAGGGCACGTGGTCACCGGGGCCGAGCACCAGCCCGATGCGGTCGTGCCCGAGCGAGGCCAGGTGCCGCCAGGCCTGCTCCACGGCCACGGCGTCGTCGCAGGACACGGCGGGGAACCCGAGGTGCTCTATGGCCGCGTTGACGACGACGACCGGGATCTTGCGCTCGGCGAGCCGGCGGTAGTGGTCGTGCGGCGCGTCGGCCTGCGCGTACAGACCTCCGGCGAACACCACGCCGGAGACCTGCTGCTGGAGCAGCAGGTCCACGTAGTCGGCCTCGGAGACCCCGCGGGTCTGGGTGCACAGCACCGGTGTCAGTCCGAGCTGTGCCAGCGCGCCGCCGATGACCTCGGCGAAGGCGGGGAAGATCGGGTTCTGCAGCTCGGGCAGGACCAGGCCGACCAGCCGGGCGCGCTCGCCGCGCAGCTGGGTGGGCCGCTCGTAGCCGAGGACGTCCAGGGCGGAGAGCACCGCCTGCCGGGTCGCCTCGGAGACTCCGGGCTTGCCGTTGAGCACCCGGCTGACCGTGGCCTCGCTGACCCCGACCTTCTTCGCCACCACAGCAAGTCGTCGCGTCATGGACGCAAGAATAGCGCAAGATACGCAAGCCGCTTGCGTAGCGGTCGCAAACTCTCCGGCGGGGCGCTCCGGAGGCGGGCGCCTCAGTCGGCGGCGTGGACCACCCGGAGGTGGGACGCGGCGCGGCGGGTCCTGCGCCGGGCCCTCGGCACCCGGTGGGACTCGCGCAGGACCAGGGTCAGCCGGACGCAGCCCAGCTCCTGGAGGGTCCCGGAGGTCTCGACGACGATGCGGCAGTCGGTGGCGCCCCAGCGCGGGTCGGGGTGGAGCAGCGGCCGCACCGCGCCGTCCGGTTCGGCGGCCCGCTCGCCGACGGTC
>KL568614.1:3146-8053 GCA_000715605.1 Streptomyces speibonae | reverse complement strand
CCGTGCCGGTAGGCGGCCTCCATGATCGGGTCCTGGGCGATGTCGCGGCGGATGGCCTGCAGCCCGTGGTCGTGGCCGTGGTGCTCGACGGTCTTGGCGAAGTGCGCCAGCATCGGCAGGCACCAGCTCGACTCGTGGTCGCCGAGGATCGTGGCGGCGTCGGGGTGGAAGAGCACGAACCGCAGGAAGTTGTCGCCCGGCAGGGCCGTGGGATGCGGCTCGACGTCCTCGAAAAGTGTCCGGAAAGCACTGTTGGTCAGCAGCACGTCCCAGCGGTGGTCCACGACCAGCGAGGGGAAGGGGGCCGCTTCCAGCAGGGCGGCGTAGTCCTGCAGATAGGCCTGGGCCTCCGGGGTCCCGGGGACGGGCCGCGGTGCCGGCCGCTGCCCTCCTGCCTGATGTGTCATCGGGAGGTCACCCCTCTTGCCTGTGCGGCCCTGACGCGGGCCCCGATCCTGGTGCCCGAACGCGCAGCATGTCAACTATCGTGGCATTCCACGACGGTTGACGGCCGAAATTGGCCACAGTTGTGGCGAGACCTGGATGTAAGTTCGAACCATTGGCTAGTCTCCGTGAAGTTCACGGCAATCGCTTGTGAGAAGCCTGTGAGAGACCTAGGAGATCTTTCGGTGACGGGTGGCTTCGAGGGTCCGGGCACCGCGCCGACGACCGCGCTGCCGGCCGTCGTCGCCCGCGTCACCGCTCTCGCCGACCGGCTGGGTGTGGCGCACGACGAGGTCTTCGACGTCGGCCGGCTGTCCGTGGCCTCCGGCGTCCCCGAGCCCGTGGTCAAGGCGCTGCTGAGCGGCCGGCCCGCGGGCGAGCCCGATGTGCAGGCCCGGTTCGTCCAGCGGCTGGACCTGCTGCGGCGCACCCGGCTGAAGCCGAACGGCCGCAAGTACACGCAGCAGGAGATCGCCGACGGCGCGGGCATGTCGCGCCAGCAGGCCGGCGCGCTCATCAACGGCGACCGGCGGCCCACCATGGAGCACTGCGACGCCATCCAGCGGTTCTTCCGGGTGCACGCCGGTTTCCTGACCGCCGAGGACCCCGAGGCGCTCGCGAGCGCCCTCCAGCACACCGAGCAGGACCTGCTGCAGAAGCTCGCGGACCGGGAGCGGGAGGCGACGGAGGTCGCCGACGACCCCCTGGAGCGGCTGTTGCAGGACCACGGGGTGCGGGGAATCGCCTGGCGGGCCGCGCAGTTGCCCACCGACCAGCACCGCGACAAGGTGGCGGAGTGGCTGGACATGCTCCTGGAGAGCGTCCAGCGGCCCAAGTCGTGACCCGGGGAGAACTGTGGGCATCGGTAGGGAAATGCGCCGCCTGTGCGGCGAGTTGCTCGCGGAGCTGACGCTTCCCGTCCCGGCGCGGCCCGCCGATCTGTACGCCGCCCTGTGCGAGGCGATGAGCAGGCGCCGCGGCCGTCCGGTGCTGTTCCGTACGGCCGTCTTCCCGCCGGGGACGGCGAGCGGGCTGTGGCTGGACATGGCCGACCAGGATCTCGTCGTGATCGAGGAACGCACGGCGCCCGCCCACCAGTTGGTGATCCTGGGCCACGAACTGTGGCACATGCAGGCGGGCCACTGCGGACGCGTTGTGGCCGGTGCGGACGTCGCGACCCGGCTGCGGGGCGCGGCGGCGCCGGACGACGACACCCTGCGGGCGACGGTCCTGAAGGTCGCCGCACGCACCCGGTTCGACCTCGCCGAGGAGAAGGAGGCCGAGGCGTTCGGTCTGCTGCTGGCCAGCAAGTGCCGCCCGCTGCTGGCCGGTTCGTCCCTGCGGGGGCCGGTGCGGCGGGACCATCTCGCGGGCCGTATCGGGGCGTCGCTCGGCTATCTGGGGCCGTAGAGCCGAACGGGCGGCGGCCCGATTGTCAGTGGTGGACGGCAAGCTGGAGGTGCGTCCCCTCCGTGTGCGGGGACGTGGCACCGACGACCACGACACGGGGAGAGCCGAGCGATGCCCACCGCCGTACTGACCGACCGCGAGCGCACCGCCGTCCAGGCCTATCTACGGCTGCTGCACACCGTCCGCGCCGCCCTCGACACCCACCCCGGCCCACCCGGGCCCCCGGTCCCGCCCTCCGTCCTCGCCGAAGCGGAGACCGCCCTGTCCCAGGCCGGCCTGAGAGGCAACGAGGAGTCCTTCTTCCGCCTCCTCCACGACTGGCACCCGGACCAGTAGCCCCGGTTCCCACGGACCAACAACTCCCCGCGCCTCCCGGTGAACGCTCCCACCACCCACCCAGGGGCGCGGGGAACTGCGCGACCAACCCCCACCGGCCCGCAGAACAAACACACCACCCCCCGAAGCCAAACGCCCTGGCAGGCTCAACACCCCCAGGAGTGCCGGGAACTACGCGACCAACCCCCACCGGCCCGCAGAGGAGACACACCACCTCCCGAAGCCCAACACCCCGGCAGGCTCAACACCCCCAGGGGCGCGGGGAACTGCGCGACCAACCCCCACCGGCCCGCAGTCGCCGCGCTACCCCGCGAGGCACCCCCCGCCGGCCACGGCCCTCACCCGTGCGGAACCGCGATCGCCGTGGCGACGAACCCGCCCTCGGCGACCCACCGCCCGGTGAAGCCTCCGAGCCGGCGCCCGCCCACCTCCGGACCGGGCACGAGCAGCGTCGCGCGGAACCCGCCGCGCCCCACCACCCCGTCGTCCGCGAACAGCTCGATGTCCGCCTCCGAGAAGTCCAGCCACTTCCGCGTGAGCGGAAACCACGCCTTGTACACCGCTTCCTTCGCGCTGAACAGCAACCGGTCCCAGTGGACATCGGGCCGGTCACGGGTCAGCCCGGCGACCCGTTCCGCCTCCCCGGGCAGCGCCACGGAGGACAGCACACCCTCCGGCAGCGGCCCGTGGACCTCCGCGTCGATGCCGACGGACGCCAGATCGCCGGCGCGGACCAGCGCGGCCGCGCAGTAGCCCACGCAGTGCGTCATGCTGCCGGTCAGCCCGTCCGGCCAGACCGGCGCCCCGCGCTCCCCCGTGAGCACGGCCTGCGGCGGCACGCCGAGCTTCTCCATCGCACGACGCGCACACGTACGCACCGCGGTGAACTCCCGCCGCCGCTTGAGCACGGCCCGCTGCACCAGCTCCGCCTCCCCCGGGTACAGCGGAGCGTCGCCGCCCTCCTCGCCGTAGGCCTCGACGGCCACCACCGTCTGCGGAAGCAGTTCCCCGATCACCCTTCGTCCTCCCCCGGCACGATCCGGCGCAGCCGGCCCGGCGGCTGGTCCCGCTTGCGCCACTCGCGCGGGTAGCCCACCGACACCTCCTCGAAGCGGACCCCGTCCCTCGATGTGGTGCGGGGGATGTGCAGATGCCCGTAGACCATGGTGTGGACGGGGAACCGCCGGTGCCAGTCGTCCGTCAGCACGGTCCCGCACCACATGGCGAACTCCGGGTACCAGAGCACCTCCGTGGGATGGCGGTGCAGCGGGTAGTGGTTGACGAGGACGACGGGCAGACCGTCCGGCAGTTCCCCGAGCCGGCGCTCGGTCTCGGCGACCCGGGCCCGGCACCAGTCCTCCCGGGTCGGGTACGGGTCGGGGTGCAGCAGATGTTCGTCCGTGCAGACGACCCCCGTGCCGTGCGCGTACTCCAGCCCCTCCTCCTTGGTGGCGCAGCCGGAGGGCAGGAAGGTGTAGTCGTACAGCAGGAAGAGGGGGGCGACGGACACCGGTCCGCCGGGTCCCTCCCAGACGGGGTAGGGGTCCTCGGGTGTGACCACGCCGAGGTCGCGGCACTGCTCGACCAGATGCTCGTAGCGCTCGACACCGCGCAGGGTGACCGGGTCGCTCGGGTGGGTCCACAGCTCGTGGTTGCCGGGCACCCAGACGACCTTGGCGAACCGGCCGGCCAGCGTCTTGAGGGCCCAGCGGATGTCCTCCACGGTCTCGGCGACATCGCCGGCCACCAGCAGCCAGTCCTCGTCCGACTCCGGCTGCATCGCCTCGACCAGGGCTCGGTTCTCGGCGTAGCCGATGTGCAGGTCGCTGATGGCCCACAACTGTCCGCCGCCGCCCGTTGCCGACATTCCCCGTCGTCCCTTCAGCCGTCACCGAATTCCACCACGAGATCACATCCACGGCACCGGAAACAAGCACGACCTGTCGTCCGCCCGTGGTATCAGGACCGGCCGCCGAAGGCCTATGATCGCCCCGACACCACCGCCGTGAATGCCCTTCGGACAGGGCGGTTCGGTGACCCTCCTTACGTCTGCCCGGGCAACGGGCCGCTGCGCCCTGCCCGCGAACCGTGAAAGGCGGCCTGCATGGTCTCTCGCGTACGCGTCTGGCTCAACCGCACGTACGCGGAGAACGTGTTCTTCATGGATCAGCTGAGGAGAAATCCCGGCAACCGGGCCGTCGAGATCCATGCCACCCACGGCGACCCCGACTCCCCCGTCCTCGCCGCCGCCGACACCGCCGAGCTGGAGCCCGAGGGGCTGTCCCCGGCCGCGTACGCCGAGTACGCGCTCACCCAGTGCCGGCGGCGCGGCATCGACGTGTTCGTGCCCCGGCTGCACCAGGCGGCGATCGTCGCGCACCGCGCCGAGTTCGAGGCGGCCGGTACGGCGCTGCTCGCGCCGCCGCCCGAGGCGGTGGCCGCGTTCCAGGACAAGGTGATCGCCTATGAGGCGGTCCAGGCCGTCGGGGTGCCGGTGCCGCCGTGGTGGCGGGTGCGCGGCGCGGAGGAACTCCTCGCGGCGGTCGAGGAGCTGGAGGGGCGGGGACACCGAGCCTGTCTGAAACCCGCGTCCGGCGCGGGCGGGGTCGGTTTCCGCATGATCACCCGTGCGCCCTTCTCGCTCTCGCAGTTGAGCGGCTTCCCGAGCCCGTACGTGTCCCTCGGGCCGGTGCTGGAGGCCGTACGGCGGGCGGAGG
>KL568614.1:2532-2940 GCA_000715605.1 Streptomyces speibonae | reverse complement strand
GAGATGTGTATAAGAGACAGGTGGACTGGCTGGTGATGCCGCTTCTGGAGCAGCCCGAGGTGTCGGTGGACTGTCTGACCGGGCCGGACAACCGGGTGCGGCTGGCGGTGGGGCGCACCAAGAACGGCCGGCGCAGGGGCTTCACGCTGCACGAGCAGTGGCTGGAGCCGGCCCGGCGGATCGCGGAGGGGTTCGGTCTGCACCACCTGTCGAACATCCAGTTCCGGATGCTCGGCGAACGGCCCGTGCTGATGGACGTCAACACCCGGCCGGCGGGCGGTCTGCATCAGCTGTCGCTGTGCGGGGTGAACGCCCCGTGGGCCGCCGTACGGCTGGCGCTCGGCGACGACCCGGGCGAGATCGTGCCGCCCTTCCTGGGCCAGGACTACTCGGTGGTGTCCGGTCCGC
>KL568614.1:2229-2381 GCA_000715605.1 Streptomyces speibonae | reverse complement strand
ATGTGTATAAGAGACAGGGCTGGCGCTCGGCGACGACCCGGGCGAGATCGTGCCGCCCTTCCTGGGCCAGGACTACTCGGTGGTGTCCGGTCCGCGTCCGTTGCTGCCGGTGACGGTGCCGCAGCAGCGGGCCGGGGCGCCCGCGTCCGGGC
>KL568614.1:0-2029 GCA_000715605.1 Streptomyces speibonae | reverse complement strand
TCTACACGCCTCCCTCGCGCCATCAGAGATGTGTATAAGAGACAGTCCGCGCGCGGTGCGGCTCCGTTTCCGGCAACGCCCGTCGGGCCGCGAACGACGACCGGGGCACCGTCGTAGAGACGGCCGGGGCACCCTCGTAAAACTTCTCGGGAAAATTCCCGCCGGGGGTGTATCAGGGGCCGGGGCGCGGGCTCTTGATGGTGACGGCGACTTGGGGAAGCCGCCGGGGGGAAGCACGGGGGAACCGGGGGGCTCGGGTCGGTCGGCCGCTGTCACGGGGGGCGACCGGCCGGCCCGAAGCCCTGCCCGGCCCGGCTAGCCGAGGTAGGCGAGGCCGGGATGGACCGCCAGATAGCCGTCGACGAGCCGCCGGGCCACCGAGACGGAGTCCACCAGCGGGTGCAGCGCGAAGGCCTTGACGGCGGCGGCGCGGGAGCCCGACCGGGCGGCGGCGAGCACCTCACGTTCCACGGCCTTGACGGCGCAGACCAGACCGGTGGCGTGGCCGGGCAGCGGGTCCACGGACACCGGATGCGCCCCGTTGGCGTCCACCAGGCAGGGCACCTCGATCACGGCCTCGGCGTCCAGCGGCGCGAGGGTGCCCCGGTTGCGGACGTTGAGGATCAGCGCGGTGCGTTCGTCGCGGGCGATGGCCCGCATCAGGGCGAGGGCCACCTTCTCGTAGCCGCCGGACAGATCGTCTGCCTCGCGCTCGCCCGCGCCCGCCGCCTCCCGGTTCTCGGACATGTAGGTGGCCTCGCGTTCGGCGCGGGTGCGGTCCCACAGGTGCAGGGCGGAGACACCGGGGTCGCCGGCGCCGGCGTAGAAGGCGGTCTGCTGGTCACGCAGGAACGCGCCCCGGGTCCGCTCGGCCCGCCGGTAGGCGTCGACGGTCTCGCGGTTGAAGTAGTAGTAGTGCAGATACTCGTTGGGGACCGCGCCCAGGGACCGCAGCCAGTCGGCGCCGAACAGCCTGCCCTCCTCGAAGGAGCCGAGCAGGGCGGGGTCGGCCAGCAGGCGCGGGAGTTCGTCGCGGCCGGCGACCCGCAGGCCGCGCACCCAGCCGAGGTGGTTGAGGCCGACGTAGTCGATCCACGCCTCGCGCGGCGGTACGCCGAGCACCCGGGCGATACGGCGGCCGAGGCCGACCGGTGAGTCGCAGATGCCGATGACGCGGTCCCCGAGGTGGCCGGCCATGGCCTCGGTGACCAGGCCCGCCGGGTTGGTGAAGTTGATGACCCACGCGTCGGGGGCGAGCCGGGCCACGCGGCGGGCGATGTCGACGGCGACGGGTACGGTGCGCAGGCCGTAGGCGATGCCGCCCGCGCCGACCGTCTCCTGGCCGAGCACGCCCTCGGCGAGGGCGACCCGTTCGTCGTGCGCCCTGCCCTCCAGGCCGCCGACGCGGATCGCGGAGAAGACGAAGTCGGCGCCGCGCAGCGCCTCGTCGAGATCGGTGGTCGTGGTCACCCGGGGTGCGTCGGGCACGCCGTCGGCCTGCTCGGCGAGGACCCGGGCGATCGCGCGCAGCCGGCCGGCGTCCACGTCGTGCAGCACGACCCGGGTCACCCGGCCCTCGGCGTGGTCGGCGAGCAGCGCGCCGTACACCAGCGGAACGCGGAACCCTCCGCCGCCCAGAATCGTCAGCCTCACCACACGCACCCTTCCCACCACGACGAACGTGGACGACCCTACTCGCGGGGCGGGCGTCACCGCGGGCCGCACGACCGCGCCGCGCGTGCCCGGTGCCGGCCCGCCCGACCCGTGGGGGACCGCCGTCCATGACCGCCCGCTCCGCGCCCGACCGTCTGCTGGCCGTGCTCGCCGCCTTCGACCACACGCATCCGGCGCTGACCCTGACGGACATCAGCCGCAGGGCCGGGCTCACCCTGACCACGACGCACCGGCTGGTGGGTGCGCTCGCCCGCTGGGGCGCGCTGGAGCGGGACGCGTCGGGGACGTACCACGTGGGGCTGCGGCTGTGGGAGCTGGCGGCGCTCGCGCCGCGCGGGCCGGCGCTGCGGCAGGC
>KL568613.1:17021-17779 GCA_000715605.1 Streptomyces speibonae | reverse complement strand
GATGTGTATAAGAGACAGGGCGTGTACTTCGTGATCGGCGGAGGCGGCGGGGCGGGCGGCCTGGAGGACGACGGCCCGCACAAGCTGTCGGCGCCGAAGACGCTGATGAGCGACTACACCCGGGTCGGCGAGGGCGGCGAGGACTCCAGCTCCAGCACGGTGGAGGACCTGGCGGAGGGCGGCATCAAGGACGGCAAGTCCGTCGGCGCCTCCTACTCCACGGCCGACTTCAGCGGCTACGACCCGCAGGACCCGACCACGATCCCCGACCGGTCGGAGCTGCTGGCCGCGCGGGGTGTGTCGTTCGTCGGCGCCTACGGCGAGGTCGCCGACCCGGAGGCGGCGCTCGACAAGATCTTCGCGTCCCTCAAGAAGGAGACGGAGGAGGGGTCGGACAACAAGCTGATGTCCGAGCTGGTGGGCGAGCCCGAGGCGGTCGACATCGACGGCGCGGTGATGAAGTGCCAGGCCGCCAAGGGCACCAACGACCTCACCCGCAAGGAGACGACCAACTGGTTCTGCGCCTGGGCCGACTACAGCACCGTCGTGATCGTCTCGCCCGGCGACAACACCAAGGACATCACCAAGAGCGCCGCCTCGGACATCACCACCAAGGTCCGCAACGAGGTCCGCGTCAAGGCCTGACCACCCGCCCACCACACTCCACCCGGAGGGGAATCCAGTAATGAGCTACAACCAGCCGGGCCCGTACGGGGGACAGCCCCAGCAGCCGGGGCCGTACGGACAACCGGGTCCCT
>KL568613.1:16582-16695 GCA_000715605.1 Streptomyces speibonae | reverse complement strand
CCGCCGTACGGCCAGCAGCCGCCCTACGGGCAGGCCCCGTACGGCGCGCCGCAGCAGCCCCCGGCCTCGGGCGGCGGCGGTGGCAAGAAGGCCGCCGTCATCGTCGGCGCGGT
>KL568613.1:10285-16466 GCA_000715605.1 Streptomyces speibonae | reverse complement strand
CAGCAGCCGGGCCAGCCCGGAGTGCCGCCGCAGCAGCCCCCGTACGGCCAGCAGCCGCCCTACGGGCAGCAGGCCCCGTACGGCATGCCGCCCCAGCCCCCGGCCTCGGGCGGCGGCGGCAAGAAGGCCGCCATCATCGTCGGCGCGGTCGCGGTCGTGGCCGCCATCGGTGTCGGCGTGTACTTCGCAATCGGCGGGGGCGGCGGCGCGAGCGCCCTCGAGGACGACGGCCCGCACAAGCTGGAGCCCCCGGCCTCGGTCGGCGAGTTCAAGAAGGGCGGCGACGGTTCGGACGACGGCGGCCCGGCGGGCACCGAGTCCGCCGCCGACCTGAAGAAGCTCGGCATCGAGGACGGCACGGTGGTCAAGGCGTCCTACGCCAGCGGCTCGGCCACCAAGCTGGGCAAGGCCATGGCGTTCAACGGCGCCTACGGGGAGATCGGCGACCCGGAGGCCACCATCGACAAGGGCTTCGCCACCGCCCACGAGAACTCCAAGGACACCGGCGACAACGCGGGGGAGCCGGAGACGGTCACCTGGAAGGGCAGCCCCGAGACGGTCGAGCCGAACGGTCTCGACGGTGCGGTCATGAAGTGCCAGACCGCCTCGATCACCGAGGGCGAGCAGAAGCTCGAGATGCCGGTGTGCGTCTGGGCCGACTACAGCACCTACGGCGTGGTCAACGGGCTGGACCTGGCCGCGGCGCAGAAGGGCGGCAGCGGCAACCTGGCCACGGACGACGTCGCGTCGTTCGCCGCCGAACTGCGAACGGCGGCGCGGGTCAAGGCCTGAGCACCGCCGGAGACGGACGCGGAAGGGGCCCCGGATCGACCGGGGCCCCTTCGCGTGCGCGGTGCGGTGGCGGTTACGCCGTCTTCTGCTCGCCCGAGCCCCGGCCGCGGGCGTCGCGCGGGATCAGGGTGGGGTTGACGTTGGAGAGGACCACGTCGGCGGTGATGACGACGCGGGCGACGTCCTTGCGGGAGGGGACCTCGTACATCACGCCCTGGAGGACTTCCTCCATGATGGCGCGCAGGCCGCGGGCGCCGGTCTGGCGCAGGATGGCCTGGTCGGCGATGGCCTCCAGCGCCTCGCGCTCGAAGTCCAGCTCCACGCCGTCGAGTTCGAAGAGGCGCTGGTACTGCTTCACCAGCGCGTTGCGCGGCTCGACGAGGATCTGGAGCAGGGCCTCGCGGTCCAGGTTGTGCACGCTGGTGATGACCGGGAGCCGGCCGATGAACTCGGGGATCATGCCGAACTTGACCAGGTCCTCCGGCATGACCTCCTCGAACTGGTCCTTGGACTCCATCTCCCGCTTGGAGCGGATCGTCGCGCCGAAGCCGATGCCCTTGGCGCCGGCCCGGCCCTCGATGATCTTCTCCAGACCGGCGAAGGCGCCGCCCACGATGAACAGCACGTTCGTCGTGTCGATCTGGATGAACTCCTGGTGCGGGTGCTTGCGGCCGCCCTGCGGCGGCACGGAGGCCGTGGTGCCCTCGAGGATCTTCAGCAGGGCCTGCTGTACACCCTCACCGCTGACGTCACGGGTGATCGACGGGTTCTCACTCTTGCGGGCGACCTTGTCGATCTCGTCGATGTAGATGATCCCGGTCTCGGCCTTCTTGACGTCGTAGTCGGCCGCCTGGATCAGTTTCAGCAGGATGTTCTCGACGTCCTCGCCGACGTAGCCCGCCTCGGTGAGCGCCGTGGCGTCGGCGATCGCGAAGGGCACGTTCAGCATGCGGGCGAGGGTCTGGGCCAGCAGGGTCTTGCCGGAGCCCGTGGGGCCCAGCAGCAGGATGTTGGACTTCGCCAGCTCGATGGCGTCCTCACGGCCCTGGGCGCCGCCGTTCTCGCCGGCCTGGACGCGCTTGTAGTGGTTGTACACGGCGACGGAGAGGGCCTTCTTGGCCGCCTCCTGCCCGACCACGTACCCCTCGAGGAACTCGTAGATCTCGCGGGGCTTGGGGAGCTCCTCCCAGCGGACCTCACTGGTCTCGGCGAGCTCTTCCTCGATGATCTCGTTGCAGAGATCGATGCACTCGTCGCAGATGTACACACCGGGCCCTGCGATGAGCTTCTTGACCTGCTTCTGGCTCTTGCCGCAGAACGAGCACTTGAGCAGATCGCCGCCGTCACCGATGCGTGCCACGGTGTGCTTCCCCTTCGCCTGGGAGACGCCCGGACGTCCGTGTCCGGGCGGCTCCTGGTGCTGCCTTATGTCCGACGGTACCTTGCCGAGCCCCCCGTTCGGGCCCCCCTTGGCACGGTTCACTTTGACGTGGACCGTGCCAAACCGTGCCAAGGGGCGGCAGACGTTACACCCCCGCGCCGCGTCAGCGCAGGCTGGAGTTGTCCATCTTCCGGGTGGTGATGATCTGGTCGATCAGGCCGTACTCCAGCGCGTCCTCGGCCGTGAGGATCTTGTCGCGCTCGATGTCCTCGCGGATCTTGTCGATCGGCCGGGTGGAGTGCTTGGCCAGCAGCTCCTCCAGCTGCGTACGCATCCGGAGGATCTCGTTGGCGGCGATCTCCAGGTCGGAGACCTGGCCGCGGCCGGTCTCGCTGTACGGCTGGTGGATCAGCACGCGCGCGTTGGGCAGGGCCATGCGCTTGCCGGGGGTGCCGGCGGCCAGCAGGACGGCGGCGGCGGAGGCGGCCTGGCCCATGCAGACCGTCTGGATGTCCGGCTTCACGTACTGCATCGTGTCGTAGATCGCCGTGAGCGCGGTGAAGGAGCCGCCGGGGCTGTTGATGTAGACCGAGATGTCCCGGTCGGGGTCCATCGACTCCAGGCACAGCAGCTGCGCCATGACGTCGTTGGCGGAGGCGTCGTCGATCTGGACGCCGAGGAAGATCACCCGCTCCTCGAAGAGCTTCGCGTACGGGTCGTACTCGCGGATGCCCTGGGAGGTGCGCTCGACGAAGCGCGGGATGACGTAGCGGGACTCGGCCGCGGGGCCGGTGTACTCGGCTCGCACACGGTCGTACAGGCCGCTGCCGGGGAAGTCGTTCACGGTGTCTCCTGGAAAGGGGCTGAGGCGGTCGGCTGGGGCTGCTGGGGCGGGTCACCGGGCCCGCGGGCCCGGTGGGGGGCGGTACGGGGCCTCAGGGGCTCCGTACGGCCGCTCAGGCCCCGGTGCCGCCGCCGCCCGGCATGCCGGCGGCCGTGGCGATCACGTCGTCGATGAGGCCGTACTCCTTGGCCTCGAAGGCGTCGAACCAGCGGTCACGGTCGGAGTCGCGGGTGATCTGCTCGACCGACTGGCCCGTGTGCTGGGACGTCAGCTCGGCCATGCGCTTCTTGGTGTGCAGCAGCCGCTCGGCGTGGATCTTGATGTCCGAGGCCGAACCGGCGAGGCCGGCGGACGGCTGGTGGATCAGGATCTCGGCATTGGGCAGCGCGAAGCGCTTGCCGGGCGTACCGGCGCTCAGCAGGAACTGGCCCATGGAGGCCGCCAGGCCCATCGCGATCGTCACCACGTCGTTCTTGATGTACTGCATGGTGTCGTAGATCGCCATGCCGGCCGTGATGGAGCCGCCGGGGCTGTTGATGTACAGGTAGATGTCCTTGTCCGGGTCGGAGGCAAGGAGCAGCAGCTGTGCGGTGATCTTGTTGGCGATGTCGTCGTCGACCGGCTGGCCGAGGAAGATGATCCGCTCGTTGAGCAGCCGGTTGTAGACCTGGTCGCCGAGGCCACCACCGATGGAAGGCTCGCCGGCGGCGGAGGGCATCAGATTCGTCACGTATCCACCTGCTCGTCTTACGACGGCGCCGGGCCGTCTCACGTATCCCTACAGGGTCGGAGCCGTATCCGGTGACTCACGTCCCCTGGTATTCAAGGACCCTAACGCGGGGACTCCGCCGGGGAATCCCGGTAACGGGAGTGTTCGCCGGGGGCGTAGAGAGGTGCCTGTTCGGTTTGCGGGGCCGCGGGCCGTCCGGCCGGACAGGAAGGCCCCGGAGTGCCGTGCACCCCGGGGCCCTGCTGATCACGTCAGCGGTGACGCGAGGGTCAGCCCTCGGTCTTCTCCTCGGCGGGGGCCTGCTCGGCGCCCTCGGCCGCGGCCTCGGCGGACGCCGTGGTCTCGTCGTCCTCGTCGTCCTCGAGGTCGACGATCTCGCCGTTGGTGTCCTTGACCGTGGCCTTCTCGACCACGGCGGCCAGCGCCTTGCCGCGGGCGACCTCGCCGACGAGCAGCGGGACCTGGCCCTGCTCGACGACGGCCTGGGCGAACTGGTCGGGGGACATGCCGGAGGAGGCGGCGCGCCGCATGAGGTGCTCGGTGAGCTCCTCCTGGTTGACGTTGAGCTTCTCCTGCTTGACCAGCTCGTCGAGCACGAACTGGGTCTTGATGCCCTTGACCGCGGCCTCACGGGTCTCGGTCTCGAACTCCTCCTCGGTCTTGCCCTGGATCTCCAGGTACTTCGCGAGGTCGAGGCCCATCTGGCCGAGCTGGTGGTGCTCCAGGTTGTGCTTGCGGGTGTTGATCTCGTCCTCGAGCAGCTTCTCGGGGACCGGGACCTCGACCAGCTCGAGCAGCTTGTCCAGGACGCGCTCCTGGGCCTGCGTGGCCTGGTCGTACTGCTTCATGTTCTCCAGGCGCTTGCGGCTGTCCGCGCGCAGCTCCTCGAGGGTGTCGAACTCGGAGGCGAGCTGGGCGAAGTCGTCGTCCAGCTCGGGCAGCTCGCGCTTGGCGACCTGGGTGACCTTGACGGTGACCTCGGCCTCCTTGCCGGCCGCCGAGCCGCCCTTGAGCTCGGAGGCGAAGGTGGCCTCGCCGCCGGCCTCCAGGCCCTTCACGGCGTCGTCGATGCCGTCCAGCAGCTCGCCGGAGCCGATGGTGTAGGAGACACCGTCGGCCACGCCGTCCTCGAGGACCTCGCCGTCGACCTTGGCCTGCAGGTCGATGGTGACGACGTCGCCGTCCTCGGCGGCGCGCTCCACCGGGCTGGTGGAGGCGAAGCGCTCACGCAGCTCCTCGACCGACTTGTCGACGTCCTCCTCGCTGACCTCGACGGCGTCGACCTCGACCTCGATGCCGGAGTAGTCCGGGATCTCGATGGAGGGACGGATGTCGACCTCGGCGGTGAAGTTCAGCGTCTCGCCGTCCTTCAGCTCCGTGATGTCGACCTCGGGCTGGCCCAGCGGGCTGAGCTCGGCCTCGTTGACGGCGTCGGTGTAGAACTTCGGGAGGGCCTCGTTGACGGCCTCCTCCAGCACCGCACCGCGGCCGAAGCGCTGGTCGATGACGCGGGCCGGGACCTTGCCCTTGCGGAAGCCCTTCACCGTGACCTGCTGATTGATCTTCTTGTACGCCGCGTCGAGGCTGTCCTTGAGCTCCTCGAAGGGCACCTCGACAGTGAGCCGAACCCGGGTCGGGTTCAGGGTCTCCACGGCGCTCTTCACGGTTCGGTCTCCTTGTGGCTGACTTCTCGGGTTCCGCCGGTACCAGAACGGTCCGGCCGATTCGCCGCCCGGAGGACTTCAGAGACACACAGGGCGCGCAGCTTGCATAGTAACGGCAGCGGCTACGGCACCCAAAAGGCGATCTCACCGGCGGATGAGCAGGTGGGTGGTCGGGGTGGCGGGATTTGAACCCACGGCCTTCCGCTCCCAAAGCGGACGCGCTACCAAGCTGCGCCACACCCCGTCTGGTGCGACACGTAGGGTACATGCATGCAGGCCGGATCGGCCGCCGCATTTCCGGGGCACGCTGCGGCGCCGTCGGCGGGCGGAAACAGGGGGTGCGGCAACGGGGTGTGCGACGAGGCCACACGACCCGCTACGATGCCTGTCAGTGCCGCGGTCACCCGACGCGCGGCGCACTGCGTGCGGGCGTAGCTCAATGGTAGAGCCCCAGTCTTCCAAACTGGCTACGCGGGTTCGATTCCCGTCGCCCGCTCTGAACGGCCGAAGGCCCGGGTGGGAAGGTGTGAGCACACCTTCCCACCCGGGCCTTCGCCGCGCTCCAGGATCGTCGTCCCGGCCTCGTGCCCGTCGTGGAACCGCCGTCGCCGCCGCCCCGCCCGGTCCCGCGCGCCGCATACGCCGTTCCCGCCCCTGGCTCGCGTCCCGCTCCCCCTCCATGACCGACGGTGCACGGCAGCCCTGGGGCCGACGGGGGCGGACACCCCTTCCCATCGTCCGGCTGACACGTCTCGGGGCCGGTCCGGAGG
>KL568613.1:7145-10080 GCA_000715605.1 Streptomyces speibonae | reverse complement strand
GAGGTGTCCGGACCGGCCCCGAGACGTGTCAGTGCGCGGACCGCGGCCGCGTGGGGACGGGCGGGGTCAGAAGCTGATCGAGTTGATCATCTCCGCTATCGAGTCCAGGAACCGCTGGATGTCGTCGGCCATGCCGGTGGAGGCGAGGAAGAAGCCGAAGAGGACGGCGACGATGGCCGGTCCGGCCTTGATGGAGCCGCCTCTCATCAGCACCACCAGGATGATCCCCAACAGCAGCACCACTGACAGTGAAATGGCCACAACTGATCACACCCTCGGTCGGTTCCGGCTTCCCCGGCCCGGGCGACGCGACCCCGCGCACCCCGCCAGAACCATCGTGCCACCAACGGGGCCCCACCATGCGAGGGCTGACGCATCATCCGCCTCACGGTGTCCCGGCGCGCGTGCGTGCGCCCACCCCCGAGGGCCAACGGCACCGTGTCGCACGACAATTCGAAGGGACACCCGCACAGGGAATTCGAGGGGATCGTTTCCGTCTCCACACAACCCGTTCGCAGGTAATTCGAATTGCCCCCGCAACTCATCCGACGCGCCCGCGACGCGCGACGGGAAAGGCTGACGAAGCCGGACATTTCACCGGAGTCGCCTGCCGCTCTTATGCCCCGCTCAGTCCGGAACTGTCATGACAAAGAGACCCTGCGGAGCGGTCAAACCGGGCGCCTGCTCGATGTGTTGACCGTCACCCGATGAGCATGCTCACTTTCCCCAATCCGGGGTACCCGGACCGGATAACCAGGAATGACGTCAGGCGTTTTACGAAATCCCACGGACAACGCTAGGGTGCCTCAGATGTTTCACGCTGCCTCGTCCCCCGCAAGCGCAGCGAGCTCACCGACCGCCTCCCCGAGTCCCTGGCGGGAGGGTCAGTGACGAACTCGCAGCGACCGCACGGCAACCACAGGACGCCGCTCCCCCCGGCACAGTCGCCGGCGGACGGAGTGCCGAGCCCGCGCACCACGAACAGGGAGAACGACCGGCCGGCGCCGTCCGGCAAACAGCGCGACGCGTTCTTCGACAACGCCAAGTACCTGGCGATCGTGCTGGTGGCCGTCGGCCACGCCTGGGGCCAGATCCTGGACGACGGAGCGGTGGAGACCGCGTACCGCGTGGTGTACACGTTCCACATGCCGGCGTTCATCCTGATCTCCGGCTACTTCTCGCGCAGTTTCGACCTGCGCACCAAGCATGTGAAGCGGCTGATCACCGGGGTGATCGTCCCCTATGTCGTCTTCGAGACGGCGTACTCGCTGTTCCAGCGCTTCGGCAACGACGACCCCGACAACGGCATCACGCTGCTGGACCCCACCTACCACCTGTGGTTCCTGTGTGCCCTGGTCGTCTGGCGGGTGACCACCCCGGTGTGGCGGACGATCCGTCATCCGCTGGCGGTCTCGCTGGTCCTCGCCGCGCTCGGCTCCGTGTCGCCGCAGATCGGTGACGACCTGGAACTCCAGCGGGTGTTGCAGTTCCTGCCGTTCTTCGTCCTCGGCCTGGTGCTGCGGCCCGAGCACTTCCAGCGGGTGCAGCGCCGTTCGGTGCGCCTGATGTCCCTGCCGGTCGTCGCCGCGGTGACGGCCCTCGCGTGGTGGACGATGCCGCACCTGAAGCTCGGCTGGCTCTACCACAGCAGCGCCGCGGAGGAACTGGGCGCGCCGTGGTGGGCGGGCCCGGTCATGGTCTTCGCGACGCTCGGCTGCTCGCTGGTGATGACCGCCGTCTTCTTCGCCTGGGTGCCGCGCCGCCACATGTGGTTCACGGCACTCGGCGCGGGCACGATCTACGGCTACCTGCTGCACGCCTTCCTGGTGAAGGCGGGCAACTACGCGGGCTGGTTCAACGACCCGGCGTTCGGCGAGCCGGTCGGCGCGATCGGACTGACCGTCCTCGCGGCCGCCGTCGTCACGGCGCTGTGCACCAAGCCGGTGCAGCGGACCCTGCGGTGCGTGGTGGAGCCGAAGATGGCGTGGGCCTTCCGGCAGGACCCGGCCGAGACGGCCCGCGAACGCGAGCAGCGCGCCGGTGGCAGCGAGGTGCGCCCGCAGGGCGAGAAGGTCTCGGTCTAGGTCCGGCAGGGCCTGGCGCCCGGTCCGGCTCAGTCCGTCAGACCGAGGAGTGCGCGCATGCGCGCGTACTTCCCGGTCAGCCGGTCCCGGGTGGGGGCGTCGAGGACGGCGAGGCGGGCCGGGTCGGCGTTGTGCGCCAGGTCCGCCTCCTTCACGAGCAGCGCGCCGGGGGTGGCGAGGATGCGGGCGGCGTACGCCTCGGGCGGCTCCCCCGGCCGCTTGGTGACCGCGCGGACGATGTCCTTGGTCCGCCGGGTGAGCGCGGCCTCGTCGAGCCACCGTTCCGTCAGCCTGTCGTCCTCGACGGCGTCGTGCAGCCAGGCCGCCGCGATCTGCTCGGGGTCACCGCCCCGCGCCCGCACGCCCTCGGCGACGGCCCGGAGATGCTCCGCGTACGGCCGCCCCGCCTTGTCCGTCTGCCCGGCATGCGCGGCACGGGCAAGGGCCTCCACCTGGTCGACGGTCAGCGGGGTGCGCGGTGTCTCGGTCATGCGGTCAGTCTGCCCGGCGGCTCCGGGGCGGGGGGCCGGGGGGATGGCTCCGAGCCACGCGGGCCGTATCAACGGCCCAAGGGGCGGCGGGCGTCGGGCCTCGGGCCTCGGGCCTCGGGCCTCGGGTATCGAACCCCGCCTTCCAGGGGGCCCATGTCACCCCTTGCCGGCCAGGCGTGGAGCGAACGGCGCGCCGCCGCCCGAGGCGGCTCCGGACAACGAGGCTCAGGGCAGCCGGCCCCGCTGCACAGCGCTGGGGGTGAGCCGGCACCGGTGCGATGCGGGCCTCACCGGTGGGCATCGACCCGACGTGTCGCGAACCGCCGCGACCCCGCCTCAGCGGCCCGCCGCGGCCGTCGG
>KL568613.1:5793-6921 GCA_000715605.1 Streptomyces speibonae | reverse complement strand
GCCGTCGGGCCCTCGCGGCATATCAGCAGCAACGCCCGGTCGTCGTTGACGTCCTTGGCGACGGACTCGATGAGGTGCCAGGCGGCGCCGTGGAAGCCGCCGGCGACGTAGCGGTCGGCCTCGCCGGTGAGGCGGTCGATGCCCTCGACCATGTCCCGGTCGGAGGTCTCCACCAGGCCGTCGGTGAAGAGCATCAGGACGTCTCCGGGGCGCAGCGAGCCCTTCACCGGGTCGAACTGGGCGCCGTCGTACACGCCCAGCAGGGGGCCGTCGGCGGCCTTCTCCTCCCAGCGGCCGCTGCCCGCGCTGAGCTGGAGGCCCGGCGGGTGGCCTGCGGAGTAGAGCTCGTAGTCGCCGGAGTCCAGGTCGAGCACCAGGTGAATGGAGGTGGCGAAGCCCTCGTCCCAGTCCTGGCGCAGCAGATAGCCGTTGGCGGCCGGGAGGAAGGCGTGCGGCGGGAGGCTGCCGAGCAGACCGCCGAAGGCACCGGACAGCAGCAGGGCGCGCGAACCGGCGTCCATGCCCTTGCCGGAGACGTCCGTGAGCACGACCTCCAGGGTGCGCCCCCCGTTGGTGCGGGCCGCGACCACGAAGTCGCCCGAGAACGACTGTCCGCCCGCCGGACGCAGCGCCATCTCACGGTGCCAGCCGTCCGGCAGCTTCGGCAGCTTGCTCTGCACCCGGATGCGTTCGCGCAGGTCGAACAGCATGGTGCCGCCGCGCCGCCAGGGCACGCCCACCCTGCTGCGGAACTGGGCGACGAGCAGCCCGAAGAACCCGCAGGCCGCGACGACCAGGACCACACCGGGGGTGACCCGCGCCGCGCCCTCGGTGTAGGGGCCGAGCCGCACCGCCTCCACGATCAGCGCGGTGGCCGCGGCCGCGTACAGACCGAGCAGACTCGCCGGGCGCAGCAGCAGTCCGCCCGCGACGATCGGGATGACGAGTGCGGCCGGTGCGCACCACACGGAGTTGGCGAGGGTTCCGGCCGCGATGAGCGGGACGGTGAGCAGCAGTCCGGCGAGCGCGATCCAGTCCGAGCCGTCGCCGCGGAAGTAGTCGACCGCGGCTCGGCGCACGCCGACGCGGGCCCGGTGCCACTGCTTCCTCAACCGGGCCGTCAACGTG
>KL568613.1:4791-5588 GCA_000715605.1 Streptomyces speibonae | reverse complement strand
GTCGTTCTGCTGTCATTAGTCCGGGACCCTATCCATCGGACCGGCCGCTTGGCACGGGAGGTCCTGGTTGTCCCCCTGATGGGGACCGGACTCACAGTGAACTTCACGGGATGCCGTCATGGGGCCGCACGGGAGAAATTCTCTCGCTCGTCCCGCATTGCCCTGGTAGGCATGGCCCATGGCGAACCAGCAGAGGGACCCCGCGCCCGAGCTCCGGACACTCAAGCCGGACGAATGGGACGAGATGTACGCGAATCTCCTCCGTGCCTTCGGCGGCCCCCCGGAGGCGCCCGAGGAGCGGGAACTGTGGAACGCGCTCACCGAGTTCGACCGTTTCCTGGCCGCCTGGGACGGCGGCGCGTGCGTGGGGTCGGCGGGGGCGTTCTCCTTCCGGCTGACCGTGCCCGGTGGCGCGTCCGTGCCGGCGGCGGGCGTCACCATGGTGAGCGTGGCCGCCACCCACCGGCGGCGCGGGCTGCTCACGTCGATGATGCGGCGGCAGCTGGACGACGTGCGCTCCTGGGGCGAGCCGCTGGCGGTGCTCACGGCGTCCGAGCCGGGGATCTACGGCCGGTTCGGCTACGGTGCGGCGACCTTCCAGACGGACGCGACGATCGACACCCGGCGCGCGGGTCTGTCGGTGCCGGCCGGTACGGATGACGTACGGCTGCGTTACGCGGAGCCCGCCGAGGTGCTGGACGCGTGCGAGGCGGTCTACGCCCGGCTGGTGCCGGGCCGCCCGGGGATGACGGCGCGCCGGCCCGGCTGGGAGCGGCTGGGGCTGCTCGACCCGGAGA
>KL568613.1:1892-4612 GCA_000715605.1 Streptomyces speibonae | reverse complement strand
AGATGTGTATAAGAGACAGGCCCGGAGAGCCGGCGCGACGGCGGGTCGCCGCTGCAGTGCGTGGTCGCGGAGCGGGACGGCGGGACGGTCGGGTACGCGCGGTTCCATGTGGTGCCGTCCTGGGGACCGGCCGGGCCCGACGGCGAGGTGCGGCTCAGCGAACTGGCGGCGCTGGACCCGGCGGCGGACGCGGCGCTGTGGCGGTTCCTGTTCGACATGGACCTGACGTCGACGCTGGTGGCGCGCGGGCGGCCGGTGGACGACAGCTGGCAGTACCTGGTGTCGGACATACGCCGCTGCCGTCCGACCCTGCGGGACGCGCTCTACGTGCGTCTGGTGGACGTCGGGGCGGCGCTGCGGGCGCGGACGTACCAGGCGCCGGTGGATGTCGTGCTGGAGGTGGCGGACTCCTTCTGCCCCTGGAACGAGGGGCGTTGGCGGCTGACCGGGGACACCAAGGGCGCGTCCTGCGAGCGTACGGAGGACGCGGCCGACCTCGCCGTGTCCGTACGGGAGTTGGGGGCGGCGTATCTGGGCGGGGTGAGCCTCACGGCGCTCGCCGGGGCGGGACGGGTGCGTGAACTGCGGCCGGGCGCACTCACGGAGGCGTCCCTGGCGTTCGGCAGCGGCGGTGCGGCGCCCTGGCTGCCGCACGGTTTCTGAGCACGTTTCAGGGGCGCTGGCAGACCGGGCACCAGAAGAGGTTGCGGGCGGCGAGACCGGCGGTGCGGATCTCGCCGCCGCAGATGTGGCAGGGCAGGTTCGCCCTGCGGTAGACGTACACCTCGCCGCCGTGGTCGTCGACGCGCGGCGGGCGGCCCATCGCCTCGGGGGTGTGCTCCGGGCGGACGGTGTCGATGCGGTTGTTGCGCACGCCCTCGCGCATGAGTCCGGCCAGGTCGGCCCAGATGGCCTTCCACTGCTCCGCGGTGATGTCCCGGCCCGCGCGGTAGGGGTCGATGCCGTGCCGGAAGAGGACCTCGGCGCGGTAGACGTTGCCCACGCCGGCGACGACCTTCTGGTCCATGAGGAGCGCGGCGATCGTCGTACGGCTGCGGCTGATCCTGCGGTACGCCCGGTCCGGGTCGGCGTCCGGGCGCAGCGGGTCGGGGCCGAGGCGATCGTGCACCGCCCGCTTCTCGCCGTCCGTGATCAGGGCACAGGTGGTGGGGCCGCGCAGGTCGACGTACGAGGCGTCGTCGGCGAGGCGGAGGCGGACGGTGTCGGTGGGCGGCGGCGCCGGGGCCGGGCCGAAGGTGACCTTGCCGAAGAGTCCGAGGTGGATGTGGACCCAGTCGGCGGGCCCGTCCGCCCCCGGGGCGCCGCCGAAGCCGAGGAAGAGATGCTTGCCGTGGGCGTCGGTGGAGTGCAGCGGGGTGCGGTCGAGGAGGGCGGCCGCGTCGGTGAACTTGCCCTGGGGGCTGGTGACGCGGAGGGGGTCGCCGGCGGCGAAGGCCGCCGCGTAGTCCGCGGCCAGCCGGTGGATCGTGTGGCCCTCGGGCACGGGTCCCCCCTCACTCGCTGTTGTGCGTACCGCGTCCCGCTCTCTCTACTGCTGGGGGTGGTGGGCCGGGATCGGGGGGAGGTCGCCGGTGGTCTCGTAGGCGGAGAGCATGTCAATGCGGCGGATGTGCCGCTCGTCGCCGGAGAACGGGGTGCTCAGGAAGGTCTCGACGAACTTCGTCGCCTCGTCCTGGCTGTGCATGCGCGCGCCCACCGCGACCACGTTGGCGTCATTGTGCTGACGCCCCAGCGCCGCCGTCTCCTCGCTCCACGCCAGGGCCGCCCGTACGCCCTTGACCTTGTTCGCGGCGATCTGCTCGCCGTTGCCGGAGCCGCCGATCACGATGCCGAGGGAGCCGGGGTCCGCGGCGGTCCGCTCGGCGGCGCGGAGGCAGAAGGGCGGGTAGTCGTCCTGGGCGTCGTAGATGTGCGGGCCGCAGTCGACGGGCTCATGTCCCGCCGCCTTGAGCCACTCGACGAGGTGGTTCTTGAGTTCGTAGCCCGCATGGTCGGAGCCGAGATACACGCGCATGCGACGAGTGTGACACGGCTGCCGCGGCGAGGCGGCGCGGGGTGGCGGGGCGCGGCGGCCGGTGTCGTCGCGGCGTCGTCACAGCACGGTGAGGCTCTCCTTCACCCTCTCGTACGTCTTCAGCGCCGCCGTGCCGTTCTCCGGCCGGTACCAGGTGTTGATCTGGTACGACTTCCCGCCGGCGTTGAAGCCGAGCAGCCGGGCGTGCCAGGGGAGGCCCTTGAGCGTGAACGTGTACTCCCAGACCACCGCCGGGTGGCCGCGGAACGTCGTCTCCTCCAGCCGGATCTTCACGTAGTCCTGTCCCTGGTGGGCGTTGCGTTCGGAGGTCCGCCAGGTCTCGAGCAGGTCACCGCGGGCGAGGGAGGACTTGGCGGCGAGCTCCTGGTCGCCGTCGGGTGAGGTGTAGTGGATCTCCGCCCCCGTCTGCACGTCGCGGCGCCAGCCGTCGGGCGGCGCCCAGGCGAACCCGCCGGCCTCCCGGCGGGTGCCGGGCGGGAGGGTGGCGGGGCGGGAGGTGCCGGCGACGGTGGGTGAGGCGCTGCGGGTGACGGCCGGCGAGGCGCCGGCCGTGTCTTCGCTCCCGGGCTCCTCCCCGCCCCTGACCACCAGGACGACGGCCAGCGCGGCCGCGACGCTCCCGGCAACGGCGGCCACGACGATCCGCCGCCGCACGCCGCGACCC
>KL568613.1:0-1744 GCA_000715605.1 Streptomyces speibonae | reverse complement strand
CACGACGATCCGCCGCCGCACGCCGCGACCCGGGTGGGCCGTGTCCGGGCCGGGGGCGGGCCGCCGCACGGTGACCGCCCGAGCGACCGCGCGCTCCGCCGTGCCGCGCCGGACCCCGGGCCCCTCGCCCGCGCCACCGTCTCCGGCCGGGGCCTGGCGCTCCGGCCCGCGCCCGTCCCCGGGCGACTCACCGACGCTCCCGGAACCCGAAGGCCCACCCCCGGGTCCCCTGCCAGGCCCGGCGCCCTGACCCTCGCCGCCCTGCGCCACTCCCCCGGACCCACCCGGGCGCACACCGACCTCCGTACCGCGCGGCCCCGTGCCCCCGGACGCGCCGGGCACAGGAGCCACGGCCCCGGGCGCACCGCCCACGGCAGCGTCGGCCGCGAGGGCCCCCGGGGCGTCCCCCGCCCCCGGGTCATATGGCCCACCTCCCCGCCCCGAGGAGTCACCGTGCACCGCCCCGGGAGCCGGAGACACGGCCTCGGGTCGACTGCCCGCGCCAGGGCTCTGCCCCACGCCTGCGGAGGTAGCAGCGTCGGCCGCGAGGGCGCCCGACGCATCACCCGCCCCTTGGCCACCCGGCCCACCACCCCGGCCGGGGGAGTCACCGTGCACCGCCCTGGGAACCGGTGACACGGTCCCGGGCTCACCGCCCTCGCCGGGGCCCTGCTGCGCCGCTGCGGAGGAAGCAGCATCGGCCGTGAGAGCACCGGGGCCATCCCCCGCCCCCGGGCCGTAGGGCCCAACAGGCCGACCCACGCCCTCGGAGCCACCGCCCACCGCCCCGGGAACGGCCCTGGCTCGACTGCCCATGCCGGGACCCTGCCCGACGGAGCCGCCGTGCCGTGGGTCGGCCGGTCGGGAGGGCCGGTTCCCGGAAGGCGGAACCGGGGGTTCGGCCTCGGGCCCGGGTGGCCGACGGGTCTCGCCGGGAACGGCGTCCTGCGGGCCCGTACCGGGCCGGGGAGTCTCGTCCCCGGGCTCGGGAGCCGGGAGTTCGGCTGCGGGCCGGGAATCCCGGGGATCCGGACGGGGTGCCGGGCCCGGGGCCGGCGACGCGGCACCGGAGTCCTCGGTTCCAGAGCCGGGGAGGGACGCGGGGTACGGCTCCCCCGCCCCGGAGCACTCGGACCCACCGTCCGACTCCGCGACGCCGGCACGATCCGGGCCAGGGCTGGAGATGGACCCCCCGTACGGCCCACCCGCCCCGCCTTCAGGCCCAGGGCCCGCCTCACCGCCCCCGAAGTACCCAGGCCCACGACCCGACTCCCCCGCCCCGGCACGATCCGGGCCAGGACTGAAGACGGACCGCGAGTACGGCCCACCCGCCCCGCCCTCAGGCCCCGCCCCCGGATACGCGAGCCCCCGGCCTGGTGCCTCCGCCCCCGCCGCCTGCATCCCAGCCCCGGACACAGAGCCCAACCCCGGCTCACCCGCCCCCGGGTACTCAGACCCACGCCCCGACTCCCCCGTCCCCGCACGCTGCGCTCCAGCCCCGGCCCTCGACCCCGGCCCTGGCTCACCCGCCCCCGGATGCTCGGACCCACGACCCGACGCCCTCACCCCCGGATACGCAAGCCCAGGACCCGGCTCCTCCACCCCCGCACCCCGCAACCCAGCCCCGGCCCCAGAACCCGACCCCGGCTCACCCGCACCCGGGTACTCAGACACGACCCGGCTCCCCCGCACCCGGGTGCTCGGGCCCACGGCCCGGCTCGCCCGCCCCGGTGGGCCCCGGGCC
>KL568612.1:15994-16884 GCA_000715605.1 Streptomyces speibonae | reverse complement strand
ACCACCTCGTGGTCGTCCAGCAGGAAGACCCGGATCGGGTTGTCGGGGCCGGGCTGCTCGCCGTCCGCCATCGCGTACTCCTCATTCTCCGCGTTGCAGGGTTGCGAAAAAATCCTCGCCGGTCCGGGGCCGGATGGCCAGGGCCGGTCGGCCCCGTTCCACCTCGTGTCGCACCGCGCGCGGGCGTGCAGGCCGGCACCCCGGGCCGGATGGGCGCCCCTGCGGTGGGCGCGGCGGGCCGCGGCCGGCGCAGCCGGCGATGGGGAGCTGTCCGCGAGCGGTCCGGGGCGGCCCCGGAAAAGCCGTTGTGCCGCGTCCGCCGGGACCGCACTCTTGGGTCTCATGCCCCACACACTGCGGCCCGCCGCGCTCACCGACGCCCCGGCCGTCACCGAACTCCTCAACCGGGTCGACGAGATCGAGATCGGCCGGCCCGAGACCGACCTGCACACCGTGCAGGCCGACCTGAAGCGTCCCGGAACCGATCTGGAACGTGACTCCTGGCTCGTCCTGGACGGCGACCGCGTGGTCGCCTACGGGCTGCTGTGGGACGAGTCCGGCGGCGAGCGCGTGGACATCGACCAGTACGTCCTGCCCGAGTACCAGGCGGCCGCCGCCCGCATGCTGGAGGCGATGGAGGCCAGGGCGCTGGAGAAGGCCCGGGAGAACGGCGCGGCGCGGGCGGTGGTGCACCTCCACCTCAATACGAGGCCGACGCTGGACACCGCTCTGCTGCGGGCGCGTGACTGGCGGGTCGTTCGCCGGTACCACGTGCTGCGCCGTCCCCTCGACCCCGCACACGACTCGGCGCCCGGGGTTCCGGCCGGTGTACGCGTGCGCGACTGTTCCACGGAGGCGGACCGGCGGCGGGTGCACGAGCTGTACCAGGC
>KL568612.1:9382-15735 GCA_000715605.1 Streptomyces speibonae | reverse complement strand
GCACGAGCTGTACCAGGCGTCCTTCGCCGGCCACTTCGACTTCCAGCCGCGTGCCTACGAGGCGTGGCTGCACGACATCGACGCCGCGGGGCTGGACTGGTCCCTGGTGTGGATCGCGTCCACCGCCGACCTGGGCGACGCGGGTTTCCTGATCGCGCGGGACGACCGCGAGGCCATGGGGTGGATCCGCAGCCTGGGCGTGCTCTCCGGGGCCCGCGGCCGCGGCCTGGGCGGGTTGCTGCTGCGGCACGCGTTCACGGCCTTCGCCGCCCGGGGCCGGGACACCGTCGGCCTGGGCGTGGACACGGAGAACGCCACCGGCGCCCCGCGCCTGTACGACCGGCACGGGCTGACGGTCCACTACGCCGTCGACACCTGGGAGACGGTGGTGCGCTGACGGCCGTCGGGCCCGCACGGCGTTCCGAGGCCGTGACGGGCGCGCGGCGGGGAAGGCCGCGACGTGGACGCCGTACTCGCCGTCACCGCCGTGAGCCGCACGGTGTGCCGGAGAGCTTCTGCGGGTCCTCGGCCGCGGTGCCTTGGGACAGTGAAGTGCGCCTGCTCAGGGGGCAGTTGTGGACGCTCCGTGAACACGGCACCAGCTGATCTTTATGTGAGTACTATTCCGCATCAGCTGACCGTTGCCGTCCGGAGCGAAATGTCCTCCCTTCCGTTGACCCCAGTTCGCCTGGTGTGTCCGCGTACCGTCCTTCGGTGCGAGCACGCCACGAGCAGGTCGCCTGAGGGCATGGTGCTCGGGGAAGCGGGCCGCCTCGCACGGTGGCCGGACGGACGTGCCCCTGCCTTACCCACAGCGCCGAGTCTGCCTGACGGGCCTGGACATCTTGTCGTTGTTCGACGTCTTCAGGCAGCCGGCCCCTACTCTCCAAGGACTCCTGTCCGTGACCTCGAATCCCGAAGCCGCTGTCGCGGTGTTGGGCGCGACAACCGTCGTGGGCGGCCTGGCCGTGGCGGCTCTGGCCAGATCCCGCGCGGCCCTTTCGCGTCGCAATGCCGTGCTCGACCAGCAATTGGCCACGCAGAACCAGGCGTTGGCGGCCCTCCAAGCCCGTGAGAAGGCGCAGTTGGAAGAACTGCGTCACCTTGTGAACCGCCGGCTGCCGGCTGCGGCTCTGCACCTGATCAGTGATCACCATCCGGTTCCCGGCCCTCTGCTGAACGACGGCGGCGACTACGCGGACCAGATCCAGGCCGTACATGACTTGTTCGTGGAGACGCTGATCAGTGAACGGGGCCGTATCGACTCCGCCGCTCGGGCTGCGCTTCGTGGAGCCTGCACCGCCATTCAGGCGCAGAGTTTCCGGCTGCAGACACTCATCGACGATCTGCAGAGCGACTGCCGCGATCCGGAGGTCCTCAGGGAGTACTTCCGCATCGACCAGCTCAACGAGCAGGTTCTCCGTCTGGTGCAGAAGGCGGCCATCGTGAGTGGTTCGTGGCCCGGTCTGGTCCGGCCGGACACCCATCTCCCGGACGTCGTCGCGGGCGCCACGTCGCGTCTGTCCGGATTCGAGCGGATCCAGGTCCACACGAAGCTGCCCACCGGCGGAGTGGGCATCGTGGGACGGGCCGCCGAACCGGTGGCGGTGGCCTGTGCCGAGCTGATGGCGAACGCGCTGGAGTCCTCCCGGGGCGATCTTGCGGTCGAGGTCACCCTGCTGCAGACGGACAACGGCAGTGTGTGCATCCAGATCGACGACGCCGGCAAGGGCATGACCCGCGAGGCGGTCGCGCGCGGTGCGCGGCTGGTGTCGGGCGAGAATGCCGCCGATCTGCTGATCACTGAGCTGGGCGACCCGCCCGCTCTGGGTTTCGCGGCCATCGGACAGCTGGTCGCCGACCACGGTTTCCACGTGTCGGTGGACCAGGTCTCGCCCTATGGCGGGGTGCGTGCCGTACTGGCCGTTCCGAAGCACCTGCTGACCACGATCGACGAGACGGCGGAGCCGCCGTCGGCGATGGCGGCCATTCCGGCCCCGGCCCCCCGCTCGCCGGTTCCGCCCGTCGCCGCGGTGCAGGCCAAGCCCGTGGAGGGACTGCGTGATGTCAGTGCACCGTCTCCGCGAGACGCCGGCGCGCTGCCCCAGCGTCGCCGCCGGAGCGGGTCCTCCCGTAGCCGCTCGTTGACCCGTGCGGCTCGGCCGGTGGACCCGGAGGAGGCCGGTGCCGCGTGGGGTGACTTCGAGCAGGCAGTTGCCGCCGGACGCGACGGCACCGATTCCGAGAACAAGGACAAGTCTTGAGCCAGTCAACTCTCAGCCAGCAGATCCCCGACCCGTCCTGGGTCCTGGAACCGATCACCGAGATCGGCGTACGGCATGCGCTGATTCTTTCCGCCGACGGCATCGTGGTGGGGGCCTCGGGCAGCCTCGGCCGGGACGAGTCCGAAGGCATGGCGGCGATGGTGTCAGCTCTGCATGGGGCCGCACGGGCGGCGGCCGTTGTATCGCTCGAGGCCCCGGAGGAGACCCCGATCTCCACCATCACGGTCCAGCTCGACGCCTGCGGAACGCTCATGGTCATGCCCGCCGGGGGAGCCAACGCGTTCATCGCCGCGTCCTTCGGCACCGAGGTGCCGATGAACATCGTCGCGCACACGCTGGCACGGCAGGCGAAGAACCTCGGTGAGGCGCTGATGTCGGTACCGACGCGCTCCCAGGGCCCGGCATCATGAGCCCCGGCCCGGCGCGACGTCTGGTCCCCAGCTACCTGGCGACCGGAGGCGTCAACGCACCCGAGCACAGCGCCCTCGAAGAACTGACCGCGTTAACGGCCACCGGCCGGTCCGCGCTGCCTCATCACACCCCCGCTCATCAGCGGCTTCTCGACCTGGTCAGTGACGGCGGACTGACGGTGATGGAGATCGCGGGCTATCTGCGTCTTCCGGTCGGCGTGGTGAAGATGCTCGCCGCACAGCTGGTGTCGGACGGTCACCTGCGCGCCGCCGCGCCGCTTCCTGACGCCCTTGCTCCCCGCACGAATGCCGGACGGCCCAGCAGGGCCCTCCTCGAGGAGGTTATGCATGGGCTCCTCGCCCTCTAGCACACCGGTCTACCTGCCGAATACGAACCAGCAACGGGTGAAGGTCCTGATAGCCGGGCCCTTCGGTATCGGCAAGACCACAATGATCCAGACGCTGTCGGAGATTCCGAGCCTCCACACCGAGGAGGTGATGACGGACGCGGCAGCCGACATCGACGAGCTCTCGGTGACGGACAAGAAGACCACCACGGTGGCCATCGACTTCGGCCGTCTCACCCTCTCCCAAGGGCGCATCGTCCTGTATCTGTTCGGCACGCCCGGTCAGCGTCGGTTCAAGCCCCTGTGGAGCGACTACGCCCGTGGCGCCCTGGGCGCGCTGGTCATCGTCGACACCCGGAGGCTGGCCGACTCCTTCGAGGTCATGGACCTCATCGAAGAGAGCGGCCTGGACTACGCCGTCGCCGTGAACCAGTTCCCCGACTCCCCCGCGCACGACGAGGAAACCCTCCGCCTCAAGCTCGACCTGGAGGACCACACTCCCTTGGTCATCTGCGACGCACGCGACTGGGACTCGAGTCTCAACACACTGCGGGCGCTGGCCGCCCACCTCGTATCGCGTTCCGGAGGCAGCCGGTGACCGCCATCCCCGAGGCCGTTCCGCTGTACGGACCGGAGCACGCCGCCGACCCCCAACGCAGCTACGAACTGCTGCGAGCGCAGGGCCCGGTGGGCCGTGCCGAGGTCGACCCCGGACTCGTCGTATGGGTGATCACCGACTACCGGGCCGCCCTCGACCTGCTCCAGGACCCCGACAACTGGACCAAGGACACCCGCGGCTGGGACACGAATGTGCCGGCGGACAGCCCGGTCAAGGAGCCCTTGCAGTGGCGTCCCAGTCTGTTCTTCGCGGACGGCGAGGAGCACGCACATCTGCGGAAGGTCATCACCGACAGTTTCGCCCTGCTCGACCCCCAGCACCTGCGCGAGGTGACCCGGCGCCACGCCGACACCCTCCTCGACGAATTCGCCCGCACGGGACGGGCCGACCTGGTCGCCCAGTACGCCCGCAGGCTGCCGCTCATGGTCCTGAACACCCTGTTCGGCATGCCGGACGAAGGTGCGGACCAGCTCATGTCGGCCATCGAGGCGCTGCTGAGCACCGTCCCGCAAGCCAAGGAGGCAGGAGAGCAGGCCCTCACGGCCTATCTGGGGGGCCTCTACGCCATGAAGAGTGCCCGGCGCGGCCGCGACCTCACCTCCTACTTCATCGACCATCCGCACGGGCTCACCCCTGAGGAGGTGATCAACCAGGTACTCATCACCCAGGGCGCCGCCTACGGCACGCTGGCCGGCCTGATCGCCAACACCCTCGCGCGGACCCTCTCCGACGAGCGGTACCGAGGCACCCTCACCACCGGGAGTCTGCCCATCCGGCACGCCATCGACGAGGTGCTCTGGGAAGACCCGCCCCTGGCCATGTACAGCCTCCACCGGGCACGGCACCCCCTGACCTTCCACGGACGCGCCTTCGAAGCCGGAGACCCCGTCATGGTCTCCTACGCTGCGGTCAACAGCTGCCCGCACGCCAATCAGGTGCCCGATGAACAGCGCTCCGACCACAAGGCACACCTGGCCTTCGCGGCCGGACCGCACGCCTGCCCCGCGGAGAACATCGTGCTCGTGGTCGCGGTCGCGGCCATCGAGCGGTTGATGGGCAGACTGCCGGACATCGAACTCACCGTGCCGGCCGCCACACTGACCTACCAGCCGGGCCCCATCTACCGCGTCCTCACCGCACTCCCCTGCCGTTTCACTCCACAGGCATCGGATTCCCGGAGGACGACGACGGGTAGCGTCTCCGTGTCCGCCTGATCCGCATCACCCACACCAACACCAACAGCCGGCCCACCGATCGCCCCCGGGATGTACACCCCGGGGGCCGCGTTCTGCCTGCCCGCGAGGAAAAGGGCGACTCTGCATGGAGTTCACACTTCACGGAAGGTACGTCAATCGATGCTCGGGACTGTACGGGGCACCACTGATATCCCGACCCCCATATCCGTTCGTGACGAGGTGGACGCGGTACTCGCCGAATTCGTCGACGAGCAGGAGCGGTCAGCGCTCGGGCCGGAAACGGAACCCCTCTTCGCCACCCTCCGACGGCTGCTCTTCTCCCCCGGCAAGCGACTGCGTCCGTTGTTGTGTGTGGCGGGATGGCAGGCCGGAGGCGCACCCGGAGATGTCCCCGCCATCCTCCGTGTCGCCGCCGCTCTGGAACTGTTCCAGACGTTCGCCCTGATCCACGACGACGTCATGGACGACAGCGACTCCCGCCGCGGACAGCCATCGGCCCACCGCGCGCTGTCCGCCGCGTACGTGACGGCCGGCGGGCCGCGCGGCAGGGCCGAGGCACACGGCCGGGGTGCCGCCGTGCTCCTCGGTGACCTCCTGCTCGTGTGGTCGGACGAGATGCTGGCCGGCGCGGGACTGGAAGACCGCGCGCGAGGCCGAGTCCTGCCCCTGGTGGACAGTATGCGAGCCGAGCTGGTGTACGGGCAGTACCTCGACCTGCTGTCCACCGGCCGGATCACCGGAGACGTCGGCGCCGCGCTGCGGGTCGCCCGGTACAAGACGGCGAAGTACACCGTGGAGCGGCCCCTGCACCTGGGTGTCGCTGTCGCCGACGGCGGTCCGCAACTGATGCAGTTGTGCTCCGACTTCGCCATCCCCGTGGGAGAAGCGTTTCAGCTGCGCGACGACCTCCTCGGCCTCTTCGGTGATCCGGCACGGACCGGCAAGCCGGTCGGAGACGACATCCGCGAGGGCAAGGCCACCGTGCCGATGGCTCTGGCGTTCCGGGCCGCTCCCAGGGCCGAGCGACGCCTGCTCAAGGCCTTCTTCGGCAGTCCGGACCTGACTGCCGAGGACATCGACCAGGTCCGCACCATCCTGGAGACCACCGGCGCCCGGCACCGCGTCGAAACGATGATCGCCTCCCGGCGGGACGCCGCTCTCGCCATTCTGCAAGCGGCCGACCTGCCGAAGGACGTCGCCGAAACGCTACGCCAGCTCGTATGGATGGCTACGGAAAGGAACGCATGAACTTCCTGCATCACCCGACAACACGAATACGGACCGGCCGCACCGGCTCCTACGGTGAACAGGCCCAGGAGTTGGTCGCATCGGTCAGCGATGACGCCTGGGGCGATGTCCGTCCCTCGCTGTACGAGACTGCCCGGGTCACGTCCTGGTCACCATGGCTGGAGGGGCACGAACGGCGTCTGGTGTGGCTGCTGGAACAGCAGTCATCCGCGGGCAGTTGGGGAGAGGGCCCGGCACCGTACCGGCTG
>KL568612.1:8775-9159 GCA_000715605.1 Streptomyces speibonae | reverse complement strand
GATGTGTATAAGAGACAGGTTCAGGACGGGTGGATGGCCGGACACGGCGGCCATCGAGATCCTCGTCCCCGACCTGGTCCTCCTGATCAACGAGCACCTGAGCCGGCCCGAGGTCGCTGCGCAGCCCCGGCTCGGCCCGTGGGCACGCGGAGAGCGACTGACCGAGCCCCGCGGATTTCAGGCGGCGCTGCCCGAGCGGATGGCCGAGCGGTGCCGGGCAGGCGGCGGTGTGCCGCTCAAGCTGCACCACACCTTCGAAGGCATCGCCCGCCACCTGCCACGGATGGTGCCCCCAGTCCCGGGCGGGCTGCTGGGAAGTTCCCCCGCCGCCACCGCCGCCTGGCTGGCCACCGCAGCCGGCTCCGGCCGGGAACAGGCGGTCAC
>KL568612.1:7373-8578 GCA_000715605.1 Streptomyces speibonae | reverse complement strand
AGATGTGTATAAGAGACAGGCGGTCACCGCGCTGACTGCCGTGGCGGACCGCTATGACGGTCTTTTCCCGGAGGCTTCGCCGATCTCCGTCTTCGAGCGCCTCTGGGTCGCGGCCGCGCTTGCCCGTCCCGGGCTGCCCGCCGACTGTGTGCCTTCGATCCGCACCTGGGTGGCGGAGATCTACGACGCCACCGGGGTACGCGGCGCCCCGGGCCTGCTGCCCGACGCCGACGACACCGCCATGGCGGTGCTGGTGTCCGTCCTCGTCGGCGCGGCCCGTGACCCCGCTCCGCTCGCCGCCTTCGAGGCCGGCGATCACTACGACTGCTACGTGGGCGAGGACACCGGCTCCATCACAGCCAACGCCCACGCTCTCCAGGCACTCACCGCATGGACGCGTCACCGGCCCACGACGGGTGACACGCTCCGAACCCGTATGGACACCACCCGGGACTGGCTCCTCGCCCAGCAGCAACCCGACGGCGCCTGGCACGACAAGTGGCACGCCTCCCCCTACTACGCCACCGAGCGGTGTGTCACCGCGCTCTCCCGGCACACCGGGCCGACCACCCGCGAGGCCGTCCGCTCGGCAGCCGACTGGGTCCTGGCCACACAGCGCGACGACGGCTCCTGGGGGGTGTGGGACGGCACCGCCGAGGAGACCGCCTACGCCGTGAACATTCTCCTGAACTCCACGGAGCACGCGGCGAGGTCAGAGGTGACCGAGGCGCTGAGGCGGGCCGAGCACATCCTGCGCGATGTCTCCCGCTCGTCCGGCCACCGCCACCCCGCCCTCTGGCACGACAAGACCCTCTACGCGCCCCAGGCCATGGCCCAGGCCGAAGTGTCAGCAGCGCTCGAACTGCTGCTGACACACCGGCCCTGAAACGCCGCGACGCCCGTACAGCACGGATCGCCTACGGAGGCACCCAGGTGAACGCCACCCCTCATGTTCCGCCCTACGCTCCAGGACGTGTACCGCTCATTGGACACGCGGTGCCCCTGGTGAGGAATCGCCTGACCTTTCTTCAGAGCCTGCGGGAGCACGGGCCGATCGTGCGTATCTCGATCGGCCCGAAAGCCGTGACCGTCGTCAACTCCCCCGATCTCCTCCTAGAGATGCTCACCACGCAATCGAGACACTTCAGCAAGGGGCTCCTCTTCGAGAAGCTGAAGCTCTTCGGCGAGGATGCCCTGCCGGTCGC
>KL568612.1:2118-7093 GCA_000715605.1 Streptomyces speibonae | reverse complement strand
GCAGCCCGCGTTCCACCACCAGCAGATCGATACGTACATCCGCACCATGCACACCACCGTCGAACCGATGATCGCGGCATGGCAGGGCGCGGGCCCCATGGACCTGAAGACCGAGATGCAGCTGATGACACAGAACGTCGTCATGGCGGCCTTGTTCTCCACTACCCTCAACCGCGACACCGGGCAAGCGATCCTCGAGAGCGTCGACACCCTGTTCGCCGCGGCGCTCCGCCGTGCCCTGCTGCCCCTCCCCCTGCTCGAACGGCTGCCGACCCCGGGAAACCGTCGGGCGCAACGCGCCGGCCGGGTGATGCGCACCGCCGTGGGTGAGGTCATCGCAGAGCACCTGGCGCATCCGGACTCCTACGACGACATCGTGTCCCTGCTGCTCAACACCCGCGAGCCGGACGGTACGCCGCTGGCGGACGAGGACATCCTGTCCGAGGTCACGGGCCTGCTCGCCGCCGGTTCGGAAACCACCGCGGTCACCCTGGCCTGGCTCTTCCACGAGCTGGCCCGTCGCCCGGAGCTGGAGCGGCAACTGCACAGCGAGGTCGACACGGTCCTCACGAACGAACCCCTGACCACGCGGGCTCTGGCACAGCTCACCTTCACCCGCAGACTGGTCAACGAGAGTCTGCGCATGTACAGCCCGGCATGGCTGGTGACCCGTCAAGCCATCGAACCCGTCCGGCTCGGAGGCATGGACCTGCGGGTCGGGGAGGACATCGTGTGGAGTCCCTACACTCTGCACCGCGATCCCGCCCTGTACCCGGACCCGCTCCGTTTCGATCCCGACCGCTGGCTTCCGGAACGTCCACAACCCCCGAAGGGGGCCTTCATACCGTTCGGCGTGGGGAAGCGACAATGCATGGGCAACGAGTTCGCCCTGGCCGAAGCGACCCTGATCACGGCGCTGATCGCGTCCCGCTGGCGACTGCGGCCCGTCCCGGGACCCGCGGTTCGGCCGGTCGGAGCGATCACCCTGCACCCCTCCACGCTGCGCATGACCGTCCAGGCGCGGACGCCCGTCGACCACCACCGGGAGGCCGTGTGACCGGCACCGGCGCTGGGGGGACGATGCTGCCTCGACCGGACTTCACCGCCACGTTCCCCGGGCCGTTCCCTGCGGGCCCGCACGACGAGCGGACGGAGCACCGGCTCCTGGAGTGGCTGGAGGAGCACCCGCTGCTCCCCTCCGCCAAGGCCAGGGAGGTCCTGGTGAACATCACGAGCCACGGAGCATCGCGCACCTTCCCCACCGCGGACGCGGACGAACTCGCGCTGTTCGCGGAACTCCTCCTGTGGCTCACCGCCTTCGACGACACCCACGCCGAGGGAAACGCCGCCGGGGGACCGGCGGCTCTCGTCGACCGCGTCAGCGAGCTGATGCCCGTCCTGGCCGACGGCACCGCGTCTCGCGCGCCGGACCCGTTCCCTGCCGCCCTGCACGACCTGCTCGCCCGGTTCCGGGCTCGTGCCGGCGCCGCCGCGTACCACCGGCTTGCGGCAAGCCTGCGTGACACTCTCATGGGGCTGGTCTGGGAGGCGCACCACATCGCGAGACCGGAGGGGGTCGCGCTCGCCACCTATCTGGCGATGCGTCCTCACACCGTCTTCGTCAGGACGATCATGGCTGCGGGAGAGATCGTCCTGGGCTACGAACTGACCGACACCCAGCGGGCTCTGGCGGCGGTGCGGAAATCGGAGACCGCTGTCGCCAATCTCGCGGGCTGGATCAACGACCTTGCCTCCTACGAGCGAGAGCGGGAGCGAGGGCCACAGCAGCCCTTGAGCCTGCCCACCCTGCTGCAGGCGCGGCATGGCGGGACCATCGCAGAGGCTTTCGCCCGCGCGAGCGGCATGTGCGAAAACGAAGCGGCCGTCGTCCGGCAAGGGATCACGGACCTGGCCCACGCTTCTCCGGACACGCTCACAGCGCACGCGCGTGCGCTGGAGGGCATCACCCACTCGTTCGTCTGGCACACCGACCACGCCCGCTACCAGCCCTCGCCGGCTCGGTAGCGAGTGGCGAGCGGGGCCCGGGGCCCGTGCGGGGCCCCGGTGCGGGGTGCTACGGCTTGCGGGCGACCGCTCCGTACATCGCGATGTCCTCGTCCCGGATGCCCTGCTCGCCGGTGCCGTCCGGGTGCCACTTGTGCACCTGGACGATGCCCGGTTCGACCAGCTCCAGGCCCTCGAAGAACTCGTGGGCCTCGTCGATGGTGCGCAGCCGCATCGGCATGTCGCGGGCGGCGTACTCGCGGGCCACCCGGCCCACCTCCTCGGGGGCGAACTCCGCCGTACCGATCGTCATCGCGAGATGGCTGCCGGACGGGAGCGGTTCGAGGAGCCGGCGGACGATGCCGACGGCGTCGTCCTCGTCGAGGACGAAGTGGACGATGGCGATGACCGTCAGCGCCACCGGCCGGTCCAGGTCGAGGGTCTCGCGCAGTTCCGGTGCGTCCAGGATGCTCGCCGGGTCGCGGAAGTCGGCCTCGATGTACGACGTCCTGCCCTCCGGCGTGCTGGACAGGAGCCCCTGGGAGAGGGTGAGAACGATGGGGTCGTTGTCGACGTAGACCACGCGCGCCCCGGGATCCACCGACTGGGCGATCTCATGCAGGTTCGGGGAGGTGGGGATGCCGGTGCCGATGTCCAGGAACTGGCGCATCCCCGCTTCCTCGACGAGCCAGCGCACCGCCCGGTTCATCCAGTCGCGGTTGGCCCGCATGTGGACGGGGAGCGCCGGCCACTCCTGGGCCATCGCGTCGCCGGCCTCCTGGTCGGCCGGGTAGTAGTCCTTGCCGCCCAGTATGTAGTCGTAGATCCGCGCGGAGTGCGCGTGTTCGGTGTCGATGCGGTCGGCCGACCATCCGTTCTCGGGCACCTTCGGTCTCCTTCGTGCGTTGGGGGGCTGCGTCGGGGGCGGGTGGTGTCCGGGGGCTTTCCTGGTGGAACTCCCCCTGGTTCAGAGGTCCTTGCGGATCCGTTCGAGAACGGCCTCGGTTCTGCGCACGGGTGTCGCCTGGGCACTCACCCGGTCCAGGGCCTCCCGGTAGACCACGACGTCGGCGCCCTTGTCGAGGTAGACGGCGCCGACCAGGCCGTCGAGGTAGACGACGTCGGGGAGTTCACGTGCCCGGAACCGGAAGAGCTGGAAGGCTCCGGCCCGCACGGCCGGGTGCGGACCGTTGGAGAACGGCATGATCTGCAGCGTCACCTGAGGCAGGCGCTGGATCTCGATGAGGTGCTCGATCTGGGCGCGCATCACGTCCGCTCCGCCGACTGGCCAGCGGAGCACCGTCTCGTCCATCACGACCCACACCCGTGGGGGTGCCTCGCGCCGCAGCAGCTCCTGCCGGCGCATCCGCAGGGCGATCCGGCGCTCGGTCGCCTCGGCCGGGGCGTGCGGGTTGCCGGCGTTCAGCAGGGCGCGGGCGTAGGCCTCGGTCTGCAGCAGCCCGTGCACGATCTGGCTCTCGTAGGCGCGGATCTGACGGGCCGCCTGTTCCAGGCTGAGGTAGGCGGCGAACCAGTCCGGCATGACATCGCGGTAGGTGTGCCACCACCCGCGCTTGTTCGCCTCGCGGACCGACTTCAGGAAGGTGTCGATCTCCTGCTGGTCCGTCACCCCGTAGACGCGGAGCAGCTTCTCGGCGTCCGCGAGTCTGAGCCGGGCGACCTTGGCGGCTTCCATCCGGCGGATCGTGGAGTGGCTGACCCCGATGGCCGCGCCCGCCTCCTCGTAGGTGAGACCGGCCTTGACGCGCAGTTCCTCCAGTTGTCTGCCGAGAATCATGCGCAGGACGGAAGGGGCACCGCCCCAGTCGGTCTCCGCGGTCACGCCGTGCCCCCTCACATCGGTGTTCCGGGCTCACCGTCTCACGCGCTCGCTCGCCTCGGACACCATCGATCTGGCGTTGCCGGGAGCAGCATGCCCGCAGCCGGATGCAATTTTCAACTTGTCGGTTGCGGGCCGCCGTTGACGGTGCCAGAGTGTTCGCACCGTCCCCACGGATCCGTACCGCCGCACGAAACGGCCGGTCGTCCCCCGGCCGAGGTGAGACGGGTACCCCCCGCGCGAAGGCAGACGAAAGGCCCACGGAGATGGCTCGGCTCCCCTTACCCAGGCCGCTGCAACACGCCAGGAACGACCTCTCCCCCAGATCACCCGGAGGCGGGCAATCGGCTCCACTCCCCCAGCCGGACGGCCCCGGCCGTCTCGCCTCCGGGCCCCACGCCCTTCGTGAGACCCGCGCGTTCGACCTGCCGACGACCCCGGCGTCGGTGCGCACCGCCCGGCACGGTGTGCGTGAGCTGCTGACCGCGCGGGGCGTCGGTGACGACGACTGCGACAACGCTGTCGTCGTGACCTCGGAACTGGTCACCAACGCGCTGACCCACTCGGCCGGGGACCGGATGGTGTTCCGGCTGGTGCTGACGCCGGACGTGATCCGCATCGAGGTCGAGGACCAGGCCCGCAGCCCCGAACTGCCGGTGCTCCGGCGGCCGGGCCCGGACGACCAGAACGGCCGTGGGCTGCTGCTGGTCGACGCGCTCAGCAGCGACTGGGCGGTCACCCGCGTCCCCGGCCGGACCGAACGCACGGTCTGGGCCGAACTGCCCCGGCGGGCCGCCGCACCGGAGTTGCCGCCGCCGCACGACGGAGGTCCGGGCACGGGTTGACCGTGTGTGCGGCCGGCGGGGCCGGTCTGCGAGAATGGGCCGGTCCCGGAGCGCCGCGGTGTGCAGTGCTCACCGCACGACTGGAGCACGCACGGTGTCGTCACAGCACGAACCCCCCGCCTCCCCGTGGGACCGCGCGGACCTGCGGGCCGACTGCTCCTCCTGCTTCGGGCTGTGCTGCGTGGCGCTGCCCTTCGTCCGGTCCGCCGACTTCGCCGCGGACAAGCCCGCCGGGCGGCCGTGCTCGAACCTGCGGACCGACTTCCGCTGCGGCATCCACGAGCGG
>KL568612.1:0-1939 GCA_000715605.1 Streptomyces speibonae | reverse complement strand
GCGGCATCCACGAGCGGCTGCGCGACGAGGGGTACCCCGGCTGCACCGTCTTCGACTGCTTCGGCGCCGGACAGAAGGTCTCCCAGGTCACCTTCGGCGGCACCGACTGGCGGCGGGCGCCCGGGACGGCGCACCGCATGTTCGAGGTCTTCCCCGTCATGCGGCAGCTGCACGAGCTCCTCCGGTACGTCACCGAGGCGCTCGCCCTGCCGGCGGCCCGGCCGGTTCACGAGGAGCTGCGGCGGGCGCTGGCCCGGATCGACGGGCTGACCCGCGGCAGCGCGGAGTCGCTCGCCGGGCTGGAGGTGAACGCGCTGCGCGGCGAGGTCAATGTGCCGCTGCTGCGGGCGAGCGAGCTGGCCCGGGCCCATCTGCCCGGCCGCAGGAAGAACCACCGCGGCGCCGATCTCGTCGGCGCGAGACTGTCCGGCGCCGACCTGAGGGGAGCGAGCCTGCGTGGTGCCCTGCTGGTCGCCGCGGATCTCAGCGGCGCGGACCTGCGGGAGGCCGACCTGATCGGCGCCGATCTGCGGGACGCCGACCTCCGCGGAGCCGACCTGACCGGGGCCCTCTTCCTCACCCAGGCGCAGGTGAACGCCGCCAGGGGCGACACGGCCACCGTGCTGCCGCCCGCGCTGAGCCGTCCCGCGCACTGGTAGCGGCCCGCGCGACGGTTCGTACCCGGGCGGTCAGCCGGCCGCGGTGTCGACGCGCAGCCGTACCTGGTCCTCCAGGCGCCGCAGGCTCGAGTCGAGGGCGTCGCGCACCCGTTGCCCGCCCGGGTCGTGACGGTCGTCGGAGAACGAGAGATGCACGGTGACCTCGCTCGCTCCGCCGCCGGTGGCGTCGACCTGCAGCCAGCCCGTGTAGCCGCCCTGGTCACGCGTGCCCCATTCGAGCCGCATCCGGTCGGGCTCGGCGCGCAGCAGGGCGTCGGTGTCCTCGTCGCGGAGGTCCTCGTGCACGGTGACGGCCGGCGGTTCGTCGGCGTGCACATGAAGCTCCTCGGGCAGCCACTCGCCCATCTGGTCGACGTTCGCCGCCTGGTCGAAGACATGCTCGGGCTGAGCGGGCATCGTGCGTGAACGCTCGTACTCGGTCATGGCGGGTACCGCCTTTCGGATCGGACGGCGCGGGAGTGGGCGCCTCGGGCGGCGGCGGGGTCCGCGCGTGGACGTGGCGAGTACCCAGCCCTCGGTCGGGCGATACGCCGCACGGCCCCCGGCACGCGGACGCCACGCGGACTGTCCCTCCCTGCGGCCGAGTACCCGGAACACGTGAGGCCGGGTACCCGTACTCAGGCGCGGCGCCGGTGCGCGCGCGAGGCTGAGCGGCGAGGTTTCCGTCTGCCGGAAGGACGTCCCGTGCTCAGTCGTGCCGCCGCTGTCCTGCTGCCCGTGTTCGGGCGGCTCACCGTCACCCTCGAAGCCGACGAGCCCTTCGCCGCGGGCAGCGTCTTCGTCGCCAACCACGACTCGGTGGCCGATCCAGCCGTCGTACTGGCCGCGCTGCGCGCCGTGGGTGTGGCGCCGGCCGTCATGGCGACGGCGGGTCTGTGGCGCGTGCCGGTGCTGGGGCGCGCCCTGGCCGCGGGCGGTCACATCCCGGTGCGGCGGGGGACCGCCCGTGCGGCGGAGGCACTCGCTGCCGCGGCGGAGGCGGTGCGGTCGGGACGTCATGTGCTCATCTACGCGGAGGGCGGCCTCCCCGCGCACCGCGACGCGGCACCGGCCCCGCCCCGCCCCTTCCGCACCGGTCCGGCACGGCTCTCGGCAGCGACCGGCGCACCGGTCGTTCCGGTGGGCCAGGCGGGCGCCCGGCGGCTCGCCTCCGGTCCGGTCCCCAAGCAGCTGGCCGGGGTGCTCACCGGGCCGGTGCGCCGTCCGCGGTTCCACGTCCACGTCGGCCGTCCGGTGCACCTGCCGTCCGGGACGGCGGC
>KL568611.1:24534-26153 GCA_000715605.1 Streptomyces speibonae | reverse complement strand
CCCGTGAAAGCGCGAGGTTAATGGCGACCGATGCCTGGCACCAGGCGCGTGACGGGATCACAAGGCTCTGGCGCCGGACGCAACCCGAGCGCGCCGAGACCGTCGCCGCCGAGTTGGAGGCCGGCCGCGAGGACGTGCTCGCCGCGGCATCCGCAGACGACCAGGAGACCCTGGACGGACTGCGCCTTCAATGGCAGGGGATGGTGCGACGGCTGCTCGTCGCCCGACCGGCAGCCGTCCAAGAACTGCGCGCATTGCTGGACCAGCTCGACCCTGACGGCTCGGCCGCCCGGCAGATCACCCAGCACGCCACCGCATCCGGTCAGGCCCGGGTCTACCAAGCGGGACGTGATCAGCACATCGCAGAGCGATGACGGGCGGGACGGACGGCCACGCCGAGGACCAGGGACGCGTCTACCAGTCGCAGGGCGACCAGCACATCAGTGAGCACCACCACTACGGCGAGGGCGGGGCGGACCACGGCGGGCCGGACTCGGTGCGCCGCCCGGCGGTCGGCCGGCTCCCTGTCGTACTCCGCGACCGTGGCGAGGTGATGGAGCGCCTGCGGGCGAGCCTAACGGCAGAGCAACGCGGCCAGGTCTACGTGCTGTACGGCATGGGTGGCTCGGGCAAGACGGCGGTCGCCTGCGCCCTGTTCCAGGAGGTCACCGCCGAAGCAGGCCGGGTGGGCCTGTGGGTCAACGCCTCGGATCGCGCGAGCCTGCGCGCCGGCATGCTCGCTGTTGCCGCCGACCGAGGGGCGGACGACGGTGAACTGCTCGCCGCACGCAATGGCCTCAGACCTGCCGCCGACCTCGTCTGGAGATATCTCGACCGCTCCGCCGAACCGTGGCTCCTGGTCCTGGACAACACCGACGAGCCGGAGATACTGCGGGACGGTGACTGGCTGCGCACCAGCCCCCGGGGCACCGTGCTCGTCACCACGCGGCGGGCTGCGGCCCGGTGGTGGCCGGGCGCCGAGCTGCAGTACATCGGCGTACTGCCCCGGGAGGACGCCGCGCTCGTGTTACGCGACCTCGCACCGCACAGCGGCACCACCGAGCAGGCCGCGCGGGTCGCGGACCGGCTCGGGCGGCTGCCCCTCGCCCTCACCCTGGCGGGTGGCTTCCTCTCCCGGCAGGTCATCGACCCCTGGACGATGGACGCCTACGGGGACCAGCTCGACTCGGACGAACGGGTCCAGCTCATCGACCGGGGTACCGATGCCCTGTCCGAAGCCGATCCCCGTCACCTGGTCGGTCTGACCTGGCAGCTCACCCTCGACGCGTTCGAAGCACGCGGCCTGCCCGAAGCGGCGGCCCTGCTGAGGCTGCTGGCCCGGTTCGCCCCGGAGCCGCTGCCGCTGGCTCTGCTCAACCACGCCGACATCGGCGCCGTACTGCCTCGTGCCCGGACCGAGACGGCCCTCAGAGCGCTCCTCGACCAGTCACTGTCCGAACTCGTCGACGCCGCGGGCACACGCTGCGTACAGAGTCACGGCATCCTGCTCGACAGTGTCGCGGTGGCGACCCCGGGAGACCTGGAGCCCGCCCTCGACACGACCGCCGTCCGGCTGCTCGACGCGGCCGTGCCCGCCGTACCCGACGCCGGTCCGCACG
>KL568611.1:17946-24304 GCA_000715605.1 Streptomyces speibonae | reverse complement strand
CGACCCCCGACTGCGGCTGCTCGTGCCGCACGCGCTGGCCCTGCTCGGGCACGTCGGCGAGTCGTCCGCCGCCGACGCCCTGGCCGTCACGACGCGGCTGGCCACGGCCCTGCACCGGACCGGTGACTACGTCTCCGCCTGGGAGACCGCCCGGAACGCCGCCGATCTGGCGCGGCGGCACCTCGGCGCGGACCACCGTGCGGTCCTCGCCGCCCGCTCCAGGGCGGGGCGGGCACTGTTCCGGCTGGGCCGGTACGCCGAGGCCGAAGCGGCGCTCCGCGCGATCCGGGACACCCAGGAGCGTCTGTTCGGCGCCGACGACCCCGACACCACGGACAGCGGCTACGGCCTCCAGCTCGTGCTGGCCAATCTCGGTCGGCGGGAAGAAGCCGTCACGCTGCTCCGCGACACCGTCGCCGGACGGCGCACCGCGCTGGGCGTTGAGCATCCGCTGACTCTGCGGGCCCGTGCCGGCCTGCTGGAGATGCTGCCCGCCGCCGACGTGGTCACCGAGGAAGGCGGCACATTGCTCTCGCTGCCATCCGAGTGCGAGCGCATCCTCGGCCCCGACCACACCGTGACACTCGGCGCCCGGCACAACCACGCGTGGGCGCTGTACCTGCTCGGCCGCTTCGACGAGGCCGACCGGGAGATCCGGCAAGTCGTCGAGGCGTACGAGCGGCGCTTCGGGCCCGAATACCCGATCGTGCTCGCCGCTCGGCAGCTCCTCTCCCGGACCCGAGCCGCGCTCGGACACCTGGAGGAGGCAATCGCTCTGATGACCGACGTCGCCGAGCGGCGGGACCGCGGTCTGGGGCCCGAGCACCCCTTCACAGGCGCGAGCCGGAACCTGCTGGACGCCTACAGAGCGGGTCGATCGCGGCCGTAGCGCCTTACAGCAAGGGGCCGGGCGATCGGCACGGGAGGTGCGTGGGGGTATACGGCACAGGGGGGAGGGGAGTACCGATGTAGGGTGCTATGCGCAGGCCGTACGGGTGACGTTCAGTGCGAGGGGGACGAGAAGTGCAGACGTCGCGAATCCACCCGACCTGACCCGGTCCTATGCCGTGAGCGTGGTGTCCGTCCGCTCACCTCAGGACCGGATCCGTCCGCGCCGCCGAACAGAACGCTCGGCCCGCCGCACCGGCCATCCGTACATCTGAGAGCCCCGGCCCCGCACCTCGGACCGGCCCCGGGCCTCGGCTGCGGACCCCGGGCGACACCGAGTACGAGCCAGCAGCAGCGACCACCGTCAGGGAGCGAGAACCCGCAATGGCCCAGCCGCCCCTCCTCCGCGATGTCATCGACATCAAGGAGTCCATCTCCACCTCGGACTTCGTGCTGTCCCTCGCCGAGGCCACGACACCCGACGGCGCCCAGTACGCGCTCAAGGACTACGTCGTCACCGAGCGGCTGCTGGACAACTTCGACGAGGCGCTGGCCCTCATCAAGTCCGCGCTGGACGGGCACCGCTCCAAGGCGGCCTATCTCCACGGCTCGTTCGGTTCCGGTAAGTCGCACTTCATGGCCGTGCTGTACGCACTGCTCAGCGGCAACCCGGCGGCCCGGGCCCGTACCGAGTTCGACCCGGTCCTGACCAGGCACGACTGGCTGAGCACGGACGGCAAGAAGTTCCTGCTGGTGCCGTACCACATGCTCGGCGCGAAGGCCCTGGAGCAGCGGGTGCTCGGCGGGTACGTGCACCACGTCAAAAAACTCCACCCGGACGCCCCGACCCCGCAGGTCTACCGGACCGACTCCCTCTTCGCCGACATCCGCGCCATGCGCGCGACCATGGGCGACGAGGCCGTCATCCGCGGCCTGGGCAGCGGCGACGCCGACGACGGCGAGGAGGACGAGTGGGGCGAGGGCTTCGCCTGGACCCCGCAGCTCCTCGACACCGCTCTCGCCGCCGAGGAGAACCACGAGGCGGGCGTCCCGCTCAACCTCACCAATCCCTCCACCCCGGCGGAACTGCGCGCCAAACTGGTCAACGACGCCGGCACCAATCTCCTCCCCGGCTTCACCAGGAACGCAGCCGAGGACGAACACGGCTTCATCTCCCTGGACGCCGGCCTGTCCGTCATCGCCGAGCACGCCAAGTCGCTCGGCTACGACGGCCTGATCCTTTTCATGGACGAGCTGATCCTCTGGCTGGCCACCCTCATCCACGACCAGAAGTTCGTGGCCCGGGAAGCCAGCAAGATCACGAACTTCGTCGAGGGCGGCGACGCCCGCCGCGCCATCCCCGTCGTCTCGTTCATCGCCCGCCAGCGCGACCTGCGCGAGCTGGTCGGCGAGGAGGTGTCCGGCGCGGCCGAGTCGTCCATCCAGGACACCCTGAACCTCGCCTCCGGCCGGTTCGACAAGATCACCCTGGAGGACCGCAACCTCCCGCAGATCGCCCACGCCCGCCTCCTCAAGCCCAAGGACGCCGACGCGGCCCAGCAGGTCGACGCAGCCTTTGAGCAGACCAAGCGGGTCGGACCCCAGGTCTGGGACACCCTGCTCGGCTCCGAGAAGGGCACCACCGGGGCGGACGCGGAGTCGTTCCGGCTGACGTACCCGTTCTCGCCCGCGTTCATGGACACCCTCGTCCACATCTCGTCCGCGCTGCAGCGCTCCCGCACCGGTCTGAAGCTGATGGGCCAGCTCCTCGCCGACCACCGCGACGAACTCCGCCTCGGCCAGCTCGTCCCCGTCGGCGACCTCTACCCGGTGATCGCCCAGGGCGGCGACAAGCCGTTCACCGACAGCCTCAAGGTCGTCTTCGACGCCGCCGACAAGCTGTACAAGACCAAGCTGCGGCCGTACCTGCTCAGCTCGTACGACATCACCGAGGACGACGTCGAGCAGTACCGCAGCCGGCCCGAGACCCTCACCGACCCGAAGAAGCTCAACGGCTGCCGGATGTTCATCGGTGACAACCGGCTGGTGTGCACCCTGCTGCTGTCGGCGCTCGCGCCCAGCGTGCCCGCGCTGTCGGAACTCACCATCCGGCGGCTCGGCGCGCTCAACCACGGATCGGTCCTCGCACCCATCCCCGGCGCCGAGGTCGGCATCATCAAGAACAAGGTCGCCGAATGGGCGGCCAGGTTCCCCGAGATCAAGGAGACCGGCACCGACGCCAACCCCGGCGTCCGCCTCGAACTCTCCGGCGTCGACGTGGACTCCGTCATCGCCAACGCCCAGGTCAACGACAACCCCGGCAACCGGGCCGCGCTCGCCCGCCGCCTGCTGTCGGAGGAACTGGGCGTCGAACACGGCCAGTTGAGCGATCTGCTCAACTTCACCTGGCGCGGCACCGCCCGCACCGCCGAGATCGTCTTCGGCAACGTCGCCGACGAGGACGAACTGCCCGACCATGACCTCATGCCGCAGGAGGAGGGCCGCTGGCGCATCGCCATAGACCTCCCCTTCGACGAGGGTGAGTGGGGCCCGGTCGAGGACGCCAACCGCATCCAGCGGCTGCGCGAACGCCAGCAGGGCGAGCGGTCCCGCACCGTCGCCTGGCTGCCCGCGCATCTGTCCGCGCAGCGCTTCCAGGACTTCCGGCGCCTCGTCGTCATCGACAAGGCCCTCGCCGACGAACACCGCTTCGACACCCAGTACGCCGGCCACCTCAACGCCGACAACCGCAGCCGCGCCAAGGGCCTGCTCGAAACCCAGCGCGAGGCCCTGCTCAAGCAGGTCAAGGGCGCCTTCAAGCAGGCGTACGGCCTTGCCCAGAAGCAGCCCGCCGACGTCGTGCCCGACTTCGACGACCACCTCGTCGCGCTGCCCGACGTCGACGAACTCACCCTGTCCTTCGGCCAGAGCCTGCACGACGGCATCCGGCACGTCGCGGGCAAGCTGATCGCCCACCAGTACCCGGCCCACCCCGACCTCGACCCCGAGGCCACCGGCACCGCCGTCAAGCCCGCCGACACCAAGAAGGTGTTCACCCACGTACGGGCCGCAGCCGAGGCACGCGACGGGCGGGTGGAGGTCCCGGCGGGCGACCGGGGCGCCATGCGGCGGATCGCCGAGCCCCTGCGCCTCGGACAGCAGAAGGAGGCGTACTTCGAGCTGTCCCGCTACTGGGCCGACCACTTCCGTCAGCTCGCCCGCTCCCAGGGCGTCACCGGGGACCTGTCCCTGATCACGCTCACCGACTGGACCGACCGGCCCGACCCGCGCGGCCTGCCCGACTTCCTCGCCCGGCTCGTCGTCGCCGCCTTCGCCGAGATGGACGACAGGGTGTGGGTACGCGGCGGCACCGTCCTCGACCCCGCACCCGAACTGTCCGCGATCAAGGACCACGACGCGCTGCGCAGCCAGCCGCTGCCCGCCGAGTCGGACTGGGACACCGCACGACAGCGTTTCGAGACCGTCTTCGGGGCGAAGCCCCCCACCCTGCGCCGCGGCCGGATGGTCAACCAGTTCGCCCGCCAGATCATCGAGGCGGCCCGTGCCCACCGGGACCACGCGGCCGACCTCGTGCACCAGTTGGAGACGCACGCCTCCTTCCTCGGCCTCGACCAGACCGCCGACACCGGACGGCTCGCCCTCGCCCGCCGCTCCCTGGAACTGCTGGACACCCTCACGGCGGAGGCCGGCAAGGGTGCTGCCGGGGCGAAGAAGACTGTGGAGGCTCTTGCCTCCTTCGACCTGGGCGAGACCAGCGCGGACCGGTACGGCACCTCCATCAAGAAGGCCCGCGCCATCGCGGAGGCGGTCGCCTCGGCCCCCTGGGGCACCCTGGAGCTCGCGGCCGGGCTCGGCCCCGAGGGCGAGGCGCTGCTCGACTCGCTGCGCAACGTGGCCCGCGACGACCAGCGCACCGCCGACCTGCGCGACGCACTGATCCGCACCCAGCGCGAAGTCGTCGCGCTGATCAAGCGCGCCCAAGCCGCGGCCACCCCGCCGCCCGCGCCCGTCGCACCCCAGCCCGCCACGGCCGACGCCCAGTCCCTGGACACGCGGACCAGCGACCCGCGTATCCCCTACACCCAGCCGGAGACGCCGCCCTCCTCGGGGAACGGCGGCACGGCACGGAAGTCCGGGCGCCGCAGCACAACCGTGTCCCGGGCCGTCGACGACCTCCAGGCGGAACTGGCCGACCTGGCCGCCCGCAACCCGAACGCGACCATCGAGATCACCTGGCAGGTCATCGAATGACGGACACCGCCACCGTGGCTCCGGGCGCGGTCCGTTTGAACACGGCGACCGTCACCCAGTACCTGTCCTCCCAGACGCGCCTCGAAGCCTCCCTGACCGGAGAGGAGCAGCAGCGCAGACGGGTCGTGCTGCTGCGGTCCGCACCCCAGTGGGACGGCCCCGCCGCACCCGTCTGGGGCGAGGGCCGCACGGCGGGCGTGGCGGTGGCGCCCTCCCCGCTCGCCGTCCACGAACTCGTCCTCGACCACCTGGCGGGCCGCCGCCCCGGCCCCGCCGTCCTGGTCGTCCTCACCGACCGCGAGCAGAACGAACTGGACCCGGCGATCCTCGCCCGCGTCCACAAACTGCGCATCGACACGGTCGACAGCTGGGACGTCGTCCGCGAGTCGTTCGGTGCCCGGCAGACGGACCCCGGACTCAAGGACGTCAACTGGGCCGCCGAAGCCCTGCTCGACGCCACTCCGCCCGGCGGCTGGCCGTCCGTGCCCGGCGGCTGGCTGTCCCGCCAGTACGCCCTCACCGCGCTCGCCCAGCGCCGCCTGCGCCTGGGCCGCTACGACACCGAGGGCGGCCGGCGCCACCCCGGCGACGACCGCCTCGACGCCCAGGCCCTGCTGCACTGGTCGACCCGGCCCGGCGCCCCCGAACGGCTCCTCGCTCTGCGCGGCCCCGAACGCGCCGGGCTGACCGCCTTCCTCGGCGAGGAGGACCAGGCGGGCCTCGCCGGCCGCGCCCTGCTCGCCCTCGTCGACGCCGAACGCGGCGCGGACGCCGCCGCCTTCGGCCTCGTCTGCGCGGCACTGTGGCAGCACGCCGAACCGTCCCCCGAGACGTACCGCGCCCGGGGCCGCGCCGAACGCTACTTCGGTGACCAGCCCCCCGCCACCGGCGACCAGCTCGACGCCCTGGTGACCGTCTTCGGCCGGTCCGCCGAGGAGTACGTCACCACGCTGCTGACCGTCGGACACCGCACCGGCACCGAGGCCGACCAGGCCCGCGAGGCACGCCGCACCACCGGCATCGTGCTCGACCGGGCAGCCGCCCTGGCCCGCCAGTTCGGCGCGGAGGAGGCCGTGGCCGCCAGCCCCGTCCTGCGCGACGGGCTCGAGGCCCGGTTCACCGCCGTCGGCCGGGCCCTCACGGCGGGCGACACGACCGCGGCGGCCGACGCCGTCCGTCGCCTGGCCGACCACCGGCT
>KL568611.1:11469-17769 GCA_000715605.1 Streptomyces speibonae | reverse complement strand
GAGCCGGACGAGGCCGCCCGCATCGAACGTGCCCGTATGGGACGGCGTCTCGCCCACTGGCTGGCCACCGACCCGCCCTCCGACGCCCCCACCGTCGCCGACGCCCTGCAGCGGCACATCGCCGAGACCGGCTGGGTGGACCTCGCCCTGGAGCACATCGAGGCAGGCGGAGACCCGGACCCCGTCCTCAAGGCCGCCTACGACACCCTCGGCACCCGCGTCCGGGACCGCCGCCGGACCATCGACGCGTCCTTCGCCCGCTCACTGGCCGCCTGGACGGAAGCCGGAACCCCGCCCGGCTCCATGCTCACCGTCGAGACCTTCCTCGACCGGGTGGTGGGCCCGGTCGTGAAACGCGAGGAAGAACGACGCGTGCTGCTGCTCGTCCTCGACGGCATGAGCGCGGCCATCGCCAACGAACTCAGTGAGGAACTACGGCACTCCTGGGCCGAGTTCGACCCGTTGCCCGAGGGCGGTGCCCCACACCGCCGGGCGATGGCCGCCGCCCTGCCCACCGTGACGGCCGTCTCCCGCACCTCGCTGTTCACAGGAACCCTGAGGAAGGGCACCCAGGCCGACGAGAAGCGGCTCTTCCCCACGCTGAAGCTGTGGGGCGGGGCCCCGGCCGCCGTGTTCCACAAGGACGACCTGCGCACCGCGACCGCGGGTGAGACCTTCGGTCCGGAGCTGACGGAGGCACTGGCCGACGGCAGAACCCACGTCGCCGTCGTCCTCAACGCCATCGACGACCGGCTCGCCAAGGAACAGAAACTCGGCGACGGCGCCTGGCGGATCGACGACGTGCCCGGCCTGCGCGACCTGCTGCGGGTCGCGGCCAACCAGGGCATGGCGGTCCTCCTCACCAGCGACCACGGCCACGTCGTGGACCGGCACGGCACGAAGGTCGACCCCGCCGCCGACCCCGCCTCCGCCCGCCACCGCCTGCCCGGGCGCGGCCCGCTCGCCGAACGTGAGATCGCCCTGTCCGGACCGCGCGTGGTCTGGCCCGAACCCGGCGCCTCCGTCGTCGCCCTGTGGGACGCCGACTCCCGCTACACCGCCCTCAAGGCCGGCTACCACGGTGGAGCGTCGCTCGCCGAGGTCACCATTCCGGTGCTGGCCTTCCTGCCGTTCGGCGCGGAGCCTCCCAGGGGATGGCGGGAGCTGGGCGACCAGCGGCCGGTCTGGTGGGCTCCGGAGGAGGCCGGCCGGGCGCCGCTGCCGGACGAGCACGCCGCCCGGAGGGCGGCCGCAACGGCTCCCGCCCTCAAGAAGCCGACCAGCAGGGTGAGGAAGGAGCAGGCGGAAGTCGCCCGGACGCACGACACGCTGTTCGACGTCGCGCTGACGGCCGGGGACGACGACGCTCTCCTCACCCCGACCCTCGTCTCCCGCACCGAGACGCTGGCGACGGTGCTGCTCGACTCGGAGACGTACCAGGCGCAGCTCGGCGGCCTGGCGCGCAAGCCGCAGAAGGAGCAGGTCCACAAGGCACTCGCCGCGCTCCTGGACGCGGGCGGGACCTTGCCCGTGACCGCGCTCGCCCAGCGCGTCGGCATGCCCGTCACCCGGGCCGACGGCTTCGCCGCCGTCCTGCGGCAACTCCTCAACTACGACGGCGTGCAGGTCCTGGAGACCCTGCCCGACGGCCGCACCCTGCGGCTCCACGAGGCGCTGCTGCGCGAGCAGTTCGCCCTCGGGGCGGGCTGAGGACACGGTTGCGGGTGCCCCCGGAGTGTTCCGGGGGCACCCGCCGCCTCACGACGCGAACGCCCGCAGGACGTTGGCGAACGTCGTCAGCTCGTCGATCATCTCCGGCGGGAGCGGCTTCTCGTCGAAGTGGGCGATACGGTTGCGGATGTCCTTCACCCGCTTCAGCAGACCCACGAACTGCTGCCGCGGCATGTTCGGCCACTTCAGCGCCTCCCAGTTGCGGTCGGCCCGCTCGGCGAAGGACTGCTTCGTCTGGTCGCCGTCCAGCAGCCTCAGATAGTCGCCGAACATCAGATCCGACACCTGGCCGGTGCGCTGCTCCGGCTTCTTGTTCGTCTGGACCGCCTTGATGGCCTCCGCATCCAGGGCCGCACCCAGGCAGCGGCGCAGCAGCGACTCGATCTCACCCACGATGAAGAACGGGCGCGCCGCCCCCTCGAAGCGTTCCGTGACGTCCGCGGCGGTGACAATGCCCGACAGACAGCCGTCGTCGCCCCGGACGAGCAGGTAGCCGTGCTCGCGGATGACCGGGAGAGCGGCGAAGAACTCCTGGCGGGCGTCGGCGACGGGCAGCGAGTCCTTCTCCATGGCGTTGTCGAGCGTGGCCTCCTTGCCCGCCTCGTACATCTTGGCCACCGACCCCCAGGTGACGACTCCGTGGACCTGTGCCATGCCGGTGGTCACCGGCACCTGGGACAGGCCCTTCGTGCGCATCAGGAAGGTCGTCTGGGACAGGGGCGTGCCGGGCCCGACGGACACCAGACCGCGCCGCGCCGACGGGATGTCGCCCAGCAGCAGCCGCTGCGGGAGTGCGTGCGAGGGCAGGGCCTCGTCCGCCGCGTCGGCCTCACCCTCCGGTTCCGGCGGTGTGCGCTGCGCGGGAACGGCCGCCAGCGGCACGACGTCGACGGTGCCGCGCAGACCGCAGACGGCGAAGTCCGGCAGCGTGGTGAGCCCGGCGTCCAGCAGAGCCTGCGAGATCCGGTGCACCGTCCGGTGATCACGGACCCTGACCTGGAACAGGTCCAGGATCTCCTGCACGGACACGGTCCTGCCCTTGAGCGAGGCCACGTCCCGCTCGTGCGGCCTGGTCGTCATCGGGCGTCGCCCTCCGGCAGGTCACGCAGCATCGTCCGCTTGCCCATGGCGGAGTGGACGAGGTCCTGCAACTGCTTGGAACGGTCGCGGTAGAAGCGCTCGTAGTCGTTCTCGCGCAGCGCGTCCGGATCGATCAGGTGCGTGGTCAGCACGTCGTCGAACCACTCGGGACGCATGTCGGACGCGGCGATCATCGTCGACAGGTACGACGACGGCGCCCCGGTCATGTCCATCGCGGCGCGGTAGGACAAGGGGGTCTTGTTCACGATCGAACTCGTGGGCAGCCCCTCGCTGTTGCCCCGTCGGAACCACGCCTTGGGGAAGATCTGCCGGATGTCGACGCCGTACTCGTCCAGCCGGCCGGGACTCAGCGGGGCACCCGTATGGTGCCAGTCCACCGCTCCCTGCTTGATCAGCAAGGCGTAGATGCCCTTGTAGGCGGCGCTGTTGCGGGTGGTGAGGGTGTCGAGGCGGTCGGCGAAGAAGAACGCCTCCGTGACCGTCTCCGGTGCCCTCTCGTCCTGCGCGATCCAGGGGACGAGCTGTTCGACGTCCTTGGTGAAGCGCGTCTCCGTCGAGCCGCCGTACATCTCGCCGAGGACCCCGCACCAGTACCACTGCTCGATCTTGTCCTCCGCCCCCAGACCGTCCGTTCCCGTGTCGAGGATGGCGCGGACGGCCGCGAGTGGAACGAGCTGGGTCTTGTACGGCAGGTCGGCCGGGCGGACGATGCACTGCCGTTCCAGGAAGTCGCCCACCCAGGCGAAGGCGTCGGCGAGCTTGGGTGCCAGGCGGACGAAGTCGGCCAGGGGGAGGTCCAGCAAGTCACGGCGCTTGCAGGAGACCGTGGCCCCGATCCCCTCCTGCTTCCGCTCCCAGGTACGCACCAGCGCGATGGCCTGGAGGAAGTCGATGCTGCTCAGCCCGTTCTCCAGACCGCTGTCCAGGCGGCCGAAGACCGGGTACTTGGCCGCCAGCGCCTGCTTGATCTCCCGCCACACCTCGGGAAGCTGGTAGTAGTCCCCGGTCCCCTCCACGTAGTCGCGGTCCCCGGCGTAGGTGGCGGTGAGCAGTTCGAAGACGTTCAGCGGCACACCGCCCGTGTTGACGCGCTCGAACACCGCGCAGACGGCGTCCATGGAGGTGGAGGCGGCCAGCCGGATCATCGGGACCTGGAAGGCCCGCACCTGCTGCAGGACCGCCTCGTCGAACTGGCCCCACAGGTCCCAGTTCCGGTCCTCGTCCGCCTTGATGTACGCCTTCTTCCACTCGTTGACGCGCTGGGCGTCGAAGACGAAGTGGAGGGGGAAGAGACCCGCCGCGCACTCGGCCTCGGTGGTGCTCAGGTCCAGCACCACGGTGCGGTTGAAGTCGGTCCGCAGCACCTTGTCGGCCGGGACGGACACGATGGCCTCGTCGCGGTCCGCGGACGGACCCACGGCCTTCGCGATGTCGACGTAGTACCACCGCTGGATGGGCTTGCCCCGGGCGTCCGCCGTCTCCACCGGGGCGTCCAGCCACAGGGACTGGAAGAGCGAGGTGAGGCGCTGCTGCCCGTCCAGCAGCAGGAGGTCGGCCGCCGGATCCCCGTCCGGGCGGGCACCGGTGAGGGTCCGGGAGCGGAACCGGGTGGCACCGCCGGTCTGCAGGGTCATCACGACGCCGAGCGGATAGTCCAGCGTGACCGTCGCGATGATCGCCCGGATCCGGTCGTCGTCCCACTTCCAGTTCCGCTGAAAGTCGGGCAGTTGTAAGGAACCCGAAGCGACGTCCGCCAGTACGTCCTTGAGTTTCACGTTGTCGAGGGCCGCCATGTGACTCCACTCCCGCCCTGGTATACCTGTACGGAGAGTGATTCCAGCAGTGCTCTGTGGTGACGGTCAAGCCGGTTCGACGATAAGCGGGACACCCGTAGGCGTCGGCCGACGGAGACGGTCCTTGGTGTCCCTGGTGGAGAAGGGGCGCTACCGAGTTTCCGTCGAGATCGGGTCGAGGTGGAAGAGGCACTGGACCGCGTCGAAGTCGCCCACCTCGGCGACGAAGCGGAACTTGTCGCCCACGCCGACGGTGGCGGGAACATCCTTGTCGGTCAGCCTCAGTTCGGCGATGTTGACGTCCTCGTACTTGAAGGCCGGGCCGACCGTCGTGTCCGGTCCCTTGTCGCCAGGGCCCAGGAGGACGTCGTAGCGGGTGTCGTAGTCACCGTGGGGCGTCATGTCGACGATCGAGCCGTTGAACGCGATTGTCCGGCCCTCATGCTTCGTTGCGAAGTCCGCGTTCGCGTCGTCACACGTATCCGTCTTCAGAAGTGCCGCAAACTCCGAGCTGTTCTCAGGCGTGATCACTTCGACGGCAGCCGACTCGGACACGCTCGGAGTCGGCGCAGCGGAAGGCTTCTCACTCGTAGCGGCCGCCGGCTTGGCTGCCTCGTCCTTCTTCTCGTCTCCGTGACTGAGTGCGGTGGCAGTGCCGATGATGATGGCCAAGATCACGAAACCGGCGGCTCCCGCGCCGATCAGCGGCCACGGTAGAGGCTTCTTCGGCCGACGGAAGTTGAGGGTGGAACGAAGCGTGCCGTGGGACTGCTCGATGAACTCCCAGCCGTCCTTCTGCATCTTCGAGATCACCAAGCCGTCGGTGCCGCGAACGGTCTGCACGGTCTTGTACTCGTACTTGATCTCGTCGGCCATGTGCTGCGCGCCCCCGAATGCACTGTTCACACCAACTGCCTCGCGAGCATAAGGGACCGCGGCGGAAACCCCGACATCGTCGACTCACCATCGCTTCGAGCGCGGGATGAAAACCATCGGGCACTTACCTGTAAACCGGACCTCACGGCCCTTCGCCCGGGCGCTGAGGTACGCGGAGGTGGAACACTGTTCCCCGTGAGCACCACCGGATCCCAGCGCCCCGCACAGGTAAGCGCCGCCCGCCGCCGTACCGTCGTCGACGCCCTGCGCCGCGGGGCCGTACCCGAGAGCGGGCTCGACCTGCTTGCCACCGGCCTCGACCGGTTCGAGGCGGCCCTCGACGCGGAACTGGAAGCGGTCGCCTCCGGCGGGTCCGTGTTCAAGGCCGTGCGTGGTGAGTACGGGTCCGGCAAGACCTTCTTCACCCGCTGGCTGGGGGAGCGGGCCAAGCGCCGTAACTTCGCCGTGGCCGAGATCCAGATCTCGGAGAACGAGACGCCCCTGCACAAGCTGGAGACGGTCTACCGTCGGCTCACCGAGCGCCTCACCACCTCCAGCTTCCCGCCCAGCGCGCTGCGGCCCGTGGTCGATGCCTGGTTCTACGCCCTGGAGGAGGACGCCCTCGCCGCCGGCGCGACGGAGGAGGAACTGCCCGGCGAGGTGGAGAAGCTGCTTCTCGCGCGGCTCGCCGAGGTGTCCCGGCACGCCCCGTCGTTCGCCACCGCCCTACGGGGCTACCGGGCCGCCCTCGCCGACGGTGACGAGGCGACCGCGGCGGCCGTGCTCGCGTGGCTCGGCG
>KL568611.1:8919-11269 GCA_000715605.1 Streptomyces speibonae | reverse complement strand
GCCTCCGCCCGCCGGTCCGCCGGAGTGCGCGGCGACCTCGATCACTTCGGGGCGCTCGGCTTCCTGCAGGGCCTGCTGACCGTGCTGCGCGACTCCGGACACACCGGTCTCTTCGTCGTCCTCGACGAGGTGGAGACGCTCCAGCGGGTCCGCTCCGACGCCCGTGACAAGGCGCTCAACGCGCTGCGGCAGCTCATCGACGAGGTGCACTCCGGCCGCTTCCCCGGGCTGTACCTCGTCATCACCGGCACGCCGGCCTTCTACGACGGTCAGCAGGGCGTGCAGCGGCTGGCTCCGCTCGCCCAGCGGCTCGCCACCGACTTCACCACCGACCCGCGCTTCGACAACCCCCGCGCGGTGCAGATCCGGCTGCCCGGCTTCACCCAGGAGTCGTTGGCGCATCTCGGGGTCACCATCCGGGACCTGTACGCGGACGCCGCCACGTCCCCCGAGCGCGTGCGAACGGTCGTCGACGACACCTACGTCGCGGATCTCGCGCAGGCCGTCGGCGGAGCGCTGGGCGGGAAGGTCGGGGTGGCGCCCCGGCTGTTCCTGAAGAAGCTCGTCGGGGACGTCCTCGACCGCGTGGACCAGTTCGACGACTTCGACCCGCGACAGCACTACAAGCTGACGGTCGCGAGCAGCGAGCTGACCGATGTGGAACGCAACCTGGCGGCCGCCGTCACCGGCGGCTCCGCGTCCGCCGACGACATCGACCTGGAGCTGTGATGGGGGAGGCCGACAGCCCGGCCGGGGGAGAGACCGGAGGGACCGACGTCCTCGACCGGCTCGACACCGTCGTCCTGCACCACATCGTCAACACTCTCGGCTGGCCCGACCTGCGCCCCCTCCAGCGAGCGGCGATCACCCCGCTTATGAACGGCGAGGACGCCGTACTGCTGGCACCGACGGCGGGCGGCAAGACCGAGGCGGCCTGCTTCCCCCTGCTGTCGGCCATGGCGGAACAGAAGTGGTCCGGCACGTCGGTGCTCTACCTCTGTCCGCTGAAAGCGCTCCTGAACAATCTCGTCAGCCGCGTCGACTCCTACGCCCAGTGGCTGGGGCGGCGCGCCGCTCTCTGGCACGGAGACACCAAGGAGTCACAGCGGCAACGCATCCGCACGGAAGCACCTGATGTCCTGCTGACCACGCCCGAGTCGCTCGAAGCGATGCTGATCGGCGTCAAGACCGACCACGCGCGCCTGCTGGGCACCGTACGCGCCGTCGTCGTCGACGAGGTGCACGCCTTCGCGGGAGACGACCGGGGCTGGCACCTGCTGGCCGTACTGGAGCGTCTCGAACGGGTCGCCGGGCGCCGTATCCAGCGCGTCGGCCTGTCCGCGACCGTCGGCAATCCGGAGCAATTGCTGCGCTGGCTGCAGGGCGCGAAAGCCGCAAGCCGCACGGGGCAGGTCGTTGCCCCGGGAGTGAAGCATCCCGAGCCCGAGGCCACAGGCGGCGACCGGCGCCCCACCGCCGAACAGTCCCCCCGCCCGGCAGGCGAGGTGGAACTCGACTACGTAGGCTCCCTCGACAACGCCGCCAAGCTCATCGCGGCCCTGCACCGCGGGGAGAAACGTCTGGTCTTCTGCGACTCACGAGCTCAGGTCGAACAACTGGGCGCCGCACTGCGTGCCCGCGAGGTCACCGTCTTCCTCTCCCACGCCTCCCTCTCCGTCGACGAACGCAACCGCTCCGAGCAGGCCTTCGCCGAGGCACGCGACTGCGTCATCGTCTCCACCTCCACCCTCGAACTCGGCATCGACGTTGGTGACCTGGACCGTGTCATCCAGATCGACTCACCGGCCACCGTCGCCTCCTTCCTGCAGCGCATCGGCCGCACCGGCCGGCGCGCGGGCACGACGCGCAACTGCCTCTTCCTCACCACCCGGGACGACACACTGCTGCAGGCGGCCGGGCTGCTTCTGCTGTGGTCGCGCGGCTGGGTCGAACCGGTCGTCCCCCCGCCCGATCCACGTCACCTCGTGGCCCAGCAGCTCCTCGCCGTCACCCTGCAACAGCACAAGCTCGGTGACCAGTTGTGGGACCGCCAGTGGAACGGCCTCGAGCCTTTCGACCGATCCGCCGAGCCCATCCTGCGCCACCTCACCGACGAGGGTTTCCTCGACAACGACGGCGGCCTGCTGTTCGTCGGTCCGGAGGCCGAACGCCGTTTCGGCAAGCGCCACTTCATCGAGCTGACCGCCTCCTTCACCGCCCCGCCGCAGTTCACCGTCCTGTCCGGCCGCACGGAGATCGGCCGCACCGACCCGAGCGTGCTCACCGAGGAACGGCCGGGCCCGCGCCGCCTGCTTCTCGGCGGACGCAGCTGGCAGGTCACGTACATCGA
>KL568611.1:5644-8699 GCA_000715605.1 Streptomyces speibonae | reverse complement strand
AGAGATGTGTATAAGAGACAGCGACAGCGGAGGCGTCGCCAAGTGGATGAGCGGCGGCATCGCCGGACTGTCCTACGCCCTCACCCGCGCCATGCGTGAAGTCCTGCTCGGCGAGAACCCGCCCGTTTCACTCACCCGGCGCGCCGAGGCGTGCCTGGCCGGGCAACGCGAAAACGACGCCCCCGACACCGTGCACCCCGCCGGCTCGCTGGTCACCCGGACCGGCGCCGACGTCCGCTGGTGGACCTGGGCCGGCTACCGGGCCAACGCCACCCTCGCCTCCACCCTCCAGTCGGTCACCGACCCCCTCCAACGCCCGACCGACTGCTGGCTGCGACTGCGTGAGGACTGCACCCCGGCCGACTGGCGGGCCGCCCGGGACAGAGTCGGCGAGAATCTCGTCCTGCCGGACGTCGACCCCCGTGCCGTACGCGGTCTGAAGTTCTCCGCCGCACTCCCGGAACGCCTCGCCGTCGCCACCGTCGCGGCCCGCCTGGCCGACTTCGACGCCGCCCGGTTGGTCCTGGCGGAGCCGGTGAGGTTCCTCGCCTCGAGCGGCTGATCGTTGACTTGACTCCTGACGGATGAGCCGTGGGCACCGTGCGGGCGCGCCGTGGGGGACCCGTCCGCGGTCCCTGGTAGGACGTCAGCCGTGAACCTGAATGACAGAACGGAAGCCCAGAACCGGACCCTGGCCGAGGCGGGCGCCCTGCTCGTCGAAGCACGCCGCAAGGCCGCGGATCTCGTACGCTCCTCGGGCGCGGATCTGTCCGCCGAGGAACGCGACTGGGTCGGCCGCCCCTGCCTGGCCGAGCTGGACCCCCCGCCGACCCCGCACTTCTGCGGCTGCGGCGACTACGGCGGCTCGGGCGGCGAAGAACCCTGCCTCAACACGTGGAGAGACTTCACCGGCCCGGACTTCGGCTCAGGACCGCCCATCAGGACGTGCGAGCACACGGAATCCGAGCACGCCCAGATCTGACCCGTCAGGAGGACACAGATGTCCGAGTCCAAGCGGTACGACAGAACCGAAGCGCAGTCGCGGACGCTGAGTGAGGCAGCGGCGCTGCTCATCGAAGCGCAGGACAAGGCCATGGCGATGATCCACGAGTCAGGTCTGGAGCTGAGCCCCGAGGAGCGGAACTCGCTCGGATTCAGGTGCTTCGGAGAGCTGCCGCACCCGCCGACCCCGCACTGGTGCCGCTGCCGGCGCTACAGGGGCTCGGGCGGCGACGACCCCTGCCGGACTCAGTTCCCCGACCACGGCGGTGTGGGCGGAGACCAGTTGGTGAGATGCGGGCACCTCAAGGAAACCCACGCCATGTTGTGAGCCGACCGTAGCCGCGTGTCCTCGTCGGATGGGGCTCGCGAGGGGTTTTCAGGCGAGCCAGTCGCTCAGAAGTGGTCGACCGTCTCTCCCTCGGGTACCTGGTAGCAGCCCGACGTGACGGTGAAACCCAGGCTCGGTGTCGCGCTCTTGGAGTACTGGACGATCCAGACGCTGACCTTCTTCGCGTCGTTGTCGGCGACCAGGTTGAGCGCCTTGGCGGGACTGTTGTCGTGGTACAGATCCTTGATCGCCCAACCTCCCGTGTTCAGCTTCTTCTTCAGGTTCTCCATCGCCACGTCGACGTCGCCGGGCTTGGACGGTGCGAAGTTCCAGGGGTGGTAGACGGTGAAGTACGTGTCCGGGTCCTTGCCCTCACACTCCTTGACGCCGGGGCCGGGCTCGGACGCCTTGCCGGGGACGCCGGCGAAGCGGTAGAGCTCGCTGGACACCTCCTTCACGGCGGCGACCGCGTCATCGGTCGTCGTCGTGCCCGCGTCGGGAGGACTCGTACGGGCCTCCTGGGATTCGCCCGCGGTGCTGCCGGGGGAGCCGTTGGCGTCGTTGTCGGTCATGCCACATCCACTGAGGAGAAGTCCGGTGAGGACGAGGGCCAGGGGGAGGGTTCGGGTGAGGCGGCCCCGGTGGGGCGGGGCCGGTGCGGGGCGGAGTGCGTAGAACATGGGATCCAAGGTCTTCGTCGTGAGGGGGCGGTGGCGGAACGGTGCTCGGCACCGTCCTGCCGCTTACTCGGGAGTGGTCACGTGGATGTATTCGCCGACCACGACCAGCGCCTGGTTCTTCAGCGCCGTCGTGCCCCGGTCCCAGTATTCGCTGTGGCCCGAGGCCCCGGTGGTTGCCGTGGGTCCGCTCCCCTCCGGTCCCAGCCCGCCGACGTCCTCCCCGGCCTTGTTCCACGCCTTCTTGCTGGAGACGAGCCCCCTGGTGACGCCGCTGGTGGCCGGCCCGGGACCGTCACCCGGCGGGAGCTGATCCCACTCGTCCCATGCCATGCGCCGTTATTCCCCCCGTTCCGGGCTTCCCGCTGCGCCCGGGGCAGCGTACCCAGGAGTTCGTCGGCCGGGACCGAGTATCCGTACTCAGTACGGGGCGGTAGGGGGCCGGTCACTCGGCCGGCGCGGTCGGAACGTCTCGAATTGGCCTTGGTCCGCAGGTCAGCGGCGGGTAGACGAATGAGGCGTGGGGCGTGACACGAGGCGGGGGCGGATGTCGGTGCACTTCGGAGTCCTGGGCGTCGTCGAGGTGAGACGGGGCGGCGAGCCGGTGGAGGTGGGGCACGCGCGACAGCGTCAGGTGCTGGCCGCGCTGGTGATGGACGCCGGTCGGGTGGTGCCGGCGGATGCGCTGATGGACCGGGTGTGGGGGGAGCGGGAGCCGAGGCGCGGCCGGGAGGCGCTGTACGGGTATGTGTCCCGGCTGCGCGGGGCGCTGTCGTCGTCGGGCGCGGACATCGTCCGTGAGCAGGGAGGCTACCGGCTCACGGTGGGGGCCGGCGCGGTGGATGTGCACCGGTTCCGTGAGCTGTCGGCCCGGGCGCGGGCCGCCCCGGCGTCGTACGGGGACGAGCGGCGGGCCGCGTTGTGGGAGGAGGCGCTGGGGCTCTGGCGGGGTGAGGCCTTCACCGGTGCGGACACTCCGTGGTTCAACGCCCAGCGTTCCCTTCTGGACCTGTCTCTTATACACATCTCTGATGGCGCGAGGGAGGCG
>KL568611.1:5129-5403 GCA_000715605.1 Streptomyces speibonae | reverse complement strand
AGCCCGCCGCCGTGCTCGCCCGCTTGTCGGCCTGGGCCGAACAGGACCCGCTGGACGAACGCGTGTGCGGTCAGCTGATGCTCGCGCTGTACCGGAGCGGACGGCAGGCCGAGGCGCTGGAGTGCTACGAGCACCTCCGGCGGCGGCTGTCGGAGGAGTTGGGGCTGGACCCGGGCGCGCGGCTGCGGCGGCTGCGTCAGCAGGTCCTCGTCGCCGATCCGTCGCTGGAGCCGGCCGGTACGGCGTCGGAAGCCACCGGCGAGCGGCCGGCGCC
>KL568611.1:3938-4935 GCA_000715605.1 Streptomyces speibonae | reverse complement strand
CGGGCGGACGTCCACCGCCCGCGTGCCGGCCGGCGAGGACGCTGCGACGGGGGCCCCGCCCGTGCCCGGCGCCGGGCACGGTCCGGCCGGAGGGGCGCCGGGAGCGCGCCGGAGCGGGCGCAACTACCTTCCCCGCGACCTGCCGGACTTCATCGGGCGGGAGGACGAACTCGCCCGGCTGACGGCCGCCGTCGCGGAAGGCGGCGTCGTCTGCACGATCGACGGGATGGCCGGGGTCGGCAAGACGGCGTTCGCCGTCCATGCCGGGCATGCGCTGGCCGAACGCTTCCCGGACGGTGTGCTCTTCGTCGACTTGCAGGGGCACAGCCCGGGAAAGACGCCGCTGACCGCGAACGAGGCCCTGGAAGTACTGCTGGGCCAGCTGGAGATCGAGGTGCCGGGCGATGCCCAGGCCCACTGGCGGGCACGGACCGCGGGCTTACGGCTCCTGCTCGTTCTCGACAACGCCGTCGACGAGACGCAGGTGACCCCGTTGCTGCCGGCCGGTGCCAGTCTCGTGATCGTGACCAGCAGGGCCAGGCTGTCGGCGCTCGCCGGGGCCCGGCCGATCTCCCTGACGGTCCTGCCGGAGAACAAGGCGACGGAGTTCTTCGCGCACCTCGTGGGCAGCGACAGGGCGGCCGCCGAACCGGACGCCGTGACCCACATCGTCCGGCTGTGCGCGGGCCTGCCGTTGGCACTGCGGCTGTCCGGCGCCCAGCTGGCCCACCGCACCGCGTGGCCGATCGCCCATCTGTCCGGTCAACTGTCCAAGGTGCGTGCGCGGTTGCCGAAGCTGTTCGCGGACCGGGAGGTGGCGCTGGCGTTCCGCACGTCCCACGAGCAACTGGCGCCGGCCGACCGGACCGTCTTCTACGCCCTGGGGCGGCATCCCGGCGTGGACGCCGACGCCGGGGTCATCGCGGCGATGGCGGACATGCCGACGGCCCAGGCCGACGACTGCCTCCAGCGGCTGGTGGACGCGCACCTGGCCGAG
>KL568611.1:0-3761 GCA_000715605.1 Streptomyces speibonae | reverse complement strand
CGGCCGCTACCGGCAGCACGACCTCCTGCGCCAGTACGCCCGCGGTCTGTCCGAGGACCCGCGGATGACCGAGCGGATGCTGGACCACTATCTGGCCGCCGTCGCCGCCGCGACGGCCCGCCTCGACGACGGGAGCGCGGACGCCGAGGCCGCACACGCCTGGCTGACGGCGGAGAAGAACAACCTGCTGGCCGCGACGCGGTGTGCCGCGGCGGAGGGACTCAGCGACTACGCGTGGCGCCTCGCCGTCTCCTTCTGGCGTTTCCTGGGCCGGGACCTCGCCGGTGATCCCATCGAGCTGCTCGAACAGGGCGTGTCCGCCGCGCGGGAGGCGGCGGACGGCGGCGAGGCGATGCTCAACACGCTGCTGGCCCTGGCCCACTGGTCGGCCGGCCGCGTCTCCCTCGCCCACGACCTGCTGATGGCCTCGGCGCGCAGGGAGAGGAACACCGAGTTCCATGCGCACAGCCTCGCGCTGCTCGGTCTGATGAGCCTGCGCGGCGGTGACCACGCGGGGGCCGAGGAGTATGCGGAACGGGCCGCCGCGGAACTCGACAAGCTCCCCGGCCTCTCCCCTCTGGGGCTCGATGCCAGGATCATCACCTACTGGACCCGCGGCGTGAACCGGGTGCTCAGAGCGGAGAACGATGCGGCGCTGCCGTACCTGCGTGCGGCCCACGCCGGCTGCGAGGAACTGGGACAGGCCAGTCCCAACGACCACGTGGTCACGGCCCTCGCCCGGTGCCTCATCGCACTGGGCGACCATGAGGAGGCCCTCGGCCACCTCCGCCAGGTACGAGAACTGCGGCAGCGGATCCATGACAAGGAAGGCGAAGCCGAGGTGCTGACCCTCATGGGAACGGCACTGCGTGGTTCCGGGCACGCCGGTGACGCGCTGGAACTCCAGCGCGCCGCCGCCCTGCTGGACGACGACACCCGGCTCCAGGCCTACGCACGCATCGAACTCGGCCGGACACTCGCCGCACTCGGACGCACGGCCGAGGCGATCGGGCAGTACGAGTTGGCCCTCACCGTCGCCGACAAGGGACACCATCTCCACGAGCAGGCCCAGGCACACGGCGAACTCGCCCGGGCACTGGCCCCGGCCGACCCGCGCACGGCCCGGCATCACGACAGGATCGCGACGGACCTCCGCGTCCGGCTGGACCTGCGCCATCCGCTGTCCCTGCCGCACTTGCGCCCCGCCGGCTGGTGACACCCGACTCCCGGGGCGGGCCGTCCGTGGTGGGGCGTGCGGTGTGCGCCCGCCCGGGGACAACACCTTCCTCGGGTGTCGCGCGTGGCTCTATGCTCGGCCGGCGGGCTCGATACACCGGAGACAGGCGCTCCGTACCACCCGGGGGAAGTCGTGGACGTGCCGATGCTGATCCTGCTGGGTGCGGCGGGAGGCGCACTGCGCGGGCTGCTCGACGTCTACAACCGGTTCCTCGACTGGCAGTCGGACCGTCGTGCCCACCGGCAGTCACCCGCCGGGCAGCGGGGCGAAGTGCCCAGATTCGCGGACCACTTCGATCCCGTCGCCGACCCGGTCGCGGCCGTCGTGCACAGCGGTATGGGTGCCGGTGCGGCAGTGCTCTTCGGCACCACCGGACAGATCAGCGGAGCGTACGCGGCCATGGTCGTCGGCCTCTCGGCCCCGGTGCTCCTGACGCAACTCGGCCGTGTGCAGTCGGTCGCCGACGCGGTCAACGGCGCCCCGCAGGCGGGAACGGCCGAAGCTCTTCCGGAGGGCGCGCCCACCGCCGAGGCGTCGGCATCGGCCGGCGCCGCGTCCCGGCCCTCCGCCACGCAGACGGCCACGGTCACGACCGGCCCGCCGCAGTCGCCCCCGGCGGCGTCGTCGCCGGCGGGGCCCGCAGCCCTCGCGGAAGGCGAAGCGCGCCGTCGGCCGGACAGCACCGGCCCGGCCTCGTCGAGTCCGGATTTCGACCCCCGCCCCGGCACGGGCGGCCCGCAGCCGAACGGCCGGCCGGTGGGGCCCGCGGGCGGGGCGAGCGGTGCGGGCACCGACCACGGGGCCCCACGTCGTCCGGCCGGACCGGTCACCGGCGAGGAAGGGACGACGCGATGACGTGGCCCTCCACGAGCCGGCGCATCGCGGCGGCGATCCTGGGCGCCGAGCACCAGGGCGACCGCCTCGCCGCCGTCGCACTCCAGCGCGGGCTTCCCCTGGGGCGCCGTCTGCTGTCCTCGGTCCTGGGTGTCCGAGCACGCTCACCGCTGTCCACTACCGTGGTGGCCCCCCGGACCGAACCACGGGAACACGGCTCGCCACGGCGCGGGCCGACGTCGTGGCCAGGGCACCTGCTGACAGGAGACCGCTGGGAATACGAGACAGTTCTGGACGACACGCTGCACCGGACTCTGTACGAACCGGAGTTCGCCCGCTTCGGCCGGCGGCCCGACCTCGAGCAACTGCGCACCATGGCCCTCAATGCCACCGCACTCATCACCGCGGCCGCGGCGACCGAGTACCAGCACTACGTGGCGGTCCGCGAGACACCGGCAGAGAGCTACGACCCGTCGTCCGTTCACGAACGGGGCTGGGTGAACTCCGGTCTGCGCAAGGCGAAGTCGGCGGCCGCGAGAAGGGTTTACGCGTCGAACGGCTCGGGAGCCGGCGCCGTCGTCACGGTGCTCGCCACCGTGCTGGCAGGTGCCGTCGCGGTGCTCGCCCTGCTCGTGGGTTTCCCGCTGAAGGCTCTCGGATTCGCGTCGGCGTCGGCCGACACCCTCCTCACCATCGGGTGGATCTCCGGCGCGTTCGCGGGAGCCGTGATCGTCCTCGGCGGCGCCGGGCTGCTGGTGACCGCGCTGCGCTCCAGGTCCCCGAACGAGAGCGGGTGGGACGACACGCGGGGCATGGAGGTGGCCAGGGCGAGGGAAGCCTGGCACGAGGCACTGCGGGAGCGGGGGTTCGTGCCGTTCCTGCGCGAAGCCCTCGCCGCTGATCCCGGCACCGGCCCGGACCACGCGGCCCGGGCCGACACCGGCTCCTCGGCGAGTCCGGAAGAGCCCGACGGAAGGGCCGGCCGCAGCGGCTAACCGGCGGCCCCGGCCTCGACGACAATGGTGCCTATGGCAGATTCCGGACCGGGCCCCTCCGGACGGTCGACCTTCCACCAGCCCAGCGCGTCCTCGTACTCCGGCTGTGGGATCGCCCGTCCCTCGACGGTCATCAGGCGTCCCTGATACGCCTGCGCGTACCGCGCTCGCACCGAGTAGACGCCGGGTTCGTCAGGAACGACGAGTTCGCACGACACATTCACCCACTCCGCCGGGCCCGGGTTGTCCTCCGCCAGCGCCTCGACGTGGGTACCGGCGTTGACCACCCGCACGCCGCCCCCGCTGCGCTGCTTGCCGTTCCACACCGACGCCTGGGCCCGTTCCTGGCCCGCCAGCCCGACGATCACCTGGTTGACGGCATTGCCGCACTCCGAGCAGTCGTGCAGCAGGTCGAAAGTGACCTCGTGCGAACCTCCTCCGCGGACGCGTACGACGCCGGCCCGGCCGTCGATCCTCACGTCGCGGATCCTGAACCGGATTCCCTTCCCGCCTCCGTACGGTTCGACCATCTCGGTGCCGGGAGCGGGATCCGTGGTCCGGCGGACATCGCTGTGACTCATCTTGTCGGTCATGGGCCAAGTAAACAGGTGGGACTTGTCCGTGCCCTGAGGCCCCCTCATCCTGAACGGGTTACCAGGGCTCGTCGTCGAGCGGCCCGGAGGAGGACCGGTGGG
>KL568610.1:54219-56811 GCA_000715605.1 Streptomyces speibonae | reverse complement strand
CGGCCGTACGGTTGGTGCGGGGTGACGGGGGGCGGGGCTCGTTTTGACCCGTCCGGTCGAGCGCGGGTATTCTTCAGGATCGTTGTGTGTAGTGGCTTGCTCATTCTCACGTGAGGGGCCCTTACACCGGTCCACCGGACCGATGACCAGCGACCAGCACGCGGTTTGCGTCACCGCAGTGCGGTCAAGGCTGTCGATCGTCTTCGGTGACCTTGTCAGGACCATTCACTGAAGAAGCGAAGGCTACGAACCGTGCGTACGTACAGCCCCAAGCCCGGCGATGTGACGCGCCAGTGGCACGTCATCGACGCTCAGGACGTCGTCCTGGGCCGGCTGGCCTCCACTGCGGCCTCCATCCTGCGCGGCAAGCACAAGCCGATCTACGCGCCCCACGTCGACACCGGTGACTTCGTCATCATCATCAACGCCGACAAGGTGCACATCTCGGGCAACAAGCGGACCCAGAAGATGGCGTACCGCCACTCGGGCTACCCCGGTGGTCTGCGCTCCGTCCGCTACGACGAGCTGCTCGAGAAGAACCCCGAGAAGGCCATCGAGAAGGCCGTCAAGGGCATGCTCCCCAAGAACTCCCTGGGCCGTCAGATGCTCTCGAAGCTGAAGGTCTACTCGGGCGACCAGCACCCGCACGCTGCCCAGCAGCCGGTGCCGTTCGAGATCACCCAGGTCGCGCAGTAAGTCCGGCCACCCCTAAGACTGAAGAGAATCTGAGGAGAATCGTGGCCGAGACCACTGTTGAGCAGCCGCTCGAAGAGCTTGACATCGACAGCTACACCACCGAGTCCGAGGTGCCCGTCGAGGGCGAGTACACCTCGGAGTCCATGGCCTCCCGCTTCGGCGAGCCCCAGCCGGCCGCCGGCCTGGGCCGCCGCAAGAACGCCATCGCCCGCGTCCGGATCGTCCCGGGCTCCGGCAAGTGGAAGATCAACGGTCGCACCCTCGAGGACTACTTCCCGAACAAGGTGCACCAGCAGGAAGTCAACGAGCCCTTCAAGGTGCTCGAGCTCGAGGACCGTTACGACGTCATCGCCCGCATCGCGGGTGGCGGTGTCTCCGGTCAGGCCGGTGCGCTCCGTCTGGGTGTCGCCCGTGCGCTGAACGAGGCGGACGTCGACAACAACCGCGGTCCGCTGAAGAAGGCCGGCTTCCTGCGCCGCGACGACCGTGCGGTCGAGCGGAAGAAGGCCGGTCTGAAGAAGGCCCGCAAGGCTCCGCAGTACAGCAAGCGCTAAGCACAGGGCGCTCGCGCGTACTCCGAACGCCCCGGCGGCACGCCACAGTGCTGCCGGGGCGTTCGTTTATTCGGTGCCGTGGGCGTATAACGGCACAAGGCGCTCAAACGCTAATGTGATCGAATGGTCGGGTGGGCCGCACTCGCGTGAACAGCGTTTCGTGCGACGACCGTCGAACACACACATCACGGGCTTCGGGCAGCGGTACAACCGTCGGCCGTACGGCCGGGGGGCATCACCTCGGCTGTCGAAACTGACGCATCCTCAGGAGGACAAGTGGGACGACTCTTCGGCACGGACGGCGTGCGCGGTGTCGCCAACGCGGACCTGACGGCGGAGATGGCGCTCGGCCTGTCCGTGGCCGCGGCGCACGTGCTGGCCGAGGCGGGCACGTTCGAAGGGCATCGGCCCACCGCGGTGGTCGGGCGTGATCCGCGTGCCTCCGGGGAGTTCCTGGAGGCGGCCGTCGTCGCGGGGCTCGCGAGCGCGGGCGTGGACGTGCTGCGCGTCGGTGTGCTGCCGACGCCGGCGGTGGCCCATCTCACCGGGGCGCTCGGCGCCGACCTCGGTGTGATGCTCTCCGCCAGCCACAACGCCATGCCGGACAACGGCATCAAGTTCTTCGCCCGCGGCGGTCACAAGCTCGCCGACGAGCTGGAGGACCGCATCGAGTCCGTGTACGAGGAGCACCGCACCGGGGCGCCCTGGGACCGGCCGACCGGCGCGGGCGTGGGCCGCGTGCGGGACTTCGGGGAGGGGCTGGACACGTACGTCGACCACCTCGTCGGCGTGCTCCCGAACCGGCTGGACGGTCTGCGGATCGTCCTCGACGAGGCGCACGGTGCCGCGGCGAAGGTGTCGCCGGAGGCGTTCGCCCGGGCCGGGGCGGAAGTGATCACGATCGGTGCCGAGCCGGACGGGCTCAACATCAACGACGGGTGCGGTTCGACGCACCTCGACCGGTTGAAGGCCGCGGTCGTCGAGCACGGGGCCGCGCTGGGGATCGCGCACGACGGGGACGCCGACCGGTGCCTGGCCGTGGACCACACCGGTGAGGAGGTCGACGGCGACCAGATCCTCGCGGTGCTGGCGCTGGCGCTGCGGGAGCGGTCCGCGCTGCGGTCCGACACGGTGGTCGCGACGGTGATGTCCAACCTCGGGTTCAAGCTCGCGATGGAGCGGGAGGGGATCCGGCTGGTGCAGACCGCGGTCGGTGACCGGTATGTGCTGGAGGAGATGAAGGAGAACGGCTACGCCCTCGGGGGCGAGCAGTCCGGCCACGTCATCATCCTCGACCACGCGACGACGGGTGACGGCACGCTGACGGGTCTGCTGCTGGCGG
>KL568610.1:53675-53981 GCA_000715605.1 Streptomyces speibonae | reverse complement strand
CTGCCGCAGGTGCTGATCAATGTGCCGGACGTGGACAAGTCGCGGGTGAAGACCTCGGCGGAGCTGGCGGCGGCGGTCGGTGAGGCGGAGCGGGAGCTGGGCGCGACGGGGCGGGTGCTGCTGCGTCCCTCGGGCACGGAGCCGCTGGTCCGCGTCATGGTCGAGGCAGCCGACATCGACCAGGCCCGCACGGTGGCGGGCCGCCTGGCGGACGCGGTGAAGTCGTCCCTGGGCTGACGCGCGGGACGCCTGCGGCGCAGCTGTCCTCCGGTGGGGGTGCGCGTAGCGCCTACGGGTGGTGGGGGG
>KL568610.1:53248-53378 GCA_000715605.1 Streptomyces speibonae | reverse complement strand
ACACACCCCCGTCCCGTCCCCTCCCGCCGTCGGCGAGTGCCGCACTCCGCGGGCTGCGCGCCGCCGCTCCCCGCGATCCGCGTGAGCCGCGCGATCCCCGCGATCCGCGGGCAGTCGTGCCGCTGGGGCG
>KL568610.1:52792-53032 GCA_000715605.1 Streptomyces speibonae | reverse complement strand
CCTCCCGCCGTCGGCGAGTGCCGCACTCGCGAGCTCCGCCCGCCCGGTCCGCCCGGTCTGCGTGATCCGCGGGTCCCCGCGGCCTGGTGCCGCCATCCGCGCTGCGGTGGGGCGTCCTGCCTGCCGCCGTCGCGCGCGCTGCCTCCCGCGATTCGCGCCCTGCTGCCGCCATGCGCGCGATCCGCGTCCTGCCGTCGGCCATCCCCGCGATCCGTACCTGTCTCTTATACACATCTCTGA
>KL568610.1:51031-52531 GCA_000715605.1 Streptomyces speibonae | reverse complement strand
GGCTGCCGCCGCTCCCGCGGGCAGTCGTGCCGCGGGGGCGCCCCCCACTCGGGCGAGGCCGAGAGTGGGGGAGGGCGGGCGCGACGGCACGTCGCCGGTGTCGGGCTGTGCGGGCACCCCCGGCTCGCACCGGCACAGGGCACTGCTGAAGCGCCGCCTGTGCGACACGGGCCACTCTGCCGGTGCCGGAGGCTTCAGGCGCGGCCCGTGGAGCCGCGGACGATCAGTTCGACCGGGATGTCGTCCGCCGAAGGGTCCCGCCCCTCCAGCACCGCCAGCAACGCCCCCATCCCCCGCTCCCCGAACAGCTCCGCGTCCAGCCGCACAGTCGTCAGCTCCGGATCGATCGCCGTCGCCAGCGCCAGATCGTCGATCCCGGTGACGGACAGCTCGTCCGGCACCCGCAGCCCCAGCCGCCGCGCCGCCTTGTACACGCCCGCCGCGAGCTGGTCGTCGTCGCAGACCACCGCCGTCGCCCGGTCCGGTGAAACAGAGAGCGCCGCCTGAGCGGCGGCTTCCGCGCCCCGGATGGAGATCGGCGCCCGTGCCGTGCGCAAGGACGTGCCCGGCACCGCCCGCAACCGCTCCTCCAGCTCCCGCGCGCGCACCTCGAAGGTCCAGGACGCCACGTCCGCCGCCAGGTGCAGGAAGCGGCGGTGGCCCAGACCGAGCAGGTGGTCCGTGACCTGCCGGATCCCGTCGGCGATGTCGAGGTTGACCGTCGCCGCCCCCACGCTGGCCCCGGGATCGCTGTCCAGCATCACCAGCGGCAGCTGGTCGCCGCGGATCGCGGTGAGTGCCTCCGCGGCCATGGAGGAGGCGATCACACCGTCCAGGGCCGCCTCGGCGGACGCGAAGGGGTCGCGGGCGGGGCCGATGCCCTCGGGGGAGGGGTAGAGGACCACCCCGAAACCGTGCTGGGAGGCCACCCGCGCGGCCCCGGTGTAGACGCCCGCGAAGAACTCCGTGGTGAGGGCGGGGACGACCAGGAGGACCGTACGGGTGCGGCCCAGGCGCAGGTTGCGGGCGACCAGGTTGGGGCGGTAGCCCAGGGTGCGCGCGGCGTCGCGGACGCGCTCCGCCGTGGCCTCCGAGACCCGGCCGCGCCACTTGTCGCCCATGACCAGGGAGACCGCCGCCTGGGAGACGCCGGCGGCCCGGGCGACGTCCCGGCTCGTGGGGCGGGTGCCGGCTCGGGGCATCGTCGGGCCGCTCCTTCGTCTGGACTGGTGAACAGCGGCCATGGTACGTATGAACCCGGTAGTTATACGTAAAACTTGCAGTGGAGGAGCCGGCATGGCCACGGGATACCTGGAGATTCTCCGGGCACGGCACGCCGCCCGGCTGCTCGTGGGCACGCTCGTCGGGCGGCTGCCCAACGCGACCGCCGCCATCGCGATCGTGCTGTTCGTGCGCGCGGAGGGCGGCACGTACAGCCTGGCCGGCGCCCTGGCGGCGGTGTACGGCGTGGCCAACGCCGTCGGGCAGCCCGTGCTGGGC
>KL568610.1:49433-50856 GCA_000715605.1 Streptomyces speibonae | reverse complement strand
GATCTGCGGGGGCAGCCGCGGGTGCAGCTGCCCGCCGCCGTGCTCTCCGCGCTGGCCATGGCCCTCTTCGCCGCCGTGGGAACCGAGCCGCGCGCGGTGGCCTACGCCGCCGTCGCCGCGGCCGGCCTGTTCACCCCGCCCCTGGAGGGCGGGCTGCGGGCGCTGTGGTCCTCCGTGCTGCCCAAGGAGAACCAGGTGCACCGGGCGTACGCCATGGACGCCGTGGCCCAGGAGGTGATGTTCACCGTCGGGCCGCTGCTGGTGACCCTGTGCGCCTCGCTGTGGTCCGCCCGGGCCGCGCTGCTGGTGCTGAATGTCATCGGGGTGCTCGGCGCCCTCTCCGTCGTCCTCTCGCCCCCTTCGCGCGCCTGGCGGTCGGCGCCGCGCGAGGCCCACTGGCTGGGCGCCCTGCGCTCGCCCGGGCTGCTCGCGCTGCTGGGCGCCTTCCTGGCGGTGGGCATGGCGCTCGGCTCCATCACCGTCGCGGCCATGACGTACGCCGACGAGCACGGCGGCGACCAGGTGTACGGCTGGCTGATGGCGGGCATCGGGCTGGGCGCCCTGATCGGCGGTATGGCCTACGGGGCGCGGCAGTGGGCCGGCGAGCCCTCGCGGCGGCTGACGGGGATCGTGGCGCTGCTGGCGGTGTGCTACCTGCCGCTGATGCTGCGCCCCGGCCCGGTGGCCATGACGCTGCTCACCGTCGTCGCCGGGCTCTTCCTCGCCCCGGCGATCGCCTGCGCCTTCGTGCTCGTCGACCGGCACGCGCCGCGCGGGACCGTCACGGAGGCCTTCTCCTGGCTGGTGACGACCTTCACCGTCGGCGCGTCGCTCGGCACCGGAGCGACCGGCCCGGTGGTCGAGGCGGGCGGGGCGCTGTGGGGTTTCGCCGTGCCCGGTGCCGCGGGTGGTGTGTCGCTGGTGGTTTTGATCGCCACGGGTCGGGTATTGGCAGCTCCCGCCGGGAGGTCGGTGGTATCGGCTGGTAGCGAAAATGATCCGAACCGTGCCCTCGAACCTCGTTTCAGTTCGGGGGATCGGGCGTAATGTTCCCTCATGGACCGCCGCATTTTCGGGCTGGAGAACGAGTACGGTGTCACGTGCACGTTCAGGGGACAGCGCCGCCTGTCGCCTGACGAGGTGGCGCGGTACCTCTTCCGCCGTGTCGTGTCATGGGGCCGAAGCAGCAATGTCTTTCTGCGGAACGGCGCCCGCCTCTATCTCGACGTGGGGTCACATCCCGAATACGCCACACCGGAATGTGACAACGTGACCGAACTGGTCACCCACGACAAGGCAGGCGAGCGCATTCTCGAAGGACTCCTGGTGGACGCCGAGCGACGCCTGCACGAGGAGGGAATCGCGGGCGACGTCTACCTCTTCAAGAACAACACCGACTCCGCCGGCAACTCCTACGGCTGCC
>KL568610.1:46278-49207 GCA_000715605.1 Streptomyces speibonae | reverse complement strand
CTGCCACGAGAATTATCTGGTGGCCCGGCACGGGGAGTTCTCGCGGCTCGCGGACATCCTCATCCCGTTCCTGGTGACCCGGCAGCTGCTGTGCGGAGCGGGCAAGGTGCTGCAGACGCCGCGCGGCGCCGTCTACTGTGTCAGCCAGCGCGCCGAGCACATCTGGGAGGGCGTCTCCTCGGCGACGACCCGCTCCCGGCCGATCATCAACACGCGTGACGAGCCGCACGCGGACGCCGAGCGCTACCGCCGCCTGCACGTCATCGTGGGCGACTCGAACATGTCCGAGACGACCATGCTGCTCAAGGTCGGCGCCACCGACCTGGTGCTGCGCATGATCGAGGCGGGCACCGTGATGCGCGACCTCACCCTGGAGAACCCCATCCGGGCGATCCGCGAGGTCAGCCACGACATCACCGGGCGCAGGAAGGTGCGCCTGGCCAGCGGCCGTGAGGCGTCCGCACTGGAGGTGCAGCGCGAGTACTACGAGAAGGCGCTGGACTTCTGCGAGCGCCGGGGCATCCGCACCGGCACCGTCGAGCAGGTGCTCGAGCTGTGGGGCCGTACGCTGGACGCGATCGAGTCCGAGGACCTCGACCGCATCGACACCGAGATCGACTGGGTCATGAAGTACAAGCTCCTCGAGCGGTACCGGGCCAAGCACAACATGACCATGTCGCACCCCCGGGTCGCCCAGATAGACCTCGCCTACCACGACATCCACCGCCGGCGGGGGCTGTACTACCTGCTGGAGAAGAAGGGACAAGCCGCCCGGATCTGCAACGATTTGAAGATCTTCGAGGGCAAGTCCGTACCGCCGCAGACCACTCGCGCCCGGCTGCGGGGCGACTTCATCCGGCGCGCCCAGGAGCAGCGCCGCGACTTCACCGTCGACTGGGTGCACCTCAAGCTCAACGACCAGGCCCAGCGCACGGTGTTGTGCAAGGACCCGTTCCGTTCGGTGGACGAGCGGGTGGAGAAACTGATCGCCGGAATGTGAGACATGCGTGACGCCGGGGATCGGTGAAAATCCCGGAACGTCACACGGGCGCCGCACGTTGCACAGTGCGGCGCCCTTCTCACGCCGTAGAGTTGCGCGGACGCCACCCCACAAGATCGATGATTACGAGGCCCCCACCGTGCGCCGACGCTCACTTCTCATTGCCGTTCCCGCTGGACTGGCCACTCTCGCCGCGTGCGGCGACGACGGGTCCGACTCGGGCAAGGCCAGCGACAGCGAGTCGCCGTCGGCGCCGGAGACGTCCGCCGCGCCGTCGCCGAAGATCGTGGACGGCCCGCTGCCCGCCATCACCGCCGGCACGAAGTTCGGTGAGAAGCCGACCGTCGCCAAGGGCAGCGGCGAGCCGTCCAAGGATCTCGCGGTCAAGACGGTCATCGCGGGCGGCGGCAGGACGATCGCCGAGAACGACTTCATCGTCGCCAACTACCTGGGCCAGGTGTGGAGCACCGCCAAGGTGTTCGACAACTCCTACGACCGCAAGACCCCGCTGGCCATCCAGCTCGCCCAGGGCACCATCATCGACGGCTGGCGGTACGCGCTCACCGGCAAGAAGACCGGCAGCCGTGTCCAGATGGCCGTCCCGCCCACCTGGGGCTACGGCGAGCAGGGCAATGAGCAGGCGGGCATCAAGGGCACCGACACCCTGGTGTTCGTGGTGGACGTGGAGGACACCTTCAACGCCAAGAGCTCCGCGAAGGGCAGCGAGGTCGCCCAGGACAACAAGGACCTGCCCAAGGTCGGCACCAACACCGACGGCAAGGCGCCCTCCATCGAGGTGCCCGACACCGACCCGCCCAAGGAGCTCGTGGCGAGCTACATCCTGGAGGGTGACGGCGAGGAAGTGGGCGCCGACAACAGCGTCCTCGTCCAGTACAAGGGCGTGCTGTGGGACGGCGGCAAGGAGTTCGACTCCACCTACGCCCGGGGCCAGCTGACGTCGTTCTCGCTCCAGCAGGTCGTCAAGGGCTGGGCCCAGGGGCTGACCGGCAAGAAGGTCGGCAGCCGGGTCCTCATCGTCATCCCCCCGGCGCTGGGCTACGGCGACAACCCGCCCCAGGGCAGCGACATCAAGAAGGACTCCACGCTGGTCTTCTCCGTCGACATCCTCGCGAAGCTGTGACGCCGTACGGATGTAAGACTGTGCGTGTTCGCCTTTCCGCAGACAAGCAGGAGCTTTAGACGTGAGCATCGACAAGCCCGAGATCGACTTCCCGGGCGGCGAGCCCCCGGCGGACCTCGAGATCAAGGACATCTGGGAGGGCGACGGCCCGGTCGCGCAGGCGGGCCAGACTGTCACCGTGCACTACGTCGGCGTGGCCTTCAGCACCGGCGAGGAGTTCGACGCCAGCTGGAACCGCGGCGCCCCCTTCCGCTTCCCGCTGGGCGGCGGCCGGGTCATCGCGGGCTGGGACCAGGGCGTGCAGGGCATGAAGGTCGGCGGCCGTCGCCAGCTGACCATCCCCGCCCACCTCGCCTACGGCAACCAGAGCCCGACCCCGGCGATCAAGCCCGGTGAGACCCTGATCTTCGTGGTCGACCTGCTCGGCGTCTGATCCGACCGGAGTCGATCGTCCAGGGCCCATGCCTGTCCGGGCATGGGCCCTCGGCTTTTACCGCGCCACCCCGGGGCGGTACGGTCATCGGTCGTAAGCACCATAGGGAGGCGAAGCGCGTCGATGGCGATTGCCAAGGCCGAGCGGCTGATGAACCTGGCGCTGTGTCTGCTCGGGACCCGGCGGCCACTCAGCAAGCGCGAGCTGCGGGAGTCCATCGAGGCCTATCTGGAAGCCGGGTCCGACGACTCCTTCAACCGCATGTTCGAGCGCGACAAGGACGACCTGCGCGAACTCGGACTGGTCATCGAGACCGTGGAGAACCTCGAAGGCGAGACCGGCTATCTCGCCCGCC
>KL568610.1:45096-45988 GCA_000715605.1 Streptomyces speibonae | reverse complement strand
CAGAAACTCCGCGCGGCGGGCCTCCCGGAGGACGTCGACCCGTACGGCGCCCACGGGGCCCTGGAGCCGCGCATCCCCGTGCACGAGGCCGCGTTCGAGCCGCTGATGCTGGCCTGCCGCGACCGCCGGGCGGTCGTCTTCGACTACCGCAAGGCCAACGCCGCCCAGCCCGAGCAGCGCCATGTCGAACCGTGGGCGCTGGAGTGCTGGCGCGGCCACTGGTACCTGGCCGGCTGGGACCGCGACCGGGGCGCCGAGCGGGTGTTCCGGCTCTCCCGCATCACCGGCAAGGTCCGCTCGCGCAGCGGCCGGTTCACCGTCCCGGTGCCCGACGTCGTCACCGTGCGGGAGACCGTGGCGAGCTGGGCCGGGGAGACCGCCGACCGCTCGGCGCGCATCCGGCTGCGCTCGGACGCCGGTTACCCCCTGCGGGCGAGGGCCACCTCGGTGCGGCAACTCGGCGACGGCTGGGACGAGCTGGACATTCCGTACGGACACGGCCTGGACGCGTGGCTGGTGGAGTTCGGGCCCGACGTGGTGGTCCTGGAGCCCGCCGAACTGCGGGCCGACGTGGTGGACCGGCTGCGCGCCGTGGCCAAGGGCTGAGGGGGAGCTGACGAGACGTGGCAGGCAAACCGGTCAGGCCCGTGAACGCCATCGACCAGACCCGGCGGATGCTCTCGCTGGTGACCTATCTGCGGGAGCGTCCCGGCGCCCGGGTCGAGGACGTGGCGCGCGCCTTCGGCATCAGCGAGGACGAGCTGGTCTCCGACCTCGATGTGCTGCCCATGTGCGGCACCAGCTTCCGCGGCGGCGATCTGCTGGACATCGACACCGACGGCGAGCGCATCTGGTGGCACAACCCGGCGGCCCTCGGCGCGGAGGCCGCCGA
>KL568610.1:44260-44852 GCA_000715605.1 Streptomyces speibonae | reverse complement strand
CGTAGCCGCCCGCGCCGTGGCCACCCTGCCCGGGCTGCGTGAGAGCGACCGGCAGGCGCTGCTGCGCGCCACCGCCAAGGTGGAGACCGCGGCCGGTGAGGCGGCGGGCGCCAGCTCCCGGCTCTCGGTGACCTTCGAGTCCGAGGGCGGCGTCTTCGCGGACGTCGACCGGGCCATCGCCGAGCGCCGCAGACTGTGGATCCGCTACTACTCGCCCGCGCGCGACGAGTCACCGAGCGGGAGATCGACCCGATCCGCCTGGTCAGCGTCGGTCACACCTATGTCGAGGCATGGTGCCGCCGCTCGGAGGCGCGCCGCACCTTCCGGCTCGACCGGGTCGCCGAGATCAGGATCCTGGACGAGCCGTCCGCGCCGCCCGAGGTCGAGCTGCGGGACCTGTCGGAAGGGCTGGTGCAGCCCGCGGCCGAGGACCCCGAGGTGGTGATCGAGGTCGCGCCGGGCGGACGCTGGGTCGCCGAGTACTACCCGCACGACAGCGCGGATGAGCTTCCCGACGGCGGGCTGCGTATCACTCTGCGCACGCCCGATCCCGCCTCGCTCAGGCGGCTGGCGCTGCGGCTCGGCCGCGACG
>KL568610.1:40825-44002 GCA_000715605.1 Streptomyces speibonae | reverse complement strand
TGTGTATAAGAGACAGGTGCGGGACGAGTGGCCGTCGCCGGGCGAGTCGCCCGTGCTGGGAGGGGGGCTCGTGCCGGGGCGAGGTGCTCGTGCCGGGCGGGCGGCAGGGACGGACGACAGGCAGGAGCGAGTGCTTTGAGTGAGTCGGCGAACCCTGGAGCACGGGGCATGACGGCGGCGGCCGCGTTCGCCGGGATGAGAAGCGTCGCCCCGGTGATGTTCCGGGCGGGCTGCCCGGACTGCCGGGAGCGCTTCGAGCTCGCCGCGAGCGCGTTGCGGCTGGCCATCGGGGCCAGCAGCCGGACCACGTTCTACTCCTTCACCTGCCCCCGGTGCGGGGTCGCCGTCCGCAAGCCGGCGGGGGAGCGGATCGTGGAGCTGCTGACCGGCGGCGGGGTCCGGACGCTGCGGCTGCACTCGACGGTCTAGGCTCGCCCCATGTTCTGGCCGATGTTCGCGATTGCTGTGGGGTTCCTGGGGCTTGTGGTGCTCGGGGTGCTTGCCGTTCGGGTGTTCGTCGAGGCGGAGCGGCTCGGGCGGCAGGTCACGGAGTCGGCTCGGCGGATCGGGGTGGCGGCGGAGGAGTTGGAGCGGGCGGCCGGTGGGGCGGTGCGGTCCGCGGAAGCGCTGTAGTCGCGTCCGCGGATTTCGGTGCCGGGTGCCTGTTTCCTGGGGGTGCCGGTGCTGGTGTGGGCCGGGGGTGTTCGCGCAGCCCGGCGTTCGCGGGGTGCGGCTCGCGCCCACCCGTGCCGCCCTGCGGCACGACTGCCCGCGGACCGTGGCGCCGGGCGTGGGCTGTCGTGGGGCGTGGCGGGGCGGGTACGCTGCTGGTCGCGGCTCGGAGACGAGGCACGGGCCGCGGGACAGGAGTACGCGCGGGGATTGCCCGACGTTTACCCCTGAGGGTTACGATCGCTGTCAGCACCGTCGTTCGGACTCTTGTCCGACCGGTCGGACAGCCACCCACCCACCCGCCTCGGTGAGAAGGTAAAGACTTATGGGACGGCTCGGACCTACCGAGATCATTCTGATCCTCGTCGTCATCATCCTGCTGTTCGGTGCCAAGAAGCTGCCGGACATGGCGCGTTCACTCGGCAAGTCGGCGCGCATCCTCAAGAGTGAGGCGAAGGCGATGAAGGACGACAACAAGTCCGCCGCCCCCGCCGACCCGCCGGCCACCGGCGAGCAGCCCCCGGCGCAGCGCACCATCCAGGCGGCCCCCGGCGACGTGACCAGCTCCCGCCCGGTCACGGAGCCGACGGACACGACCAAGCGCTGACGCAGGGCCGGTGACCACCGGCCCGCCGCACGAGATGGGAACGTGGGTTGCTCAAGTCTGCCCGCAATCAGGAGAGGGACCCCGAGGGGCGGATGCCCCTTGTGGAGCACCTGCGTGAACTGCGCAACCGGCTCGCCAAGGCCGTCCTCGCGATCGTCGTCGTGTCGATCGCGGCCGCCTTCTACAGCGAGCAGCTCATGCAGTTCCTCGCCGAACCGGTGCCGGTGTGCGACGACCTGTCGAACAGCGACGGCGGCAACTGCGCCATCGTCTCCTTCAACACCCTGACGTCGCCGTTCACCACGACGATCAAGGTGAGCCTCATGGCCGGCCTGATCATCTCCAGCCCGGTGTGGCTCTACCAGCTCTGGGCCTTCGTCGCCCCCGGGCTGCACAAGCACGAGAAGAAGTACACCTACGTCTTCGTCTCGGCCGCCGTCCCGCTGTTCATCGGCGGCGCCTACCTCGCCTACGTCATCCTCCCGGTCAGCGTCCGGGTGCTGATCAGCCTCACGCCGGCGGGGTCGGCGAACATCCTCTCGCTCGACGAGGTCCTCGACTTCACGATCAGAATGGTGCTGATCTTCGGTCTGGCCTTCGAGCTCCCGCTGCTGCTCATCATGCTGAACATGGTCGGCATCGTCTCCGGCCGCCGCATGGCCGGCTGGTGGCGGGGTGTCGTCATGGGCGTCTTCGTCTTCGGCGCGGTCGCCACGCCCACCACCGACCCGGTGGGCATGATCGCCCTCTCCGGGCCCATCGTCGTCCTCTACTTCGTCGCCGTGGCGTTCTCGCTGCTCAACGACAGACGGCGCGCCCGCCAGGAGGCCACAGGCCCGGCCGACGACGAGGCCTCCGAGCTGGATCTCACACCCGAGACCGTCGAACCGGCGGAGCCCGTGGCCGCCCTGCCCGAGCAGGCCACGAAGGACCGGGTCAACGGTTATGACGACGTGACCTGAGGACCGCCGCCCAGCTCATAGGGTCACCCCGTGACCAGCGAGATCACCCTCTTCGTCAATCCCGCCGCGGGCCGCGGCCGGGGCGCCCGCGCGGCACGCCCGGCCGCCGCCGCGCTGCGCGACGCCGGCTTCTCGGTACGGACCGTCCTCGGTGACGACCCCGCGGACGCCCTGGCCCGGGCGCGCGCCGCCCTCGAGGAAGGCACCGGCGCCCTGATCGCCGTCGGCGGCGACGGCATGGCGCACCTCGCCCTCCAGGCCGTCGTCGGCACCGGGACCCCATTCGGACTCGTCGCCGCCGGCACCGGCAACGACTTCGCCCGCGCGCTGGGCATGCCGCTGCGGGACCCTGCCGCCGCGGCGCGGATGATCGCCGACGCCCTCAAGTCCGGGCGCGTCCGCGACATCGACCTCGGCCGCGTCGGGGACCGCTGGTTCGGCGCCGTACTCGCCTCCGGCTTCGACTCCCGGGTCAACGACCGCGGCAACCGCATGCGGATGCCCCTCGGGCGCTTCAAGTACGACCTCGCGATGGTCGCCGAGCTGGCCGCCTTCCGGCCCCTGCCGTACCGCATCACCCTCGACGGCGGCGAGGTCCGCGAGGTCGAGGCGACGCTGGTGGCGGTCGGGAACGGGCCGTCGTACGGCGGCGGCATGCGGATATGCCCCGGCGCCGACCTCACCGACGGGCTGTTCGACATCACGGTGGTGGGGGAGTGCAGCCGCGCCACGCTGCTGCGGGTCTTCCCGCGGGTGTACCGCGGGACGCACGTCGACCATCCCGCGATCACCGTGCTGCGCGCGGCGACCGTGGAGCTGGCCGCCGACCGGGTCACCGGGTACGCCGACGGGGAGCCGGTGGGACCGCTGCCGCTCACCGCTCGGTGCGTGCCGGGTGCCCTGCGGGTGGTGGGCCCCTGAGCGGGGCGGCTCCGT
>KL568610.1:38700-40694 GCA_000715605.1 Streptomyces speibonae | reverse complement strand
CACCGCTCGGTGCGTGCCGGGTGCCCTGCGGGTGGTGGGCCCCTGAGCGGGGCGGCTCCGTCCGCTGGGCGGGACGGTTCCCGTTAATGATCGTCCTGTTGTCGGTGCGGCCCGGTACGCTCGAAAGCACGATGACAGAGGATCTCTCACCGGCCGAGCGGTACGCGGCAGCACGCAGGCGCGCTGCCGAGCAGGCCACCGCGCTCGCCTCCTTCCGCGAGATGTACGACTTCGGCCTCGACCCCTTCCAGATCGAGGCCTGCCAGGCGCTCGAGGCGGGCAAGGGCGTACTGGTCGCGGCGCCCACCGGCTCCGGCAAGACGATCGTCGGCGAGTTCGCCGTCCACCTCGCCCTCCAGCAGGGCAAGAAGTGCTTCTACACGACACCCATCAAGGCGCTGTCGAACCAGAAGTACGCCGACCTGTGCCGCCGCTACGGCGCGGCGAAGGTGGGCCTCCTCACCGGCGACAACAGCGTCAACTCCGACGCCCCGGTGGTCGTGATGACCACCGAGGTGCTGCGGAACATGCTGTACGCCGGGTCGCAGACCCTGCTCGGCCTGGGCCATGTGGTGATGGACGAGGTGCACTACCTCTCCGACCGCTTCCGCGGCGCCGTCTGGGAGGAAGTGATCATCCACCTCCCCGAGTCCGTGACCCTGGTGTCACTGTCGGCGACGGTGTCGAACGCCGAGGAGTTCGGCGACTGGCTGGACACCGTGCGCGGCGACACCCAGGTGATCGTCTCCGAGCACCGGCCCGTGCCGCTGTTCCAGCACGTGCTGGCCGGCCGCCGCATATACGACCTGTTCGAGGAGGCCGAGGGCGGGAAGCGGGCCGTCAACCCGGATCTGACGCGGATGGCCCGCCTGGAGGCCAGCCGCCCGTCCTGGTCCGACCGCCGGCGCGGGCGGGGCAGCATGCGGGAGGCCGACCGGGAGCGGGAGCGCAGACAGCGCTCGCGGGTGTGGACACCGAGCCGGCCTGAGGTCATCGAACGGCTGGACGCCGAGGGGCTGCTGCCCGCCATCACGTTCATCTTCAGCCGCGCCGCCTGCGAGGCCGCCGTCCAGCAGTGCCTGTACGCGGGGCTGCGGCTCAACGACGAGGAGGCGCGGGCCCAGGTCCGCGACCTGGTCGAGGAGCGCACCTCCTCCATCCCGGCCGAGGACCTCCATGTCCTCGGCTACTACGAGTGGCTGGAGGGTCTGGAGCGCGGCATCGCGGCCCATCACGCGGGCATGCTGCCGACCTTCAAGGAGGTCGTGGAGGAGCTGTTCGTGCGCGGTCTGGTGAAGGCCGTGTTCGCGACCGAGACGCTGGCGCTCGGCATCAACATGCCCGCCCGCTCGGTGGTGCTGGAGAAGCTCGTCAAGTGGAACGGCGAGCAGCACGCCGACATCACGCCCGGCGAGTACACGCAGCTCACCGGCCGGGCCGGCCGGCGCGGCATCGACGTGGAGGGCCACGCGGTCGTGCTGTGGCAGCGCGGCATGAATCCCGAGCACCTGGCGGGGCTGGCCGGCACGCGCACGTATCCGCTGCGCTCCAGCTTCAAGCCGTCGTACAACATGGCGGTCAACCTGGTCGAGCAGTTCGGCCGGCACCGCTCGCGGGAGCTGCTGGAGACGTCCTTCGCGCAGTTCCAGGCGGACAAGTCGGTGGTGGGCATCTCCCGGCAGGTGCAGCGCAACGAGGAGGGGCTCGAGGGCTACAAGGCCTCCATGACCTGCCACCTCGGTGACTTCGAGGAGTACGCGCGGCTGCGCCGCGAGCTGAAGGACCGGGAGAAGGAGCTGGCCCGGCAGGGCACGGCGCAGCGGCGCGCCGAGGCCGCCGTCGCGCTGGAGAAGCTCCGGCCCGGTGACGTCATCCACGTACCCACGGGCAGGAACGCGGGGCTCGCGCTGGTCCTCGACCCGGGGCTGCCCGCGGGCCGTTCCAACGGGCACCGCGGCGTGGAGTACCACGACGGCCCGCGCCCGCTGGTACTG
>KL568610.1:37968-38471 GCA_000715605.1 Streptomyces speibonae | reverse complement strand
GTCAAGCGGCTGTCGTCGATCGACTTCCCGGTGCCGGTCGAGCCGCTGGAGCGGATGCGCATCCCCAAGTCCTTCAACCACCGGTCCCCGCAGTCCCGTCGGGACCTCGCCTCCGCGCTGCGCACCAAGGCCGGGCACATCACGGTGGACCGGCACCGCAAGAAGCGCTCCGAGGCGGTCGACGACCGTGAGATCGCGCGGCTGCGCAAGGCGCTGCGGGCGCACCCCTGCCACGGCTGCCAGGACCGCGAGGACCACGCGCGCTGGGCCGAGCGCTACCACCGGCTGATGCGCGACACCACGCAGCTGGAGCGCCGCATCGAGGGCCGGACGAACACCATCGCCCGCACCTTCGACCGGATCGTCGCGCTGCTGACCGAGATGGACTACCTGCGCGGCGACGAGGTCACCGAGAACGGCAAGCGGCTGGCCCGGCTGTACGGCGAACTCGACCTGCTGGCCAGCGAATGCCTGCGCGAGGGCGTCTGGGAGGGGCTCGCCCC
>KL568610.1:35245-37771 GCA_000715605.1 Streptomyces speibonae | reverse complement strand
AGAGATGTGTATAAGAGACAGGGTGTACGAGGCCCGGGTCTCCGACGACGCGCTGGCGCCCAAGCTGCCGTCCGGCAAGGCCAAGGCGGCGCTGGGCGAGATGGTCCGCATCTGGGGCCGGCTGGACGCCCTGGAGGAGGACTTCAGGATCAGTCAGACGGATGGTGTGGGGCAGCGCGAGCCCGACCTCGGCTTCGCCTGGGCCGCTTACATGTGGGCCTCGGGCAAGGGTCTGGACGCGGTGCTGCGCGAGGCGGAGATGCCGGCCGGTGACTTCGTGCGCTGGTGCAAGCAGGTCATCGACGTGCTCGGGCAGATCTCGGCCGCGGCGCCCGCCGTGGAGGGCTCGACGGTCGCCAGGAACGCCCGCAAGGCGGTCGACGGACTGCTGCGCGGCGTGGTCGCCTACTCGTCCGTGGGCTGACCGCACGCCCCCGACACCACGCGAACGCCCGGTGCGCTCCCCGCGCGCCGGGTTTTGCATCTCATGCGCCCTCGAGGCCGCATCACCGGTCGTCCCGGTGGGCAGGATCGGGGTGCCGCAGGGCCCTCCCTCACCCGTGACGGTGAGTGATGTTCGCACACCCGTACCCCGTGACGCGCTGTGTTCGAATGGCGGCGCACGGTGCAAATGAGCCCGAGCGTACTCCGGTCCCAGGGGTCGTTTCCGGCACTTGCTGAATATGACGAGGCGATGATCCCGTCGGACTAAGCTCGCCCGCAGCGCACCGGGTTGAGCTGAATTCGTGCGCTTGTTCCCCTATGTGCACATCCCCCGACCATCAGTCGATTCGCTACAGAGGGCTCACATGGCGAGTGTCCAACTTCCTTATGCACGCGTGCTGTTGTTGCCGGCCATAGTGATGGCCGCGGCGACCGGAGCCGCCGTCGCCCTGGTGACGGAGCCCGCCCGGACCGCCGTCGGCGTGTGCGGCGCCGTCGCGACCCTGCTGGTGACCGCCGCCGCTGCCGAGGCGGTGCGCCGCGGCCGCATGCTGAGGGAGGCCCGAGCCTCGTACGAGCGTCACCGTGCGTATCTGGAGGCCAGGATCGCCTCCCACGACACGGAGACGCAGTACTTCAGCCGGCAGGTCATGCCCGCGGCCCTCGACCACCTGCACAGCGGCCACGACCCCGACGAGGTGATCCGCGCCCTGCCCGCACTCGACCCGGCCTGGCGCGACCTGCCGAAGTACCAGATCGACCTGCTCAGGACCACGCTGAAGATCATCGACGACGAGGAGAACCTGCGCGACTCCGCCCAGCGCTCCTTCGTCAGCATCGCCCGCCGGGTCCAGGCCATCGTCCACCAGCAGGCCAAGGAACTCCGCGAGATGGAGGAGGACCACGGCCGCAACCCCGAGGTCTTCGACGACCTGCTGCGCATCGACCACGGCACCGCGCTGATCGGCCGCCTCGCCGACTCCATCTCCGTCCTCGGCGGCGGCCGGCCCGGACGCCAGTGGCCCAAGCCCGTCGCGCTGTACAGCGTGCTGCGCGGCGCCATGTCGCGCATCCTCGAGTACCGCCGCATCGACCTGAAGTCGATCGCCAAGATCAACATCAAGGGCATCTACGTCGAGCCGGTCATCCACGCCGCCGCCGAACTCCTCGACAACGCCACCCGCTACTCCCCGCCCACCTCCAAGGTGAGCGTCACCGCCACCGAGGTGCAGACCGGCGTCGCCATCGAGATCGAGGACGCCGGAGTCAGCCTCGACGAACAGGCCAGGGCCCGGATCGAGGGCATCCTCGAACAGGCCCAGCGGGGCGTCGACCTCCAGGAGATCGGGGCCAACCCGCGCCTCGGCCTCGCCGTCGTCGGCCGGCTGTGCACCGCGTTCGACATGAAGGTCTCGCTGCGTGCCTCCGCCTACGGCGGCGTCCGCGCCGTCCTCGTCGTACCGAGCGAGATGATCACCGACCAGCCCGGCGTGGGCCTCGCCCACGGCATCGGTGCGACCGCCGTGCCCCGCCCGGTCGACGCCCTCCCCGGTCCGGAGCGCGCACCCAAGAAGCGCCGCCCCACCAGCCCTCGCATTCCCGACACCGTCTCCATGGAGGACGACGTCCCGGAGGTCACCGAGTGGACCGCGGGCGGCCTGCCGCAGCGCCGCAGCCGGGTGAAGACCCCGCTGTCCCAGCGGTACGCCGAGCAGGCGGCCGCCGAACGGGCCGAGCGGGAGGCCAGGGAGCGGGGCGAGGAGTACCACGACGTCTGGGCCACGCCCGAGCCCGAGAAGAAGCAGAACGACCGCGAACCCGGCCTGTGGGTCGACGCCTTCTGGGAGGGCCTGAAGAAGGACCTCGACCCCGGCGTCCACCCCACCGACTTCACCCGGAATCCGACCGCCTACCTGCATCTCATCAACGAACCGGCCCGCACCGAGGCCGAGGACGAGGGGGACCTCAAGTGATCCAGCAACGAGCCAACTTCGACTGGATGCTCAAGGAGCTCGCCGACGGCGTACCCGGCGTCGAGATGATCGTGGTGCTCTCCGCCGACGGTCTGCGCATCGCCCGCTA
>KL568610.1:33283-35006 GCA_000715605.1 Streptomyces speibonae | reverse complement strand
CGCCGCCGCCTGTGCCGGCGTACAGAGCCTCGCCGGGGCCGTCGCCCAGGAACTCCCGCACGGCGACGGCGAGATGAAGATGGTGCTCATCGAGATCAACGAGGGCTACTTCTACCTGATGGCCGCCGGAGCCAACGCCTATCTCGCGGTGCTCTCCGACATGACCTGCGAACCCGGCCGCATGGGCGGCATGATGCGCGACCTCGTCGTGCGCATCGGCGCCCATCTGACCAGTCCGCCGCGACGGAACGGGCAGACCGTATGACTCCTCCGCAACGCCAGAGGCGCACCCCCCGAAGCGGACCCCCTCCGCAGCCGGCCGCACCCACCAGGAAACAGGGCGAGGGCGGCAACCCCGAGCGGCTCTACGTCGTCGCCGGCCCGGACGGGGAACGGGCGGACATCGACCTCGTGACGCTGATCGTGGCCCGCTCCCCGGACCCCCCGCCCTCCGCCACCCCCGAGCAGGCGGCGCTGCTCCGGCTCTGCGTCGCCCCCCTGTCCGTGGCCGAACTCTCGGCCTATCTCAGCCTGCCGTTCAGCGTGGTGACCGTGCTGCTCACCGAGATGCTGGCGGCGGAACTGGTCCAGGCGCGCTCGCCCATCGTCCGCAAGGCGCTCCCGGACCGTTCCCTTCTCGAAGCGGTGATGCATGGACTTCAAAGGCTCTGAGACCATCCCGGGCCCCCGGGCCGAGGATCAGCTGCCCCACACGGCACAGGCCGCGGTGAAGATCGTCGTCGTCGGCGGATTCGGTGTCGGCAAGACGACCATGGTCGGCTCGGTCAGCGAGATCAAACCGCTGACCACCGAGGAGACCATGACCCAGGCCGGCATCGGGGTCGACGACAACTTCGGCTCGCCGTCCAAGACGGCCACCACCGTCGCCATGGACTTCGGCCGCATCAAGATCACCGACCAGTTGGTGCTGTACCTCTTCGGCACACCCGGCCAGGAGCGCTTCTGGTTCCTGTGGAACGGGTTGTTCGAGGGAGCGCTCGGCGCGGTCGTACTCGTCGACACACGGCGCCTCGAAGTCAGCTTCGACGTCATGGGACGGCTGGAGGAACGCGGAGTTCCGTTCGTCGTCGCGGTCAACTCCTTTCCCGACGCCCCGCGTTACCCCATCGCCGACCTGCGGTCGGCCCTCGATCTGTCCGAGCAGATCCCGATCATGGAGTGCGACGTGCGGCGCCGTGCCTCCAGCCGCGACGTCCTGATGACCCTGATGCGGTTCCTGCACTCCCTCGCCATGACGGGCTCGCTCACCTGATCCCCGCGTCCCGTTCCCTTCCCCGACCCCCGCTTCTCCTTCCGGAGCACCACTGTGACGCCTGAATCCCACTCCCTGACCGGAGACTTCCCGACCGGCACGGACGTCCCCCGGCCCGGGCCGCCCCCCGGCTGCCCCGCGCACGGCCTGGGCCCCGGCGGGCGTGCCCGGCTGCACGAGTCGCCGGACCTGCGCAAGCTGTACGAGGAACTGCGGGCCGAACACGGGCCGGTGGCACCCGTGCTGATCCATGACGACGTGCCGATGTGGGTGGTCCTCGGCCACGCCGAGAGCCAGCAACTGGTACGCACCCCCGCCCTCTTCTGCAAGGACAGCCGCATCTGGTCCGTGCTCGCCGAGGGCCTGGTCAAGCCCGACCACCCGCTGATGCCGCACATCGCCTGGCAGCCGATGTGCGCGCACGCCGAGGGCGACGAACACCTGCGGCTG
>KL568610.1:31677-33058 GCA_000715605.1 Streptomyces speibonae | reverse complement strand
TGCGCGGCGCCATCGACGCCGCCGTGGCGGCCACCGACTTCCGCGGCCTGCGCCGGCACGTCAACCGCAGTGTCCAGCGGGTCGTCAACCGGTTCTGCGAGGAGGGCGAGGCCGACCTGGTCGGCCAGTACGCCGAGCACCTGCCGATGGCCGTGATGTGCCAGGTGCTCGGCATGCCCGACGAGTACAACGACCGCATCGTGCAGGCCGCCCGCGACATGCTCCGCGGCACCGAGACCGCCATCGCCAGCAACGCGTACATCATGGACGCCCTGCAACGCCTCACCGCACGTCGCCGGGTCGAGCCGATGGACGACTTCGCGGGCCATCTCATCGCCCACCCGGCCGGGCTGACCGACGAGGAGGTCAGCCAGCACCTGCGAGTGGTGCTGATCGCCGCCTACGAGGCCACCGCCAACCTCCTGGCCAACGTGCTGCGCCAGGTGCTGATCGACCCGCGCTTCCGCTCGCAGCTCAACGGCGGCCAGATGACCGTGCCCCAGGCGGTGGAGCAGCTGCTCTGGGACGAACCGCCGTTCAGCACCATCTTCGCCTACTACGCCAAGCAGGACACGGAGCTGGGCGGCCGGCGCATCCGCAAGGGCGACGCGCTGCTGTTCGCGCCAGCCCCGGCCAACGTCGACCCCCGGGTACGCCCCGACCCGACCGCCGACATGCAGGGCAACCGCTCCCACCTCGCCTTCGGCGGCGGCCCGCACGAGTGCCCCGGCCAGGACATCGGCCGTACCATCGCCGAAGTCGGCGTGGACGCCCTGCTGATGCGGCTGCCCGACGTGGAACTCAGCGTCGACGAGGAGGAACTGGCCTTCACCGAGTCCATCGCCTCACGGCATCTCGTCTCGCTGCCCGTCCACTTCACGCCCCGCCCGCAGCAGGACGTGCGGAAGCGGCCGACCCACGAGAACGACGCGCCCGCGCAGCAGCGGGACTGGCACATCGAGGCGGCCCCGCGGCCCGCGGTGACGGCCGCCGAACCGGAGCCGCGCCCGGCGCCGGCCGAACCGCCCGTGCCGGTGCCGCCGCCCCCCGCCGTGACGGAACCCACCCCGCCACGGAACGCCTGGCAGCGCTTCCTGCGCTGGTGGCGCGGCTACTGAACGGCCGCCCACTCCTCGTACGACGCCCAGGCGGCGAGCCTGCGGCCGCTGTCGAACCGGTGCTCCACTCCCGTCACCGGGTCGGTGAACTCCAGTGTCCGCGCCAGCAGTTGCAGCGGACGCCGGAAGTCCCCGGCCGGGGCGGGGGCGGTCACCTCGGGATACAGCGGATCGCCGAGGATCGGCACACCGAGGGCGTTCATGTGCACCCGCAGCTGATGGGTCTGCCCGGTGGCCGGCACCAGCCGGTACCGGCCCAGGCC
>KL568610.1:30877-31434 GCA_000715605.1 Streptomyces speibonae | reverse complement strand
CGGCGACCTCGACCCGGGTCACGGCGTTCGGCTCGCCCTCGACCTCCCGGGCGGTCAGCGACCCGCGCTCCTTCACGATCCGGCTGCGCACCGTCCGGGGCAGCTCCAGTGCCGGGTCGAGGGGCGCGAGAGCCTCGTACTCCTTGCGCACCAGACGGTCGCGGAACAGCGTCTGGTACGCGCCGCGCTCCTCGGGCCGCACGGTGAACAGCACCAGGCCCGCGGTGAGCCGGTCGAGCCGGTGCGCGGCGCCCAGCTGCGGGATGCCGAGCTCACGGCGCAGCCGCGCGAGCGCGGTCTGGGCGACATGGCTGCCGCGCGGGGTGGTGGCCAGGAAGTGGGGCTTGTCGACGACGACGACGTGCTCGTCCCGGTAAACGATCTCCAGCGGGAACGGTACGGGCACCTCGGCGGGCAGCTCGCGGTGGAACCACAGGAACATCCCGGGTGCGTACGGGGTGTCCGCCGGTACGGGCTCGCCGTCCGCCCCGACGATCAGCCCCGCGGCGAACATGCCGTCCACGACGCCGTCGGCGGCCGACAGCCGCTGTACGAGG
>KL568610.1:30080-30664 GCA_000715605.1 Streptomyces speibonae | reverse complement strand
GTACGAGGTGCTCGCACACCGTCGCCCACCGCTCCCCCGCGGGCAGACGTACGCGCACGGGGTCGACGCCGTCGCGCTGCGGCAGGGGGGAGGGCGGGACCGGCCGTCTGCGTCTCACACGGCCCAAGCGTACGGGGCGGGTCAGGCGTGGCCTGCCGCCCGTCTGAGCTCCGCCTCGATCTCCTGGCGCGGCCGGCCCTCGGCGCGGGCGTACTCGGCGACGGAGACGCGGACGTCGCGGGCGAGGTCGTGCCAGGCGCGCTGGGCGGTTTCCCAGGTGACGGTCTGGTGTTCGCTCCACTGGGAGCGGGGGGTGGGGCCGTAGGTGTCCCGGAGGTGCCGGACCCGGGTGTGGGCCTCGTCAGCGGCGCGCTGCTTGGCCACGAGCTCGTCGAAGGTGTGTGCCACGCGGCCGGATCCTGGGCCAGTCCAGTGCCCTGAGGTGCCTCGCCACGCCGGTGCCGGCGGCAGCTGAGCGAGGGTTCACCCGACCGGCCCGGGGTGGGGTTGCACAGCCGGCGCTTCTGCAGAGTGCGGTGCGTTGGCGTGAGCCGGTGGGTGTTCGCGCAGCCCGGCGCCGGCGG
>KL568610.1:29644-29783 GCA_000715605.1 Streptomyces speibonae | reverse complement strand
CTCGAGCGGGAGGTACCCCCACCGCCCACCCGAGCGGCACGACTGCCCGCGGATCGCGACAGCGGCGGCGCGGATCGCGGCAGGAGGTGCCGAGTGTGGCACTCGCCGACGGCGGGGAGGGGGTGGGACGGGGGTGTTC
>KL568610.1:23068-29349 GCA_000715605.1 Streptomyces speibonae | reverse complement strand
CACTCACCGTGGGCGCCGCGGGTCGCTCTGGTCCGGGGCCGGAGACCTGCGGCCCGCCCCCGCACCACGCCCTCGCCGTGGGCGCTGGCGCCCCCAGCGGCGCACTAATCCGGGGTCGGAGACCCGTGGCCTGCCCCTCCCCGCCGGGGTGGATTACGCGGACGTAGTCACGGCTTCCTGCTCCTCCTCGACGCGGGCGTTCCACTCCCGCTTCGAGGCCTGCCAGCCGTCCTCGTTGTGGCCGAGGCGCCAGTAACCGGAGATCGACAGGTGCTCGCGCGGGATGCCGCGCTCCACCCGCAGCAGCCGGCGCAGTTCCTTCACGAAGTGCGCCTCACCATGGACGAACGCGTGCACCCGGCCCTCGGGGAAGTCGAGCCCCCGTACCGCCTCCACCAGCGCCTCGCCCACGCGCCGGCCGCCCCGGTGCAGCCAGCGCACCTCCACGTCGGAGTCGATCTTCTGTTCCTCCTCCGGCCCGGAGACCTCCACGAAGGCGAACGCCCGGGCACCATCGGGCAGCGCCTCCAGCGACCGCGCGATCGCGGGCAGCGCGCTCTCGTCACCGGCCAGCAGATGCCAGTCCGCGCCCGGGGCCGGTGCGTACGCGCCGCCGGGGCCGAGGAAGCGGACGACCTCACCGGGCCGGACGCTCGCCGCCCAGGGCCCGGCCAGCCCCTCGTCCCCGTGGACCACGAAGTCCAGCGTCAGCTCGCGGTGCTCGGCATCCCACTGGCGCACGGTGTACGTACGCGTCACCGGCCACTGCTCGCGGGGGAACTCCTCACGGATGCGCTGGAGATCGAAGGGCTCCGGATACGTCACCCCCGCGGCCGGGAACAGCAGCTTGATGTAGTGATCGGTGCAGGTGTCCGCGGCGAGGCCGGCCAGGCCGTCACCCCCGAGCACCACCCGCTGCATGTGCGGGGTCAGCCGCTCGGTGCGGACGACCACGGCCGTGTGCGGCGTACGCGCTGCGCGTGCCGGTCGCTCTGCCATGAGGTGCCTCCCAGCCGAATGAGTTAGGTAAACCTAAGCTAGCACCCCGATCCCGCGCATCACGCCGAAAGCGTCGTGAGCAGACGCCGCAGCGAGCCGCCCAGCCCCCAGCGGGCGCCCAGGGTTTCGACCTCACCGGGGTCGCGCGGCGCCCGCGGCAGCGCCGTGTCGACGTCCGGCAGCGGCACGTCGTCCGCGACCCGGACGACCTTGGGAGCGACCGCGAGGTACGGGCGCGCCAGATCCAGACGCTTGCGCTGCGTCGGCGTGAGCTTGGCCCGCGGGTCGTCCACGGCCGCCAGGATCCCGGCCAGGTCACCGAACTCGGCCAGCAGCTTGGCCGCCGTCTTCTCCCCGACGCCGGGCACGCCCGGCAGCCCGTCGCTCGGGTCGCCGCGCAGCAGCGCCAGATCCGCGTACCCCTTGCCGTCCACGCCATACTTCTCGCGCAGCACGGCCTCGTCGGTGACCTGCAGCGTCCCGACGCCCTTCAGCGGGTACAGCACGCGCACGTCCCGCGCGTCGTCGACCAGCTGGTAGAGGTCGCGGTCACCGGTGACGATGTCCACCGGCCCGGCGGCACGCGCGGTGAACGTGCCGATCACGTCGTCCGCCTCGTACCCCGCGACCCCCACGCGCGCGATGCCGATCGCGTCCAGGACCGTCTCGATGACCGGTACCTGCGGCGACAGCGTGTCGGGCACCTCCTCCTCGTCCGGTCCCTCCGTCCGCTCCTCGGCGACCCGGTGCGCCTTGTAGGAGGGGATCAGCTCGACCCGCCACTGGGGGCGCCAGTCGGCGTCCATGCAGGCCACCAGATGGTCCGGCCGGTGGTCCTGCACGAGGCGGTCGATGAAGTCCAGGAGCCCGCGCACGGCGTTCACCGGGGTGCCGTCCGGGGCCCGGACGGAGTCCGGGACTCCGAAGTAGGCGCGGAAGTACAGGGAGGCGGTGTCGAGCAAAAGGCACTTTTCCTTGCGGGTCATAGGTCCATCATGGCGGACGGGTGCGACAGTAGGGCGGCCCTGTTGCCCGCTGGACGGCCGCACAACAACGCCCCCGGCCAAGTGACCAGGGGCGTCGGTATCGGGTGTTCAGCGGTCAGCAGGCGTCGCCGTGCGACCGGGGGTAGTGGATCACTTCGCCCCTTCCTTGCAGTCGTCGCACCACTCCCAGGGCCGCCGACGAGCCTCCCACGCCTCCCGGTGCGTGTGCAGGAAGTCGCTGTGCTGATCGTGCGTGACACACAACGCGAACCACGGCTCCGGCGCGTCGATGAGCCCGTGCTCGGCCGCGTTGATTGACGCGGTGAACGAGCCGGTCTTGCGGACCACGCCCGCCCAGCGAACGCCCGCGATGGACGACGCGGCGTCGGCGTGGCGCTTGGAAGCGAAGACCTTGGTGGCCTTGTCCGCCGGGCGCTTCGGCGCGGCCTTGGCGGCAGCCTTCCGCTTGGCTTTGGGGGCCGCCTTCTTCACGGGCTTGATCGGCGCGGTGAAGTCGGGGCAACGGGTCGCGCAAGTACCGCACGTCGAACCGGTCTCCACGGGCTCGCCGTACTTCCCCTGGCGACCGCAAGCCGTCCACCCCGACGCGAGCACGATGTGCACGGCCTTGCCGCGTCCTATCCGGCGGTGAGTGATCTCGGGGTTCATCGGGGTTCCTCCCGGGTCGGTGTCGTTGACGGCACCGATGAAACAGCGCAGGTCAAAGCCCTGGGAGGAGCTAGCGGCGAAGAAGTGGCTGGAGCCACACATACGAGAGCGCCCCGCCGGGCCGGGGTGGCTCGACGAGGCGCGGGGACGGGGCGTCGGGCTAGTCGCGCGAGTCGCCGATGATGACCAGCAGCTCCTCGACGCACCGCGCCAGCTCGACGGCGATGTACCGCAGCTCGCGCGGCGTCAGGTTGTCGGCCTCCAGGTTCGGCCGGGCGGCAGCGACGACCCGGCGCGCGTAGTCGATCTGGATGGTCTCGGTCGGGTCCGGCTCCGAGACGATGATCACTCCGTCGGAGTACCTCACGGCGGTACGCTCTTGCATGTCGACTCCTTGTCAGTCGGCCACGCCCCGGGACGGGTCGCCTCCGTCGCCGGGGTCCTTTCATGACCGACGATACGCCTCCGCGTGGGTTCGCGTGGGTCCGATTGGCAACGCGTGGCCAAGCGGCGCGGTACGGGGCCACGGGCGACGCTGGAGTTATGGACCTGCGCTATGCCTACGTCCGGCTCGCCGACGAGATCGAAGACGAGATCCGCACGGGACGGCTGCCGATGGGAGCGGCCCTGCCCGGCGAGCGAGCGATGATCTCGCAGTACGGCGTGTCCATCGATACGGTGCGGCGGGCGCTCAAGGTGCTTCGCGAGCGCGGGCTGGTGACAACGGTCCCGCACAAAGGCAGCTTCGTGACCGGGACACCGGACGCAAAAACGCCCCCGCCGGAGTCCACGGGGGACCCTGACGAGGGCGTTTAAACCATGGTCGGCTGGCCGGTCAGGCAGCGACCTTGGCCAGGTACCGGCGAGCGGTCCTCTCGGACACGCCGAGCCGCTCGCCGAGAGCACGGCCGGACGGCCGGACACCTGACGCGGTCAGGTCGGCCACGGCCGCACGGACAGCGTCCAGGTCGACGACCGGGGCCGGACGGCCAGGCGTCCGGGCCGGACGGGCGGACATGGCCGGGGCAGGCGCGGTGTCCGGGGTGGTGACCGGGGCGGTGTCCGGCGTTGTGTCCGGCGCACGGTCAGCCGGCTGTTCCTCGGTGGTCGTCGGCGTGGCCTGCTGCCCGCCCTCGGGCGCGTCCTGGTCCGGCCGGTCATCCGTGCAGGCGTCGGTGTCCTCGGCCGTCAGTCGGTCAGCAGTGGCGTTACCGACCGGTCGCGGGGACGCGGCCAAGTGGAGCATGTGCGCGACGACGACCGGCGGTACGGCGGACACGGCGGCCACGAGGAACGGGCCGGTCACCATGAACCCGGCCGCGATGAGGTGGGCGGTCACCTGGGCGGCCAGCGCGAGGATCAGGGCGGCGCCTGCGCCGATGACCGCTGACCGGCGGCCAGGTGAACCGGCCGGGCGGGTCGCGGCCATGACCGCAGCAGCGGCGGCGTACACCGAAAGGCAAAAAGGGGCATCAGTGCGGCCACCCAGCCGGACCATCCGGCCAGCACGGCCAGGCGGTATTCGCCGGGGGCGGACATGGCCAACGCGGCCAGGAGCACGGCCGGGCGGCCGACGGCGGACACGGCGCGGGCGTACCAAGGGGCGGTCATGGTGGCCGGGGCGTTGTTCTTGTGATCGGTCATGGCCGGGGATGTTGAGACGGGCACGGCCAGCTTCTCAGGCATCACGCGACCACCTCCACCGGCCACGCGACCACGCGGGCGACCAGCTCCGGGTCGCGGCGCGCGAGCCATTCAAGGACGGGGGTGGCGTTCTTGCTGGAGTTGCACGAGCCGCACGCCGGGGTCTGGTTGTGCGCGTCGTCGGTGCCGCCGAGCGCGCGTGGGATGACATGATCGATGGCTTCAGCGGGGCCACCGCAGTACGTGCAAGCGTACAAATCCAGCGCTTCGATCTTGAGCGCGGCGGCGCGGAGCAGGTCGGCGTGCGCGCAAAGGCGGCAGGTGTCGTTGAGGCCGTCGGCGCGGGCGCGGTTCGCACTGAACGCATCCAGCGGCAGCACCTCGCGGCACGATCGGCAGCGCTTCATGCCGTCTGGACGCAACCTGGCGCGGTCGGCAGCGACCTGTTCGTCGGTGCGGGCGGCGTTCGCGGCGAGACGGGCGCGCTTGCGGGCGGCGTCGGCGGTGCGTTCACGCTCGCGGTACTCGGGGTCTGCGCGGCGGGTACGGTCAGCGGCGCGGCAGCACTCCCGACACCTCGACTTCCGCCCGTCCCGGCGGCGGCGGTCGCGGGGGAAGTCGTTCCGCGGCTTGACCTCGCGGCACTTCGTGCACGCCTTCGTCGGCGTGTCCATCGTCATCTCCTTTCGCTTCCAGCCCCTCACACGCCAACGCCCCCGGTCCCGAAGGACCGAGGGCATCAGGCGAGAGGAGAACCGCCCGGCGATCAACCCGGACGACGTGACATTGGTGGAGTGGGCCGACGCCGGGCTACCTGTTCACCCCCCAACGCAAAAAGGCCCCGCCGACTGGGCGTGCCAGCCGACGCGGCCTGTCCCCTTCGCCCCCGCAAGGAGGGATTCGGTCCGGAACGAGTCCGGAAGTCGATGCGCTAGCCGCGAGCACCACGGTGGGCGTCGGACGGCCAGGCGTCGTGATCAGCGATCGCCGACCATTCGGCGATGTAGTCCTGGGTGACCGCCCACAACCAGTCGATGAGCGCCGCCCGCTCCCACACGTCCGTCGCTCGTCCGGGTGCGGTGGAGTAGATCTGGTCCCACACCTCGTCGGCGAGGGCTTCGTGTCCGCCGTCGATGTACGCGGCGCGCAGCCGCTTCACGTTCCAGGGGACCCGCTGCGGCAAGACTCGGTACGCGTGCGCCGGGTAGGTGGCCTCGGCGACGGCGTCGGCGGCGGCGGTGGGCATCGCGTGGGGCCTCCTAGGGTCACGCTGATGTAACGATCATGTGACGGATCGAGTCTTCTGAACTGGGCGCACCCCCGGGGGGCCTCCCCGGCGCTCGACCGCCCCAACAGGGGAAGGGGTCCCTCCCCACCCCTCGTGGGGGGCTGCTTACGCGGCGACTTGGTCGGCTGTGCATTCGGCACGCTTGTAGACCGGCGCGGACGGCATGTAGACGGCATCCACGGTCAGCGGCTCGTGCCCAGGACGGCGCAGTTCGTCGCCTCGCCGCACGTCAGCGGTCGGCGGGAGGTACACGACAGCGTCCAAGCGAACGGACGCCTTGTCGGCAGCAGTGCGCTCGTGGGCGGACGGCTGCGCGATGCGAGCACGCACCGGGCCAAGGTCCGCCCAGGTGCGTATCCAGCCGCCCATGCCGTCGCTGACCTCGGTATACCGCCACACGTTGACGGTGGTATTCAGCAGGTGGGCGACACGGCTCATCGTGACTTCACCACCAGGGGTGCGCCTGAGCCGAACCGGGCCGCGAGTCGGGCACAGACGCGGTCGGGGAGGTCGAACGGCGACGACGCGTCGGCGTCGGCGTACGTCACCGAGTAGTCGCCGATTCGCTCAGACGCCACAGTTCGAGCCGCGGGGTCCCCGGCGCGGTAGTCCGCCAGGGCGCGGGCCGCCATGCGGCACACCAGGTCGACGACATCGGCGGGAGCCGTTGGAAGGCCGTACGAGTAGGTCACGGT
>KL568610.1:18731-22832 GCA_000715605.1 Streptomyces speibonae | reverse complement strand
TGCCCGTCGACAGTCACCGAGGCCACGTCGGTCACGGGTGCGCCGGGAAGGCGGAGCCACGGGCTTATGCTGCCCTCCAGCGTCACCGTGGCCGTGGTGGTCGTGATGTTCGCCCCGGCGGCCTGCCGGACGGCTGAGGAGGCCACCGCGAGCGCTTGGTTCACGATGGCTTCCTCGGATGCGTCGACGGTGATGCCGCGTGCCGTCATGTCGGCGATCGTTGCGAGATCACCCATGAGGCATCAGCCCACGATGACGTCGGCGGCGGTCAGGCAGTCCGGGCGGACGACCTTCGCGCCGTAGACGTGCAGGCCGCGCAGCCGGTCCACGAACTGGTTCGGGTGGCGGACCGCTTCGACCTTGGTGATCTGGTCGGCGTACGTGGTCGCCAGCGAATGACCGGCGATGATGAGCTTGCCAGCGCCCGTACCGGGACCGTCGGGAGCCTGGTTGGACTCCAGCACGGTGAACCCGGCGGCCTGGCCGACCACGCCGGAGCTGCGGGTGGTCCCGCCGAGCGCGTCGCCGGAAGCGACGAACCGGGAGTCCTTCAGCAGCAGCCCGTGGAAGGCCGGGGTCACGACGACCCAGCGGCCGTCGACCGGGACATCCTGCTCGGAGAGCGCGGTGCGCAGGTCCACCAGCAGGTCGTACGCCTCGGTCGCGGCGCTGATGGTCACCTCCGCGCCCGGGGTGACGGCGGCGGCCATGAGTCCAGCAACGTAGCTGTCGGCAGTCTTGGCCAGCAGGTGAGCGGCGCGGTCGGACACCTTGGTGACGAAGTCGCCGTCGTCGCGGGCCTGGGCGCGGTCGACGTCGTCGATGTCCAGGGACCACGCCTTGCGCTGGTCGATGTTCATGGTCTGCGCGGTGGAAGCCGCCTGACCGCCGACCATGTCGGTGTAAGGGACGTAGTCCTGGACGGCCGGGTCAGCGGCCGTGTTGATCGTGACCGAACCGCCGTACTCGGACACCTCGCCCTCATAGTCGCGGTTGATCACGCCCTCGGAGCCGTACGCGAGCGCGGTGTCCAGGGCGGTCATGACCGAGGCGGCCCACACCTCAGGGATGAAGTTCGTAAGCGCCATGGTTGGTTACCTCTTTCGTCGGGAGAACGGGACGCGGCTACTTGCCGCTCAGCAGGTCGCGCAGCTGGCCGTTCCGCCGGGCGCGGTCGATGGCGGCCGGACTCATCCGCTTGAGGTCGTCGCGGGTGAGCTGGCGGAAGCCTCCGGCCGATCGGCCGAACGCGCCGCCGTCGCCGCTGCCCTGGAAACGGGGGCGCTGCGATGTGGTCGGCTCGACGTCGTTCCCCTCCGTCGCGGACGGGGAGGCGTCGGACGTCGGGGCCGCGTCGCGCGTGCTCTCCGACGTGGAGCCGTCGGCGTCGGCAGCGTCGCGCTCGCCGTCGTCCGTTGACTCCGAAGCCTTGTATCGCTTCAGTTCAGCGCGGAGGTCCTTGACCTCCTGGCGCAGCGCCTGAAGCGCGCGCTTCCCCGCATCGCCCAGAGCGTCCTCCGGGTTCGCGGGGGTGGCCGCCGGGGTCGCCGCGTCCGGCGTTCCGGCGGAAGTCTCTTCGATCGTCGGTGTGGTGGTCGCTTCGTCAGCCACGGCCCACCTCCACGCGCGACTCGTAGTCGGCGGTGGAGCGGACCAGCAGGGCGAGCGCGTCGACGGACTCGGTCGGGAACTCACCGGCCGCCGTCATCGTCCGGCCGATGCCGTAAATGACCTCGTGGAGCACGCCGAGCACGGCGCGGGGGTCGGGTCCGAATTCGTAGGTCACGAGAACTCCTTCGGGGCGGGTGAGGATCGCTCAGACCAGGCGCACGTCCCGGATGAACGCCTCGCCGTCGGCGTTGCGAATGCGGAAGCCAACAGCAGCCGCGAGGCGACGCGTGGACGACACCGGGAACCCCTGGCCAGCTGCTTCGCGCAGCGCGTGCGCCAGGTCGGGAGCACTCACCTCGTCGCCCGGCGCGGGCTCGATGACCTGCGGGAGGGTTTCAGCGAACGCAGCAGCGAAGCGCCGGTCGTTGGCCGTGAGGCGGGACGTGTCGAGGGCGCGCAGCTTGAACACAGGCGATCCTTCGTAAGCAGCGAGAGGGGAAAAGAAGAACGCCGCCACGGACAGGGAGCCTGGGCCTGTCCATGACGGCGTTCGGAGTGATCACGACCGGTCACCGGCGGCCGTGATCACGAAAGAAGGGCGCGCCCCGCCCTTGCGCGGTGACCAGCCGCTGACGGGGCGCAGAAGTTGTACGGTCGGTGTGGTGGTGGTGCCGAGTCGTCCTGGACGAGCTCAGCGCCGACGCACGACGCGACCTGCACAACGACTACACCATGTAGTTTCTGTCTACTCGGCGTCCCACCAGGGCCGGTCGGAGCCGATCACCGGGCCGACGTCGGGTGACGTGGTGCCGACGTACGCGCCGGGCTCGACGTCGGGGTGGTCGTCGTGCGACAACGTCGTCCAGCGATCCGGCACGAACGCCGACCACATCGACGCGTCCTCGTCGCCGGTCGCCGCGCGGGCGATGGCGTCAGCTTCGATCGGCGTGATGGCCCAGTCCGCCAGCTCGACCGGCGGCAGGTCTTCGACGGCGCGTCCATCACGCGCGTAGTCGCGTTTGTACGCCCGCTGAGCGGCCCGTCGGCACGTCGATGAACAGAACGACGGGGGACGGCCGGGACGGCGAGGAACGGGGAACTGCTCGCCGCAGTGCTGGCAGGTGCGTTCGGGGGTGAGCAGCTTCACGGTCACCCCTCACGCCCCGGGCGCGGGCGGCGGTCGCCGACGATCGCGGCCACGTCCGGCCAGCGGCAGAACAGGCACCAGGTGTCTCCGCGCGTGGTCCAGAACGGGCCGCCGCACTGCTCGCAGGCGCGCTCCACGGGGGCATCGTGCCTCCCGGTGAACCGCTTCCACGCTGCGTGTGCGCGGGCGACTTGGGCGCGGGCACGCTCGCGGAGGTCGGGGAGGACGGCGTTCCAGCGGGCGCGGCGGTCGAACGCGCCCCGGGTGCGGTCGTAAGCGGTGTGGCACCCCTTGCAGAGCGGTATGTACGCGTCGACCGAATCGGCATACTCGCGGCCGTGGGCGCGCTTGATCTCCGTGTCGGCTTCGCGGTTCAGTGCCCAGTCACGAGCGCGGAGGCCGCAGAAGTAGCAGCAGTGGTACTTGGCCGGGCCACGCCGAAGGCTCGCGCGAGCGTGGACGGCGGCGTAAGGGTTCGGTGACATGTTGGCTCCTCGTGCGTCGGGCGCGGGTTGCGCGCCGTTCGTCACGGGGGTGAACCGGGGGACGCCGCGCGGGCACTGGGCGGGCGCGAGGAGCCGGGCGCTGCGAGGCGGGGTGACGTCAGTGTCAGAAAACCGTCACTTCAGTAAAGCTGTTATAGAGACCGACCGACCAAAACTACTACCGGGATACTGGAGTGACGGTTTTCTGACACACTTCGTCACTCCCCGGCCGACCGCTCCGCTCCGCGCCCGCACCCCGCGCACGCACATCCCGTGTAAACGGCGTCCTGCCGTCCTGCTGGCCGCAGGAACGACGAACGCCCCGGCATCCGTACAGGACACCAGGGCGTCAGCAGCCGGCCGTCAGTCGGGCGTCAGGCCCGCCAGTGGATATCCACGCGCTGAGGGTCGATCCCGCGTCGACCACGCACACCCGGGCGAATGACGATGTGCTCGATAGCCGACGCCAGCAGGTCGCGGCGGCCGTCGGTGTCGCGCGCCTCCCAGGCTTCGGCGAACGTCATCCCCAGGCTCACGAGTTCGACCTCGGGCTCTTCCGGCGCGGCGAGCAGTTCCCGGCGCTTCGCTTTGAGCCGCCGGAGGTCCGCCATGAGCTCGGCCTCGCGTTCGTCGTCGGCGTCCGCCAGCTCCGCAGTGGTGGCTTTGATTGCGGCTTCGGTCGCGGCCAGCTCGGCGACCTCGCGCACGGACTCGCGGGCTTCGACGACTTCGAACTTGCCGACCTTGTCGAGGAACACGCCCTCCACGTACTCATCGAGCCGTTCCGCCACGATGGACGTGGACCGCTCGCACCCCCGGCCGTCGGACCGGCCGTGGCACTGTCTCTTATACACATCT
>KL568610.1:13604-18550 GCA_000715605.1 Streptomyces speibonae | reverse complement strand
ACGCCTCCCTCGCGCCATCAGAGATGTGTATAAGAGACAGGGTTTGGTTCACGCGGAGGTTCCCGTTGCACGACGAGCACCGCAACAGGCCCGACAGGAGGCGGGCGTGACGTTCGCGTTCCCCGCCCGGCGTTCGTGTCGGCGCGAGCAGCGCGCGTAGGCGCAACACGTCCTCTTCGGGGAGCAATGGCTCCCACACTTGCACAGGCTTGCCGTCGGCGTCGGTGACGACCTTGCCTTTGTGGGTCATGTGGCCGAGGGTCGCCGCTTGCGTGAGCACGATGCGCAGCGACGTCATCGACCACGCCTTGGCCTTGCGGGGGGTCGAACCGGCGGCGTTGAGCGCTTTGGTTGCGTAGTACGCGGACTTCCCGCTGAGCACCAGGTCGGCAGCCTTGCGCACGTACGCCGCTTCGACCGGGTCGACCTCCAAGGCTTTCCCCGCGCCGTCTGGGTTGTCGACGATGCGGTAACCGTAGGGTGCAGCACCGCCGGGCCAGCGCTGGGCTTTCAAGTGCGGCACGCGCGGCCGTGACGCGGTCACGAATGGTGGCGGCTTCGAACTCGGCGAATACCCCGAGGAGCTGCAGCAGCATCCGACCAGCCGACGTCGTCATGTCGAACGGCTCCGTTGCCGACACGAGCGAGACCCCGGCGGCTGCCCATTCTTCCGTGAGTGCCGCGAGGTCGGACACCGACCGGGCGACGCGGTCGATGCGCCAGACCATGACCGTGTCGGCGCGACCGGCGGTTACGGCTTCGCGGACGCGGGCGAGCCCCGGTCTATCGAGCCGGGTCTTCGTGGCGGAGACGTCGACATCCTCGATGATGTCGGCGAGCGCCCACCCGCGTGCGCGGCATGTCGCTTCTATGACCTCGCGCTGTCGCTCGATGGAGGTGCTCTCGTCCGTCGCCTTGCTGATGCGCGCGTACCCGAGGACCCGCCGTGGGTCGTGATCATTTGTCATGCGGGGAATGGTAAGACGCGGCGAGGCGGTGTCGAGCAGCATCAGTCGTCCGGTCACGCCCCGCATCATGCCGCAATGCCGCCGGAAAAAGATGTTTGCCTCGTGCAAAACCGGGAAGGCGCGGCCGCGGAGCGATGCCGGTTACAGATTCAACTGTGTGGGCCGCGTGACCCGCCGATCGGCGTCGCTCCTGTCCTTTGCCGTCGAGACAAGAGGTACGCGTGTCATCCAGGCTAGAGGCCGAGCATCTGTTCAAGGTGTTCGGCAGACGACCGGACCAGGCGGTCGAACGACTGCGCGAGAAAAAAACAGACCGGGAGGAACTGCGGGCCGACGGCGTCACCGCCGCCGTCATCGACGCGTCGTTCACCGTGGAGCCGGGCGAGATCTTCGTCGTCATGGGCCTGTCGGGCTCGGGCAAGTCGACCCTGCTGCGGATGCTGAACGGCCTGCTCGAGCCGACCGCCGGACACGTGCGCTTCGACGGTCAGGACCTGACCGCGCTGTCCGACCGGGAACTGCGCCAGGTCCGTTCCAGGAAGATCAGCATGGTCTTCCAGCACTTCGCGCTCTTCCCGCACCGCAGCGTCCGTGACAACGCTGCCTACGGTCTTGAAGTGCAGGGCGTGCCCCGCGCCGAGCGCGAACGCCGCGCCGACGAGGCGCTCGCCCTGTGCGGCCTGGCCGGCTGGGAGAAGTCGTGGCCCGACGAGCTGTCCGGCGGTATGCAGCAGCGCGTCGGTCTGGCCCGCGCCCTCGCCACCGACGCCGACCTGCTGCTGATGGACGAGTCCTTCAGCGCCCTCGACCCGCTGATCCGCCGCGACATGCAGGACCAGCTGATCGAGCTGCAGAAGAAGCTGAAGAAGACGATCGTCTTCATCACGCACGACCTCAACGAGGCCATGCGCCTGGGCGACCGCATCGCGGTGATGCGCGACGGCCGCATCGTGCAGATCGGCACCGCGCAGGACATCCTGATCCGGCCCGCCAACGACTACGTCGCCTCCTTCACCCAGGACGTCGACCGCTCCCGCGTGCTGACCGCCGCGGCGGTGATGGACCGCGAGGTGCGCGGCGACGAGGCCGACTGCAACTGCGAGACCGCCTCGCCCGACACCACGTTCACCGACCTGTGCGCGATCAGCGCGCGCGTACCGCACCCCGTCGCGGTGGTCGACACGGAGGACGCGCTGGTCGGGGTCGTGCCGCGGCAGCGCCTGGTCGGCTTCCTCGGTGACGAGGAGTCCGAGCAGGGGGTCTGCGACACCCCGCGCGACAAGGGCGAGAAGGTGATGGCCCGTGCCTAGGATTCCGCTCGGCGACTGGGTCAACAGCACCGTCGACTGGCTGCTCGACAACGTCAGCTGGCTGTTCGACTTCTTCAAGGCCGTCTTCACCGGCGCCTACGACGGGGTCAACGCCGTCCTCCAGGCCCCCGAACCGCTGATCCTCTGCGGCATCTTCGCGGTCATCGCCTTCTGGCTGCGGGGCACCTTCGCCGGTGTCCTCACCTTCTTCGGCTTCGCCTTCCTCGACTCCATGGAGTTGTGGGAGGACTCGATGGTGACGCTGGCCCTGGTCATCGTCGCCACCGTGATCGCGCTGGTCATATCGGTGCCGGTGGGCATCTGGGCGGCCCGCTCGGACCGGGTCAGCGCCGTGGTCCGGCCGATCCTGGACTTCATGCAGACGCTGCCCGCGATGATCTACCTCATCCCGGCGATCCTGTTCTTCGGCACGGGCTCCGCCCCGGGCATCGTCGCCACCCTGATCTTCGCGCTCGCCCCCGGCGTGCGCATGACCGAGCTGGGCATCCGCCAGGTCGACAAGGAACTGGTCGAGGCCGCCGAGGCGTTCGGCACCACCCCCCGCAACACCCTGCTGCGCGTCCAGCTCCCGCTGGCGCTGCCCACGGTGATGGCGGGCGTCAACCAGGTCATCATGCTGGGCCTGTCCATGGCCGCGATCGCGGGCATGGTCGGCACCGGCGGCCTGGGCGGCGCGGTCATCGAGGCCATCGGCCAGCTGAACATCGGCCTCGGCGCCGAGTCCGGCATCGCCATCGTCATCCTGGCGATCTACCTGGACCGGATGACCAGCGCCCTGGGCACCCATGTCTCCCCGCTCGGCCGGCGCGCCGCCGCCAAGGCGCGGGCCGCCCAGGGGATGAAGATCTGGTCCTACCGGCCCCGTCCGCAGGTCGCCGTGATCGGCATCGTCGTGCTCGCGCTGGTCGCGGGCGGCATGGGCCTGTTCGGCGGCAGCGGCGACGGGCAGAACACCGCCGGCGACGGCAAGAAGGTCGGCGAGGGCAAGAAGATCAGCATGGGCTACATCCCGTGGGACGAGGGCGTCGCCTCCACCTTCCTGTGGAAGGAGATCCTGGAGCAGCGCGGCTTCGAGGTCGAGGCCAAGCAGTTCGAGGCCGGACCGCTGTACACCGCGCTCGCGCAGGGCACCGTCGACTTCCAGACCGACGCCTGGCTGCCCACCACCCACGAGGCGTACTGGAAGAAGTACGGCGAGCAGCTCGAGGACCTCGGCACCTGGTACGAGGAGACGTCGCTGGAGCTGACCGTCCCGGCGTACATGGAGGACGTCGACTCCCTGGAGGACCTCAAGGGCAAGGCCGCCACCTTCAACGGGAAGATCACCGGCATCGAGTCCAGCGCCGGCATGATGGGCCTGCTCAAGGACAAGGTGCTCGGGGACTACGGCCTCGAGAAGGAGTACGAGGTCGTCGACAGCTCCACGCCGGCGATGCTGGCAGAGCTCAAGCGCGCCTACAGCAAGAAGGAACCGGTCGTCGTCACGCTCTGGTCGCCGCACTGGGCGTACAGCGACTACGACCTGAAGAAGCTGAAGGACCCCAAGGGTTCCTGGGGCGAGGGCGACGGCGTGCACCTGGTCTCCCGCAAGGGCTTCGCCGGTGACAACCCGGTCGTGGGGAAGTGGCTGAAGGACTTCTCGATGACCGAGGAGCAGCTCACCGGACTCGAGGCCGAGATCAACAAGGCCGGCAAGGGCAAGCAGCAGGACGCCGTCCGCACCTGGCTGAAGGCCAACCCGGGCGTCGTCGACGAGCTGGCCCCGGTGGCCTCCGGGTCGGGCGGCGAGACCCCGGCAGAGGCGAAGCGCGCACTGGACGTGGCGTGGTTCCCGTGGGAGGAGGACGTCGCCGTCACCTACCTGTGGAAGAACGTGCTGGAGCGGCGCGGTTACAGGATGAACCTCAAGCAGATGGAGGTCGGTCCGGTCTACACCGGCCTCGCGTCCGGGGACATCGACCTCAACTTCGACGCGTGGCTGCCGCACTCGCAGAAGAACTTCTACGAGCCGAACAAGGACAAGCTCACCGACCTCGGCACCTGGTACGAACCGGTCTCGCTGGAGATCTCCGTTCCCTCCTACGTCAAGGACGTCACGTCCCTGGCGGACCTGAAGGGCAAGGCCGACCTGTTCGGCGGGCGGATCGTCGGCATCGAGGCGGGCACCGGCCAGATGGACATCCTGAAGAACAAGGTGCTCCCCGCCTACGGCCTGGAGGACGAGTACGACGTCGTCGACGGTTCCTCGCCGGCGATGCTGGCCGAGCTCAAGCGCTCCTACGCCAAGGAGGAGCCGGTCGCCGTCACGCTCTGGTCGCCGCACTGGGCGTACAACGACTACGACCTGACCAAACTCGAGGACCCGAAGCGTGCCTGGGGTGCGACCAACACCATCCACACCATCGCCAGCAAGAAGTTTCCGGAGCAGTACCCGCAGCTCACCAAGTGGATCAAGGGTTTCCACATGAATGAGGAAGAGCTCGGCTCCCTGGAGGCGGAGATCAAGAACCGCGGCCAGGGCAACGAGGAGGCAGCCGTCGCCGCCTGGCTCGAGGAGCACCCGGACATGGTGGAGCGGATGACACCGCAGTAACCGCCGTACCGGCCGCCGCGTGGGGCGGGCCCGGACCCTGTCTCTTATACACAT
>KL568610.1:10726-13403 GCA_000715605.1 Streptomyces speibonae | reverse complement strand
GGGCGGGCCCGGACCCGCCCCGCACGGGCGGCCGGGCCCGCCCCACGCGCATGTCCGCGGCCGAACAGGAACACGATAAGAATCCGGACAACCACAGAGCGCAATGCCCTGCCCGGAGCTCCCCGTGACCTTCCGGCGCGCAGGGGCAACAATGGCGGGAACACCCCTTTTCCGCAGGGGAGGCGAACCGAGGGGCCCGCCGGGCGGCTGGCGCGAAGTGTGAGGTCGGCACCGGCCGCGGGAGACGGCGACGTGACAGGCGCCTGAAACGGTTTGCCGAACGTGCGTAGGGTGCAGACAACTCATCAGGAGGAGTGCGCCCGCACCAGGGCGCACGGGGTGCGGGACGATCGGCGAGGAGGGAGCCGGAGCGATGGGCGACCACAAAGAACAGCCTCTGCGCGTGGGCGCGGCCGTGCGGCGCCGCCGCCGCGCGCTGGACCTCACGCTCGCCGTCGTGGCCGAGCGCAGCGGCCTGTCCGTCCCCTTCCTGAGCCAGATCGAGAACGAGCGGGCGCGTCCCAGCCAGAGCTCCCTGGAGAAGGTGGCCGACGCCCTGCGCACCACCGCCGTGGAACTCCTCGCCGCCGCCGACCCGGCGTGCAGCGTGGACGTCGTCCGCGCCGACGGCACCGAGCCGCGCGAGGAACCCCGGGTGCGCTCCCTGGTGCGCGGACACCACCAGATGCACGCCTCCGAGTACACCGGCGACCACGACGCCGGACGGGAACTGCAGTTCCGCAACGACCAGTTGATGTACGTGTCGGACGGCGCCGTGGAGATCGAGGCCGAGGGCCGCGCCTACCGCCTCGGCCGCGGCGACACCCTCTACCTCACCGGAGGCGTACGGCACCGCTGGCGGGCCACGGTGTCCGAGACGCGGCTGCTGGTCGTCGCCGTCGCCGAGCACATCGAGGCGCTGCGGGACAAGCCGCGCCGATGAGCCGCCCCGCCCGGGTGGTCTCCCTCGTGCCGTCGCTGACGGAGGCCGTGGCCCGCTCCGCTCCCGGCTGTCTCGTCGGCGCCACCGACTGGTGCACGCACCCCGCCGGGCTGGACGTCGTACGCGTCGGCGGTACGAAGAATCCCAAGGCGGACCGGATCACCGCCCTCGCCCCCGATCTCGTGATCGCCAACGAGGAGGAGAACCGCGAGCCCGACCTGGCCGCCCTGCGCGCGGCGGGGATCGAGGTTCTGGTGACGGAGGTACGGACGCTGTCCCAGGCCTTCGCCGAGCTGGACCGGGTGCTCACCGCCTGCTCCGTGGCGGCACGGCCCCGGTGGCTGGACGAGGCCGAGGCTGCCTGGACCGCCCTGCCCCCGCCCGCGGAGCGCCGGACGGCTGTCGTACCCGTCTGGCGGCGTCCCTGGATGGTGCTGGGCCGGGACACCTTCGCCGGCGACCTGCTCGCCCGGCTCGGCGTCCGGCACCTCTACGCCGGCCACCCCGAGCGCTATCCGCGCGTGCCGCTCGACGACCTGCGCGCGGCGGCACCGGACGTCGTCGTCCTGCCCGACGAGCCGTACCGCTTCACCGCCGACGACGGCCCGGAGGCCTTCCCGGGGCTGCCGTGCGCGCTGGTCGGCGGCCGGCACCTCACCTGGTACGGGCCGTCGCTGGTCGAGGCACCGGTGGTACTGGGGCGCGCCCTGCGCGCGGCGCGCTCCACATAAGCTGGGCTTATGAGCAAGACGGAGGATCATGCCGAGGACCGGCCGGACCGGGCCGACCGGCCGGCGGGCGCCGGGGCGCTGGCCCACCGGGTGCCGGACCTCGGGGCGCTGGAGCTGCTGCTGGCGGTGGCGCGGCTGGGCAGTCTGGGCGGCGCGGCACGCGAGCTGGGCATCACCCAGCCCGCGGCGAGCAGCCGCGTGCGGTCGATGGAACGGCAGCTGGGCGTGGCCCTGGTCGACCGCTCGCCGCGCGGCTCACGGCTGACGGACGCGGGGGCGCTGGTCACGGACTGGGCGCGAAGGATCGTGGAGGCGGCGGAAGCCTTCGACGCGGGCGCGCAGGCGCTGCGGGACCGCAGGGATTCACGGCTGCGGGTGGCGGCCAGTATGACGATCGCCGAGTATCTGCTGCCCGGCTGGCTGCTCGCGCTGCGCGCGCAGTGGCCGGACACGGCGGTGTCGCTGCTCGCGGGGAACTCCGCGGCGGTGGCGGAGCGACTGCTCGCGGGCGAGGCGGACGTGGGGTTCGTGGAGGGCCTCACGGTGCCGACGGGGCTGGACTCCGCGGTGATCGCCCACGACCGGCTGATCGTCGTCGCGGCACCGTCGCACGCGTGGGCGCGGCGGAGGCGGCCGCTGGCCGCGGAGGAGCTGGCGGCCACGGAACTGATCCTGCGGGAGGAGGGGTCGGGGACCCGGCAGGTGCTGGATGCCGCGCTGGGCGGGCTGGCGCGGCCGTTGATCGAGCTGTCGTCCACCACCGCGGTGAAGGCGGCGGCGGTGGGGGGTGCGGGGCCGGCGGTGCTGAGTGAACTGGCGGTGGGGGAGGAGCTGGCCACGCGGCGGCTGGTGCGGGTGCCGGTGCAGGGGGTCGCGCTGGCGCGGGATCTGCGGGCGGTGTGGACGACGGGGCACCGGCCGGTGGGGCCGGCGCGGGATCTGTTGTCGCTCACGCGGGGGTAGGTGGCCCTGCGTTGGTGCGGGCCGGGGGTGTTCGCGCAGC